>JAQXJR010000032.1 GCA_029009055.1 Eubacteriales bacterium | reverse complement strand
TCACTGTATTTTTCTTTCATCCTCTCATTCATACGTTATCCTCCACATAAAGAAAAAGTCCGAGGGAGCTTTTTCACTCTCTCGAACTATTTTATCTGCCGGATCAGCGTATTGAAATCCACGGGTTATTTACCGTTTACGAAAAATGGACCGCATCGATGAAAAGTATCGGATAGACACGGTCAAGCGGCCGGTCTTGCCAATCTTCTATATCATGGAGCAATTTATCGGTCACATCGGAAATGAAGCCTTCGCTGCACTCGAATCCATAGATCTCTTCAATCTGGTCTGATATCTGGCGGGTAGTCATTCCACGAGCATACATAGATATGATTTTTTTTGGTCGATTTCCGAAATATCTTTCTGACGCTTTTTACGACATTTGGCTCAAAGCTGCTGTCCCTGTCTTGTGGAACATCAATCTGGAATTCTCCATAATTACTGCGAACTGTTTTTCTCTTGGTTCCGTTGCGATAATTAGGATTATCACTACGTTCATTTTTCTGATAACCAAGATGTTCGTCCATTTCTGCCTCCATCATTGATTTGATGGTACCTCCTAAGAGATCCTTTAGAGCTTCCTGGATATCATCAGCTGTCTCGATATCGTATTCATCGATCAGCGCCTGAATGATATTTTTCTTGTTTTCATTCAGTGGTTTTACGTGGTAGACATCTTTTTCTTTAGACATGATAAAAGCCCTCCATGGTCTTTAAATTGTACCATGGAAGGCTTACTGCTCAATGCGTGTTTACAGAGATTACTTCACACTCTCTCCCATCGCAATATCGAAAAAGCAGAAAATTTTAAATACGCAAATTTTAAGTATTAAATTTAGTTTAACTAAATTTCAAACCCTCCTATGTCAAAACGTCTTAGCTGCTTACTGTCAGTTTTTCAAGCGCTGTTCCGTTAGCCAGCTCCCTAGCCATACATTCTTCGCATTTACGATATCTGCGAAACGCCTCCTTCGCGGCGCGTTCATCACCATAGACCTTCCATGCACCGCAGCATTTCTCGCCGGAAGCGTGACAGCGGATGAATCCCCTCACATCTGAGACAGGATAACTGAGGAAGAGCCCGATCTCATGAGGGAATTCATTTCCGTTACGGATACGACGCATAAGATCTCGTAGGCATTCAGCCGGCGAACCGCAGGAATATCCGCACTCCTCCAGAAGGTCCAGCGCGTCCCGCTTTGCTAGATCATTCTTCAAACGGCATGGCCGAAACACGTATATCAAGCCGCGCCCAGTGCGGGCATCGAAATTCAGTGGCAGAAGGACTACGCCCTTAGCGTGCAGCCTGCGGTTATATCTCCGAATCTCATCCAACAGTTCATCCTCAGACTTAAAAAAACAGGAGAATAGATTGCCGGTCTTAATGCCGACTAATGTCGGAGAGCAAAATCTTATGATCGTATCTTCTGACATGGCATTTTACTGCGCTACCGCGGCTCCAAGTTCTTTCATCTCGCCCTTAACTTCATCGTCTGGGGCATCGCAGCAGATAACACTTTCACAGGCGAGGTTGATGCCGACGCTCTCCGCGTCTTCCTCCCATTCCTGCATCCAGGCTCCATTACCCCAGCCCCATGAGCCGAACAGAGCGACTTTCTTACCGCCTAGTTGACCTTTCACTTCATCCCACATCGGCTGGAATTCTGTCTCCTCGAGGACTTCCGCTCCCATAGCCGGGCAGCCGAATGCTATACCGGTATAATCGCCCGCCTTAGCCGCGCTGAAATCTCCGGCTGTAATTACGTCCACATCAGCTCCAGCTGCTCTGGCGCCATCCGCCGCGGCTTCCGCCATAGCTTCCGTATTACCTGTGCCGCTCCAATATACGATCGCTACCTTACTCATTATGATTATCCTCCTAATAATTAAATATGGTTTTGTATCTTTATTTTATAAGTTAGTATATTCTAACTATGGTTATATTAATATAACTTCAGACTCATGTCAAGCAATCTAATATTGAAAATTGGAATAGAGTTTTTAGACATAATAAAAGGCATCCGGAGGGTATCCGAGTGCCATAAAATCAAATCAAATGTCATATATTTCTTATATTATTTCTTCCGTCCATTAATATCCTGATAGATGCCATATACTAGAAATACTATTCCTATCGCAAGCGCATGAGACGTACCTCTGCTTTCGCTTCACTTCGCTCGCGACAGCAGGGTTACGGCTTCAGCGGTAGCTGTCTGCTGATCGACCTTCGCGTTCCGCTCGCTCTCTCAGGTCAGCCTCGCATGAGACGTACCTCTGCTCTCGCTTCACTTCGCTCGCGACAGCAGGGTTACGGCTTCAATATGTTTAGTGAATTTGAAATTATCGTATGGCTTCATGTATGTGACTCTGTAGCCCAGGGACTGGAAAGCAGCCAAGTCCTTTGCTAATGAGACCGGATTGCAGGAGATGTAGACTATCTGAGGAATGCCGTATGAAGCGATCTTAGTCACGGCGTCGACACCGATCCCGACTCTCGGCGGGTCAGCGACTATGACGTCTGGCTTCTCGTCCAGCCCGGATAGAGTTTCGAACACATCGCCGCAGATGAAATCACAGTTATGTATACCGTTAAGCTCTACGTTTTTCCTGGCTGCTTCCACGCTGTCTTCCACAATCTCTATCCCGGTCACGTGGGCGGCCTTCCCAGCCATTATCTGGCTTATGGTGCCGGTCCCGCAATAGAGGTCGAAAACGTTCTTATCGCCGAAATCATCCAGTAGCGAAACCGCGTCTATGTACAGCTTCTCCACAGCTTCGACATTCGTCTGGAAGAAAGCGAAGAGCTTCACCTTAAACTTAAGCCCGCAGATTTCCTCCATATAATAATCGCGGCCTTCCAGGACCTTAAGCCCATCGACAGTGACCCGGTCGGCGATATTATCGTTAAATGTCCTGCTGATCCCGACTATCGTATTCTCAAGCTCTAAACCGTGGAGCTTGTCCACGAACGCCTGCTCGTCGAAGTCGCCGTCAGATGACGTAACGATGCTCACCAGGAGCTCGCGCGTCCTCACGCCCCGCCTAATGATCAGGTTCCTGAGCAGGCCTGTATGCGACTTCTTATTATACTTCTCATAGCCGTGCTCCCTAGCGAAATCAAGGGTTCCACGGAGTATGACATTAAAGTCGGGGTGAACGAGCATGCAGTCATCTGTGGTCACTACAGACATGAACTGTTTCTTCCTGTGCAGTCCTAAGCAAAGCTCACCGCCCTTATACATGTCTCCGAACGTGTACTCCATCTTATTCCTGTAGTGGAGCTGGGCGTTATCCGGTGAAGGCTGGATATGTTCGAAAACTCCAGGTCTAATGCCGGCTTCAGCCATAAGGTCTCTGACTTCCTTTTCCTTAATAGCCAGCTGCTCGCTGTAGTCATAGCCCTGGTATAGGCAGCCGCCGCAGATTCCCTTCCAACGGCAGACGCCGTTTTCGGAAACGGAAGCCGCTATCTCGTCAAGCTGTTCAGTCGTGATAGTATTTTTCATAGAACTCCTGCTTATATTCTGAGAATCTGTCTTCTTCTATGGCTTTCCTGATGTTTCTCATCATGTTTATCAAGAAATAAAGGTTATGAGTGGTGAGCAGCATGCCTCCCATCATCTCGCCGGCCTTTATCATATGTCTGATGTAAGCGCGGCTATAATGGGTGCATGTGTAGCAATGGCACTCGTGATCGAGAGGCGTGAAGTCCCTCTCGTACTTAGCGTTTTTAATATTTATCCTGCCTTCTGATGTCGTGGCTATGCCATGGCGGGCTATCCTGGTCGGCTCCACGCAGTCGCACATGTCTATGCCGCGCTCCACAGCTTCGAACAGGTAATCAGGCGTTCCGACTCCCATGAGGTAGCGAGGCTTCTCTTCAGGCAGCCTGTCGACGCAGTCATCCATGATGTCCAGCATGAGCTCCTTAGGCTCGCCGACAGAGAGTCCTCCGATGGAATACCCAGGCAGGTCCATATCGACTATCCTCTCAGCGGACTCCTTCCTCAGGTCCTTATACATACCGCCCTGCATGATCCCGAACAAAGCCTGTTTCTCCGGGTATTTCTGGGCGTCTTTACATCTCTGGATCCACCTGCAAGTCCTCTCCATAGAGTCCTTAATATAAGCTCTGTCCGCCGGATAAGGAGCGCACTCGTCCAGTGACATCATGATATCCGAACCCAGAGCTTCCTGGATCTCTATGGCCTTCTCAGGTGTCAGGAAATGCCTGGAACCGTCTATATGGCTCTGGAACTTCACGCCTTCCTCAGTGATCTTCCTCAGCTTACCGAGGGAAAATACCTGGAAGCCGCCGCTGTCAGTGAGTATGGCTCTATCCCAGTTCATGTATTTATGGAGTCCGCCAGCATCCTTAATCAGATTATGACCCGGCCTCATCCACAGGTGATATGTGTTAGCGAGTATGATATCCGCCCCCATATCCTTAACCTGTTCCGGCAGCATGCCCTTAACGGCCGCCTGAGTGCCGACCGGCATGAAGACAGGAGTCTGTATGTCGCCGTGCGGTGTATGGATAACGCCGCGCCTGGCCCCAGTCTTAGCGTCTTTATGGATAAGTTCATATGTTACAGGTGCTTTCATAAAATAAATTCGCCTTTCTAAGTTTTATAGCCAGCAAAGCCATCCCTGCCCGGTCTCATCCTGATTTTAAGATAAATATATATCTTAAAATCGCGAGAGCATTCCGGAAAGGCTTTGCTGTATAAAGCTGAGCTTAATATATAAACATAGCGTCGCCGTATGAGAAGAATCTGTATTTCTCCTTCACAGCTTCGTTATACGCTTCCAGTATCTTCTCCCGGTCGTAGAGGGCTGAAACGAGCATGATCAGTGTGGACTTAGGAAGATGGAAATTCGTTATGAGAGCGTCTACCAGCTTATATTTATAGCCCGGATAAATGAAGATGCCCGTGTCGTCAGAGCCGGCCTTAATCATGTATCTTCCCGCTTCTTCATCGAAATAAGCGGCGCTTTCCATGGTACGGGTGGATGTAGTTCCAACAGAGATGACGCGGCCGCCCGCCTTAATGGTATCATTTATGATATCTGCTGTCTCTTGGCTGACAGAATATTCCTCGAAATGCATCTGGTGGTCTTCTATGTTCTCCGTCTTCACAGGTCTGAACGTTCCGATACCGACATGGAGCGTGACATATGCCAGCTTGACGCCCTTAGCCTTAGCTTCCTCCAGCAGTTCCTCTGTGAAGTGGAGGCCTGCCGTAGGAGCCGCTACAGAACCTTCGTTCTTACAGTAGACTGTCTGGTACATGTCCCTGTCCTCGTCCTCAGCGGCGCGCTCTATGTAAGGCGGGAGAGGCATCTTACCTATCTCGTAAAGCTCATCGTTTACAGTGGAATTCGGATCCTCGGAATGGAACTCAACTATCCTCGTTCCTTCTGAGCCGTAGTCCAGGATCTCAGCCTTAAGACGGCCTTCTCCGAAACTCACGCTGTCTCCCGGCTTCAGCCGTTTACCAGGCCTTACGAGTGTCTCCCATTTATCGCCTTCTATCTTCTTACTTAACAGAAATTCTATCTTAGCTCCCGTAACATCCTTAACGCCGAACAGTCTGGCAGGAATGACCTTAGAGTCGTTCATTACCAGGCAGTCGCCCGGCTTCAGATAGTCTATGATATCGTGGAAATGTTTATGTTCTATAGTTCCGGCTTCCCTGTTCAATACCATGAGCCTGCAGGCGTCTCTCTGCTCGCAAGGCTCCTGGGCTATAAGCTCCTTAGGAAGCTCATAATCAAAATCTTCTAATTTCATATAATTCTCCCGAAAATACTAGTCTTCGTCATCGAAAGAGATCTGTTCGGCCAGGACATCATCCTGAGCTCTTCCGGCCTGCTTCCTCTCAGCGCTGTCATTCTGGAATGGGAATGGCTTATGCATATGCTCATATCCAAGCCTGGTGACCATTCTTCCCTTAGGCGTCCTGAACAGAAGGCCTGACTGGATCATGTACGGCTCGTGAGCGTCTTCTATGGTAGTTCTGTCCTCGCCGATGGACGCGGCTATGGTGTCTATGCCGACCGGACCTCCGTCGAACCTCTCTATGATACAGTCCAGGATCTCCCTGTCAAGCCTTTCCAGGCCTAAATCATCAATTCCTAATGCTTTCATGGCCAGTTTAGTGACATCCTTAGTTATCACAGTGTCGCCCTTAACCATGGCGAAGTCCCTGACCCTCTTTAACAGCCTGTTCGCTATTCTCGGCGTTCCCCTGGAGCACTTGGACATAATATCCAGAGCCTCATCGTCTATATCGACGCCGAGAAGTCCTGCGGATCTCTTAATGATCTGAGCCAACTCCGAGGGCTTATACATCTCGAACTTATCGAGCACACCGAACCTGTCTCTAAGAGGAGCGGATAAGGCTCCCGCCCTCGTCGTAGCTCCTATGAGCGTGAATTTAGCTATATCAAGCCTGATGGAGCGGGCTGACGGTCCCTTACCTATCACTATATCCAGGGCGTAATCCTCCATAGCGGAGTAAAGGACTTCCTCGACGGTCCTGTTCAGCCTGTGGATCTCATCTATGAAGAAGACATCGTTATCGCTGAGGTTAGTCAGTATAGCGGCCAGGTCACCAGCCCTCTCTATGGCAGGTCCCGACGTTATCTTAATATCCACGCCCAGCTCGTTAGCGATTATCTCAGCCAGCGTGGTCTTACCCAGTCCCGGTGGGCCATAGAAAAGAACGTGATCCAGAGGCTCATTCCTCATCCTCGCCGCTTCTATGAATATCTTAAGATTCTCCTTAACCTCACTCTGACCTATGAATTCGTCCAGAGTCTTAGGCCTCAGCCCGACTTCCGAGACTTCCTCCCCCGGCTTCTTAGACGCCTGGGTTATTTTCTGATCTTCACTCATCAACTGCTCCCTGCTTATTTCCTCTTAAGCGCTAAAGTGATGTATTCTTCTACGCTGAGGTCATCGCCCTGAACTCTGCCAACGGCTTCCTCGGCTTCTTCTCTTCCATAACCCAGAGCCATGAGAGCTTCTATAGCCTGGCTCCTCTCGTCCGTCATGACGAATGACACTT
This sequence comes from Eubacteriales bacterium, assembly GCA_029009055.1. Lineage (GTDB taxonomy): Bacteria > Bacillota > Clostridia > Peptostreptococcales > Anaerovoracaceae > Aminicella. The sequence goes on along the minus strand of JAQXJR010000032.1, from coordinate 25,916 downwards.
CCTCAGGCATAATGTCGCCCTCGTCAGTCAGCGGGTCATCCACCTTATCCTTAAGCTCCAGTATCACTCTCTCGGATGTCCTCTTACCTACACCCTGGGCCTTAGCTATGGTCTTAGCGTCCCCCTTAGCTATGGCGTGTTTCAGCTCGTCAGCCGGCAGTATACTCATGATCGCCATACCTGCCTTAGCGCCGACACCGTTAACAGTGATCAGCAGGCGGAAAAGGTCTAGCTCGTCCATGCTGCTGAATCCGTAGAGGCTCATATCGTCCTCCCTTACGATCATGTGTGTATAGACCTTAACTTCCTCGCCTTCGAAATGCTTATAAAGCGGTGAATTGGCGGCTATGGTAACGAGAAAACCTATCCCCGCGGCCGTCTCTATTATCGTAGTCCCATCTATAGATGGGTAAAATCTTCCCTTAAGAAATCTAATCATTATATCTCTTATAATATTTACTCAACTAATATTTACTCAGCTAATCATTCAGCAAAGCCCATCCCAGGCATCCGGCTCTGCCAGCCCGACTCCTGCCTTAAGCGCATTAGAGGCTCTGCCTTATCTCATCCTGTTATCTATCCTCAGCCTGTTACCTGAAGCGTGTCCGTGACAGATAGCGGCGGCTACGGCGTCAGCCGTATCGTCCGGCTTAGGAACAGCGTCCAGGTTAAGTATGGCCTTAACCATGGCCTGCACCTGCTTCTTCTCAGCGCGGCCATATCCGACCAGGGCCTGTTTTATCTGGAGCGGCGTATATTCGTTAACTGTGAGCCCGTTATTCACGCAGGCCAGAACAGCGACGCCTCTGGCTTCACCTACGTGTATTACCGTCTTAGCGTTACTATGGTAGAAAAGCTCCTCTATAGAAGCCTCCTCCGGATGATATTTCTCTATAACGGCGCAAAGTTCTGTGTACAGGTGCTGCAGCCTGTACGGCATAGGTGTCTTCGCGTCTGTCGTTACTGAACCGTAGTCTATGCTCGTAAAGTGGTTGCCCTTATAATCGAGCACAGCCCATCCCATTATGGCATAACCCGGATCTATTCCGAGTATCCTCATTTCTGCCTCTTTTCTAGTCTTAAATCATTGACTGTACATAGAAATTTAGTATATCATAAAAACATACGTTCGTCTACTTATAGGACGTTACCTAACTGGGATTATTTTCCATGTTCGTTTCCTTTTTCAGCCTGTAAATGATATAATTATTCTATATTTTCAGGCACCCGAAACGTGAATCGTCCGCAAGCCGCGGAAGCGCAGTTTCCGGTCCCAATTTGCTAAGTAACATTCTCTGAGACGGAGATTTTCAACTAATGATAGATCACATCAGCATTAAAGATTTCGCCATTATTAAGGACGCGGAGATAGATTTCGACGAAGGCCTCAATATAATAACCGGAGAGACCGGAGCCGGTAAATCCATAATAATAGAAGCCGTGAGCCTGGTGCTCGGGAGCCGGGCCGACTCCTCATTTATAAGACACGGCTGCGCTAAGGCCATAGTAGGCTTGACAGCGACAGTAGACGGCGAAGAATACGTCATATCCAGAGAGATAACCGCCGCCGGGAAGAACCTTTGCAGGCTTAACGGCAGGCTGGCCACTGTAGCTGAAGTAGCTGCCGCAGCTTCTAAAATAGCTGCCATACATGGCCAATACGATAATCAGGCTTTGCTGGATCCGGATAACCATATAAAGCTGGTCGATGATTATGGTAAGGCTGAGATCACCCCACTGAAGGACGATTTCACAGCGGCATATAACGATTATAAGCAGAAGCGGAAGGCGCTGGAGAAACTGGTGGCTGACGAGAAGGAGAGCCGCAGGAACGCTAATGTCTACAGGTTCCAGATCGGCGAGATAGAGTCCGTCGCCCCTGTTCCCGGCGAGGATGAGGAGCTTTCTAATTCGGTGGAGCTCATGAAAAACAGCGAGAAGATATACGATTCCCTGCACACTGCCGGAGAGCTTATTAATGATGGAGAAACGAATGTTCTCACCATGATCGGAGAGGCACTGGAGGAGCTTAATAAGGCTTCCAGGTATTCTGAAGAGATAAGCCAGTTGGCTGAGCGGTGGAGCGGCGTATATTACGACGCCCAGGACATAGGAGCTTCCGTGAAGGAGCTTTCCGACATGCTGTCTTTCTCGCCTGACGAGCTGGATGCTAGCATTTCCAGGCTTAACAGCATAGATGACCTGAAGAAGAAGTATGGACCTGAAATCAGCGATGTGCTGGAATACGCGGAGACCATTAAGAAGAAGCTGGCCCTGACCGAGGACTTCTCATCTGAGAAGGAAGCGCTGGATAAGGCCAGTAAGGCTGCCCTGGCTGTTCTCAGGGAGAAGGCTGAGGCACTTACGGAGGCTAGAACCAGATACGCGGGTAAGCTGAGCCAGGCTATCCTAAACGAGCTGAAGGAACTCAACTTTAAGGATGCCGAACTGGAGATGCAGGTGCGTAAGGCCCCAGCCATAAGCCAGAACGGAAGCGATGAGTGCGAGATCATGATATCAACTAATAAGGGAGAGCCGCTTAAACCGCTCGTTAAGACAGCGTCCGGGGGAGAGATATCCCGTATAATGCTGGCAATCAGAAACGTCACCGGAGAAGACGCGCGCGTATCCAGCATGATCTTCGATGAGATCGACACGGGAATCAGCGGAGTCACAGCGTCTGTCGTAGCTAAGAAGCTCAGGGAGATATCAGGGAGGCACCAGATCATCTGCATTACTCACCTGCCTCAGATCGCGGCGGCCGGGACGTCCAACTACATGATCTATAAGGACAGCGACTCTGACTCCACATATACACACGTGCTGAAACTGGGCGAGTCAGAGAAGGAGCAGGAAATAGCCAGGCTGCTCGGCGGAGACCATGTGACCGAGACCACTGTTAAGAGCGCGAGAGAGCTGATAGAGAATTATAAATAACAAAGAATAGCCGGTGGGCCTCGCAGGCTCTGCCGCCAATATAAAAACGCCGCTGAGCCAGGACCCTTCGGGATTCCCGTTCTCACGCGGCGCGTTTTATTATGTCTTATATTTGCTATATCTGGGCTATGAAGAGTTCTAAAGCTAGTTCAGCCGGCAGCTCCCCTGTCACGATCTGCCTGTTCACATCATAGATAGACAGCAGCATCTGCTTAAGTTTGGAAAGCGAATATCTGTTCGCGTAGCCCATGGCCTTCTTAACCCTGTACTCGTTAAGGCCGGTGTAATCGTGGATCTGCGCCGGGCTCCTCATAGGCCGGCTGGAATCCGGATCCTCGAATTCCCTGATCTGATACATGAGTTCCATCTGAGAAACTATAGATCCTATGAGCGGCATAGCCTCGTTCGGATTCCCCTTAAGCCTGTCGCTCATCATCTGGAAGGCTTCCGCCTTATTATTCCCGCTTATGCCATCTAGTAAATCGAATATAAAGCTGTCCCGGTCCCCGTTAACCGCGTACTCTATGGCTGTCGGAGTGACAGAGCCGCCCTCGCTTAAGGCTATGATCTTCCTCAAGTCGTTCGCGAAACTGTAAAGCCTGTATTTACTCTCTTTATTGAAATACCCGGTCTCACTAATGAGCATGTTCATGCACTGCCTGCCGCAGCTTAGGCCTGCGGCCTTAAACCTCTTAGACGCGAAGCTTTCCAACTCCGCCTGCGTCAGCTGGCCGAACTCGTAGACACCGGCGTATTTCTTAAGGCTTTTAACGAGCTTGATCTTACCATCCGTCTTCTCAGATGAAAATATGGCTATGGAATCCTCGCTCGGGTCCTCTATATAGCTTATGAGCTGATCCTGGAGATCAGATGTGAATCCGGAAGTTTTCTTACCGGTCAGAGGCTCGAAATTACGGATCCAGACCACTCTCTTCTCTGACATCAGGGGAAGGGTCCGCAGGCTCTCCAGAAGACCGGAAAGCTCCTGCTCTTCATCCATGACAGCGTAGTCCATGACCTCTGTCGCCTCGTTCACGTACTTCCTCTTAACGGCTTTTACCGCCCACTCGGCTAAGAACTGCTCCTCTCCGTATATGAGGATCACAGGTTTCAGAGAGCCGGCTTTAAGATCCTTTACGAAATCCTTAAAACCCTTATTAGATTTTTTATTTCTATAGTTGTTCAAGGTCCTATTTTCTCCGGATTTCTACTTATCTTCGGACGCCTCGCCCGCTTCTTCCTCAGCCTTATCTTCGGACTCTTCTTCGCTTATCTCGCCCATTATGGAAGCCGCTACGAAGGAAATGCCCGTGACTGCTCCGGCGAGCGCTCCGACCAGTAATGCCTTTGCTATATTCTTCTTATCCATTTCATCCCCCTATTCGATCAGCTGTTGAGTTCCAGTCTCACGTGGCTGGTGCCGTCCCCCTGTTTCTCGACCACGATTTTATTATCTATCCTGTCGCGGAGTTTGTCTACATGGGAGATTATGCCTATGAGCCTGTTATTATCGGATAGCGAAGCCAGCATGTTTATAGCGTCATCCAGCTCCTTATCGTCCAGGGTGCCGAAGCCCTCATCCACGAACATGGTGTCCAGCCTGACGCCGCCGGCTTCTGCCTGTATATAGTCGGAAACTCCCAGAGCCAGTGACAGGGAAGCCGTGAAGGTCTCTCCTCCTGACAGCGTGGAAACTGATCTCCTGTCGTCGGGATCATTTATGTCTATGACATCCAGATCCAGACCAGTCTGCGATGAGCGGTTCTTAGCTCTCCTGCTTCTCTCCAGCTGATATCTTCCGCCGGTGATTCCTACCATGTGCGTATTGGCCGACTCTATGATCTGGTCGAAATAATATGAAAGGACATACGTTTCCAGACTTATCTTACCGGATTCATCGGACGCTGTGCGGGCGTTCGCCGTATCGGACAGGACCTTTATCATCTGCCATCTCTCTGAGTCTTCAGCCAGCTCCTCCTGGCCGTTTCTAATCCCCTGCCCGGTCTTCCTGTTCGAAGCAGCCCTTATAGCCGCCTCGTCAGCCTCGCCGCTAAGCTTAGTCCTCGTAGAGTTAAGCTCGCACTGTTTATCGGCGAGCTCACTGAGAGAAGGCGTGTTCTCGCCAGCCTGAGCGGTTTTCTCATCCAGAGTCTTCTGTTTCGCTTTAATTACGCCTTCCAGCCTGGAAACTTCCCTGTCAGCCAGGTTCTTCTCCTCGGTCAGCTTATCGATATCCTTATCAAAAGCCTTAACCAGACCATCCAGCCTCTTGATTTCAGCCTGAGCGGCCGCGCTGCTCTCGAACTCCAGGCCCCGCCTGATTTCATCTATATTCGCGGCCAATGACTCCTGTTTGCTCTGAAGCGACGCTATCTCCTGCCTCTTAACGGATTCTTCTTCCCTCAGCTTTCTCAGCAAAGCGTCCACGTCTGGAAGCTGCCTCCGGCTTTCTTCCAGCTCTTTCTTATCTTCACCAAGTTCTAAAGCCCTGTCATTAAGCCCTCTTATCTCGACATCTAAGTCAGCGGATACCGGCTTTATGATGCCTGCTAACGCGGAATAATCCCCATCGACGTTAAGCTCTATCTGCCCTGTTATTTCTTTAATAGGGTCAGCCAACGCAGCTTTCTTAATGTCTTCGTGCTTTTTATTAAGGTCATTTATAAGATTGGATAGGTCTTTATCTGCCTTAGAGAACGCTTTCTCCTTATCATTCTTAGCCTTTTCCAGCTTATTTAGCTCAGCTTCAGTCGGAGCGCCCTCACTCTTCTCCGCCGGATCCGGATGCTCTGTGGATCCGCATACAGGGCAGGGCTCTCCCTGCTCGAGCTCGCAGGCCAGAATACCTGCCTGTTCAGACAGGAAAGCGCTCCTCTTAACTGAGTACAGGCTGACAGCCTCATCCTTCTCATGTTCCGCTTTATCGAAGGCGGCTTTAGCCGATATGAGCTTACGCCTAATACTCTCCCTTTCAGACAGCAGAGATAGCAGACTGTCCAGACTATCCCTCTTAGCTTTCGCTTCTGTCAGATTCTTAGAATTAGCCAGGATCTTATCATCCACTCCATCCAGCTCGCCTATTCTTTTATCCAGACCTGCCTTCCGCCTGTCAGCTCTGTCTATATTTTCAAGGCAGGAAGCCAGGCTGCTATCAGCATCCTTAATATCTGACGCGGCTTTATTCAGTTCAGATATAGATGAGTCCAGTTTCCTGTAATCATCCATGGACGCTTGGAGGGCACCCGCTTTAGATACCCAGCCCTCGCGCTCGGGCTTTCTGTCATTAGCATCTTTAAGCTTAGTGTCAGCGTCCGAAGCCGCCTGATTATTAATAGAAAGCGTGATCTTATCCGCGTCTATTTCTTTCTTTAGCCCGCTTATCTCGTTCATCAGGCTTATCTGACTATTTACAGCCTCTAAAGAACTTTCTATTTTCTTAACTTCATCGCGGGCATTCTCAGCGCGATCTTCATCCATATCAGCCAGCCGAAGAGCGAACTCAGCGGCTTTACCACTAAGTATAGCAGCGTCACTATCCTTAAGATCATAGTATATATCGGCGAGTGTCCGGTGCTCCCCCTCTGATAACTGGGTTTCAGAGTCCGACTGCCAGTCTGCTCCTTCTGATTCATCTTCCTGCACTGTCTCAGCGAGTTCAGGAGAAAGCTCTATAGAATGGACCTTCTCCCTAAGCGAACTTTTCTTAAGCTCCAGCTCGCTTTCAGACTTAGAAAGGTCATCCTTAAGTCTTCTTTGCAGGATATTATAATTCTGCGTGCTGAATATCTTCTCCAGTATGCCCTGTCTGTCCTTAGTATCGGCGTTAAGAACGGAGCTGAAATCTCCCTGGGCGATCATCTCTATCATCCTGAACTGGTTTTTATCTATATGGGTGATCTCCATGATCTTATCATTGACTTCAGCAGACTTATGGTAGGCGGTCCCATCAGGACAGGTCAGCTCAGCCTTCTCCGACTGCGTCGTCGTGCCGATTCCTCTTTGCTTCTTACGCTCATAAGAGGGGGTCCTCTCTATATAATATTCCGCTCCGCCTTCATCGAACCAGAGCTTAACGCACGTTACAGCCTTAGGATCCGCGAATTTACACCGCATGTCCTTAATATCTCTGTTGCCGGTCCCCGCCCCGTAGAGCGCGTACGTTATGGCGTCGAATATAGTAGTTTTCCCTGATCCTGTGTCGCCTGTTATTAGGTAAATGCCGGATTTACCGAGCTTGGAGAAATCCACGGTCTCCTCGCCGGAGAATGGTCCGAAGGCAGACATCACGAGCTTAATCGGCCTCATAGTCATCACCTCCATTCCAGATTTCCCTGATGAGCCCTTCGACATACGAAGCGGCTTCGTCAGACATATCGCCATTATTTCTCAAACTATAGAACTCACGGAACATCTCCATTGGAGACTTCTCCTCATGCGCCTGGTAATCACCGGTTTCTTTAAGCCTGTCCACTATCCCCTGATAAACTATCTCCACATAATTGGGATAATACTCGCGGAGTATATTGGCCGCGTCAGGGATAGGCTTATCGTCGGTAAGGATGATTTTAAAGAAGTCATTCTTAGTGTCATAGCTATCCATGAATTCGGAAGATGTTACTTCGCTGAACGTAGCTGGCGGCAGCTGGATCATGTCTCTCATCGGCTTTAGCGGCAGCAAAGAAATATCGATTTCGCCTTTCGGCCCCATAGTTACTTCCGTAACGGATTTATCTATGAGCTCAGCGCGGCTAAAAGAGTATTTAAGTGGGCTTCCTGCATATCTCACAGTGTCCCTCCCTATACTCTGAGCCAGATGCAGGTGTCCCAGCGCCACATAATCGAAGTCGCCGAAAAGTTCCCCGCTTACATTCTCAGTGCCTCCAACGCTTCTCTCTTCGGAACCGGAGAGGTCGCCTCCGGTAACGAACTGATGCGCCAGCAGGACATTCCTCCCGTTCGCGTCCACATCCATATCATCCACCACTGTTTTAACAGCGTCGTCATATGATTCTATTTCCGCGTCGGGGTAGAAAGATCTCACATTAACGGGTTTAATGAAAGGCAGCAGGTAGAAGTTCACCGGTCCGTATTCGTCATCCACTGTAAATTTCTTATATATGTCACTTCCATCCGAAGGAACGAGGTTCCCGGAGATGAAGATGCCTTCTTTCTTAAATATATCCCCGCCAAACGCGATCCTATCAGCCGAATCGTGGTTCCCGCTTATAATGAATATATATTTCACTATGTCTGAAATTTCAACGATGAAGTCGTTAAAAACATTTGCCGCCCAGTTAACAGGAACTGATTTATCGTAAACATCACCGGATATAACGATGGCGTCAGCCTCCTCAGCTTTCAGAAGCTCCGCTATTTCGCCGAGAATGTATTTCTGATCTTCTTCCAGCGAGAATCCCTTAAGATTCTTCCCCAGATGAAGGTCAGCCACATGTATGAACTTCATATTTTAATGTCCTCCTTAAGAGTTCGCTCCGGTCTCCAGCCTAAGCTGCCCACAAGCGCCGGATATGTCCTGTCCCAAGCTTCTCCTAACTGTAGCCGGAACACCATGTTCATTAAGATAATCCTTAAATTCTTCAGCTCTTCTCCTGCCTGCCGACTTAAGACCTGTTTCATTCACCTCATTTAACGAGATGATATTCACATGGCAAAGCATTCCTCTCAACAGCTGCGCCAATTCTTTAAGTTCCTTATCCCCGTCATTCACACCCGCTATCAGGGCGTATTCGAACGTTATCCTCCGGCTGGTTTTCTTAGCATACTCACGGCAAGCTGGGATCAGCTGATCCAGAGAATAACTCTTTGCTACAGGCATGATCTTACGTCTAAGTTCATCGTTAGGAGCGTGCAAAGACACGGCCAGGCCTGTCTCAGGGAGATCGTCCGCGAACTTCAGTATCTTCGGCACCAGACCACACGTCGACACAGTGATATTCCTCATGCTTATGTTCTTACCGAGGGGGTCATGTATTATATTAATAAATTTCAGCAGATTATCGTAATTATCGAATGGCTCGCCTGTTCCCATCACGACTATCCTGCTGACCCTCTCGCCCGTCGCCAGCTCTATCTCCAGGACCTGGGAGACTATCTCGCCGGCCGTAAGATTCCTGGCCAGCCCATTTATTCCCGAAGCGCAAAAAGCGCATCCCATCCTGCAGCCGGCTTGGGAAGATACGCAGACAGTGTTACCGTATTTATACCTCATAAGGACAGATTCGACCGCGTTACCGTCGCCGAGACCGAAAAGGAACTTCTCAGTTCCGTCTTTCGATTTCTGATGTCTGATGAGTGATGGGCGGCCTATGGTGTATGAGTCGAATAGAGAGCTAATAAAAACTTCCGGAAGATCGGACATCTCCCGGAAGCTGATAGTTCCCTTATGGACCCATGAAAACAGCTGACGCCCTCTATACTTCTTCTGACCGAGGTTCTCCGCGAGAATCTGCATTTCTGTTGAAGTTAGGCTTCTCAGATCCTTAAGACCTGTTGTTTCCATAGTATTATTCATGATGATCCTCTGAGTAAATTCAGGCCCGCCCCGGCGGAAAACCGGGACGAACCCTGAAACTCTAATTCATACCGTTCTCAGGCACGTCCGCCGTGCGGATAAGTTCCTGATCAGGCTTAGACTCTGGCTACGCTGAGTCCTGTCTCGTGGCCGTTTATATTAACTGTCTCGAGGTCATCAGCTTCTTCGATAGTATCTGCCAGAGTTTCTTTCTTAATAACGTCTTCGTATTTACTTACAGCGTTCATGACGTCAGCATCGGCCTTAATGGAGATGTTGATCCTGTCCATCATCTCGAAGTCCTTCTGCTTACGCATCTGCTGGATCTTAGATACGATCTCTCTAGCCAGACCTTCTGTCTCGAGCTCAGGCGTGATCTCTGTATCCAGGATAGCGAATACGTTATTAGCCATGGAGACAGCGAATCCCTCCTTAGAGTTGATCCTTACGTCTACCAGATCTCTGCCGATTTCGACTTCCTGGCCGCCCAGGTCCATGGTAACTGTCTCGCCGTTATCGAGCTTGGAAACGAGAGCGGCAGGATCTTCTACCTTCGCGAGTTCCTTAGCGAACAGCTTAACATTCTTACCGAGCACAGGACCGGCAGCTCTGAAATCTGGCTTAAGCTGGAAGTTCATGTATCCTGTCAGATCGTCAGCGAATACTACTTTCTTAACGTTAAGCTCTTCCATGATAAGGGAAGAAAGATCCTCTATCATGTCCTTATACTTACCGTCTACCAGGACTTCAGCCAGAGGCTGACGTACCTTAATAGACTCCTTCTCTCTGATTCCCCTTCCGAGGTTGGCGATCTGCTTAACCAAATCCATTCTCTCTTCTTCCTTCTCGTCTATGAGGGAGAGGTCAGCTTCAGGATAGTAAGCTACATGCACTGTCTCGTCTGTCTTATTCAGTTTCTTATACATCTCTTCTGAGATGAAAGGAGCGAACGGAGCGATAAGCCTGGAGAGTCCTTCCAGGATAGTGAATGTCGTATCGTAAACGCTCTTCTTATCGTCTGTCATGCCGGCAGCGTAGAATCTGCGGCGCGCTCTTCTGATGTACCAGTTGGACAGGTCTTCCTCTACGAAGTTCGTGATGGCTCTTACAGACTTCATGTGATCGTAGTGTTCCATGCTGTCCGTAACGTCTCTTACCAGCTTGTTATACTTAGACAGGATCCATCTGTCGAGTTCAGGTCTCTTATCGTTATCGACCTTCATATCAGCCATGTCTACATCGTCCAGGTCAGCGTAGAGAACGAAGAAGTTATATACGTTCCTCAGTGTTCCGAAGAACTTACTTACTACGTCCTTAAGGCCTTCCTCATCGAACTTAGTCGGTGTCCATGCCGGTGATACGCTGAGCAGATACCATCTCGTAGCGTCAGCACCATACTTATCGAAGAGCTGGAACGGATCTACAGTGTTCCCAACGTGCTTGGACATCTTCTTACCGTTCTTATCCAGGATAAGGTCGTTTACGAGCACGTTCTTATATGGAGCCTGTCCCTTAATGAACGTGGAGATGGCCATAAGAGAATAGAACCACCCTCTGGTCTGGTCTATACCCTCGCAGATGAAGTCAGCCGGGAAGAGCTGATCGAAGTCATCCTTATGCTCGAACGGGTAATGCCACTGAGCGTAAGGCATAGCTCCGGAATCGAACCAGCAGTCCATTACTTCTGGGATCCTGGTCATGGTCTTACCGCACTCAGGACATTTAATATGAACATCATCTACATACGGACGATGCAGCTCTATGCTCTCATCGATGTCTTCTATAGACTTCTCTACGAGCTCCTTCCTGGAACCTATGCATTCCAGATGTCCGCACTCGCAGCGCCAGATAGGGATAGGTGTTCCCCAGTATCTGCTCCTGGAAATAGCCCAGTCCTTAACGTCGGCGATCCAGTTTCCGAATCTGCCTTCGCCTACGAATGGCGGCCACCAGTTTACAGTCTTATTATTAGCTACCAGCTGGTCTCTAAGATCGCTCATCTTAATATACCAGCCGCGCTGAGCGTAGTAAACGAGCGGTGTTCCGCATCTCCAGCAGTGTGGGTACGCGTGCTCGAGCTTCTCTCTCTTAAAGATCTTATGATCCTGAGCCAGATACTTAATGATTTCTACGTCCAGGCCATCCTCCATGATGAATCTGCCCTTCCACGGAGTCTCTGTGTATCTTCCGCGGAGGTCTACAGGCTGGATCATAGGAAGGTTATACTTCTTACCGCAGTTATAGTCGTCTTCACCGAAGGCAGGAGCTGTATGGACGATTCCTGTACCGTCTTCAACGGATACATAATCCATGCATGTAACGAAGAATGCCTTACCATCCGGCTTACAGAACGGCTCCAGCTGTTCGTACTCCTGGTACTCCAGGTCTTTACCCTTCATTTCGTCCAGGATCTCGTAGTTTTCCTCTCCGAGGACCTTATCAGCTAACGCCTTTGCTAAATAGAAGATATTACCCTGGTCATCGCCCTCGGCTGTGTATCTAACTCTTACATAGTCGATGTCAGGGCCCACTGTCAGAACTGTGTTAGCTGCCAATGTCCATGGAGTAGTAGTCCAAGCGAGGAAGTACTCGTTATCTGTACCCTTCTTCTTAAACTTAACTGTAAGCGTGTTTACTTTAATATCCTTATATCCCTGAGCTACTTCGTGGGAAGCCAGTCCTGTTCCGCAGCGCGGGCAGTAAGGAACGATCTTATAGCCCTCATAGATGAGACCGGCCTTAAAGAATTCTTTAAGGATCCACCAGCCAGACTCTATGTAGTTATTATCAAGCGTGATGTATGGGTCATCCATGTCAGCCAGGTAGCCCATTCTCTCGCTCATGTTCTCCCAGAGATCCAGGTACTTAAATACAGACTCGCGGCACTTCTGGTTGAACTCCTTAATACCGTACTTCTCTATGTCCTGCTTACCATCGAAGCCGAGCTGTTTCTCCACTTCAATCTCAACTGGAAGTCCGTGTGTGTCCCAGCCGGCTTTACGATTGACCTTAAAGCCCTTCATGGTCTTATATCTGTTAACGGAATCCTTAAGCGTCCTGGCCATTACATGGTGGATGCCCGGCTTTCCGTTAGCTGTCGGAGGACCTTCATAGAAGATAAAAGGTCTGCAGTCTTTACGCTCATCTACGCACTTCTGCAGCAGGTTCATTTCCTTCCATTCCTTCACCTGTTCGTTCTGTACCTCTGCTACAGGCGCGTCCGACAATTTCTCGAACATATATCAGTTTCTCCTTCCGTGTCTGCCTTCGTTATGTCTGCCTTCACTATGTCTGACAGCTACATCAGGCCTGTCCAGATTGATTCTGTTCTGGTTATCTATCTCAGTAACTCTTACCTTAACTGTGTCTCCGATGTTCATGACATCTTCTACTTTTTCTACGCGGTGATCAGCCATCTTAGAGATGTGGAGCAGTCCCTCCTTACCAGGAAGTACCTCGATGAACGCTCCGAAGTTCATGATCCTCTTAACAGTTCCCTCATAAGTCTTACCGACTTCTACGTCAGCTGTGATCAGCTCTATCTGAGCCTTAGCGGCTTCAGCGCTCGCCTGATCTGTCCCGTAGATCGTTACGAGACCCAGGTCGTCTTCCGAGATATCTATCTTAGCTCCGGTCTCCTCGACGATCTTATTTATAGTCTTTCCTCCCGGTCCGATGACGAGTCTGATCTTATCCGGATCTATTCTCATGGACAGGCATCTAGGAGCGTATTTAGAGAGCTCAGCGCGAGGCTCAGGGATCTCCTCGAGCATTACGTCCATGATCTTCATCCTGCCCTCGCGAGCCTGCTTAAGAGCCTGACTCAGTATATCTCTGGAAAGTCCGTGGACCTTAATATCCATCTGCATGGCTGTAACGCCTTCTGTAGTTCCCGTTACCTTAAAGTCCATGTCGCCCAGGAAGTCTTCCATACCCTGGATATCGCTCATGATAGCGAACTTAGAGCTTCCGTCTTCCTCTACGCGCTCTATGAGTCCCATAGCGATTCCGGCTACAGGTCTCTTAATAGGAACGCCCGCGTCCATAAGTGACAGGCAGGATCCGCATGTAGAAGCCATGGAGCTGGATCCGTTAGAAGAAAGCACTTCAGATACGACTCTTATAGCGTATGGGAACTCTTCCTCGCTCGGGATAACAGGCAGAAGAGCTCTCTCAGCGAGAGCGCCGTGTCCGATCTCTCTTCTTCCAGGTGATCTCGGTGACTTAGCCTCTCCTGTGCAGTAGCCTGGGAAGTTATAGTGATGGATGTATCTCTTCTCAGTCTGCTCTGTCAGGCCGTCTATCCTCTGAGCCTCGGAAAGCGGAGCCAGTGTCGTAGCTGAGAGCACCTGAGTCTGTCCTCTCTTGAATAGACCAGTTCCGTGCACTCTAGGAAGGACGCCCGTCTCGCACCATACAGGGCGGATCTCGTCCAGTTTTCTGTCGTCCGGTCTCACGCCGTCGTCCAGAATAGAAGCTCTTACGCTCTCCTTAGTGATGTTATAGAGAACATTAGCGATGTCCTTAGCGCTGTCAGGATACTCTTCAGCAAAGTGCTCCTGTGTGTCTACCTCTACGGCATCCATGTTCTCGAGCCTGGTCATCTTATCAGAGTTTCTCACAGCAGCCTTCATCTTATCTGTGGCATACTCTCTGACAGCGGCGTCTATGTCTTCTGGGACCTTATAGAACTCAACTTCCATCTTAGGCTTTCCGACTTCCGCTACGACTTCCTTAATGAATCTTACGATCTTCTTTATTTCCTCGTGGCCGAAGAAGATAGCGTCCAGCATGACTTCTTCAGGAACTTCCTTAGCTCCCGCTTCTACCATCATGATAGCTTCTTCAGTTCCGGCAACTGTCAGATTGATATCTGAAACAGCTCTCTGCTCCAGAGTAGGGTTTATGACGAACTCGCCGTCTACTCTTCCTACTCTTACAGATCCTGTAGGTCCGTCCCAAGGTATGTCAGAGATAGCTAAAGCTACGGATGAACCGATCATAGCCATAACGTCTGTTTCGCAGTCAGGATCTACAGACATGACTGTAGCTACTACCTCGATATCATTATAAAATCCCTTCGGAAAAAGCGGTCTTAAAGGTCTGTCCATAAGTCTGGATGACAGGATACCCTTCTCTCCCGGTCTTCCTTCTCTCTTAAGGAAGCTTCCTGGGATCTTACCTACCGCGTACATCTTCTCTTCATAATCGCAGCTAAGCGGCAGGAAATCGATGTCAGGTCTCGGCGCCTTAGAGCAGCATGCTGTAACGTTAACGACTGAATCGCCGTATCTGACCATGACCTGGCCGTTAGCCTGTTCGCAGACTTTCCCGATCTCGAGCTGGAGCAGTCTCCCGCCTATCGCTGTCTTGAACGTTCTGTAATCAGTAAATCTTGCCATTTCTGAATAAACAACTCCTTCCTGTTTATTTCACTAATATTTTTTCTCGAACGACTCTCTCCAAATGTTATATGATGCAGTGAACGTTCATTAATAAAAAAACGGGGAATTTCTTCCCCGCCAAAAATCAAAAGATTACTTTCTGAGTCCCAGACGGCTGATAAGAGTTCTGTATCTCTCAATATCCTTGCCCTTGAGATAGTTCAGCATGTTTCTTCTCTTGCCGACCATCTTAAGAAGTCCACGTCTGGAATGATGATCCTTCTGATGTGAAGCCAGGTGCTCGTTAAGCTCGTTGATTCTGGCTGTGAGAATAGCTACCTGTACTTCAGGGGAACCTGTGTCTCCTTCCTTAGTAGCGTATTCCTTAATGATAGCTTCCTTCTTTTCCTTAGTAATCATGTTTTACTCCTTTACATTCTATAAGCCATGACCGCGTGATCGGCGGAGCACCGCGTCACCAGGTCAAGGTACGATTTCAGACTCCTAATTTTATCATGCAGTCTGATATAAATCAAGCTTTTTCGCAGTTTTTCAATATTTCCGCAGAGCGGATCTACATATTTTCCTTTGCAAAGTAATCCCGAGCTGTCTGGCAGTCCGCCTTTATCTGTTCCTCGAGCTCCTCGAGCCCGGAAAACTTCTTCTCGCCCCTGATTCTCTTCAAAAATTCAACCACGATCTTCTGCCCGTACAGGTCGCCGGAGAAATCCAGTATATGTGTCTCTATATTTTTATGGTATTTGCCGACCGTAGGCTTCTTACCGACATTCGTCACAGCGTGGTAATACTTATCGTTTACTTTGCAAAGTGTGATGTAGGAGCCCGCCGGCGGAGTCACCATGGACGCGTCGATATCGAGGTTACATGTCGGAAAGCCCATAGTTCTTCCCAGCTGGTCGCCTTTAACGACTGTGCCTGTCGCGGCGTAGTTCCTGCCCATGTAGGAGCGGCACCTATCGACCCGGCCTCGGCTTATGAGATTTCTAAGCAGCGTGGAGCTCACGACCCTGCCGTTCACCTTGAATGGTTTCACCTCTCTTACGGCGAAACCGAGCTTATCTCCCATTTCTTTAAGATAATCGTAAGTCCCGGCAGCCTTATAACCGAAAGTGTAATTGAAACCGCATACGGCTTCCATCATCTTAAGCTTCCTTACCAGGATCTCTGTTACGAAATCCTCAGGCGATGTTTTCATCAGCTCTTCTGTGAATGGGACATCGAACATGTAGTCTATGCCCATTGACTCTATGATCTGGCGCTTTTCGTCCATATAGAGAATGCTCTTCACCTTACGCTTCGAGAACATGTTCCTCGGATGGTTGGAGAATGTGAAGACCGCTGACTTCACGCCCAGCCTGTCTGCTTCTTCTACCGCCTGCCTTATGAGCTCTACATGGCCCAGATGCACACCGTCGAAATTTCCCAGAGCTATTACAGCCGGCCCATTACCATTTATTTCATTAATATCGTCAAAAACTATCAATTTAAGATATCCTTACTAACTAAATGAACATTTTTCTCGGCCTGATCTCCTGTCTGTCTTCGTCCAGGAAACCTATGCCGATGAATGTCATGCCACGCTCGTCCTTCTCAGTAGGCCTATTCTCACCTTCCGGCCTTCCGGGTATTATATCGTCGTCCGCGAACTTCCCATAGAGTTTATACAGGAATTTATAATCTTCGTTTATCGGCAGGCAGTAAGCTTTATTCTTATAAGGAGGCTCATAGACCACGTGGCATCTGGAGATGCCGGTATCCAACCCGTTTATCATCCTGATGGCGTCTCTGCCCGAAAGCTCTATCCTGCCGAGGTTCTCGAGAGCCTGATCAGGGGTCTTCATGATAGCCTCGATCTCGTCCTTAGACATTTCCCTGAGCTGATCCAGTGTAATAGAGTCTTCTATGGAGAATGCTCCGCTCCCGGTCCTCTCCAGCCCCGACATATAAGCGTGGGTGCCGAGCATTTCTCCGGCGTCATCACATATGGTGCGGATGAAAGTGCCCTTAGAACACTCAACATCGAAAATCACATTACTGTCGAAGCCCTTACCCAAATCCATGGAAACTATATCCAGAGAATATATATGGATCTTCCTTAATGGAATGTCTTCTTCCTTAACTTCCTTACCCTTATGGACGAGTTCGTAGAGCCTCTTACCTCCGACCTTCACGGCTGAGTAAGCGGGAGGTCTCTGGACTATATTCCCGGAAAACTTTGCTAAAACAGTCCTGATATCATCCTCTGTTATAGCGTTTATCTCGTCCTCAGCGGCTTCTTCCGTGAAATTTCCCCAGGCGTCCAGGGAGTCGGATCTTCGCCCCAGGCTCATCCGGCACCTGTACCTCTTCTTATCCAGGTCCAGATACTGCATGACTCTGGCTGCCCTGCCCACACAAACAGGAAGAACGCCGGTCGCCATCGGATCCAGCGTTCCTGTATGGCCCACGCGGCGTTCGCCAATTATCCTCCTGACCTTACCTACTACATCGTGGGAGGTCATGCCTTCTTCTTTATAAATATTAATTATTCCTGATCTGGTCACTGGATCTCCTCTGCGGCGGCATTCTTAAAGTCTTCATATACTTCCTGCCAGCTCTTGCCTGAAACAGTGCAGCCGGCTGCCTTCACATGGCCGCCGCCGCCGAATTTCGCCGCTATCTTCTGCACATTCGCTTCCGTCTTAGACCTGAGGCTCACGAACACCCTGCCGTCATCGGATTCCTTCACCAGTATAGCCACTTCCACTCCGGCTATGCTGCGGAGCTCAGAAACTATCCCTTCAGAGTCATTCATTATAGCGCCAGCCTTCGCGAGCATATCCTGGGTAACTACGGTCATGGCAATTTTCCCGTCAGCGTATATTTCAGCCCTGTCGAGAGCCATGCCCGAGAGGTTCAGTTTCCTGAAAGGAACTGTCTCATAAATCTCTACACTGACATGATTAGCGTCTATACCATAGTCATAGAGCTGAGCGGCGATCTCGTGCGTTTCTTTAGTCGTGTTAGAGTATTGAAAATTTCCGGTGTCCGTCGTTATACCAGCAAAGAGTGCCTCTGCTTCTTCCTTATCAGGTTCAGGCCCCATAGCCTTAAAGAGCTTGAATATGAGCTCAGCGCTCGCTGCCGCGTCCGGGTCTACATAGTTAAAATTTGCTAAAGGAGCCGGCGCCAGATGGTGGTCTACACACGCGGAGTTCCCCGCCTTATCGAAAAGCTCTATGTTATGAGGAAATCTCGTCTTCTCGCTGCAGTCAACGGCTATGGACATGTCGTGCTCTACGGGCACCTGACCCGAAGTCCTGCAATAATCCCTGTCCATAAAAGCCAGGTTCTGCGGGACTTCCCCATCTCTTATCACGAAAGCCGTCTTTCCCATTCTCCTTAGATATGAGCAAAGAGCTGCTCCGGAGCCCAGGGCGTCGCCATCCATGTTTTCGTGAATGAATATGTAGACGCTGTCAGCCTGCTTTATCTGAGCAGCTATAGTATCCATGGAATCATTATCGAACATCCACTAATCCTCATTATCTTCTTCCTCAAGCTTCAGCTGGGCGAGGACACTATCTATGTGCTCACCGTACTCCATGGACCTGTCTATCTTAAATATGAGGTCTGGCGCGTGATGGAGCTTCATCTTAGCGCCGATTTCCTTCCTTATGAGGCCCTTAACGCTGTAGAAGCCGTCCAGGACATCTTCCTCGCGCTGTGCCTTCTCTTCTTCGTCGCCTGTCATGTCTAAAATCATGACATAGCAGGTGGCGTAGCTGTTATCTCTCGTGACCTCGACATCAGAGATGCTGATTATCCCCTCCAGTCTCGGATCCTTAATATCTTTAAGCAGCATGTCACTGATGAGTTTCTTTATTTCCTCACCCAGGCGGCCCTGCCTGTAATGTTTCTTCTGAGCTGCCATGATAATCACCTGCCTTCAATTAATAAATTACTTATCTTCCTCGTCCGTAACTTCGACCATGTGGAAGCACTCTATGACATCGCCTTCCTTAATGTCGTTATAGTCTTCGATACCGAGACCGCACTCATAGCCCTGGTTTACTTCCTTAGCGTCATCCTTAAAACGCTTCAGGGAAGAAATAGTTCCCTCGTGGATGACTATTCCGTCTCTAACCAGTCTGATCTGGGCATTCCTGGCGACCTTACCTTCTGTGATATATGCTCCGGCAACGATTCCGACATTAGGAACCTTAAATGTGCTTCTGACTTCAGCCTTACCGAGCACTTCCTCCTTATACTCAGGAGCGAGCATACCCTTCATAGCAGCTTCCACATCATCGATCAGGTCATAGATGACTCTGTAGAGTCTGATTTCCACTCCCGCCCTATCAGCCATGTTCGTAACGGCTGTAGTAGGTCTTACGTTGAAGCCGACTATGATAGCGTCAGATGTCTCAGCGAGCATGACGTCTGATTCGTTTACAGTACCGGCTCCCTGGTGGATAACGTTCACTCTTACCTGGTCATTACTGAGCTTCTCGAGTGAAGATACGATGGCTCCGACAGAACCCTGTACATCAGCCTTAACGATGATGTTGAGGTCCTTAACTTCGCCTTCCTTAAGCTCGCTGAAGAGTTTCTCCAGTGTAGTGCTGGAGTTTCTCGCCAGTACTTCTTCACGGAGTTTCTCTCTTCTATGTTCTGCTATATCTCTAGCTGTCTTATCGTCGCTTACAGCGTCGAATTCGTCTCCTGCCTGAGGCACATCTGTGAGTCCCAGGATCTCTACGGCTGTAGCAGGGCCTGCCTCACGGATCTTCTTACCTCTGAAGTTCGTCATGAGCCTGATCCTTCCGGAACATGTTCCGGCTACTACGCTCTGGCCAGCCTTAAGTGTTCCGTTAAGCACGAGCAATGTCGCTACAGGTCCTTTATTCTTATCCAATCTAGCCTCGATGACTGATCCCTTAGCCAGTCTGTTCGGGTTAGCCTTCAGCTCCAGCATATCAGCCTGGAGAAGTATCATCTCGAGCAAATCATCTATGCCCATGCCCGTCTTCGCGGAGACAGGGACGCTGATAACGCTGCCGCCCCAGTCTTCTACCAGGACACCGTTATCCGCCAGATCCTTCTTAACTCTATCAGGGTTAGCTCCCGGCTTATCCATCTTATTTATAGCTACGATGATAGGAACGCCGGCAGCCTTAGCGTGGCTTATAGATTCTATAGTCTGAGGCTTAACGGAGTCGTCAGCCGCTACTACCAATACAGCTATATCTGTGATATGAGCTCCACGGGCTCTCATGGCTGTGAACGCCTCATGTCCCGGTGTATCCAGGAACACGATCTTCCTGCCGTTTATCTCTACCTCAGAAGCTCCGATCTTCTGTGTGATACCGCCTGACTCTGTAGCTGTTACGCGGGTGTTTCTGATAGCGTCCAGAAGGGATGTCTTACCATGGTCTACGTGACCCATTACAGTGATGATAGGAGGTCTGGCAACCAGATCTTCTTCTCTGTCCTCGAATGTCTCGATACCTTCTTCTACTATCTGCTCTTCTTCCTCCGTGACAGCGATCTGGATGCCTAATTCTTCAGCCAGGAGTTCCAGTGTGTCCTTATCGAGCTCCTGATTGATATTAGCCATGATACCGTCCTTCATAAGAGCCATGATGACCTTAGAAGTGGATACTTCTGCCTGCTCACAGAAACCGGCTACAGTAATAGGAGCCTTAATGCTGATAGTGCCTTCAGGAAGTACTACTTCTTCTACTTCTGGCTCTACCTTCTTAGGCTTATTGAATTTCTTCCTCTCGTGTCTTTCCAGTGACTTCTCTTCGAACTTATCGAATTTATCGAAGGAGCTGTGCTTTCCCTTAGACCTCTTATCGTCGCGCTTTCTGCCCTGTGAAGGAGCCTCAGCCGGAGCCGGAGCTGCCTTAAAGCCGGCTCTCCTCTGGCTAGGACGTCTGGATGACTGACCCTGTCCTTCGCTTTCAGAACGCTGACCGCCGAATCTGTCATTACGTCTGGAGCCGCGGGAATTATTATTATCAGAGCCTGTCCCCTCGCCATTTCTGGCATTCTTATTGAAAGGCTTCTTATTATCTCCCCTTCTGTTCTGTCTGTTTCTGGTGGAAGCCTGTCTTCCGTCAGCGCTCCTTCCAGAGGACGCAGAGCTGGAAGCTCTTCTTACTACAGCGCTTCCCATAGAAGGTCTGTTTAGGTCGAGTTCTGACTTCTTTATAATATGAATCACAGGCTTAGAAGGTTCAGACTTCGCCTTCTGCTCAGCCTTCTTATCCTTAGCGGCCGCATCCGCCTGGGATCTGTTAGCTGGCTTCTTCTCGCCCGATGCCTTCTGTTTTTCGTTCTTCACAGCAGGTTTCTCAGCCTTAGGCTCCTGCTTTACAGGTTCATCAGCCTTCTTAGCTTCACTCTTAACAACAGGCTTCTCAGCCTTAGGCTCAACTGCCTTCTGAACAGGCTTCTCCGCCTTAGACGCGCGTCTAACCACAGCAGAGCCCCTATCTTCTGCCGGAGCCGGACTTTCAGCCTTCTTCGGAGCTGCTTCAGGCGCAGACTCAGCCTTCACTTCAGGCGCGGATTCCGGCTTACCGGTCTCCTTCGCCTGGTCATCCGCTTTCTTCTCTGCCTCATGCGCGTTAGCCTGCTCTTCTCTAGCCTTCTGACGTCTGGCCAGGAAGTCTTCATCTACGATAGCCCTGCCTATAGGTCCATGGTGCTTCTTAGCTTCAGCCTCGCGGTGAGCGTCATCGTCAGAAGATTTACCTGTTAATTTCTCTATATCCTTATCTGTGAGGACACTCATGTGACTCTTAACGTCCAGACCCATCTCCTTAGCCCTGGCTACGAGGGTCTTACTCTGAACGCCTATCTCTCGCGCTAGTTCATATACCTTTTTAGACATTAACACCTTCTCCTTCCGATTGAATGCGGTCAATCTCCTCAGTAATGGCTGCCGCGAAGCCGCTGTCTGTCAGGGCGAACACCCCTTTATCGCTGCTTCCGGTCATGTGCGAAATGTCTCCGGCCTTCCCCCACACTCTACACGGTATGCCGGCGGAATCACACTTCTGCCCGATCCTCTTCTTAGTATTCTCTCCCGTGTCCTCTGAAACGATGACGAGTTTCGCTTTCCTTCGGCTTATCAGCGTCAGAACGGTATTGGAACCGCCCTGTATCTTCCTCGCCCTCGCCGCGAACCCGAGCAGAGATATTATTTTCTTATCTGAATTATTAATCGTTATTCTCCAACTCCCCGAATATCCTGTCTACGGTTTCTTTATCGAAGCCTGTCCTAAAGGCGCGCTGCAAAGCGTTAGTCTTCTTAGCCTTTGCTCTGCAGTCAGGGTCGTCGCAGATGTATACGCCCCTGCCCTTAGCCTTACCGGTCCTATCGACGGAAAGACTGCCTTCGTAAAAGGCGATCCTGATCATCTCTGTCTTCGGCTTCTTCTCTCTACAGCCTATGCAGGTCCTTTCGGGTACTCTCTTAATTATAAGATCACTCATGCCGGATCACTCCGCTTCGTCTGTTCCTTCTGTTTCCTGGTCTGCCGCGTCTTCAGATGTATCTTCTTCTGCTTCAGCGTCCTCAGGGAAGTCATCAGCTTCTGTTTCCGCCGGCGCTTCGTATTCCTGATCTTCCGCCTGATCATCCGCTTCGAAGGCGCCATCATCTGCGTCCTCATCGTCGGCGAATACGAAATCTCCGTTAGCCATAGCTTCCTCATACTGGCTGTGGCTCTTAATATCTATCTTCCAGCCGGATACCTTCGCCGCAAGTCTTACGTTCTGACCCTGTTTACCTATAGCCAGCGAAAGCTGAGTATCAGGAACGACTACAGTAACTACTCTGTCATCGTCTCCGTTAGTGATCACGGCTTCTACGTCTGCCGGGCTCAGTACATTGCTTATGAATTCAGCAGGTTCATTGCTCCATGGGATGATATCTATCTTCTCGCCCCCGAGCTCATCTACTACAGCCTGCACGCGGGCTCCTCTGGCGCCTACGCAAGCTCCTACAGGATCTACGCCGGGGTCGTTAGAAGCAACTGCCATCTTCGTTCTGGAACCGGCTTCTCTCGCTATACCCTTAATCTCTACTGTGCCGTCCTGGATCTCAGGTACTTCTAGCTCGAACAGGTTCTTAACGAGTCCCGGATGCGACCTGGACAGGAAGATCTGAGGTCCTCTGTTGGACTTCTTAACGTCCATGATGTAGACCTTAATGTACTGACGAACTTCGAAATGCTCTCCTCTCACCTGTTCCTTAACAGGAAGAATACCTTCCGCGTTATCCAAATCTACATAGATGGTCTGTCCGCTGAGCCTGGATACTCTTCCGTTCACTACCTCGCCCTGACGGGTGATGTACTGATCGTATACCATGTTTCTCTCAGCTTCTCTGATTCTCTGGACTACTACCTGCTTAGCTGCCATGGCGGCGATCCTGCCGAAATCGGAAGGTGTTACCTGGAACTCGATAACGTCTCCTACCTCATAACGGCTGTCGTACTCATGAGCCTCGTCCAGTGAGATCTGTGTGAGATCGTCTTCTACGTTCTCTACGACTTCCTTACCGGCGAGAACGCTAACGTCTCCCTCTACAGGATCGATCTCGACACGAACATTATCAGCAGAGCCGTAATTCTTCTTATAAGCCTGCTTCAATGCCAGTTCTATGGTCTCCAGGAGCATATCCTTAGAGATATGTTTCTCCCTTTCCAGATCTTCCAGCGCTTCAATAAATTCCCTGTTCATTCTCATTCCTCCTAGAAGAGCACTTCAAGCGATACTTTCACTATATCGTTAAAATCGATTTCTGTTTCCTTACCATCGTATTCGAGCACTATACCCTTATCATCGAATGACTTAAGGGTGCCGTTTATCATCTTAGATCCGTCGAGCTTCTTATAAAGCTTCACATCCACGCCCGAACCTGTGAATCTCTGAAAATCCTTACGGGCGTAAAGCTGTCTGTCCAGACCCGGGGAGCTGACGACCAGTGTATATTTCTGGCTGAACGGGTCCTTCTCGTCCAACTTATCCGACAGGTATCTGCTGAACTTCTCGCAGTCGCCACTGTCTATGTACATGTCTTCATCCGGGTGTTCATTCCTGACTTCCTCGCTTATATCTATGAAGACCATCAGGAACCATTCCTGGCCTTCCTTCCTGAAGTCCGCGTAATAGAGCTCCAGTCCGTTTTCTTCCAGAAAACTGCCTCCGATGCCCTCTATAAGCTTCTCCGTCTTATTCTGTCCGTCCTTAAGGATCATGAAATTTCTCCTCATAAAACTTAGAGAGTGGGCAGGACCCACTCTCTAATGAATTAACCATCATTTATAAGTTAAAAGCATTCTATCATCTAAATGTATTACTGTCAACAAATTAAGATATTTGTTGTTATTATGAAAACGCTCGGCTAAGGTTGAAATTAATGCTTAAATCGCATAAAATAAATGTTCGTGGCGCTGGTCATATGGGCACAGAGTGATAGGCGCCGGAATATATATTTGCAATTGAAATAATATGGAAATCCGCCCCGGGCGGCATCTATAAATACAGAAATATAGGCATCATGAAGATAAATAGCGATAAGATATTAGACCTCATCCTTCCGGAGAAGAGCGGACGAGGGGTAACGATTCTGGCATTCAGGATAATATGCGCTCTCATAGCGCTCTCATTTCTCATTCATCTTTTCAGCTTTAATATGAAGGCTGATGAGAGCTCGAAGAATGTGGAATCCAACATAAAACTCGTGGAATCACACGATTTCTCTGACGTTAAGACCGTAGAGAAGAAGATTAAGGCGACAGAGATCAATCAGAACGCCACATCCGGAAATGGCGCCCTTACGAGCGCTCAGTACACGGAAATATTCGGAAACTGTGTATTTATCGGCGACTCCATAACTTCAGGGCTCAGCCTGTACGGCTTCCTGTCCGACAGCCAGGTGTTCAGCGAAGTAGGAGGTTCCCTGCTCGACGCTGAGAGTAATTTCACTAAGGCCGCTAAGACATACCCGGATAAGGCTTTTTTCTGCTACGGCATGAACGATATGGGGAATTTCCGCGGTAAGGAGAAGAACTTTATTAAGAAGTACACATCCATGATAAAGGCGTTTAAGAAGATATCTCCATCCACGAAGATCTACGTGCTTAGCATCTCTAAGCCGAGTAAGGCAGCCATTAAGCGTAAGCCGACACTGAAGAATTACACGAAATTCAATAAGGCGCTGACTAAGATGTGCGCTGACGATGGATTCACTTATATAGACCAGACATTCATCCTGGAAGAGCATCCTAAGCTTTACGCCGGGGACGGAGTACACGTTTCACCGTCATATTACCCTATCTGCCTTAACGAGATAATCCTGAAAGCAGGTTTCTAATGGAAGAAAAGAAGAATATAGATCTGCTGGCCGAGATAGAAGAAAGCGAAATCGGCTTCGATGATAGAAATAATAATGAAGATATAAATATTCTGGACATGGATCAGGAAGAGTATTCACCGAAGTATGCTAAGCCCGATGCCGATGCCGGCGAAGCCGGTCCTGAAGCCGAACGGGCGAATACTTCCTACGGCGCCGGCTCTGAAGATGAGTCAACTGACGATCTCGAGGCCGAATCCGATGGCGATGAGAAGTCTGGCAGATTCAGCTTTAAGAAACCTGACATTAAACTTCCTAAGGCTCCTAAAATGTCCGGCATGAATAAGCCGAACATTTCCGAGATGAAGAAGCCTGAAGGATCATTCGTACTTAAAGTAGCCCTGGTCATAGTCCTCATAGCCTTCCTGGCTATTGTATACTCTAAGTCCAGCGCTAAGAGCGTCAGCATGTCTGACATGAATAAGGCATTCACATCTAAGGGTAAGATAACTTCTGAGATGAAGAAGCAGAGCACCCGCCAGCTCATGCAGTTCATAGGATTGGACGCTTCGAAATATAAAGGCTTCATTTATTATAAGAGTCCTGACGCCATGGATACTACAGAACTCCTGGTAATAAGGACATACAGCAGAGACGACCTCGCCGCGGTCGAAGACCAGGTCGAGGA
>JAQXJR010000031.1 GCA_029009055.1 Eubacteriales bacterium | reverse complement strand
CAGACTAACAGCTTTCGAGATGGTATCAATATAGTAAGCTTCCTTCACAAACTATGGCTGCACCGGCACAACCCAAATACCAGCAAACAACTAAAACAGGAGGACAGCTTTCGCTATCCCCCAGAAATCCGTGAAGAACCTATTTTTTGCAAATTTAGTAAATCGGATCCGAAATGAAGAGGATTCTTACTAATTGTAGGGGCATCCCTTGGTCATGATTAAAAAGACTTGCCTCGGTCCTGACTGCAAGCCGGGTCCGGGCTTAGGACCTCGTGCTTAAAAAGCTCAGCTTACTTCAGTTCGAATTCGCTTGTGGCATCCTGAAGTCTACCGGTGCACGAACTCGCTCGTGACATCACGGTGCTTGCCGCCGGAAGACTCGTATACGCGGATCTCGCAGTTGTGGGCACGGTCGTACCAGTTCGTGCCGCTCGGCCGGTCCTCCAGATACCCGCGCAGAGCCCGGATGATCCCGCCGTGGCAAGCCACGAGGACATCATCGTAATCCATGTCCTCAAGCTCAGTCAGAAAATCGCGCGACCGCTCCACCATGGACTTCACAGATTCCACAGAACTAGGCTTCGGCACTATGAACGGCGCCGCCCAGTAGAGGAAAAGCCTAGGGCTGGCAGACCACTTACGCTCCTCGTAGATCCCGAAATCAGTTTCTATGAGGCGGTCGTCCTTAACAAGCTCATGTTCGCCCACATTTCCAATGATCTCAGCCGTTTTCGCCGCCCGGTCGAGCGGACTCGAATACACGGCGTCGAATGTCATATCGCCAATCGACGCTCTGGCCGCACGCGCCTGCTCTACGCCGCGCTCGTTCAGCGGGTAGTTAGACCGCCCCTGCACTCTGCCTTCCTTATTAAGTTCTGTCTGTCCGTGGCGGACGATCCATATCCTCATAAATCAATTCCTTATTATCATCTAGCAAAGCGATTCCGCCGGCGCACGCTCCCGCGCTTGGCCCGGCTGCGCCCGGCCTGAACGGCCCCGGCCCGGCTGCGCCCGGCCTCCTGGGAAGGCCACCCGCAGGGCAGCTTTGCTGGCTATCACGCCATACTGATCGAGATCTCCCCGGTGTGGAGAGTCTCACGCGACCCTGCCTTCGGACCCTCGAGATATTCGACGACCAAACCGCCGTCATCAGCTATTTCCAAAGCATTCGCCAGGACGCCCTTATCATCGTAGTTCGAGTGCACCTTAATGGTCTCGCCGGTCACGAAGCAGCGCTCGCGGTACTCGTCGAGGAAGCCGCGGTCCTGGACCTGGTCGAGAAGGGCGACGAACTCGTTTATCATCTCAGCCGCCAGAGTCGAGCGGGAGAAAGACCCGACCTCGTCAGACAGGGAGCCGGCTATGCCTTCCAGCTCCGGCGGGAAGCTTCCCGGGAAACAGTTCACGCCGATGCCACAGATTATGCTCTCGAAACTGCCGTTCTCCAGGTCCGTCTGCGCTTCAGTCAGGATGCCGCAGCACTTCTTCCCGTCATAGAAAATGTCGTTCACCCACTTTATGACTGGGTGAATCTTAACGACGTGCTCTATCGCCCTGCAAATCGCTACCGCCGCGGCCATCGTCACGATAGGAGCGCGATCCATATCAAAGCGAGGTTTGAAGCCTATGGTGAAGTAGAGACCCGTTCCGCCCGGCGACTCGAATGACCTGCCCAGCCTGCCGCGCCCAGCTGACTGCTTGTTCGCGACTATGACACGAGGCGTTTCCCCGATCTCGCGTTCCTTCATCAGGTCGTTAGTGGATGTCACGACCGTGTAAACTTCCAGGTCGCAGTCCACATTCAACGAAGCGCGAACCGCGTCTTCTGTCAGTATGTTACCGACATTCGTCAGTTTATAACCGCGGTTATTCCGGCTTTCTATGCTGTAGCCTTCATTCCTCAGGGAAGCGACTGCCTTCCAAATGGCGTTTCTCGATATGTCGAGCTTTCCGGCTATTTCCTGGCCGGACACGTATTCCTCAGGCGAATCCATGAGGATCTTCAATAGTTCTGTTTTCGTCGTCATTCTTTTTCCTCTTAAAATTAGTTGTGAGCCCGCCGGCGGCATGCGCCCGACGCGCTTTGCTGTATGATCAGCTTATGCGGTAGTGGGCGACTATATCAGCCCGGCGCTTCACCAGCCCGTATCTCTGCTCGTAGACCTTCTGACCCGGTTTCGACAGGTGGATCAGGTATGGGTAGCCGTCCTCGTTACGCTTATCCGAGATCATGCCTATGTGGTGCTTGAAGACCACTATGTCCCCGCCTTTCCAGGCGCCCTTATCGTCCAGGTCCGTCGTGCAGGTGATAGCGTGACGGCTGAAGTAGACGTTCAGGTTATCGACCCGGCGGAAATCTATATCTATGTCCAGGGTCTTAATGTCGGGATAGAGGTCCGGGCGCTCCTTAGCGTCTTCGTTCAGTAAGGCGCGGATGTCGTAGCCTGAATTCAGCATGGCGAAGGCGATGACGTCCGTGCAGACCCCATGGTTATCCGTCGGGTAGCCGCCAGCGTAGTAGATGCTCTTATACTTAGGCTTCGTCGCTATGTAGGCCCGGGCGCTCTGTAGCATGTCCGTCTGGTCGTCTATGCCGTCCCCGTCCTTATCGACCTTGCTCTTATAGCCAGGGTATTCGTAGTTCTTCGGGTCGGCTGAGGCTGAGTTTCCGATCGATCCTATGGAGTCTGTGATGTCGTTCGTAGCAAAGACGAGCATGATGATGATCAGGATCACTCCGGCGGCCCAGATCAGGACCCTGCTCGGATCGACCAGGTACCTATGGCCTTTTATTGTCAAAATGTATTTTTTCATCTATGTTTTTATTATTTATCTAAATATTCTGAATTTCCCCTAAGCTGGCTTGACATCGGCAAGCAGGCTGATCGGTTTTCCCAAATAACCGTCGCGCCGCCGGTAAGCTAATGTTCTGAATTTCCCCAAAGCCAACTGCCAAACAAGCCACGCGCCACGGGAGAATGTTCTTATTAAAATTATGATATACCTATTTACCATTTTATTATTTTCCTTTGTAAAATACAAACCGCGTTTATGTGTCGTTCTTGTGGGGTTTATAAAGTGTTTGTCAAATCAGCGGTTTTTTATGGAATAGGCGTCTTTTTCACGATATAATTATATTTCAAATTGTTAGCCTACATCTTATATGCTAAAATTATTTCGTATGTAATTCATTGGTAACGGGGTCATTTACGCCCCGCGTCAGCCAGTCTGGAGGGACCGACCGAATGAGTACCAGGACTATGGTGCTTTATATAGCGGCTATGGCAGTGCTTTTAATGCTATCCGCCTTTTTCTCAGCTACGGAGACAGCGTTCACGTCGCTGAACCGCATTAAAATAAAGAATCTGTCCGACAGCGGAAACGACAGGGCTAAGAAGGTCCTGAAGCTTTCGGATAAGTATGATAAGCTCCTTTCGACCATCCTGATCGGAAATAACATAGTTAACATAGCCAACACAGCTATAGCGACTATTTTTTTCGTTAAGTTATTCGGTTCATACGGGGCGACGATCTCTACAGTCGTTATGACCATAGTCGTCCTCATATTCGGAGAAGTTTCACCTAAGAACATAGCTAAAGAAGAGCCGGAGAGGTTCGCCATGGCGGCAGCCCCTGCTATGGGGATCCTGATAGTGGTGTTTACACCATTCAACGCCTTTTTCTCTTTGCTGAGGAAGGTCCTGCTCCACTTCATGAAACATAATGACGACAGGGGAATCACTGAAGACGAGCTCCTGACCATGGTGGAAGAGGCTGAGACGGAAGGGTCCATACACGAAGACCAGAGCGAGCTCATCCAGAACGCCATAGAGTTCAACGAGCTCGAAGCCTGCGACGTCATAACCCCGAGGGTCGACATTAAGGCTATAGAAATCAATATGACGGAGGACGAGGTAGCGGACATATTCCTGAAGACCGGCTTCTCCCGCCTGCCTGTATATGACGACGACCTGGATAAGATCCTGGGAGTCTTGAACCAGAAGGATTTCCACAATTACATATATCATAAGAGTAAGACGATAACCGACATGACTAAGCCTGTCATCTACGTGCCGGAGACCATGAAGATCTCCGTGCTCCTTAAAAGGATGCAGGCTAATAAGTGCCAGATAGCCATAGTCGTGGACGAATACGGCGGGACTACCGGCCTGGTCGCCATGGAGGATATCATAGAAGAGCTGGTGGGTGAGATCTACGATGAGCACGAGGAAGTCGACGCCAGCGACATAACCCGGATGCAGGACGGAAGCTACAGGGTGCTGGGAACAGCTAATCTGGAGAAGATGTTCGAGTACTTCGACGTAGAAGCCGAGTACGATTCCGTGACAGTTAACGGCTGGGTCGAGAGGCTCATAGATAAGCTCCCTAGCGTGGGAGATAAGTTCCGGTGTGAGGTAGGAGATAAGGTCTTCACCGGGCACGTTACAGTAGCTGACAGCAGGAAGGCTGAAGAGGTGAATATCGTCGTCACCGATAAGCCGTCTGATGATGAGGATAAATAAGAGAGGAGAATTACATGAGTTTAGTCGAGAAGATCTTCGGCGACCTGAATAAGCGCGAGCTGAAGAAGATCAATAAGATCGTGGATAAGATCGAGTCATACGATGAGGCTATGCAGGCCCTGTCCGATGAAGATCTTAAAGCGAAGACGCAGGAGTTTAAGGACCGCCTGGCGGAAGGAGAGACGCTGGACGACATCCTGCCGGAAGCTTTTGCCGCTGTAAGAGAAGGAGCCTGGAGGAGCATAGGACTGAAGCCATTCAGGGTACAGCTCATCGGTGGAGTAGTCCTCCACCAGGGCAGGATCGCTGAGATGAAGACAGGAGAAGGTAAGACTCTGGTAGCTACACTCCCTGTATATCTGAACGCTTTGACCGGTAAGGGCGTCCACGTCATAACAGTAAACGATTACCTGGCTAAGCGTGACTCCGAGTGGATGGGTAAGGTATACACATTCATGGGACTCACGGTCGGCTGCGTTATCCACGGCATAACGGACGAAGTGAGGAAAGCCGCTTACCAGGCCGATATCACATACGGAACGAATAACGAGTTCGGT
Organism: Eubacteriales bacterium; assembly: GCA_029009055.1. Classification (GTDB taxonomy): domain Bacteria; phylum Bacillota; class Clostridia; order Peptostreptococcales; family Anaerovoracaceae; genus Aminicella. The sequence goes on along the minus strand of JAQXJR010000031.1, from coordinate 66,875 downwards.
TTCGACTATCTGAGAGATAACATGGTCGCTTATGAGGAAGAGCTCACCCAGCGCGGTCTTAACTACGCCATAGTCGACGAGGTCGACTCCATCCTCATAGATGAGGCCAGGACCCCTCTTATCATATCCGGTCAGGGAACAGCTTCCACAGACCTCTATAAGAAGGCTAACCAGTTCGTCATCACGCTTCAGAAGGATGAGGATTATAAGGTAGACGAGAAGGAAGACCAGTGCTCCCTCACAGACCAGGGTGTCGCTAAGGCTGAGGAATATTTCGGACTCGAGAACTTCGCCGACCCTGATAACATGGAGATAAACCATAACGTCCAGGAAGCCTTGAGAGCCAACACTCTCATGGAAAGAGACGTAGACTATATCGTTAAGGACGGCGAGATCGTCATCGTAGATGAGTTCACAGGCCGTCTGATGTTCGGAAGGAGATTCTCTAACGGTCTCCACCAGGCCATAGAGGCTAAGGAGCACGTTCTGGTGCGTTCAGAGTCTAAGACCCTGGCTACCATCACGATCCAGAACTTCTTCAGAATGTATAATAAACTGGCAGGTATGACAGGTACAGCTAAGACAGAGGAAGAGGAGTTCCGCGACATCTATAACATGGATGTAGTAGTGATCCCGACGAATAAGCCTATCATAAGAGAGGACCTGCAGGATTCCATATACCAGCACGAGGCTGCGAAGTTCAAGGCCATAGCTGACCGTGTGGAGGAAGTCCACGCTACAGGCCAGCCTGTTCTGGTAGGTACCATATCCATCGAGAAGTCAGAACTTGTGAGCGACATGCTTAAGAAGCGCGGCATAGAGCATAACGTGCTGAACGCTAAGCAGCACGAGCGCGAGGCTGAGATAGTAGCTCAGGCAGGCCGTAAGGGAGCCGTGACCATAGCGACGAACATGGCCGGCCGTGGTACGGATATCCTGCTTGGCGGTAACCCTGAGTTCGAAGCAAAGCGCGAGATGCGTAAGAATGGTTTCACCGATGAGCAGATAAACTTCGCTACAGGCTTCGCGAAGTCCGATGATGAGGACCTTAACGCTGCCCGCGACGCTTACAGGAAGTACTACGAAGAATTTAAGAAGGGTACGGACGTAGAACACGAAGAAGTGAAGAAACTGGGTGGACTCTGCATAATAGGTACAGAGCGCCACGAATCCAGACGTATAGATAACCAGCTCCGCGGACGTGCCGGAAGACAGGGAGACCCTGGTCAGACACAGTTCTTCCTCTCCTTGGACGACGACCTCATGAGACTGTTCGGCGGCGACAGGATGAAGAATGTCGTAGCTAAGATGGGACTGGAAGAGGATGAGGCCATAGAAGCCGGCATGCTGACTAAGTCCATAGAGAGCGCCCAGAAGAAGGTAGAGGGTAAGAACTTCGGCATCAGAAAATACGTCCTCCAGTACGATAATGTCATGAATAAACAGCGTGAGATCATCTACGGAGAGAGAAGGAAGGTCCTGGAGGGAGATAACCTCAGAGACTACATCATGGATATGATGAAGGACCTGGTCGATAAGACAGTAGAGCCTATAACTCTGGAAGCTAAATATCCTGAGGAATGGGACTTCGAGACTTTGAACGCCAACCTTAAGAAGATAACTCCGCTCTACGAGGGTAAGGAAGAATATTCTGTAGACGAGCTGGCTGCCATGACCAGAGAGTCCCTGACAGATGAGATAATAGACGAGTTCGAGGCCATATACGCTAAGAAGGAAGAAGAAGTCGGACCTGAGCGTATGAGAGAAGTCGAGAGGATGATCCTGCTTAGAGTAGTAGATACTCTGTGGATGGACCAGATAGACGCCATGGATCAGCTGAGGGAAGGTATCGGACTCCGCGCCTTAGGTCAGCAGGACCCTGTAGCCGCTTACGCTAAGGAAGGCTTCGACATGTTCGACGCCATGAACGATGAGATCAGGCTGGAGACAGTAACATACTGCTACAGCGTGACAGTTACTACAGATACAGAGAGAAGGTCTGTGGTCCAGGTCGGAGAAGAGCGTAAGGACGAATACGAGGATGAAGAATTCGAGGATGCTGAACAGGCATATCAGGAAGAGCAGCAGGCAGAGATGCCGCGCGCCGCTCAGGTCCCTGACAGAGAGAGAAAGCCTGAGACTGTAAGGCGCGAGCATCCTAAGCTCGGAAGGAACGACCCTTGCTGGTGCGGAAGCGGTAAGAAGTATAAGAACTGCCACATGAAGCAGGACCAGGAAGAAGAGAGAAAGCATAAGGAAAACGCGTAAGGCAGAGCCGAATAAGACGGAAGGGCTTTGCTGGGTGATGGAAAGGAATTCACTTAGGATCAGATGATAAAGCTGGACGAGTTAAAACAAGAAATGCCGAAATATAAGGAGACGCTGAAGCTCTTGGGGGAATCTATGAAGATAGATGACCTCAGGGAGAAGTCTCAGAAAATGGAGAAGGAGTCTACAGTGCCGGGATTCTGGGATGATCAGGATCAGGCTAAGAAGGTCCTTCAGGAGAAGGGCGCTCTCGACAGCCGGATAAACGCTTATGACGCCTTAGTCAGGGAACTCGCCGATATGGACGAGATGATAGAGCTGGCTGAGGAGATGGGCGATGAGGACGAGGCTGACCAGATCCTGGAAGAGGCTGGGAAACTCAGTTCCAGAATAGATGATTTTAAGATAAGCACCTTAATGAATGGTAAGTACGACCATAACTCAGCCATCCTGACCTTGCACGCCGGGACGGGCGGCGTGGACGCCATGGACTGGACCCAGATGCTGCTGAGAATGTACACCAGGTGGGCTGAGGACCACGGCTTTAAGGTGGATGTCGCGGATGTCCAGGATGACACGGAAGCCGGGATTAAGAGCGCTACATTCATAGTGGATGGAGAGAACGCTTACGGCTACCTGAAGCGCGAGAAGGGTGTCCACAGGCTGGTCCGCATATCCCCGTTCAACTCCGCCGGTAAGAGGCAGACGTCATTCGCGGCTCTGGAAGTCATGCCGGAAATAGATGATACGGTCACGGTGGACATAAACCCGGATGACCTTAAAATAGACGTTTACAGGAGCTCGGGAGCCGGCGGCCAGCACATAAATAAATCGTCCACGGCCATCAGGATAACGCACTTACCGACGAACATAGTCGTTACATGCCAGAACGAGCGCAGTCAGTTCCAGAATAAGGCCATGGCCATGAAGATCCTGTATTCCCGCCTCATGGACCTGAAGGAACAGCAGCATAAGCAGGACCTGAAGGAGATTAAGGGCGACTTCTCCCAGATCACCTGGGGCTCGCAGATCAGGTCATACGTCTTCCAGCCATATACCATGGTTAAGGACCACAGGACCGGCGTCGAAGTCGGTAACGTGAACGCTGTCATGGATGGCGGCATAGATCCTTTCATTAAGGGTGAGCTGACGCAGCTTACAGACGAGGCATAATAATAGACACGAGGGATCCCGCTTGGATCTTAGCCGCCCCGGGTTTCCGGAAGGCGGCTTTTTAATATTTTACTGCAAATCTATCCTGCCCGGCTCCCTCCGGGTCGTTGTCAGCTGAAACCAAGCGAAATCAATCGGAAGAGCCAAAATCCATATGGAGAGAAACATGTTCAACATTTATTACGGAAGAGGAAATATAAATAGAGAGAAGTTCATATATTCATCTATCATGAAAGAAGGCTGGTCCGCGTCGCGGCCTGTTATTGTCTTGGTTCCTGACCAATTCACTGTGGAGGCTGAGAAGCAGGCATTCGAATACACGGGGAAGTCCGCTCTCATCGGTCTCGACATATACGGTTTCTCCCGGCTCGAGCATAACATCGTTAAGGAATGCGGCGGAGGCGACAGGGTCTTCATAGATAAGTACGGCGAGGACATGCTGATCTCTAAGGTCGCCCGAGAGCTTAAGGACGAGCTAGAGGTCTTCGGGAACAGCTCAGGTAAACCTGAATTCATAAAGCTCATGTCAGATTTTATTTCTGAGATGAAGCTTTACGGCGCAACGCCGGACACGGTCTCTGAAATCATAGACGCTGTGACAGGGCAGGCTGGCAAGGCCGCTGAGCCTTCCGCCGAGCCTACTTCGGAAGATACAGCAAAGCCATCTCAAGCTTCAGCGCCGGACGCTCTTACCCGTAAACTTCAGGACATCCGTAAGATATACACCCGCTACGCTGAGGAGCTGGAAGGAAAATACACGGACGCCGAGGACTTCACGGACCTCTGCGTGTCGGAAATGGGCAGGTCCAGGATCGTGAAGGATTCTGTGGTCTGGGTCTATGGTTTCGACAGCTTCCCGCCTAAATACCTGGATTTCATCCAGGCTCTGGCAGGTGCCGCTAAGGACGTGAACATAGTTCTGACTTACGACAGGAACTGCAGCGACGAAGAGCTGTTCGACCCTACGGGTAAGGTCATGGGCAGGCTCTGGGCGGCTGCCGCTGAAGCGGGAGCCCAGAGGGGCGTCGAGGCGTCCATGGCTGAGCTCATGCCTTCGTGTGTAGAGGATAAGGAGCCTATGATCTCCTTCATGGAGCATGAGCTCTATTCTATAGCGCCGAGACAGATGCGGGCGCCGGAGGCAGCTACCGAGGCCGCCGGGCCGACATGCGCGGCTGAAGGAGGCCGGGCGGCGGGCGCGTCAGATCAGGCCGGCGGGACGGACGCCGCGAAGTCAGAAGCTGGGATACCGGAACTTGGAGCGTCGGAAGTTGGTTTTCGCGGCGGACTGGCGACGGACCGGGCCGCTGGGGCCGGCCGGGGCGGTGTGCATATAGTTGAGGCGGCAAATATTAATAATGAGGTGGAGACCGCCGCGGCCTTCATACTGGGCCTGGTCCGGGACAGGGGCTACAGGTACAGGGACATCCTCGTGATGGCGGGCGATATGGCGAACACGGGGCCTGTCATCAGGAGGTGCTTCGATGAGTACGGCTTGCCGGCCTTCTTCGACGAGAAGCGGAGCATCCTGAACTCTAACGCGGCCGTGCTCGTGATATCGGTGCTCACGGCTGTTCAGAAGCGCTTCCGGTCGACAGAGGTCTTTAAGGCGCTGAAGACGGGGATGCTCGGCTTCGAGGCGGACGATATAGAGAAGCTGGAAAATTACGTTATAAAATACAGGATAAACGGGAGAGCCTGGCTGCATGAGTTCACCAGGGGCACGTTTGAATACGCGCCCGAAGAGCTGGAAGCGATAAATAAGACCAGAGCGGACGTAGTGGCTTTACTGGCTGAGCTCAGGGATATAACCGAGAAGAAGCAGACTACCAGAGAATTTCTCGTGGATTTCTACGGCTTTATGACACAGAGGCTCCACATAACGGACAGGATATATGAGGAAGCCGAGAGGCAGGCTGACAGGGGACTCATGGACCTGGCCCAGGAGACAGTGCAAATCTGGGGTCTCATTAAAGGACTCATGGACCAGATAGCAGAGCTCATAGGCGAGGAACCTTTTGCTCTGGGATCATTCATAGACATACTCACGACCGGGCTTACAGGAACGGATGTAGGCGTCATCCCTGACACGCCGGACGACCTCATGATAGGAACTCTGGACAGGACCATGTCGGGTAAGGTGAAGGCTGCAGTCATCATTGGGGCTAACGACGGAGTGATACCGCCGGCGGCGCAGGATGCCGGCATACTCACGGCAGAGGAGATAGACAGGATAGGCGGGCTGGATTTCAATATCTGCGCCGATAGAAGGACCCGGGCGAAGGAGGCTGACCTCACCATATACAGGGATTTCGTCACGCCTTCCGACATACTGTGGATCGGCTACTGCGACTCCGACAGCGAGGGCAGGGCGGTCAGACCGTCCGAACTGGTCAGGACTATAAGGGATATTTTCCCTGATCTTAAAATAGAGAGAGACATAGTGAGCGCGGGCGACCCTATGGCCTTGGTCGGCGGCAAAATCAGCACCATGCGCCATTACAGCCATGAAGTGAACAGGAATACGCGGGATGGCGGGCATATGGGGCCTGTGTGGAATGCCGTGGGAGCATGGTATAGCGAAGAGCTGGAATCGGCTGATAGCAAAGCGAGCACGGTGGATTCCCTCGCAGCTGTTCCTGACGGCGGCCAGCTCGAGTGGACGGATCTTATGGCGGAGAGGCCGGCTGAAGATGACCCGGACCGGGACGGCATAGTCGAAGTAGGCGAGCTGCTGAAATCAGGCAAGGGCTTTGCTAATGATCCTGAAGACCTGGGAAGTGACCTGGCGGAGATATTTTTCAATAAAAACGGGCGTATAGATTTTAAAATGAGCCCTTCCCAGCTCGAAGCCTATACTAAGTGCCCGTTCATGCATTTCGTGACGTTCGGCCTGAAGCCTGAGGAGAGGCGGGTCTACGAGGCCTCGCGCCGGGAGATAGGTGACGTATGCCACGAGAGCGTTATGCGAATCACGGACAGGCTGACGGCTGAAGGCGCCTGGGATAAGGTGACTGACGATGATATAAGGCGCATGGTCCGGGAGACGCTGAAGGGCGAGCAGGAAAGCTATAGGGACGCGTTATTCTCATACACGAACGATGAGAAATACAGGTCGTCCAGGTTGGAGAAGCTGCTGGTGGAGGTCGTGAAGGCCTTAGTTTCTCAGGCTAACGCCGGACAGATAAAGAAGAGCGCCTACGAGCTCGCTTTCGGACGCGGCAGGGATGAGAGCGGGATAATAGAGCCTGTCACCATAGACGCTGGCGGGCGGAAGATAACGCTTACCGGTCAGATAGACAGGGTCGACATCCTGGAGAACGGGTCCGTGAAGATCATAGATTATAAGACGGGGAGCCCGGAGGTGAAACCTAGTCTGGTTAAGGCCGGATACGCTTTGCAGCTGATGGCTTACCTCGAGGCGGCTTGCGGAAGCGAGAGGAAGCCAGCGGGTATATTTTATTTCTATATAAAAGAGCCTGATCCATCAGCAAAGGGTAACGCGGCTGCTCCGTCCCCGGAGGAGTTGGCTAAGTCCATCCGCCATTCGTACAGGATGAAAGGCCTCTTTTCCAGCGATCCTGAGACGATCCATCAGATAACGGGGGATGAGAGCGGCTATTCCGACGTCATAAACGTGAGGATAAATAAAGATGGCGATTATGTTGATTCCCATAATGGGAAGTCCGAGACGAGCATGCTGACGGATGAGGAATTCAGCGGGCTCAGGGAATCCGCGCGCCAGGCGGCTGAGGAGATCGCGGGCAAGATAAATTCGGGCAGCGTTAAGATCCGCCCGGCTATGATATCGAGAAGATCGACCTGCATATACTGCAAATACAGAAATATCTGCCAATTCGACGAAAGATTTGACGGATGTGGTTATAATGTGATAAAATAACCGAGTTCAGGGAGCGAGAGCGACCTGTCTGCTTCCGTGGCTCAGTTGGTAGAGCAGCACATTCGTAACGTGCAGGTCGCCGGTTCAAGCCCGGCCGGGAGCTCCACATTATTTAGGCCGAGGCGCCCCATGAGGCGCCCGGCTTTTTTAGTATTTCGATAAGTCCTTTTAACGGCGATGAGGAAATCTTGGGGAAATCATTACGGAAAATTTTAAGATATATAGCGGCTTTCTTTGCTGATAGAAAGAATATAGCCGGGACGGTCATAGCCGTGACATGCGCTTTGCTCCTGGCTCCTGTACTCACAGCGAGCCCTGAGTCAGACGCTCCGCAGGTAGTCCCGGACAGGCCGAAGATAGTGAACACGGTCTCGGGCGACGGCTTCTGCGCCATAGAATGGAGGCCATCGAGCGGGGCCAGGCGGTATGTCATCCAGAAGCGCCGGAAGGACGGAACATGGAAGACCATAGCTGCCAATTCCGGTAAGGATAACGTGTATTACGGTTTTAAGAGGGGCAGGTCCTGGAAGCCGATAAAACTTAGGGTGATAGCTGTTTCCCGCGGCGAGAAGCGTTCTGAGCCTTCCGCGGCGGCGACGCTTAAGAGCCAGCCCCCGATCCCGAACATCACTTCTCTGCGCAGAAAATATATGGTCTGGGACCCTGTGCCGGGCGCTAAGCGCTATGAGATCCTCAGGCGAGTCGATGGGAATTGGAATGTTATCGGCAGGACGAAATCCACGAGCTATTACACTTATTTTCGAAAGAAAAAGTATTACAGCGTCAGGGCAATCATGCCGGATGGGGAGAAGTCTGATTTCGACCCGGTGACACGCAGAAATAAAAATTATTCTAATATTAATATGTATGTGGAAGGGGACAGCCATATGTCGCCTGTTTACGCCTGGCCGCGCAGGACAGCCATGCTGCTCGGCATGCCTTGTATAGACACCGCCGTTCCGGGAGCTACCATGGTAAGCGGGAAGAACAGCGTGGTCGACCGGGTCATGGAGAATGGGTTTAAGGGCGCCGGCCTTATCGTGATCCGCGCCGGGTCTAATGACTATGGGCACGATGCCAGGCTGGGGAATATGTCCGGTAAGAGCATCCACACTTACTATGGGGCCTATAAAAAGGTCCTGGAAATAGCCCACCGGGACGCTCCGACAGCTGAGATCGTCCTGGTCACTCCTACGGAGAAGCGCGCATATCGGAACGACCGCACGAATTTCGCCTATAACGCTCACAATCGCCGCGATAACACGCTGGAGGACTACCGCCAGGCCGTGTTCGAGCTGGCTGAGCGCTACGGCTGCCACGTTTATGACATGAAAAACGCTAAGGGCATGAACCGGTCCAATCTGACTGAGGCGACCATAGACCTCCGCCACCCTTCGCCGAAGACGAATATAGCAATCAGCGATGACTTTATTTCTTATCTTAAGAAAGAGGTGCTTCCTTCCCTAGCAAAGCCGTCCCCTGCGGCTCGCCGCTCCGCGAAGAAAAGCTCCGTGAAGGAAAGCGCCGCGAAATAACGCTTTGCGAATAAAAAGATGAAAGTGATTGACATCTTTCTGGCCGAGTGTTAGTATGATGGCAGAAAGATGATATTCAGCGTCATTAATAAGTGGATTGATGCTGATCGATTTCATCTTCTATGTCCATTGACTGCAGAATGGAGGATATGATGGCTTTTTCCGATAAACTTCAGAGGCGGAGGAAGGAACTGGGCATGACCCAGGGCCAGCTGGCCGATAAGGTCGGTGTGAGTAAGAGAACTATAGCGGGCTACGAGGCGGGAGGCAGGTATCCTAAGGATCACAGTCTTTACGCCAGATTGGCGGACGCCCTTTCATGCGACCAGGACTATTTGCTGACTGACAGCGAGCGGTTCGTGGCTGACGCTGGGAATGCGTATGGCTACAGGGGCAGGAAGCAGGCTGAGGAAGCGGTGAATACGCTTTCCGGCATGTTCGCCGGAGGTGAGCTGTCTGACGAGGATAGGGACGCTGTGCTTAAGGCCGTTCAGCAGGCCTACTGGGACAGTAAGGAAGATAATAAGAAATTCACGCCTTTTAAATTCCGTGAAGAGGATGATAGAGATGACTGATTCGCTAGAAATATACAGGCGGGCGGACAGCATAGTCAGGCGGTATGGGACCAGGAACCCTGAGAAGATAGCCAGGGACCTGGGCATAGTGATATACGATAATCTGGAGACCAGCTCTCTTCTAGGCATGTACTGCTGTAAATGGCGGCACAGGTTCATTTTCCTTAACACCAGGCTCGAGGAGCATATGAGGCAGAATGTCATAGCTCACGAGATAGGCCACGACCAGCAGCACAGGAAATTGGCCATGCGGGGCGGGCTTCAGGAGTTCACCCTGTTCAGCATGAAGAGCCAGACAGAGTATGAGGCTAATGCCTTCGCCTGCCATTTAATGCTGGCGACTGACGATGTGCTGGACTATGTCCATCAGGGCTATGACGCGGTGCAGATCGCTCAGATGACGAATACTGACATTAATATGGTGCTGATTAAGATCGCCGAGCTGAATAAGCTGGGCTACGATCTTAGAGTGCCTATGGAGCCGGATGGCTGCTTCCTGAAGGACACAGATCCGGAGAGAGCGTCAGTGATGGATGATGATAAGCTGTAAATACCCGTGCGCGGGCAGCAGGCGCTGCCTTTTTATTTTAGCTTTGGCGACGAACATACGTTCTTAAACCATTGGGAAATCAGAGCCACGAGGTATAGTTGGGTTTCTTATTAGGCTGATCGGCTGTGAAGAAGGGACGGGCTAGATGAAAGCGAATGATATTTATATCTGCGTCGATCTTAAATCTTTCTACGCGTCGGTCGAGTGTGTGGAGCGGGGACTGGACCCGCTTAAGACCAATCTGCTGGTAGCGGATGAGAGCCGCACGGATAAGACAATCTGCCTGGCGGTATCCCCGTCGCTTAAAGCTCTGGGTGTTCCGTCCAGACCCCGCCTGTTCGAAGCTAAGCAGGCCATACGGCTCGCGGAGGCTAGGCGGGGCACGCATGTCGACTACATAGTCGCCGTTCCTCGTATGTCTAAGTACATAGAGTATTCAGCTAAGGTATACTCAGTATACCTTAAATATTTCGCGCCTGAGGATATCCACGTTTATTCTGTAGACGAAGTGTTCATATACATAACTCCGTATTACAGGAAGTATGGTAAGAGCCCGCGGGACCTGGTAAGCGCGGTCATATCATCTATTCTGAAGGAAACGGGGATAACAGCTACAGGCGGCATAGGAACTAATATGTACCTGGCGAAGATCGCCATGGATATATTAGCTAAGCGCCGCAGGCCGGACAGTAACGGGGCCAGGATAGCCGCTCTTAATGAGATGACGTTCCGTAAATACCTGTGGGACCATAAGCCGATAACGGATTTCTGGCAGATAGCGCGGGGGATATCGGGCAGGCTGGCCATGTATGGCATGAATACCATGGGTGACATAGCGGAGATGTCTCTCAGTAATGAGGAGCTGTTTTATAAACTGTTCGGCATAGACGGGGAGCTCATAGTGGATCACGCCTGGGGTCTGGAATCGTGCACCATGAAGGATGTTAAGGCTTACAGGTCAGAGGCACATTCCATGTCTAACGGGCAGGTACTGCCCAGGGCGTATGAATACGATGAGGCTTTGCTGGCTGCCATGGAGCAGGCGGAGGCTCTATCTCTGAGGATGATAGACGAGCATGTATCGGGTAACGCTCTGACTCTTTATGTCTGCTATGACAGCAGCGCTTACAGCAGGGGCTATGATGGGCCGGGGCGCCTGGATATATTCGGGCGCATGATACCATCACATTCGAACGGAACGCTGAGATTCGGGACGTATACGAATTTCACGGATATGATGCTGGATGGCTGCAGAGCTCTATTTAAGAAAGTAGCTGATCCGGCGCTGCCGATCCGGCGGATGTTCCTTATCGTGTCCGGTATAACAGATGAGGATGAGGCTCCGTTCCAGCAGGACTTTTTCCATGATGTAACGGTAATGGAGAGCCAGAGAAGGCTGGACAGGGTGATTCTATCCATTAAGAAGAAATACGGGGGTAACGCTATCCTAAGAGGGATGAGTTATATGGAAGGCGGCCGCAGCAGGGAGCGGAACCTGGAAATAGGAGGCCACAGAGCTTAGACTGCCTGCCGCGGGCGCGTAAGATCGAAGGAGGTGCCCGGTGGGTAAGTATGATGATATTATGGCTGAACACAGGCCCTCGCACGAGAACGACGAATTCTCCAGGAGACATCCGAAGATGGACAGAGCTAAGAGGGCGAAGCTCTTCATACCTTTCGACGCTTTGCGGGGTTTCGATGAGGCTGTGGGAGCGGAGAAGGTCATAACTCAGCACCCAGCGGAACTCTCTGATGAACAGAATGAGGACCTGGACAGGAAATTCAGCAGGCTTTATGAAGAATATAAGGAGCTTCCCGCCCAGAGATCGGAGCGGGAGGGGCTGCCGGAGGCTTCATTCCTGTATTTCGTGAGAGACCCGGAACAGGAGAGTTTGAAGAATGACGGCATAAGGGGGAATTATATGTGGATAAGTGGAAAAGTCTCAGAAATAGATGTTTTCACGCGTGAGCTCAGGGTGGATGACAGATGGCTTTCTTTTGAATACATATATGATATAAGACGTGGATAACTAAAAAGCAGCCCGAAGGCTGCGTGAATTCGTTAGGATATCGAGACTTAGATGTCTAGATCGTCGTCTTCCTCTTCCTTATCCTGAGTGATAATTGCGATAGCGAGCGCGGCGAAACTGAAGCCCAGTGTCGCGACCTTAAGTGCTGTTGAAAGTTTCATGTCTGTCATGACCATATACGGTCAACCTCACCTCTTTTCTTAAAACAATTGTGCCACTATTGAAAAATGAAATCAAGCCGAATTTCTTACGCCTGTATTTGCCCGCAGGTAAGTTATTGCGGTATTATATATAAAGAATAAGAGATAAATGTGCGTTTTGTCATATATGGGAGGTAAGATGAAACTTTCGAAAATGTTCCGGGGCCAGCCCGATATAGAGATAACAGGACTCCAGCTCGATTCCAGGAAGGTGGAGCCTGGTAATATGTTTTTCTGCGTCGTTGGAAACGAGATGGACGGTCATAAGTTCGCCGGTAAGGCGGCGGAAGCCGGCGCCGCGGCTATTATTTGCACAGAGGACATAGAGCAGGTAGAAGGAGTCGTCTACATTAAGGTAGATGATATGCACGCCGAACTCAACAGGGTGGCGAATATTTTCTACGGGAGACCGAGCGAGAAGATGATAATGTTCGGAGCGACGGGGACTAACGGTAAATCCACGCTCACCAGCATAATAAGCGATGTTTATTCTCACTATGAGCCTTGTGGATATATGGGGACCATAGCCATAAGATACGGTGACGTTTCCAGGAAGCCTAACCTAACGACTCCTGATGAGCTGGAGACTCAGGCTAATCTCGCTGAGATGGCGGAGCACGGCATGAGGGCGGTCGCTATGGAGGTGAGCTCTCAGGGTCTGGCTATGCACAGGGTAGACGGCGTGGATTTCGATGTCGCTATATTCACGAATCTGACCCGTGATCACCTGGACTACCATAAGACCATGGAGAATTACTTCGAGGCGAAGAAGATCCTGTTTAAGAATCTGAAAGAGGATGCCGTGGCTGTGCTGAATCAGGATGATGTCGCCAGCATAGATGGTCTTAAGGAATGCAGTAAGTGCAGGATAGTGACATATGGCCTGGGTAAGAACGGACACGCTGATTATCAGGCGTCTGAGCCGGATTATACCGCTAACGGCATAGCTTTCAACCTTACGGTAAATGGGCGTGAATATCAGCTCAGAACTAATCTGGTAGCGGAATATAACCTGTATAACCTGCTTGGAGCCATAGCTGCCATGCACGAGAGCGGCATGCCTATGAACGATATCAGAAGGTATATAACAGATATTCCTCAGGTAGAGGGCAGGATGCAGCCTATAGAAGAGGGACAGGATTTCTCTGTCGTTGTTGATTACGCGCATACGCCTGACGGCTATGAGAAGATATTCGATTACGCTGAGAAGGTCACGACCAGAGTGGATGGCACCAGGTCGGGCAGGATCCTGGCTGTGTTCGGATGCCCGGGTAAGAGAGATCATGGTAAGAGACCTGACATGGGCAGGATCGCGGCGTCATACTGCGCTGAGATTGTCCTTACGACGCAGGATCCGCGAGATGAGGACCCATATGTGATTAAAGAGGATATCATTAAGGGTATACGAGAGACTGGCGGTATCTCCATAGAAGAATATCAGAGTAAGGAAGAAGAGAAGGCTGAGACGGTAGCCTCGTCTTCTGCCAGGAACGGCAGAAGAAGAGGAAGGGGAAGGCTGGTGACGACTGTAGCGCCGTCAGGACCTGAAGATAAAGCGTCAGATGAACCTTGCGTATACAGGTTCGTGCCTGACCGCTATGAAGCCATATGTCAGGTCATGAAGCTCGCGCATAAGGGCGATATAGTACTGCTCTTAGGTAAGGGCGGCGAGACATATATGTATTACGAGGAAGGTCGCCGTCCGTGGATGAGCGATATAGAAGCCGCGAGAAAGGCTTTAAGGAGCAGATAGTAAGCAGGATAGGCTTAAGATTGCGGAATCCGGAACCTTGAAAATGATCATATGACGAGAAAGAGCCTCGCGCTGGGGATGTTGTGAAAGCTCTGGATGCCTGTATGACAGGTATACCGGAGGGCGCCAAACTCAGCGGAGGCTCTTTTATTATTCTGTTATTAAATTTAGCTAATCGGTAAGACCGATTTAGGGATGTCAGCTTTAGATATTAAGCGGCTTCTTCGGAAGTCTGAGTAGTATCCTCAGCCTGGGCATCAGCCTTTTCAGCTTCCTTAGCCTTAGCTGCTTCTGCCGCTTCAGCTTCTGCCTTAGCTTTAGCCTTATTCTCAGCGATGATAGCCTTCAGAGCTGCCTTATCAGCTTTCACATTTATCCTAAGAACGCATATCTTACCCTTCTTATTACGCTTGATAACGATCTTCATGTTCTTACGGATCGCCATATTAGCCGGAGCCTTAGTCTGCTTCAGTGTATAGGTGCCTGTAGGAAGCTTCTTAAGAGAGGAAAGACCATTCTTAGATGTCTTGAATGTAGCTACTACTTTCTTACCCTTATAGAGCTTAAATGTCGCTCCTGAAAGGTTCAGCTTTACGCCGGCTTCCTTAGCGAGCTTCTTAGAAGCTGCTGTGTACTTTATCTTTACTCTGGTCTTTCTGTAGTTCTTACCGAGAAGACGGTAAACAGAGTATTTACTGTTGAAGTTCCCGTATCTCATGAATCCGAAACGACTGAACTCCTTAACAGTGTATTTATATGTCACGAGTCCAGCGCCGACACCGCCGTGGTGGAGCTTTCCGCCGTTACTTCCGACGATAGCTATGTGTCCCGGCAGGTTGCCGTTCTTAAATATGACGACGTCGCCGGCCTTAATATTCTTAGAGCTCGTATTATTGGACCACTTAACGGTGCGCTTAGCCAAGCCCTTCTTAACGGCCTTATTCAGCTGCTTATTCTGATCGCTGACTGTGCCCGGCTTCAGCTTGAACCCGTAATGTTTCTTATTAACGACTTTAGCGGCGTAAGCCGTGCAAGGCATGCGGCGTCCATTATAGTTATTGAGATATTTATCTGTTACGTTCTTCTTCCAGACCTTACCTGTATAGGCGTGCGCCGTGCCCAGGGAGAGTCCGCAGAAGACAATCATAAATGCCGCCAGTAAAGCTACAACTGCTATAGTTATTTGTTTAAGTTTAGTGCTCAAAAAATCAACTCCTGGTTCTACGAAATTCTTAAATTTTCTTTATGACGTTGATAATACGCCATTTTTCGACATTTGTCAAATTTTGTCGAAAGTGAATGGCTTAAGATGTTGGAATTTCAACGGTCGCTTATACAGCAAAGTCCTTACGCTTCTAGCTGATTCTATCCATTTATATCGGTGCTCGCGGAGCGGGCAGGCGCAGGCGGATCGGCTTTGCTAGATGTGTATTGACATTGAATGAGCATTCAACTATAATGCTTTTAGATATTAAGTTGAATATATATTCAACTGTTGTGAAAGGGGACGAATCGCGTGAATAAGACTGAGAAATGCGATTGTTCTGTCGTGCATGAGGACGAATTCGATTACGTGGCGAAACGCATGGCGGATGACAGCGAGCTCGAGGACCTGGCAGAGTTCTTTAAGATCTTCGCTGATAACACGAGGATGAAGATCATGTGGGCTCTGGACCAGCATGAGATGTGCGTGAACGATATAGCGGTGCTTCTGGACATGACGAAATCCGCTACGTCACACCAACTGAGCGTTCTTAAGGACGCGAATCTGATTAAGAGAAGGCGGGAAGGCCGGGTCGTTTTCTACTCACTGGCGGATGAACATGTGAGTATCATTTCGGAGATGGGCATGAAGCACATCCATGAGAAGGCTGTAGAGGATCAGGTAGAGTAAGGGCGCCGGGGCGAGAGAAGCATAAATTAAGGGATAATGCATTTTGGAGGACTATTATGAGTGATGAAGTCAGGGCTGAGGCTGTAGAGGAAGCTGAAGCTTTAAGCTGTGAAGCAGCGGGGTCCGCAGAGGACGAAGAGTCGGATATTAGGCCGGGATGCTCATGCTGTGAAGCGGATGACGATGATGACGACGATGATGACGAGGAGAGCCCGCGGACCAGAGGTATCAGGATAATCATAGGCGCGGCAGTTTTCGTTCTTATCTGGATAATAACGGAATATTTCCACAGGACCAGAGGTGTGAGCGAACACGGTTGGATAGAATTCGCAGCTTTCGCTGTGCCATATCTTATTCTGGGCTTTCCTATCATTAAGGAGGCTGTGGAGCATATAGGCCACGGACAGGTCTTCGATGAGGATTTCCTCATGGTCATAGCCACGTTCGGAGCTTTCGGCGTCAGGGAATATAAGGAAGCTGTGGCTGTAATGCTCTTCTACCAGATAGGAGAACTGTTCGAGGACGTCGCTGTCGGTAAGAGCCACGATTCCGTGAAGGCCCTCATGGACATCCGCCCTGATTACGCTAATGTCATCAGAGATGGTAATGAGATTAAGGTAAGCCCTGAGGAAGTGAGGGCAGGCGAGATCATAGCGGTGAAGCCGGGCGAGAGAGTGCCTCTGGACGGTACTATCATGAGCGGGTCTACAGCTGTGGATATGTCAGCGCTCACAGGAGAGTCAGTTCCTGTAGATAAGGGCGAGGGAGACGCGCTTCTGAGCGGATCCGTTAACCAGAGCGGCCTCGTGCATCTCAGGGTGGACAGTCCATACGCTCAGAGTACGGTGGCGAAGATCTTGGATATGGTGGAACATGCCTCTGCCAGGAAGTCGCAGCCTGAGAAATTCATCACTAAATTCGCCAGATACTATACGCCGGCAGTCGTGTTCGCCGCCCTGTTCCTGGCCATAGTCATGCCGCTCATAGCCGGAGGAGGCTGGTACACCTGGATCTACAGGGCTTGCACGTTCCTGGTAATATCATGTCCTTGCGCTCTGGTGATTTCCATACCGCTGTCATTCTTTGCCGGTATAGGCGGGTCATCGCATAACGGAGTCTTGGTTAAGGGGTCCGCTTACGTGGAGCAGCTTTCTAAGCTGGACACAGTGGTCTTCGATAAGACAGGGACCCTTACTAAGGGTGTCTTCCAGGTAACAGCTATCCATCCGAGTGAGGTATCTGAAGACGAACTCCTGGACCTGGCTGCCGCTGCTGAGAGCTATTCAACCCACCCGATAGCGGTGTCTATAATACAGGCGCATGGTGGACACATCGAGAGCTCCAGGATCTCCGACGCTAAGGAGGTGGCCGGAGAAGGCGTTAAGGCTGTGATAGACGGCAGGAACATAAACGTCGGTAACGAGAAGATCATGAATGAGGTCGGGGCTGAATTCCGCAGGTGTGAGAAGCAGGGAACCATAATCCATGTAGCGGAAGACGATAAATACCTGGGTCATATCGTGGTGTCGGACGTAGTTAAGGAAGACTCGGCTGATGCGGTCAGGGAGCTTAAGGACCTGGGCGTGAAGCATGTAGTCATGCTGACAGGAGATAAGAAGGAAGTAGCGGATTCTGTCGCGGCTTCCGTAGGAATAGATGAAGTGTTCTCAGAGCTCTTACCGGGAGATAAGGTGGATAAGGTAGAAGAACTTCTTAATGGAAGAGGCGAAGGACGGACGCTGGCCTTCACAGGAGATGGCATTAACGACGCGCCTGTTCTTAAGAGGGCGGATGTCGGCATAGCCATGGGTGCCCTGGGAAGCGACGCGGCTGTCGAAGCGGCCGACGTGGTGCTTATGGACGATAAGCCTAGTAAGCTGGCCCTGGGTATCAGGATCGCCAGGAAGACCATGGCGCTGGCTAAAGAGAACATCACATTCGCTATCGGTGTTAAGTTCGCTGTCCTCATCCTAGCGGCTTTAGGCTTGGCAGGCATGTGGTGGGCCGTGTTTGCGGATACGGGAGTAATGATCCTCTGCGTGCTGAACTCCATGAGAGCTATGAAGATAAATAGAAACTGGCTGAAATAGACAGAGTCGAGTGTGAACCGCTTCGAAGGAGAGGGCTTAGGTCCGGGCGTGAGCTGACCTTCGAGGCGGTTTTACTTTGCAAAGTTAGCCTATGCGTAACCATCTATGGATGTCGGGAAATCGTGCGAAATGCGTGAATTACAGGCAGGATAGGCGGGAAGAGTTAGGGAAAATGGCCCATATGTTTCGAGATTTTTTTAGATTATAATAAAGTATCTAATTGTAACAAGGAGGGAACTATGTTTGATCTTGCTCAGTTTTACAATACGCTGGACTCATATTACTCACAGCACGATAACGCGGGAGCCGAGGAATTCATGAAGAAGAGCCAGAAGGACGCTCTGGATTTCGTGGTAAATAAGGCTCAGGTTAAGTGCGCATGCGAAGGCGGCGACACAGTTGGCCAGACAGAGGCTAACATGGAGTATGTCGCTGTTACTAACGAGCTGGCTTGCTTCTACCGCGGCTTAAGCGAATTCGATAAGTCTCTGGAGAACTTCAATCTGGCGCAGCAGGAACTGCTGAACACAGGAAATCAGAATACTCAGGAATACGGAACTGTTCTGCTGAATAAGGCAGGCACATACCGCTACATGAATCAGCTGGATAACGCTCTGGACTGCTTCGAGGCGGCAGCTTTCGTGTTCGATAACCTGGAGAGCGCTGACCCGGCTGTCCTGTCCGGACTGGCTAATAACATGGGTCTGGTATACCTGGATAAGAAGGACCCGGATAAGGCCATAGAGCACTTCAACCACGCTCTGGAGATAGACCTTCAGGACGAGAGGATCCGCGATAAGGCTGGAATGGCTTATAACAACCTGGCTACAGCTTACATGATGAAGGGTGACCTCGATATGGCTAAGGAGAACATAGATAAGGCCATAGAGGGACTGGAGAGAGAACCAGGAGAGAGCATTAACCCTCATTATCCGGCTGCTCTTAACACGAGAGCTACTATAGAGTTCCATCAGGGTGACGCTGAGGCGGCTCTGGCTGACTTTAAGAAGGCCCTCGAGGGAACAGAAGTATGCTATGGACAGAACGTGGAGTACGCTTCCGGATGCAATAACATAGCGTTCGTTCTCACTAAGCTCGGCAGGGCTGATGAGGCTGCGGAATACAGTCAGAAGGCTGAAGAGATAAATAAGAAGCTGGGTATAGCTTAATTTAGCCTAGGAGAAAGATTTGGAACAGACGAGCGCGCCTAAGGGCATGGACATAGCCAGGGATTTCTACGAATCAGTCGGTAAGGACATGATTCACGAGAAGTTCCCGGAATATGAGGACAGGATCGCTACAGGTCTCGTGGGAGAGGGATCGGAATGCTTCGGCTACGATGACAGCCAGTCATGGGACCACGACTTCGGAGCCGGTTTCTGTATGTGGCTCACCGACGAGGATTTCGAAGCCATGGGGGAGAAACTGCAGGCAGAATATGCGGGCTTGGCGGATAAATACGACAGGTATCCTGTTAAGGCGGACTCTGAGCTCGGAGGCCACAGGATAGGAGTCTGGAGGATATCGGATTTCTACGCTCACTTCCTGGGCGGTGAAGTCGTACCGGCAGACCTTATGAGCTGGCTCAGGCTGCCGGACAGCTATCTGGCGGTGGCTACTAACGGAGAAGTTTTCTCAGACCCTTACGGCGAGTTCACGAGGATAAGGGACAGGCTGAAGGCAGGCTACCCGGCAGATATCAGGATTAAGAAGATGTCGGCCAGGATGGCGGAGATGTCCAGAGCCGGCCAGTATAACTATCCGAGAGCCCTTAACCGAGGAGAATCTGTGGCGGCTGAGTTAGCTCTGGCGGAGTTCATCCGTAACGGTATGCAGCTCGTGTATTTGATAAATAATAGATACGCGCCTTTCGATAAGTGGATGCATAGAGGCATTAAAGAACTGCCGAAGCTGGAAGACACATACGACGACTTCTCTTTGCTGGCGGACGGGACTCGGGACGTCAGGGAGAAGGTACGCGTAATAGAGGATATCTGCGGTAAGTGCGCCAGGGAGCTTCACGCTGAGAGGCTCATAGACAGCGACGAACCATTCCTGCAGGCTCATCTGCCGAGAATGGCGGCTAATATAGAAGATACGACTATCAGGTCCCTGCCTTGGCTGGCAGGCTGACGGTATCTGTCATCAGGGGTGAATCAGGAGAATTACCATGAACGAAGATAAGATCGAAAAACTCGTGGACGCTGAATGGGAGATGTTCACGACCGTTCACAACATAGGGGGACGGGCATACTGCCAGGACGACAGGCGGACTTTCGATATCATGAGGGGAAGCCAGTTCAGCGCCTGGGGAGACGATGCTGTCGAATCGTATTATAACGATGTAATGGAAGCGAAGGAACAGGGGAGAAACCTCGTCGCCGAGAAATACGGCTACATGATGAAGGAGACAGACCCTGAGAACTTTGAAAATATTAAGGACATGCTGCCGGAAGTGACAGATGAGAAGAAAGCGATCATAGACAGCATCCTGGCGAACCAGCTCGCCTGGACAGAGGACTTCGAGACCAGGTATCCATGGATCAGTCATTTCGGAAGACCTGTGGAAGTGAATGTTAAGGATGGAAAGACATCCATGCTGACATACGCCAGAGGAGAGTATTCCACATATTCGCTGAATACTTTGAAACTGCTTAAGAACAGGTTCGAAACATATAAGAATAACGGCATAAACCTGGCCGAGAGAATAGTGGAAGCCGAGATGAAGGCTTACGGCTACAGTTCTTTGGACGACGCTGAGGAGACGCTTAAGAATTTTAAGCCCATTAAGTAGAAACGGGATGTAAGAGGGCAGAGCCCGAAATCAGCCGCCCGCAGGCGGGCGGAGGGCTTTGCTCGGTAAAAATTAATAACGGGACACATGCCATGCCGCGGACCTATGAACGATCCTGACATCGAGATATAAAGTTGTGCAAAAAGTGCATATACTGTGCTAAAATAGGGACAGATAGTATTTCATGTTAAGGAGGTATTCGAAATGGCTCAGGGTGGTTTAGAAATTCCTTGCCCATACTGCGGCGCTATAGCACACAGACTCGCTCCGGTAGAGGGAACGAAATGGAGATATATCTGCCCGCTCTGTCATAAGGTTTTCATCGTAGATGAAGCGACAGGCGAGATAGTTAAGTAGGAAATTGACCGCTGTGTCCGTAGGGCCGGCGGTTTATTTTATTTTTTGCTATTTTAGTATTTATAAATGGTTTAGGAGGTTGTTTATGCAGATCGATAAGCTGTATACGGAGGAAGCTTGGCTCCCTGTCATTAAGGAGCAGGAGCAGAAGCTCGCTTATGAGAAGTTCACCAGAGAGGACGCTCTGGACCTGGGTCTTAAGATCATAGACATCGCTAAGAATAAGTTCCACGGCTCAGGAGCTATCAGGATCGTGGACGAGGAGACAGTGATCTTCTCATACATGATGCCGGGTTCTGTACGCGACGCAGACTGGTGGATGGATCAGAAATTCACAGGCGCTAGATTCCTGGGAATGAGCTCACTCAGAGCTTTAGTAGAGTCCAGATATGACAGGACAGGATATGATTTCAACGCTTGGGATCATAACATCCTCGGAGGCTGCTTCCCAGTATTCAATAAGGCTGGCGGCAGACCTCTGGCTTACGTAGTATTCTCCGGAATGCAGCACTACGAGGATCACCAGATCATCGCTGACGCTATGGCTGAGCAGTTGGGCGTAGAGATCCCTCGTGTCGTTAAGGGAATGGATGAGGCTGAGTAATATATAGCAAAGCCGATTCGCTTTATAGATTCTCTGAATATTAAAGGCGCCTGCTGGCGGGCTTGGGTCCCGGCCGGTAGGCGCTTTTTCAGTTTTTGGGTTATCATGTTTGGGGAAATTCAGTCTTTTTCCTAACCCAGAAGAAAAAGGCAGGGCCGCGGCTCTAACACCGGACTCTGCCTGAATTTCCCCCTATAACTCGTACTTTCTTATCTCGCAGTTCCCGATGGTGAATTTCCTGAACTCTGTCGTTCCCATATCATAGAAATACGAATTTACGATCCTGGCTATGCCGTTATGGGCCACCAGCATGACATCATCGTATGGACCATTCTTTATAGTCTTCAGAAGAGGATAGATCCTGGCAGCCACGTCCATGTAAGACTCGCCGCCCGGATACCTGGTGAAGAACTTCTTCTTCGCCTCCTGATAATCCCGATTATCGCGCGTGGCACCTTCGAACTCGCCGAAATTCATCTCTATGAGTTCGTCCAGAGGGACGGCTTCGCAGCCCGCTGCCTCGGCGCATTTCTGCGCCGTGACGTAAGCCCGCTCTAGAGGGGAGCTGTATATTATGTCCAGGTGGATATTCTCCTCCCGGATCTTATCGGCCAGAGCCTGAGCCTGAGCGAGACCATTTGCGTTTAGAGGAATATCAGTCCGCCCCTGCACCCGGTTCTCTACGTTCCAATCAGTCTCGCCGTGGCGTGTAAGGTATAGATTCATGCCCGCCGCCTAGTCTTCGCGCTTATACTCAGCGTCGCAGTAAGCGCAGCGGTAGACCTTCTTCTCAGGATCCACGAGGTGGAATATCTGGTCTATGCCTTGCTCGCAGGACGTGATGCAGCGAGGGTTCTTACAGGTCAGCACATTGGTTAAAGTCTCAGGTACAGACATGTGCACCTTCTTCACCAGTTTACCGTCTTCTACTATGTTTACCGTGATATTAGGGTCTATATAGCCCAGAACATCGAAATTCAGGTCTATCTTACCGTCTATTTTAATTATATCCTTAGCGCCGTACTTAGTGCTGGACGCGTTCTGGATGACCGCGACTGTGCAGTCGACCTTATCCAGGTGCAGGAGCTCATAAATCTTAAGGCTCTTACCCGGCTGGATGTGGTCCAGTACGATCCCGGTGTTTACTCCGCTTATATCCATATTCCGTATACTCCTTATTCATCTATCGAATCCGGCTAGCCAGCCGGCAGAAATCATTCAAGCCCCGGTAGCCTCGGTATTACTTCATCCCCGGTATCTAAGGCTCTGATACTACTTAAGTCCCAGTAAATACAGGATGAGGGCCATCCTTATGTGTTTACCGCAGAGAGCCTGGAAGAAGTAGCACGCCCTCGGGTCATCGTCTACCTCTATGGCGATTTCGTTCACCCTAGGAAGCGGGTGCATGATGATCATGTCTTCCTTAGCCGGCTTCAGTTTATCCAGTGTGAGGATATAGCTGTCGCGGAGCCTGATATAGTCTTCCTCGTTGAAGAACCTCTCCTTCTGGACCCTGGTCATGTAGAGGATGTCCAGAGATGGCATAGCGTCCTCCAACCTCTCATACTCCTCGAAGCCGACGCCCTGCTCGCGCATTATCTCCTTCATGTAGTCAGGGAGTTTAAGCTCCGGCGGCGATATGAGGACGAATTTTATATTATCGTATCTCAGCAAAGCCGTAATGAGTGAGTGGACGGTCCGTCCGAACTTAAGGTCTCCGCAGAATCCTATGGTGAAATTACCGAACTCGCCCTTCTTCCTGTGGATGGTGAGAAGGTCTGTCAAAGTCTGTGTCGGGTGGAAGTGGCCTCCATCTCCGGCGTTTATGATAGGGACTCTCGTCTTCTGAGCGGCTACGAGCGGCGCTCCTTCCTTAGGGTGCCTCATGGCTATGATGTCAGCGTAGCAGCCAACCATGATCGTGGTGTCGGCCACGCTCTCTCCCTTAGTCGCTGAGCTGGACCCCGCGTCATCGAAACCGAGAACGTTACCGCCGAGCTCCATCATGGCTGACGTGAAGCTGAGCCTGGTCCTGGTGCTCGGCTCGAAGAATAGTGTGGCGAGCTTCTTATGAGCGCATATGTCCTGATATTCAGTAGGGTTAGCCACTATATCGTCAGCGACTTCTATGAGGTGGTCTATCTCCTCTACCGACAGGTCTGTGATATTTATTATGCTCCTCTGTCCGTACTTATTTATCATTCGGCTTATGCCTCCTTCATCCAGCTTTCGTCAGCCGGGTCGTCCCTGAATTTAAGTATCCTCTCAGCCTCGTCCTCCGTTATGTATCCTGTCTCGGAAGCTACCTTAACCAGCGTATCCAGGTCGCTCAGACTGTGGTTGGTCAGGTCGTGCTCAGCCAGTTTCTCAGCGGATTTCTTCATGCCGTATGTGAATATGCTCACGATACCGAGCACGTCGACTCCCGCCTCGCGCAGGGCTTCAGCAGTCTCGACAGCGGAGCCGCCCGTAGAAATCAGGTCCTCGACTACGACAGCCTTCTGACCTTTAGTGAATTTACCCTCTATCCTGTTCTGACGGCCGTGAGACTTATTGGATGAACGGACATAACCCATAGGAAGGTCCATGATGTAGCCCGCTATAGCCGCGTGAGCTATGCCTGCCGTGCTGGTGCCCATTAAGAGCTCGCAGTCCGGATAATACTCCCTGATAGTGTCAGCGAGCCCGTTCTCTATGATGGTCCTCACGTCAGGGGAAGTGAGCGTAAGCCTGTTATCGCAGTAAACAGGGCTCTTTATCCCGCTGGCCCATGTGAAAGGATCCCTCGGGCGCAGGAAAACCGCTTCTATTGAAAGAAGGCCCTTAGCAACTTCTGTTTTAGTCTTCTCGATATCCATTTCATCCTCCTTTTCGATGTTAAAGCCGGGAAGGAAGCCTGGCCGGATCGGCTTTGCGGCATATAGCAAAGCCATTTCGGCGCCTATCCCTCCGGGCACCTGTAATTTAGCTCAAAAAAACAACCGCTAATAGCGGCTGTCTTTTCAATATCAAATAAATTCCTTCAAGCACTTCTCGTAAGCGGCTACCGGATCCTCAGCCTTCGTGATGGAACGTCCGACCACTATAAAATCTGAGGTCAGGTCCTTCGCCTTAGCCGGCGTCGTGATCCTAGCCTGATCATCTGTGCTGTCTGTCGCGAATCTGATGCCCGGCGTAACAGTCAGGAAATCATCTCCGCATGTTTCGTGTACGACCGCGGCTTCGAGTGGGGAGCATACGACTCCGTCCAGCCCGGAGCTCTTAGCGTTATACGCGTATTTCTTAACGACATCTGCCATAGGCTCTTCTATGAGGAGCTCATCCTTCAGCATATCGTCCGTCGTGGATGTGAGCTGAGTAACGGCGATAAGAAGAGGAACATCACTAAGACCGGCCTCAGCCGCTCCTTCTATCAGCCCCTGCTTAGCCGCCGCCATCATCTTACTTCCGCCGGCAGCGTGGACGTTAACCATGTCCGCGCCGAGGACAGCCAGCTGACGCATGGCGCTCTTAACAGTGTTAGGTATGTCGTGAAGTTTCAGGTCCAGGAAAATCTTATGACCGCGTGACTTCAGCTCTCGAACGATATCAGGTCCCTCTGAATAGAAAAGCTCCATGCCGATCTTAACGAAAGGCTTATCACCGGTGAAATTATCCAGGAATTTATAAGTTGCTTCCGCTGATGGGAAATCGCAGGCTATGATGACGTCTCTCTTCATAAAATTCTCCTTATCCATAAACGCGCGGCCACGAGGCCGTACTTTTATATATTCTATCACTAGTCCGGATTTATGAAAGTGCTAATAAATGTTTTTTTATTGCTACATATCCAGGGCAGCGCCGGTTATGTCACGGAGCTTAGTGATACCAAGTCTCTCCATGGCGCGTGGCAGGTCTTCTACTATGTTCTTACAAGCGTAAGGCTCTACGACGTTAGCGGTTCCGACTTCCACGGCGGACGCGCCTGCCATCATCATCTCTATGACGTCGTCGGCCGTGGCGATGCCGCCCATGCCGATGATTGGTACCCGGCAGGCTGAAGCCACCTGGTAGACCATGCGGACGGCTACCGGGAACACGGCCGGGCCGGAGAAGCCGCCTGTTTTATTGGCGAGGAGCGGACGGCGGGCGCGGGTGTCTATCCTCATACCTAGCAAAGTGTTTATGAGGCTTAAGCCGTCGGCTCCGGCGTCTTCGCAGGCTTTCGCTATGCTGACGATGTCGGTCACGTTCGGGGTGAGCTTTATAAATACAGGTTTAGACGTGACGGACTTCACGGCTTTAGTGACTGCGGCCGCTGAAGCCGGGTCCGTTCCGAATGCCATGCCGCCTCCGTGGACGTTAGGGCAGGAGATGTTTACTTCGATTATCCCTATTTGGTCTTCTTTATCTATCTTCTCGCAGGCGTATGTGTAGTCGTCTATGGAGAAGCCGCTGATGTTGGCTACGAGCGGCTTATGGAATATTTTACGAAGTTCCGGCAGCTCGTGCTCTATGACGTGGTCCACGCCCGGGTTCTGCAGGCCGACAGCGTTCAGGATGCCGCCTTCGCACTCTGCTATCCTCGGTAATGGATTACCGTATCTCGGGTCTTTCGTCGTTCCCTTAAATGAGATAGATCCCAGTATGTTCAGGTCATATAACTTCGCGAATTCCTGACCGTAGCCGAATGTGCCGCTGGCCGGGATGACAGGGTTATCGAGCTTAACACCCGCGAGCTCTACGCTCAGGTCTAAGCCGCCCGCCTGAGAGGCGGATCCGTTTTCTATAAGATTCTTATTATCTTTCTCCATGTTATTCCGCCTTTCTATCCTATTATGATCTGGTCCTTAAAGAAGACAGGTCCGTCAGCGCAGACACGTTTATAGCCGTCCTTCGTCTCTATGGAGCAGCCCATGCAGGCGCCGAAGCCGCAGCCCATCCTCTCCTCGAAGCTGAACTGGCCGTCTGGGGCCTGGGCGAATACAGCCTTCAGCATAGGGCTCGGGCCGCAGCAGTAAACATAGTCATAGTCCATGTCCTTCATGGCGTCCGTGACGAAACCCTTAGTGCCATATGAACCGTCCACAGTCGTGATGACAGGCTCTATGCCCAGCGCCTGGAAGCGGTCCATAGGAAGCATGTCGTCAGATGAGTTGAAGCCTATGACCACCTGAGGCGTGACGCCCATAGAGCTAAGACCCTTTGCTGCTAAATACATAGGAGGCATGCCTATGCCGCCGCCTACGAGCAGTGTCTTCTCGCCCCGTTTATTAAGGTCGAAGCCGTTACCCAGAGGCAGGAGCACGTCCAGGACCTCGCCCGGCTTCAGGTCTGACATGGCGAACGTG
Organism: Eubacteriales bacterium; assembly: GCA_029009055.1. Classification (GTDB taxonomy): domain Bacteria; phylum Bacillota; class Clostridia; order Peptostreptococcales; family Anaerovoracaceae; genus Aminicella. Next base: position 39,821 of record JAQXJR010000031.1, on the reverse strand, counting down.
CCGCCTCCGACCGTCTTATAGAGTATGTCGACGAAGTCGTCCCCGAAGTCGTATATGGAGATCGGTCGTCTGAGGAAATATCTATCGAGCTTTATGTCTATGAACTGACCGGCGCCTTCTATGCCGCGACAGTTCCCGGAAAGGCGCATGAAGTAGGCGCTTTCGGCCACTTTCTCGTTAGTGGCGACCGTGAGTTTTTCCTGACGCATATGAATGTCCTTTTCTGGTTTATTTAGTGAATCGAAACTTAATATCGAAATGTAACGGATGTCAATTAAATTATATAGCGATTTATTTAAAAAACAGCCCGCTGGGTGCGGGCGAATAGCTGCTTTATTGGCTCTGACTCAGGCGGGTCAGAACATCTCCTTAAGCATGTAAATGATAGGGTTGGCGGCGTAGAGCGCTCCGGTCACGTACGATGTATTGAGCTGGTCCTTCACCCATTCCGCCGCGACGTTCGGGAGCAGACCCATTACCGGCCGCAGGACTGCCAGCAGTATCAGAACGTCCAGAAGACCGAAGGCTAACCCGACCGCGAATCCGCCTATCATATCAGCCCGGCCTATGATTCCATGGTCGTGGTCCGGTTTCAATATAGCTTTCAGTATGGCGGCTATGATGACGACAGCCAGAACTATGAGTATGAAGGCGATTATCGTGAGCACGCCCATGGTTATGCGGGCGGCTACGTCTTCCGGAGTGGCGGAGCTTTCTGCCATGGAGCCGAATATGCTCTTATAGTTGGAAGCTATGGCCTGGAGCTCTGTGGGGAATGTGCCGGTTATGAATCCGGATATCTGTTCGTCCATGCCTGTCGACTTAGCCAGGTAGCCGGCCAGGTCGCTGCTGAACAGGAAGCCGCAGGCTAAGGACAGGAACCATTCCGCCAGGCTGATCACGGACACTAGAAAACCGCGGCTGGCGTGGCGCGCCGCCGCGAGTAAGATTATTACAGCCGCGATAATGTCTAGGATCATTGGCTCAACTCCATTCCAGGCCTGGGTTTTCTTATGCCGCGAAGCGGGTCAGTATAGTCACGCTTTGCTATGCGATCGTGATCAGCGGAGATCGAGATTTACTCAGCGTGGTCATCCTCTGGGAGGTCAGATGTGCAGTGCGGGCACTTTACAGCGTCTACAGGGATCTCGCTCTTGCAATAAGGGCAGATCTTAGTCGTAGGAGCTGCTTCTTCTGTTTCCTCCTTCTTAGCCATGGAGTCTCTCATCTTATTCATGCCCTTCATAAGAAGGAAGATAACGAGAGCCATGATGAGGAAGTTAATGAGCGCGGAAATGAATGATCCGTACTTAATGACAGCGGCGCCGGCCTTCTCAGCGGCAGCGAGCGAAGCGTAGTGATTTCCGTCTAAAGCTACGTAAAGCTGTGAGAAATCTATGTGCCCCGCGAATATACCGATGATCGGGTTTATGATGTTATCTACGAGTGATGTGATGACAGCTGTGAAAGCAGCGCCTATGATCATGCCTACAGCCAGGTCCATCATGTTTCCCTTAAGGGCGAATTCCTTAAATTCTTTAATAAAACCTTTCATAAGTCCATCTCCTTATAAATTTGTGGATCACTAGTACAATTATTATAACCCTTGCGGCGGGAAACATGTGGCTCTGATGAGAAACTTTTTGATTTTTTGCAAAGCTTCCCCGCGCCGCTTCTCTCCGAGCCCCGCGGGCGCCTCGCGCTTCAGGGGCTGCCGGCGGTTTGGCAAAATGAGCGCGGACGCCGGAGGCGAATGATTCCAAGGCATGGCTTTGATGAAAAAATCCCCGGAGCAGGCTTATAAGCCTAGTTTCTGATTGAATCGGGGCTTTGAATGTTATATACTACCATTTATGGTTAGAAATGAATTCATGGAGGCAGCGCTCAGGGAAGCGGAGAGATCGCTCGAGCTGGATGAAGTTCCTATAGGAGCCGTGATCGTTAAGGACGGCATTATAATAGGAAGGGGTTTCAATTCAGTCGAGACGGACCGGAACCCGACCATGCACGCTGAAATGAAGGCTATAACTGAAGCCGCGGAGTCAGTCGGTGGCTGGAGACTAGAAGGGTGCTCCATGTACGTGACTTGCGAACCTTGTTCCATGTGCGCCGGAGCCATAGTCTGGGCCAGGATAGAGGAGCTTTACATAGGAGCTATGAATCCTAAGGCAGGAGCCTGCGGGTCTGTGTTCGATATAGTCGAGGACGACAGGCTTAACCACAGGGTCGATGTCCACCGGGGAGTCATGGAGGAAGAGTGCGGCAGTATGCTGAGCAGCTTCTTCAGGAAACTCAGGAAGCGCCGAAAGGCGGTGAAACGGGCGGAGACCGGGATGGAAGGCCCGGAGGATGCCGTAAAGCCGGAGGGCGGGTGCCCGGAGGGGAAATCGCGGGAAGGCTTTGCTAGTGCCGAAGAAGACAGCGGATATAATCAGAGATCAACACCAACGAAGGAGTAGAATTTAATGCAGTCCAGAAGTTTACGCAGGACACTCATGTGCCTCTGCCTGACGGTAATTTTCATCATCGCGGCTACTATGACCACATTCGCCGCGTCATCATTCTCTATCCTGGAGACATTCCCGAAGGATGGGGCTGAGAACACCACTAAGGAAAACATGTGCGTTAAGATGGAGGTCAGCAGCCCGGTCGGCGCTAAGAAGTACCGCGACGTGAACGCTGAAGCCATCACCATTAAGGATTCTAAGGGGAACACGATCCCGAGTAACGTGTATTACACGTCTAAGAAGCCGAAGGAAGTCCTGGTAGCCGTGGACGTGACTAAGATCCAGGCTAGTAAGAAACTCCAGGCCTTGATTAAGGACGACGCTGAATATACATGCACTATAGATAAGAGCTTCACGGCTGATGACGGCCAGACTCTGGGCGAGACTAAGAATGTTAAGTTTAAGACCATGAACCAGAAGAGGAATAACATGATCTACATGGTCATGATGTTCGTTATGATGGCCGGCATGATGGTATTCTCTGTGTTCTCAGCCAGGAAGGAAGAGACAGAGAAGCTCCGCGAGCAGATAGAGAAGGGCGATACGAGCTTCAATCCGTATAAGGAAGCTAAGGCGACAGGTAAGCCTGTTCAGCAGGTAATTAAGGAGCACGAGGCTGAGGTCGCTAAGGCGGAGAAGAAGCGTAAGAAGGACGAGAAGGAAGAATACGAGGAAGAACTCCGCGAGGACGGCATCTACCGCGTTAAGAGGCCGCGTCCTGCCAGAGAAGGCGGATCCACTTATAAGAGTGGAATGAAGGCTAAGTACGAGGCTAAGGTAGCGGCTGAGGAGAAGGCTAAGGCTGAGCGTAAGGCTAATAACTACGCTAAGAAGTCTGAGGCTAAGAAGCCGGAGCAGAAGAAGAAAGGCGGTAAGAAGGGCGGCAGGAAGTAAGCCGGGTCCTTTCTGAAGTCTTAGATACATTCTATTCTACAGATTATAAGCCCGGGTGATCGGTGGGCGGCAGGGTCTTACGAGGCTCAGCCGGCTCTGGGTCCCCGGGTCTTTTATTAATCAGCAAGCAGCAAAAAAACAGCCGGGGTATTCCCGCGCTGCGTCAGGAGGGTGACATGCCTGAAATCAGTATTTGGTCATACGCTAAAATAAATCTATCTCTGGACGTTACGGGTAAGGACCCAGCCACGGGCTATCACGGAGTCGACATGATCATGCAGCAGCTCAGATTCCACGATGAGGTCAGCGTCAGATACACGCCGGACAGGGGCGGCGATAAGGGGAAGTTCGACATAACCCTTAAGACCAGCCTCTACTTCCTGCCTACGGACTCGAGGAACATAGCATATAAGGCGGCGGCGCTCATGTGCGACCGCTACGGCTCTAAAGTGACGAGCGGATCGATCAGGATAAATATTAAGAAAAACATCCCTGTCGCTGCCGGCATGGCTGGCGGCAGCGGTAACGGCGCCGCGGTAGTTCACGCCCTGAACGCTCTCTGGAAGCTTAAGCTCAGCATGCGTGAGATCCTGGATATATGCGCCGAGCTTGGGTCTGACGTTCCTTTCTGCGCTATGGGTCAGGCTAAGGCTTTCTACAGGCTGCCCGCATATCTTAAGGACGACCCGATGGCCGCGACCTGCGCCCGGGCTACGGGAACGGGGACAGACCTTAAGCCTGTCCGCCCGCTAAATAAGGCGATCGTCTTCGTAAAGCCTAAGTTCAGTGTTTCCACACCGGAAGTCTACGCGGGGATCGACAGCTGCGAAATCCCTGAGCGTCCTGATAACGACGAGCTGGAGCGGCAGCTGGCATCGGGCAGTAAGATGGCCTATAACAATTTCGTGAACGTGCTGGAGAACTACACTCTGGCCAGCTATCCTAAGGTGGCTGAGCTTAAGGCGCTGATGGAGGATAAGCTTACGACCGCGAAGAACGTTCTCATGAGCGGGAGCGGCCCGACCGTGTTCGCTGTGTTCGACGAGGCGCCGGAAGCCCAGGAGGGATGCGCCAGGTTGAGAGGGCTGGGGCTTAACGCTTACTGGACCCTGACATCTATATGATGCCTGCCACTGCATTTGATCTAGCAAAGCCTTGGCCATGTCTGCCTTCAATCTAGCAAAGCCTTGCCGATGTCTGCCTTTGCGGCGCCGCGGAGGTTCGGCTCGGTAGAGAGCTGCCGCTTCATGGCTTTGCTGCGATGTCAAGCTGACGCGAAAAAGCGTTATGCCGAGAAATTCACGAAAAATACTGCAAAAATGCGGGCGAAAATCCGAGGAGAATACTTCTTATAAAAAATATTTTCGCAAGTACTAAAAAAAGTACAAGGATGTGGTAGAATAATTTACATAATAAGTAGAAAATCGCTAGGGCATAAGATCGAGGAAGAAGACATGTATGAAACTACCGCTAGTAAACCGCTGAGGGAATCTGTTCACGAAGAGCTGAGGATGCAGATCCTTAAGGGCGCTATAAAGCCGGGCACCAGACTCATGGAGGTGGAGCTGGCAGATAAGATGGAAGTTAGCCGGACGCCTATACGTGAGGCTATGAGGGAACTCGAGCAGGAGGGTCTCGTGGAGATAAAGCCGAAGCGGGGCGCCTATGTCTCGGACATTTCCCTGGATGAGATGGTGGATACCCTGGTCGTGAGGGTGGAGTTGGAAGGCCTATCCGCTGAGCTGGCGGCTAAGAAGATAACGCCGGAGCAGTCCGAGCACCTGAATGAGATCATGAAGGAGTATAATGAAGCTATGGGGACCAGCGACACGGAGCAGATCATCCATTACGATGAGGCATTCCATAAGTTCATAGCGGAGATAACCGGAAACTCGACATTGATCCAGATATACGCTCAGGTGCAGAACAGCTCTCTCCGCTTCCGCTACCTGTATTACGAGGATTTCAAACGTTATAGATCTGTGCCGGCTGAGCATAAGGCTATAGCTGACGCCATAGAGAGCGGTGACGCTAAGGCTGCCAGGAGAGCGGCGAGCGAGCACGCTGAAGTGCTGAGGAAGTTCGTGCTCGAAAATGGTAAGGAAGCGTTCTCCAGGGGCTGAGCCTTCTTCGGACCTAAGGTTGGATTCGCTGCCGAACCGAGGTCGGACCTGTTGCCAGACCTGAGGCTGGACCTGAAATCCGTTGCGGTAGGCCGCGAGCAGCAATTTGAAGAATCATATGACCGTAATATATGCGGCTGTTACAATATGTAGTTGCGATATCAACTGTCCTGATTGGCTTCGGCTGATCAGGGCAGTTTTTCGTTGGCTCTTCACGGATCCATAGAGGCTGAATAATAGGTTTGGGATATTTTTCGCTTCTATCGGATTTGGATTCCCAATTTGGGACAATATCTTAATAATCTTCGGATTTATTTCCAAAAAATCTTGCTTGAGGCTGCTCGACCTCTACACCCCGAGCGCTATAGCCAGACAACGGGCATGATGACTTTATTCAGACGCAGAAATCCGCTCCGAGCACCGCTTCAGATTCGACATTGATCCCAAAGTCGCTCCCCTCCAGGAGATGATCATCCTAAGGCAACTCTGCACTAGGGCTCACTATACGATTCGCCCCAGGGACAGTGCCCACTGCTTGACCACTGTCAGAACTGAGTCAATCGTATGAGTGGTGTATACATCCTCGATTATACCAATACTCAACCAGCATCTGACTGATTGTATACAATCTAAGGGGGCATTTAAAATTATTTGGCGAAAATGCGCCATACATTTTTAGAGTCTAAAAGATATGTGCATTCAAGCGATTTTTTTCTTAATAGCCACCGACCATGAATGGGAAACGCTAGTCAGATCACGGCTGGCTTGGGAACTGCTATAGAAACGTAATAGAAATGCGCTTTGTTTAGAACGAAATCATAAGATAATTGCAGTAACATGCATATCAGTGCAATTATATACAGAAATGACGATACTATGGCGGATATACTAGCTGAACAGAGCGGAGAGCCAGAGACCATTCAAAAAAATAACAGCGATATTCTAGAAATCCTTCAGAGGCTCTGAAAAAATCTGCGGATATCGTTGGTTTTTTTCATAATGAATGATTCCACAGCAAAGCCAGCCACACCAATCGCTTTGTGCACGCAGTAAAGCCAGCCAGGCGAAACATGACCACGGAGCACTAAAAAGAGGACAGCTTTCGATATTCCCGGGAATCTGCGAAAACCAAAAAGAAAACAGAGCCGTGGTCTTGCGCCGGCTCTGCCTTCTCATTATGAAAGGATATTATGAAAATGAAAGTTTTCGAAAAATGCTGTTTTATATGATATCCCGCGGGGTTTAAGCGGTTTTTCTGTGTTTCCTTCGCAACTGTCGTCGTCTGGCGACGGCAATTGCCTTTCTGTAGCAACTGGTGGCGGCTGTATGGATAGCCGCCTGCCATCGCAATGCACCAGCCGGCTGCTTTAGTTCTCCGCCGCGTGCAGCGTTACAGTGACTGTCGCGTTATTTCCGCTCTGTCTAGCGACGCTGAGCTTTACCTTATCGCCGGCGCTCTTCTTATTAAGCAGGGTGATGAGCTCGTCAGCTGTCGTCACTTTCTGACCGTCAGCTTTGTAAATGATGTCGCCTTCCTTAAGTCCGGCCTCAGCAGCATCGTGGTTCGTGATGCTGGAAACATACACACCGCCTGTGGAGTAGCCGTATTCCTTAGCGAGGGAGTCGCTGATAGTCGTTACGTTTATACCGATCTGGACCTTACTCCTAGGTGTCTGGGAATTTCCAGAGTCTCTGGAATCGCTGCCGGAGTTCGAAGATCCATTACCGTTTACCTTAGCCGGGTCCTTACCTGTTCCGCCGCTCTTTATCAGGCTCTTCGCTATGGAGGCCGCCTTATTTATCGGAGTCGCGAAGCCCAGTCCCTCGACATCAGAGCCGGTCGACTTCGCTTCTACTATACCTATGAGGTTGCCGGAAGCGTCGAACATGCCACCGCCGGAATTTCCCGGGTTGATAGAAGCGTCTGTCTGCAGCAGGTTCATCATCTTATTATCGATCGTCAGATTCCTGTTCAGAGCGCTGATGATACCTGTCGTAGCTGTTCCGCCCAGCTGTCCGAGAGGGTTTCCGATGACTACGACCTGGTCGCCTACAGAAAGCTTAGAGCTGTCACCGTATGTCGCCGCCGTCAGGTTCTTCGCGTTTATCTTCAGCACCGCTATGTCGTGGTCCTCGTCCTGGCCGACTATCTTAGCGGAATAAGTCTTCTTATTATTAAGAGTTACGTTTATCTTCGTCGCCCCGTCTATAACGTGCTGGCATGTGATGATGTAGCCGTCTGACTGGATAATGACGCCGCTTCCCGCGCCTTCCGTGACGTAGTTCTGCGCCCAGTTGTCGGTCGTGACAGACTGAGTCGTTATGGATACCACGGAGTCCTCAGTCTTATCTATGATGCTGCTGTAGGACAGGGTCTCGTCAGACTTCACCAACTTATAATTCGTCGCCGATCCGTTCGTTCCGCCGTTTATGTGGTTCGTGTAGAATAACATGCCACCGATCGAGATGAACGATGACAGGATCACGCAGAGTATGAGCGACAGGATGAAGGCTTTCTTAGTGATTGAGAAACCATTCTTCTTAGGGCCTGCCGCCGCGGCGTAGTTACCGGTGTAATTTCCACCGCCTCCGCCTGAGCTTCCCCCAGCAAAGCCGCTTCCTTGCGCGCCGCTCTCTGAGTACCCGGAGTAGCCGGGATCCGCTGACCCGTATGAGGATCCGGTGTCGTATTGGCCGGCGCTGTAGCCCTGGTTTCCAAAGCTCTGGTCACCGTAACTGGAGCCGCCGTAGTTCTGATTATCGTAATTCTGGCTGCTGTAGTTCTGGCTGCCGTATGTCTGACCGGAGTAATCCTGATTTCCGTAAGCGCTTTCCCTGTAGACCGTGCCGTCCTTAGCAGTATAGTAATTATCTGTATTTTCGCTCTGCTGATAAGCAGATTCGTGATAAGCAGTCTCAGAAGCTGTGTCTGTGCCAGTGCTGAAATCCGAAACTGCTTCAGAAACTGTGTCAGCCTCTACGTTTTCTTCCGGAGCCGGCGATGATTCAGCTGAGCTCTCAGTATCTGAGAGGATAACGAAGTTCGGCTCGGAAGGCCCCGCGCTTGGCTGGCCGGAAGTCTCAGTGGTTGGCTGGTCGGAAGCCCCAGCGGCTGGCTGGTCAGAAAACTGAGTGGCCTCGGCTTCTATATCAGACCCTGTATTCACATATGTATCAGCTCCGGAAGACACGTAGGAAGCCGCTTCCGTTTTTTCTTCCTTATTCGCGGTCATCTTCGGCATCTCCACCGTTCTGGTCAGCCTCTCATCGTAATCCGGGTCCGTAGGGATACCTGATGTGCTACTCGTTACATGGTAGAACTCATTTCCTGCCGTCGGGCGCGCCTCATCAGACTGGCCGCTTTCGCCGTAATTAAAACCGTTATTCTCATAATCTGTCATGGCCGGTTCCTCCATAAAATATATTTTTTCGGCTTTTCGCCTCTTTTTCTTTCGATAAGCCTAGTATAGACGCTATTTATGATTGTTTTGTGAGAACAATGATGTATTTCATGTGTAAAAAAACAGAGCATTGTGCTAAAATATGTTGTCAAAGCGTGAAGAGGGCGTTCACTTTCCGACATAGAATGGTGGAATCGCCACATTTCCGGCGGCTGCCGGAGGCATGCGGCAGAACATCCCTTTGCGTCATATTTTAAGATTATAGCAAATAAAACCGGGATTTTACATGAGGGCAGAAATTAATATGGATAAGATTGGTATCATCTTCGGCGGAAGATCTACAGAACATGAGATCTCCAGGCTGTCAGCAGCTGCTGTTATAAACGCCGCGGATAAGTCTAAGCACGAGCTCGTATATATAGGTATAGACAGGGGCGGCGACTGGTTCACATATGACGGACCTGTAGAGAACATAGCGGACGGCAGTTGGGAAGAGACCGCTGAGCCGCTTGATTTTAATAAACTTCCTGATATGATCGATTTCGCTTATCCTGTACTTCACGGGGCTTATGGCGAGGATGGAAGGATCCAGGGCCTGTTCGAGATGATGGATATCCCGTACGCGGGCTCAGGCGTGCTGGGTTCAGCTCTCGCTATGGATAAGATGGCCGCTAAACAGGTATTCACGGCGGCCGGCATCCTTAATACGGAGTACGTTCCTGTTTACGGCGAAGAAGTAGCGGCTGACGTAGACGCTGTCGCTAAGCGCTGCGAGGAGAAACTTCCTTACCCTATGTTCGTAAAACCTGTTAATTTAGGTTCCAGCGTGGGTATTTCTAAAGTAAAGAATACTGAGGAACTTAAGAAGGGTCTGGAATTCGCCGCTGAGTACGACCGCAGGATAATAGTCGAGAGAGGCCTGGACGCCAGGGAGCTGGAGACAGGAGTCATCGGAAATGACCAGCCTATAGCTTCCGGAGTAGGCGAGATCAGGTCCGGAGACGAATTCTACGATTATGAGGCTAAGTATTCCGATGACGCCGGCACAGTCATAGATGTTCCGGCAGATATTCCGGATGAAATAAGAGAAACTATAAGAACAGAAGCTGTGAAGGCATATAAAGCCCTTGACTGCGCGGGCCTTTCTAGGGTAGACTTTATGCTCGAGAAATCTACGGGTAAGGTTTACCTGAACGAGATAAACACGCTCCCGGGCTGCACGAAGTACAGCATGTTCCCTATGCTCTGGAACGAGGAAGGGGTATCGTTCACAGAACTAATCGAAAGGATCATTGAGTATGGATATGAGAGATATAACTCTAAAAATAACAGGAAAGCAGTTTGATGGCGATAAGCTCGAGGATAACATGGAGTTCGTCACGGACGGTAAGATCTACTACCGTAACGACGCCACGTATCTGATATATGAGGAGAGCGAGCTTTCCGGAATGCCTGGCTGTAAGACCAGCCTGAAGGTTAAGGATAAGCAGGTCCACATGAAGCGCCTGGGTAACGAGGAAGTTAAGGGCATGAGTATGGACTTCGAGCAGGGTAAGCGCTACCGCAGCTTCTACGAGACACCGTACGGCTCCATGGATATGGAGATCCTCACCAGTAAGGTGGAGAACGACCTGAAGCCGGACGGGACAGGTAAGGTCATGATTGACTACATGATCAGCCTCGGCGGATCTAAGGAAGGCCGCAATTCCCTCGAAATAGAGATAACGCACTGAGGTGAGCCATGAGCAGTAAGAAATTTTCTAAGAAGATCCGCGAGGAGCAGGCGCCGGAAGAGGAATATAACGGCGGGGCTAAACGTCTGGCTGCCAGAGTGGTAGTCGTGATTCTGGTAGTCGCCATGGTCGTAACGACAGTCCTCTGGTCCATGCAGATCTAAGGCTGACCTAAATCAATGTGTTTACATACGCTTCGATATCTTAGTATAATTAAGATATCGGGGCGTTTTTTATTGTAAAGCCCACCCGCGAAGTTCTTAGGAAGTAATATATTTAAGTGATACATCTGAATAAAAAGGGGTTTTTATGGCGGATGAAAGGGAAAATAGTATGAATCTGGGCACAGGCCCGGCAGGCGGGAAGGATTCCGGTAAAGAGACCGGAATCCGTCTCGAGAGGCTTATGGGAAGGAAGAGCGGCTTAAGGGAAAATCATATTAAGAAGGTGAAAAGGCCTTCTTACGTCATCCTGGCTGAATCCGTCGTGACCGGCATCCTGATCGGCCTCGTGATATCCATGCTGAGGATATCTATTAAGAGCGGCGAGGCCCTTAGGGGGAGCCTCATAGCTAAGGCGGCAGGAAAGCCCGGAGTGTCTTTAGCGCTTATAGCTTTGCTGGCGGGACTATACGCTCTCATGTGCCTGATCGTAAAACTCGAGCCTATGGCGGGATCGTCCGGCATACCTCAGGTGAAGGCAGAACTATTAGGTAAGATGCGCCAGCGCTGGTACACAGTCCTTCCGGCGAAATTCGCTCTGACAGTCATAGACATAGGTTCCGGTCTCTCTCTGGGCAGGGAAGGCCCATCCGTTCAGCTCGGCAGCATGACGGCTAAGGGAGTCGCTAAGTTCTTCCGCGCCGGGAGCACGGAAGTGAAGATGATGATAAGCTGCGGAGCGGGAGCCGGCATAGCATGCGCCTTCGGGGCTCCGCTTTCCGGCGTCCTCTTCGTGCTCGAAGCCATGCATGGCTACTTCTCATCGCAGATTTTGATAAATTCCATGGCAGCCTGCTTCGCGGGCGTGTACGTGACATCTAATATTTTCGGGCTGAAGCCTGTTTTCGACCTGAAAGTCACGGAGACGCTGCCGACAGGATACTACTGGATCCTGATTTTGCTAGGCCTCATCATGGGCCTGTTCGGAGTCGCCTTCTATAAAGGAATGCTTTTATCTCAGGATCTGTTTTCTAAAATGGGGAATAAATACGCGAGAATGGCAGTCCCGTTCGCCTGCGTAGTTCCTGTGGCGGCTATAGCGCCGGACGTTCTGGGAAGCGGCGAGAAACTCATGGAGATGTCGGGAGACGCGAAGCTGGCAGTCGCCATCATAGCCGGCGCCCTGGCTCTTAAGTTCGTACTCGTCATGATAAGCGCGGGATCGGGCGCGCCGGGCGGAACGCTTCAGCCGTTACTCGTTCTGGGCGCCCTGGGCGGAGCCTTGTTCTTCAGGCTGCTTAGGCCGGCAGCGGGACTGGGGCCTGAATATACTGAGAATTTCGTCGTCTACGCTATGACGGCATATTTTTCAGCCATAGTTAAAGCCCCTATAACCGGCGTGCTGCTGATCACGGAAATGACCGGGAATTTCACGAATTTCCTCTCACTGGTAACGGTTTCCCTGATCGCTTACATAGTAACAGACCTGTTTAAGTGCGGTCCTATATTCGATACCCTGACGGAACGCATGCTGAATGACAGCGATGGCATGGGCGAGACAGAGAAAACGAGAAACGAGCGTGTCATAGTCAGCACAGACGTATACATCGGAAGCATGGCAGATGGCTGTAAGGTCATGGATATAAGCTTCCCTGAGGGCTGCCTCATGATTTCCGTGCAAAGGGGATCCAGTGAGATCGTGCCATCCGGCCGCACTCGGATAAAGGGCGGCGATACCATAAGCGTCCTCTGTAGAGAGGCTGACGCGGGAAGGGTAGAGGAGAAGTTGGCATTAGAGTGCAGACATATAGTCATACCGCAGAGAGGCGCCGGCAGGGAGGAGACAGAGTCCTGATCCGGCGGGGGCGCTTTGCTGGATGAAAGCTTGCATACAATTGACACTTTTTTAACAATACTTCTTTACTTTGCGGGACCACATGATATAATTTAAACATCGAAAGGGTGAGTAAACACCCAGGTTATCATGTGAACTGACACGAGTTGTTAGGAGGATACGGATATGAAAAAGATTGGTGTAATCGGAACAGGCACTATGGGTGCTGGAATCGTTCAGGTACTGGCTCAGCACGGATATGAAGTCGTTATGAACGCCAGACATCAGGCTTCCATCGATAAGGGACTGGCTAAGGTAGATAAGGGACTGTCCAGACTCGTTAAGAAGGAGAAGATCACTGAGGACGAGAAGGCTGAGATCCTGGGCAGAGTTTCCGGTTCTACAGAGATCGAAGTAGTTAAGGACGCTGACCTGATCATAGAGGCAGCTTCTGAGAATATGGACGCTAAGAAGGCTCTGTTCAAGCAGCTGGATGAGATCACAGGACCGGACACGATCCTCGCTTCCAACACATCATCCCTGTCCATCACAGAGATCGCTATGGTTACAGGCAGACCTGATAAGGTAGTAGGAATGCACTTCTTCAACCCAGTTCCTGCTATGAAGCTCGTAGAGATCATTAAGGGACTCACGACATCAGACGAGACAGCTGAAGCTGTTACTACACTTTCAGAAGAGCTCGGTAAGACACCTGTAGCTGTTAAGGAAGCTCCTGGATTCGTAGTTAACAGGATCCTGATCCCAGAGATCAACGAGGGAATCGAAGTTCTGAACGAGGGCATCGCTTCCGCAGAGGACATCGATACAGCTATGAAGCTCGGATGCAACCATCCTATGGGACCTCTCGAACTGGGCGACCTCATCGGACTGGATGTAGTTCTGGCTATCATGAACACACTCTACACAGAGTTTGGCGATTCTAAGTACAGACCATCTATCCTGCTGAAGAAGATGGTTAGAGCTAATAAGCTCGGAAGAAAGACAGGAATCGGCTTCTACGACTATACTAAATAATTTAGTTTTATAAGCTGAGTCACCGAAAGGCAGATCAGGGGCGTCCCGTAAGGGACGTCCCTTTTTATATGTTCTTTTTTTGTCTATTCTTATGCTCGGCCATGTTTTTATTGAGATTTCGCCATGCTTAGTGTATAGTTATGACATGTAAATGATTGATATGTCCCGCTAGGCACATGATAATAATGAGCGGGGCGAATTCTTATAGGGCTTGAGGCCGGCCGCGGGAGAGCGGCATCCTTCCGGCAATTCCGCCGGAACTTTCAATTCTTTTAACATATGGGCGCAGAAGGGCGCTCGGTAAACATCACATTCGAAAGCGGGAAGATTTTAATACTCGCGGAAACCGGAATTCCAACAGTAGAAAAAGATCACGATGAGTTTAGGCGCGGCTGTATATTTAATGCCTGACTGTTCGTGTATACATAATAAACTATTTTGCAGGAGATTTTTGCGGGACTCGTACCGCAAAGCCATATTCAGGCTTATCGCTCCGCGCCCGGGACGGACCGGCGCTAAGGGGCTTTTGCTATATAGACGGAAAAGGAAAGAACTATGGAAACACAGGAGACTAAGGAGAAGGAGATCCAGGCTGCTGACGAGGCCGAAGAGAAGAAGCCGGTAAGAAGGACCAGGAAAACAGCGACTAAGACGTCTGCGGGCGCGGCTAAGAAGACGACGGCGCGGAGATCTGCCGCTAAGGCGAAGGCTAAAGTCGTTGAAGAAGAAACTAAAGAGGCTGAGTCTGAAACAGAAGAGAAGAAACCTGTAAGAAGGACTAGGAAGACTGCGTCTAAGACGGAAGAAGCGGGCGAAGAGAAGCCGAAGGCCAGGAGGACGACCAGGAAGAAGGCTGAAGCCGAAGATAAGACTGAGGAGAAAGCCGAGCCTAAGAAAACTGTCAGAAGGGCCAGGACTCGTAAAACAGCCGCGGAGAAAGAGGCTGAAGAGCAGGCTAAGGAGAAAACGCAGAAAACAATGCCTGAGACCGTTGAAAATGAAGGCGAGCACCGGACGAGCGCTGCTGCGTTGGAGCCGGCAGACGCGGCAGTTGATTCTCAGGGTGCCGCTATGGAAAACGCAGATGCCGAAAAGACTGCTTACGAAGAGCAGCCGGCAGATGATAGAGGATTCGCCGGTTCAGCTGATAATGAAGATTTAGGAAACCAAGGCGAGGCTGAAGGAGAGCCAACAGAAGGCGAGGAAGATGAAGAGAGCCAGAGACACGAAGGCGAACACCAGGAGAGGCCGGAAGTCACTGGCATCCTGGAGATAGCTGACGGCGGCTTCGGCTTCCTCAGGTTCGAGAACTTCCTCACCAGCGATAAGGATATTTACGTTTCCGCGACTCAGATCAGGAGATTCAACCTGAAGACAGGCGACGAGATAAACGGCATATCCAGGCTACCTAACAGGGGAGAACGGTTCGGGGCTTTGCTGTATGTTAACACGGTGAACGGGGAGGCTCCCGGCATGGCCATACATAGGAAGCCATTCGAGAGCTTGACGCCTATATACCCGCATGAGAAGCTGACTCTGGAGAATTCCAGGGAAGAGCTGGCGACCAGGCTCATAGACCTTATCGCGCCGATCGGTAAGGGGCAGAGGGGCATAATCGCGGCTCCGCCTAAGGCCGGCAAGACGACGCTGCTGAAGATGATAGCTAACGCCGTGGAGGAGTCCCACCCTGAGGCGGAGATGATCGTGCTGCTTATAGATGAGCGTCCTGAGGAAGTTACGGACATGAAGCGGTCTCTGAAGCGGGGCGGCGAGGTCATATATTCCACGTTCGACGAGCAGCCGGCTCACCACGTTAAGGTGGCGGAGATGGTGCTGGCCAGGGCTAAGAGGCTGGCGGAGGCTAAGAAGGACGTCATCATCCTCCTGGACAGCCTGACCAGGATGACCAGGGCTTATAACCTGGTGGTGCCTCCATCGGGCAGGACGTTATCCGGAGGCTTGGATCCGGGCGCTTTCTACGGGCCTAAGCGTTTCTTCGGAGCCGCGAGGAATATAGAAGAAGGCGGAAGTATCACCATACTGGCGACGGCCTTGATAGACACGGGAAGCAGGATGGATGAGGTCATATTCGAGGAATTTAAGGGCACAGGAAACATGGAGCTCTATCTCGACCGTAAGCTTTCCGAGCGCAGGATATTCCCGGCCATAGACATAAATAAGTCGGGTACGAGGAAGGAAGAACTGCTTATGTCGCCTGAGGAACTGCAGGCCATGAGGTCCATGAGGAGGGCCCTCGTGAATAAGCCGCCTCAGGAAGTCACGGAGACGGTGGTCGAGAATCTGGCCAGGACGAAGACGAACGCGGACTTCATAGAAGTGATTAATAAGATATTTAAATAGAGAGACCGGATCTGGCGAGCCGGCGCTTAGGGACTTTCCTTTCGAAGGATTTCGCTTCGGAAGGAAATCGTGGGACATTGCGGCGGTTGATTTGGCTGCGCGCCGGGCTTTTTCGAAACAGGAGGACTATGGATTTCGATAAAATTTTTCTGAAAGACGCCTGTCCGACGTCTATTGGCGGGCAAGCGGTCATGGAAGGCGTGATGATGAGGGGGCCTGACAGGACGGCTGTGTCCATGAGGCTTCCGGACGGGCGGATATTCATCAGGACCAGGAAGAACGGCGGCAGAGCCGGGATATATAAGATCCCTTTGCTAAGGGGAATATACTCATTCCTGAGTTCGTTGGTCCAGGGCATGAGCATACTGACGTATTCGGCGGATGTGGGCGAGGCTTTCACGGACGATGACGAGGAAGAGGATGAGCCGGGCCGCTTCGAGAAGTGGGCCATGGAGAAGTTCGGCGAGAAGGCTATATGGATTTTCCTCATGGCTGTCTCCATCGTATTCGCTTTGGTCGTTTCTATAGGCGTGTTCATACTCATGCCGACTGTCGTCATCAGTCTGCTGGGGCGGGTCATCCACTCGAGCCTGGCTTTGAACCTGATAGAGGGAGTCTTCCGCCTGGCCATATTCATCGGCTACATAGCCCTCATAGCGAGGATGCCGGACATCCACAGGACGTTCGAGTACCACGGGGCCGAGCATAAGACCATCCACTGCTTCGAGAATGGGCTGGAGCTTAACCCGGAGAACGCGGCCGGCTTCTACAGGCTGCACCCTAGGTGCGGGACCAGTTTCCTCATGTTCGTCATGGTCATAAGCATATTGCTGTTCTCCCTGACCGGCTGGCCGAACCTCTGGCTGAGGCTGCTTTACAGGATAATACTCATCCCGGTCGTAGCCGCGCTTTCGTATGAAGTGCTCCGCTGGGCGGGCAGGTCTAATAATAAGGTGGTCGAGATCCTGAGCGTTCCAGGCCTCCTACTTCAAAAGATAACTACGGCGGAGCCTGACGAGTCGGAGCTGGAGATCGGGATATGTTCCATGAAGGCCGTGCTTGTCTATGAGAGTGAGCCTGAGATAGAGGGAATATGCGATAAAGACGCTCATTTAGTCGAGGCTATGACTTTAGACCAGGCCAGGGAGGCGCGCGCAGATGATACCGCAAAGCCATCTGCCGGCGGTGCCTCCGCCCCGGATGATAGAGGAATATAAGTGGAAGCGAATAGATCTGAAAATTTACTGGACCTGCTGAAATGGGGTAGGAAGAGGCTGGAAGTGGCTGGCATAGATGACGCCGATATAGACTGCAGGCGCCTGTACTCATACATTTCCGGCAAGCGGGAGTCCATGCTCTTCATGTACTACCGCGATTTAGTGTCGGAAAACACGAGAGAAAAGTATAAGGAACTTATCGAAATAAGAGCTTCCGGCGTTCCTCTACAGCATATAACGGGCAGCCAGAATTTCATGGGCCTGGATTTTAAGGTGAATGAACACGTGCTTATCCCGAGGAGGGATACTGAGGTAGTAGTGGAAGAAGCGCTTCGTCTGCTAGACTCGATGGAAGAGGCAGAGCCGAAAGCGCTGGACCTTTGCTGTGGGAGCGGGGCCATCGGTGTGTCTATAGCTGCGCTGAGCGAGAAGGGTTGCAGGGTGGATCTGGCGGATATAAGCCGGAAAGCCCTGGAGGTGACGGCGGATAACGTCAGAGAGAACGGGGTGGAAGATAAGTGCCGGATAGTTGAAAGCGACCTGTTCCAGGCTTTCGACGAGGCTGAGCCTTTCGACATGGTGATTTCCAACCCGCCATATATTAAGAGTGATGTCATAGAAGGTCTTCAGACTGAGGTGAGGGATCACGAGCCGCGCTTGGCCCTGGACGGAGGCGCGGACGGGCTGGATATATATAGAAGGCTTGTTCCTGAAGCCATGCGGTATCTAAAAACCGGTGGTTGGCTCATAGTAGAGATAGGGTCGGACCAGGGCGAAAGCGTGCCGGACCTGTTCGAAAGGGCTGGCTTTACTAGTGTCTCGGTCGGCAGGGATCTCGCGGACCTCGATAGATATGTCGAAGGTCGAAAAATTGTTTAATGTTCAGTACAATTGGTTTATAATTAGGTCGCTAAGGATAATTACTTATCTTCATACGGACATTATAGGCATAAAATGCCGTTAAAGGGTAGTACGACCGTGGAAGTTTGAAAACAGCGGAGCGTGCTCGCCTTATATTTCAAGCCTCACAGCAGAGCTCGCCTGAGGGTAGGAACATTCCTTATTTTGGAAAAGTACTGACAAAAAGACATGTTTGTGTTGGGCTTGCGAAAATGGTGAAAAATCGATAAGTTTATGGATTTCCGTCAAAAAAATGACGAGAAGACTATGATTTTTCAACTTGACTTGATGAGTTCATGCAATTATTATTACTGGAGTGATAAAGACGGGGAAATAGTTATTACTTAGGTTTGAACAACTAAATATTAAATATTGGTCTATTTTTTAGATCTAACATAGTTAGTTTATGTTCCATAGGAGGTTATATATGAAACGTAACCGAACTATAGCGCTGCTGATGGCGCTGGTGCTGGCTGTGAGTTTCTGTTTCACAGGCTGCAGCATCATGGCTGAGAAGACGGATTCTGACGTTAAGGTCATCCGTGTCGCAGTTTCCGCTTCAGCTGATGATATATCCACGCGGGGATATAAGAAGCTGGCGGAGATCTTGGATAAGGAGTCTAATGGGAGACTTAAGATCCAGGTATTTTCTGACGCGGTACTGGGTGATGACCGGTCGACTGTAGAAGCCGTCCAGGAGAATACTCTGGACGCCGCCGACTCATCCACACCTAACTTCGCTCCGTTCATGCAGGAGTTCATGGCTTTCGACTTACCATATATCACGGACCCTAAGAACCAGCAGCAGCTGTATAACGCTCTGGACTATGGCGCTCTGGGAGATTATTACAGGAAGCTTTGCTCTGAGAGGGGATTCCACTTAATCGGATTCTTCGAATACGGCTATAGAAATTTCGCCCTGAGAAAGAAGCGGGTAAGGTCTGTAGACGACATGAAGGGTCTGAAACTCCGTACTACTAACTCTGCTGTGGAGATCTCCGTTGCCAGGGCTCTGGGCGCTCAGGCCATGCCACTGGGATGGAGCGAGACTTATACGGCTCTATCACAGGGAACTGTAGATGGCGAAGGTAATACGTGGACGCTTCTGGATTCCGCCCACCACGGCGAAGTCCTTAAGTATGGTATAAATACACGCCATAATTACTCCGGTAAGGTCTTCCTTATGAGTAAGAAGACATGGAATTCTCTTTCTGATTCTGACCAGAAGCTGCTTACTAAGTGCTTCTTCGAGGCTGTAGACTGGCAGCGTAAACAGGCGGATAAGATGGAAGAAGACGCCGAGAAGAAGATGAAGAAGGGCGGTACTAATATCTATCACCCGACAGCCGCTCAGCTTAAGGAGTTTAAGGATAAGACGAGACCTGTATGGGATCAGTATGTAGGTAAGAGAGTACCTGAAGAGGCTGTTAAGCTTATCCAGGAGACTCAGTCGTCTGATTATAAGATGGTCAAGCCTGATTACACGGCAGGCACCCAGTATAAGTAAGGAGGTTTACTGATGAGTTTTGAGGAACAGGCTGTCAGAAACCAGGAAGATTTCGAGGTAATGAGGAAATCTCACGGTGTCTGGGACTGGCTGGATAAGAACTTCGAGAAGATATTCCTTACCGTCCTGATGCTCGCCCTTATCTTCATTCTGAGTTATCAGGCTATAGGAAGATACGTTATCGTTAAACTGCTGAAGATAAACATAGACCTGTCATGGCCTGAGGAGATAAGCCGTATCATCTTCATATGGATGACATACCTGGCTATTCCTATTTCCGTAAAGTGCCGTGATATGATCAGGGTAACAGCTGTAGTGGATCACCTACCTAAGAGATGGCAGGACAGGCTCTGGGCCGCTTCGGATTTCCTTTTCTTCATTTTCGGACTGGCTATCCTGTATTTCGGCACTAAGCATATCCACACACTGATAGTGTTCCCGCAGGTCACGACGGCGACGAACCTCTCGTACGCTTTGCTGTATATGATCCTGCCTATAGGTTTCACGCTTATCATAATCAGGCTGATTCAGGATATAGTGAAGCTGTATAAGGAATCAAGCGCTAAGGACCTCATCATAGGATTCGCCGTAGGCGTTCTGGTAATAGCTCCGGCTTTGCTGAAGATACCATTCACTCCGGCGTTCTATATGTTCGGATACTTCATAGTATTGATCGCTATCGGAGTTCCTATCGCTATTTCTCTGGGAATGGCGGCTCTTATAACTATGTTCGCCGCGAACACGCTGCCTATATCGTATATAGCTACACAGGCATATACCTCCATAGATAGCTCGACTATAGTCTGCATCCCGCTCTTCATCGTAGCGGGAACGTTCATGGGTGAGGGCGGCCTCTCCGAGAGACTGATAAAGATGGCTGATTCCTGGCTGGGAAGGATCTCAGGCGGTTTGGGAATGGCGACAGTAGTAGCCTGCATGATGTTCGCGGCTATGTCCGGATCCGGTCCTGCTACTGTAGCGGCCATTGGATCTCTGACCATTCCGGCCATGGTAGAAAGAGGCTATGATAAGTACTTCTCAGCGGCGCTCGTAGCTGCCGCGGGAACCATCGGCGTTATGATTCCGCCTTCTAACCCGTTCGTAGTTTATGGTGTAGCGGCTAACGCTTCCGTAGGAGACCTGTTCATGGGTGGTATCACCCCTGGTGTCCTCATCGGTCTCGTGCTTATATTCTACACATACTACATGGCTAAGAAGCACGGCTGGCATGGAGTTAAGAGCGAGCATTACATGCACGACGCTCTCTACGCTACATGGGACGCTAAATGGGCCCTCATGGTGCCGATCATCATCCTGGGAGGCATCTACTCAGGTCTCACGACACCTACAGAAGCTGCCGCTATAGCAGCTCTCTACGGACTGATCGTCGGCGTATTCCTATATAAGGGTATCACTAAGAGGAACTTCGTGAGAGCTCTGGTAGACTCCTGCACGACATCAGGCGTCATAATCCTGCTGATCGCTATGGCTACCATATTCGGTCATATCTTGACTATGGAGAATATCCCGACACAGGTAGCTAACTTCATCATGGGCATCTCTAACAACCAGATCATCATCATGCTGATGATAGATATCCTGCTGCTGATCGTAGGTATGTTCATGGAGGCGCTGGCAGCTATCGTTATCCTGACGCCGCTGCTCCTGCCTATCGCCGTACAGTGCGGCGTAGACCCGATCCACTTCGGTGTCATCATGGTAGTGAACCTGGCTATCGGATTCATAACACCTCCTGTAGGAGTAAACCTGTTCGTAGCTTCCGGTATCTCCCACTCGAGACTGGAGGATATCTCTAAGGCCATCGTACCGATGCTGATACTGATGATCGCGGTGCTGCTGCTGGTAACATTCATTCCGGGAATCAGCATGTGGCTGCCGAACCTGCTCAGTAAATAATGGCTCGAGTAGTTGAAATTTAAAGCATTTAAAGTTCCGTCAGGCAGAGAAATCTGCTTGACGGAGCTTTTTTTATCTGTTAAGATTAAATAACTGTTGTGACACAGAATTTTACGCTGAGGTGAGAGCCTGAGCTGGAAAGAAGGTAGGTAAGCATGAAAAAAGGAATCCATCCTGAGTATATGGACTGTAAAGTAACTTGCACATGCGGTAACACATTCATGACTAGATCAACTAAGCCAGAAATGAGATTAGATGTTTGTTCTGAATGTCATCCGTTCTTTACAGGTCAGCAGAAGTTCGCTCACCGTGGCGGACGTGTTGAGAAGTTTAAGCAGAAGTACGGCCTTAAATAATCGACTATATATAGCTGAGCGAGGGGGACTTAATGTCCTCCTTTTTCATTTTTTTTGATATGATCCGCGGCTGATGGCGAAATACGGTTTATACGTTTCCCATGGAGTAAATGGTGGCGCGTCACTAAAACGGGCACACTGTGTATGTGAGAGAATACAATTGTCACCCAGGAACAAATGCCGAAAAACTGTGAAATTCAACGGTTTTCGCGCTTTGGACAAAATAAAAAACATGTTGTTTTCGACAATAATGTTGAAAAATGCTCGCTAATTGCGGAAAATTTAACAAAATCACGAATTTGTATGTGGAGATTTCTTCACATTAATTGTCAACTATCTTCACATTCGTATTACACAAACAGCATTTACATTTGCTATCTTATATACAGATCAACAAAGCCCCGTTGATCTAAGTTGAATAACATCTTGTTCACCAAAACCAAACCAAACCAAACAAGAGACATCGGAAACCGCGGAATAACCACCCGCGGCTTTTTTATTGGTGTATAAGCGCATTAGTGGGTAGAGATGATTTTCGATGTGACGCGCATGTTCTATCCATGGGTTGACAAGGTGGTGCAGTGGAAAATGCTGCCTTTTTTATAAATACCAGTTCAAACTGCTCTATGGTTTATTCCGGGGCAGTTTTTTATGTTAACAGAGGTGGTTGTATGAAAACGGGTGCATGGGACTCGTACATAGTTTTAACGGGCGTCTTCTGATATAATAATTGTAAGTATTTCCCAAGGATGGAGGAGACACTATGCTGAGCATTAGAGATATTTGCAAGACATATAAGACGGGGGACTTCGAACAGAGGGCCCTGGATCACGTCAGCGTGAACTTAAGGGATAATGAGTTCGTGGCTGTACTCGGGCCGAGCGGATCGGGTAAGACTACATTCCTTAACGTTATAGGCGGTCTGGACCATTACGATTCAGGCGACATAGTGATAAACGGGATATCAACGAAGAAATATAAGGAGAGGGACTGGGACTCATACAGAAACCATACCATAGGTTTCGTATTCCAGAGCTACAACCTCATACCCCACCAGGATGTCCTGGCTAATGTAGAGCTGGCCTTGACCATAAGCGGTGTCAGTAAGGCCGACAGGAGGAAGAGGGCGGTAGAGGCTTTAGAACATGTGGGCCTGGCAGACCACATCCATAAGAGGCCTAACCAGCTTTCCGGCGGCCAGATGCAGAGGGTAGCTATAGCGAGAGCCCTGGTGAATGATCCAGAGATCCTGCTGGCCGATGAGCCTACAGGAGCGTTGGATTCGGCGACATCGATCCAGGTCATGGACCTGCTGAAGGAAGTTGCGGAAGACCGGCTGGTAGTCATGGTCACCCATAACCCGGAGCTGGCTGCCTCATACGCCAACAGGATCATAGACATCAGGGATGGCCATATAGTCGGAGATTCGAACCCATATATTGAGGAAGACGAGACGCCTGCTGTCCATAAGAATATGGGGAAGTCTCGGATGAATTTCCTGACGTCTCTGGCCTTAAGCTTCAGCAATCTGAGGACTAAGAAGGCCCGCACCATACTGACGGCATTGGCTGGATCCATAGGTATAATCGGCATATCGCTGATCCTGGCCTTGTCGAATGGCGTGAATAAGTATATAGACGACCTGCAGACTAAGACCATGGCCAGCTACCCTATAACCATACAGTCAGAGAACACGGATCTAAGCGGCGCATTGAATAACGCTGCCGCCGGAAACGCGCAGGATAAAAATAAGAAGAAGGGCGGCATATACTCGTCCACCCGGGGTCTCGCCGTCACGACGGAAAACAACCTGAAGAAATTCAAGAAGTACCTGGATGACCCTAAGAGCGAAGTAAATAAATATGTAGGAGAGAACGGCATAAACTATTCCTACGATCTGAAATACGATGCCTACACATATAATAAGGACGGTACTTTCCAGAACACGAACGCCGCGTCCACGGGCATTAAGAACCCGTTCGCTGGGTCATCATCCGAGCCGGACGACTTCTCGGAAATGCTTTGCTCTAAGGGGAACAGCGCCCGGGTCAGCCAGACGGTTAAGAAGAATTATAAGCTCCTGTCGGGTAAGTGGCCTGAGAAATATAATGAAGTGGTCCTGGTCGCTGACAGCGCCGGCGAGGTGTCCGTGCAGACCCTGTATGACCTGGGCTTCATGACGAAGAAGGCATATAAGCGGGTCCAGAAGCGGTATACGAATAATAAGACCGTGAAGACCAGCCGCTACGAGTACAGCGACCTTATGGGGAAGAAATTCTACCTGGTACCGGCGGCCTTGTATTATAAGAAGGCTGCGGCTCCGAGCATGGCAGACCTAGCCGGCCTTACCGGCTCTTCCGGTAACGCGGACCAGTCTTCAGGAGCCAATGCATCCGCTCTTACGGCTTCTAGCTCCTCAGCCGCTCAGGGAGCCGGGAGCACGGCTTCGAACGCGAGCACGGACCAGGCGGCATCCGGGTCAGGCGCAGCGAGCACCATATACGCCGCCGATACCGACGCCGGAAATATAAAGAAATTGGCTTTGCAAAAAGGTATTAAAGTTAAGATAACTGCCATAGTCCAGCCTCAGTCGGAGGAGGACGCGGCCAGCCTCATAGAAACGCCTATAGGCTACACGAAGGCCTTAACGGAGAAAATCATAAAGAAATCGAATGACAGCGCGGTCGTTAAGGCTCAGAAGGCGGATAAGAAGACGAATGTCTTGACTGGCCTTAAGTTCGGTAAAAGGTCGGAAGCTGGGGACGCCCTGACACAGGCCCTATCCGGCTCATCGGTCCTTTCAGGCGTAAGCTCGTCGTATAAGGATAACCTGGAAGCCCTGGGCGCCGTGGACCTAGCCAGCCCGTCGCAGATAGAGATCTATGTCGACAGCTTCGACGATAAGAAGGGCGTGACTAAGGCGATAAAGAACTATAATAAGACGGTGGATGAGGATGACCAGATCGCTTACACGGATTATATTAAGATAATGATGAGTTCCATGACGAAGATGGTAGACGTGATAAGCTACGTGCTCATAGCCTTCGTGGCCCTGTCGCTCATAGTTTCGTCCATCATGATCGGCATCATCACATATATTTCAGTCCTGGAGAGAACGAAGGAGATCGGTATCCTCAGGGCACTCGGCGCGTCTAAGAGGAACATCTCCCATATATTCGACGCTGAGACATTCATAATAGGTCTGCTGTCCGGATTGCTTGGTATAGCTGTGTCCCTGGCCCTCCTGGTGCCGGGGAACGTCATACTCCATAACGCTATCGGAACATCGGACGTTAACGCCAGCCTGCCTGCCGGAGCCGCGGCCGTGCTCGTCGTCCTGAGCGTGGTATTGACCCTGATAGGCGGCTTCATCCCGTCTAAGGCGGCTGCGAGGAAGGACCCTGTGGCGGCTCTTAGGACTGAATAGCCAGCAAAGCCGTTCCGCGCCGCATCCCTACGGGCATAGAGCCTGCGGCAGCCAGCCATCCGGGCCGGCCACAAAGAGGAGAAGCGGCTTTGCTATAAGATAAAATATTAATAAGGTACGAAAAGGAAGAGGTATGTCGAAAGAGGAAAATAATAGAGATAATAAGGAAAACGAGGAGATCCATACTAGGCCGGGCGTTTTATCCACATCGCCATTCGCCGCTTGTGGACAAGTGCCTCACCATATGAGAGTGCCTTGGAATGAAGCCGCCGGTAAGGGGGAGCGGCCGGTGTCCGAGGAGTCTCTTAAGGTCAGGGCGGAGCTAGCGGGAAGGATAGGATTGATCATGCTTTCCTGCGGCACTGGCGCCTGGCGGGTGAAGGAAGCCATGAACACGGCGGCGGATCAGATGGGTCTGATATGCGAGGCGGATGTGGGGCTTCTGAGCCTGGAATACACCTGCTTCGAGAAGGACGATCCGGAGAGGGTCTTTGCGGAGGCTTTATCCCTGCCGGCGACTGGCGTGAACACGGATAAACTGGACGCTATAGAACGCTATGTCAGCGAATTCGCGGACGTCCACAGCCATGAGACCGCGGCTGAGACACATGAGGAGCTGGATGAGATAGCCGATATGAAGGGTAATTACACCCACATCCAGGCCGGCCTGGCTTCGGGGTTCGCCTGCATGTCCTTCGTGTTCCTGCTGGGAGGCGGCATAGTAGAGATGCTGGGCGCCTTAGTGGGAGCTTTTATAGGAAATATAGCACGGCTGAAGCTGCTGTCGCGTAAGATAACGCTTCTGGCCTGTGTGGCTATAGGGGTGGGAGCTGCCTGCCTGACCTACCTGGCTGTTTTCACGGCGTTAAGGACCTGGCTGGGTGTAAACCAGGGGCACGCGGCAGGCTACATAGGTTCCATGCTGTTCGTGATACCGGGCTTCCCACTTATAACCAGCGGCCTGGATATAGCGAAGCAAGACATGAGGTCAGGCTTGGAGCGGCTGGCTTACGCTCTTTCTATCATCATAACAGCGACAAGCATGGGTTGGCTTATCGCCATGTTGGTAAGGCTGGAGCCGGGAGCGCTCATAACGCCTTTGCTTGACCCGTTCGTGAAGTGCTTGCTGCTTCTGCTGTTCAGCTTCATAGGCGTCTTCGGCTTCTCCATGATGTTCAACAGTCCTGCCAGAATGGCAGCCACAGCCGGTTTCTGCGGTATGATAGCTAACACGCTCAGGCTGGAACTCGTGGCTTACACGGGGATACCGGCAGCTGCCGCGGCTTTCATCGGGGCGACGACAGCCGGCCTACTCGCGTCAGCCGTGAATAAATTGACAGGTTACCCGCGCATTACGATCACGGTCCCGTCCATAGTCATCATGGTCCCGGGCCTTTATATGTACACGGCTATTTATAAGTTTGGTGTCGGTGCGACGACTTCGGGCACGGATTGGCTGATCAGGGCTGCCATGATAGTGCTCATGCTGCCTGTCGGACTGTTCACCGCCAGGGTGATCTCTGATCCTAAGTTCAGACACGGAGCCTAGCGGGCGGCCCAGGCGCTAGCAAAGCCATCCCGGTGGGACTCCCCTCCGGGTTCCCTTTGCGAAATCATATCGCGCATGGCCGCGGGGCGCATATCATTGAAATGTAAACAGTTATCATATATAATATAAATTTGTTGATTCGCCCGGAGAGGGCGCTTAATACGATTTCTTAGCTTTAATAAGGCGGGCTTTAAGCCATGCCGCGTAGACATTTTTCGGAGGAATAGAAATGCCTGAAAGCAATTTGTCATATAAAATGAGAGTCCTGAAGGGCGCTAAGGTGAAGAACCTTAACGACAGGCTGGAGCAGATCCATGAGACATCCGGTAAGAGTAAGTTCTGGCTCTTCTGGGACATGTATCACTGCATGAAGAAGTTCGGCAGCGGCTATAACGACTATACCATGTACCACTTCTGGGAACTGGACGATAAGACCAGGGACACATACATGACCAGGTTCCGCAATAAGAAGTTCATAAACCTGGTGAACGACGAGAGATTCACCCATATTTTCGATAATAAGAACGAGTCTGATAAGCTGTTCGCTAAGTTCATGAAGAGGACTTACGTGGACGTGGTGAACGCTACAGATGAGGATATTAGGAACTACTACGAGTCACACGATAAGACGTTCGCTAAGATGCTGAACCTGTCCTGCGGCGAAGGCGCTGAGCTCATAGAGATGTCTAAGTTTAAGGATGCTGACGAGTTCGTTAAGTATGTCAGGGAGAAGGGCTTCGGCGTGCTGGAAGATGTAGTGGAGAACCACCATGTCCTGAAGGAAATAAACCCGTACGCTCTCAACACCATGAGAATGATAACGCTCATCGGAGATGACGGAAAGCCATACCTGCTTTTCGCTGCTCAGAAATTCGGCCTCGGGAAGAGGATAATAGACGTATTCGGCATGCATTCCCCTATAGACCTTGAGACGGGAAGAATCGACTATCCGTTCCACTCAGGCAGGACCATAGCCGACATCTATTACACAGAGCACCCGGTAACGCATAAGAACGTCATCGGCATAACAGTCCCTTACTGGGAAGAAACGAAGAAAATGATCCTGGAGGCTGCCATGGTGGTCCCTCAGGTGAGATACATAGGCTGGGACGTCGCTGTGACAGAAGATGGGCCAGTCATTATCGAGGGAAATAACTTCTCAGCCTACGACTACATGCAGCTGCCTGGCCAGAGCGACAGCAGGATCGGTATACTTCCGAGGATCCAGGAGATAGTTCCAAGCTTCCAAGTATAAGGCGAGATAATTACAGTCCGGAGTTCGATCGGGCGGTCCACCTAGCCAAGCGATATGCTGTAGGTGCCATCCGGCAGGAGATATATTATATGGGAAAACTCAGATATGGAGCGGCGCTTCTGGCCGCGAAACTTTCCGTGGTGGCTCTTAAGGTCACCAGGCATAACGGAACGAATTTCCCGGGCATAGTGGCGCTTAAGATCTGTCCGGACTTCCTCCGCTACGTGAAGAAGCCGAAGAGGATAATAGCGGTAACGGGCACTAACGGTAAGACGACTACGACGAACCTCATAGCCGATGCCCTCAGAGAGACCGGGAATAAAGTCATTTGCAACAGCGCCGGCTCTAACATAAATACGGGTATAGCGACATGCCTCATAAGCGGTGTATCCGTATTCGGGCGCGAGCGTTACGACACAGCTGTTCTGGAGATAGACGAGAGGTCGGCCAGGCTGGTCTACCCATACGTGCACCCGGATTACCTGGTGGTCATGAACCTGTCACGCGACTCCATCATGAGGAACGGACATCCTGAATATATTTCCAGCATCTTAACGGCTTACATGCCTGAGAAGACGAAGCTCAT
This sequence comes from Eubacteriales bacterium, assembly GCA_029009055.1. Lineage (GTDB taxonomy): Bacteria > Bacillota > Clostridia > Peptostreptococcales > Anaerovoracaceae > Aminicella. The sequence goes on along the minus strand of JAQXJR010000031.1, from coordinate 11,058 downwards.
AGTGAACGCGGACGACCTGATCGCGTCTGCTGTGGCTCCGAGGAATGACAGGGTGTACTTCGGCATTAAGGACATGCCTGGCGATAAGAAGGAGAGCACTAACCTGATAAACGACATGGCTATCTGCCCTAAGTGCCACCACCTGCTGAAGCATGAATACATGAGATACAGCAATATCGGCAGGGCTTTCTGCCCTGAATGCGGCTTCTCATCGCCTTCTTACGATTTCTACGCCGAGAACGTGGATATAGATAAGATGCAGATGGATTTCCACATAGCGGGCGAAGTCACGGGGAACGGCCAGCAAAGCGAAATGACGCTGAAGTTGTTCAACGATTCTCTTTTCAATATCTATAACGAGGTCGCTTTCGTGACTCTCATGCTGCAGCTGGGCTATTCACTGAAAGACATGGCTAAGCTCATAGACCTGGTCGGCCTGAGGAAGAGCAGGTTCAACGAGACACACGTCGGAGATAAGGCAGTGATAAATATGCTTTGCAAGGCCGGAAACGCTTATGGCACGTCGCGCGGTCTGGAGTATATGACATCCATGCCGGGGAATAAAGAAATCATGCTTTATAACGCGAACTCTGACGACGCTAAGCACTGGTCGGAGAATGTCTGCTGGCTGTATGACGCGGATTTCGAGCTTTTGGCTGATGACTGCGTGAAGCAGATCATAGTTTACGGCGAGAGGGCTTACGACTACAGGCTTAGGCTGCTCATGGCCGGGATCCCGGATGAGAAGGTGACATACGTGTCCAGCCCGGACGAGGGCGTGAAGGCATTGAAACTGGTGGAGAACGACACAGTCTTCATCATGTACGGAACCGATAAGATCCAGCTGGCGGCTAGGGTCCATGACGAGGTCGTTCAGCGTATTAAGGCGGAAGCCGGGAATGGCGCTGTTGCAACTGAGGAAGTTGCGCCGGCGGGGGATGCCGAAGTTGCGGCGTCTGGCGAAGTTGTTGAGGACGTTGTATCTGGCGAAGTTGCTGCGGACGTTGCGAAATCAGAGGAAAGCGAGGCGAAGGAAGCATGAAGGTAGAAGTGCTTTATCCGGAGGTCGCGAACCTCTACGGAGAACTGGGGAACATCAGATATCTGAAAGCCAGCGTCGAGAATGCTGGACTTGATTTCGAGCGAATAGACACGAATATCGGCTCCAGGCCGGCTTTCCTGGACCAGACTGACATAGATCTCGTATACATGGGAACTATGACGGAGAATTCGCAAAGAATAATCTTAGCTGAGCTCGCGCCTGTCCTGGATGATTTCAAGGCTGCGATAGAGCGCGGTCAGCATTTCCTGATAACCGGAAACGCCCTCGAGCTATTCGGAAGCGGCATTAAGGACCTGGATCCTGAACTCCTTCAGGGCAGAGATCCTGAGACTAAGTGCCTAGGTGTCTTCCCATTCCACACGGAGAGAAAGATGCTGCACAGGTTCAATTCACTTTATATAGGGCAGTACACGGACGATGAGGCATCAGAAACAGAAGTTGCTGAGGGCGTTGCGGCTGAAGTTGCCGCGGATATTGCTGCGGACGCTGCTGGCGACGCGGTAGATGTTGCTTCGGACGTTGTTGCTGAAACCATTGATGTGACCGGCTTTAAGAGCCAGTTCACTCAGAGCTATTATGACGGCGATATAAAACCGCTCTTCACCACTGAGAAAGGCCCAGGTTTCAATCCAGACGTTAAGGAAGAGGGTATACACTATAAGAATTTCATGGCGACTTACATAATCGGGCCGCTCCTCATAGTGAACCCGCTCTTCACTAAGGCTCTCCTAGCTGAGCTGGGGCTGGGCGATGTCAAGCTGGCCTTCGAAGACGCGGCTATGGATGCCTTCAATGCCAGGATAAAGGAATACCGCGAGCCAGACAGGGGATTCTATTACTGATAATTCATATAGATCTGTTGAAACCACCATTACCAGACGAGGTAGTGGTGGTTTTGTATTATATGAAGTGCTTTTTTAATCTAGAATGCGACGAGGAGTTGGGTCAGATTCAAAAATGTTTTTTTGAAGTCGCCTCTTGAGAGTTGCGGTCGATAAAAATTTTAGAAATCGCGATTTTTGTAGAATAATTCTACAAAAATCAATTTTCTCTCGGGCATAGGGCAGTTGAGTAAAGCGGGCTGCGCTGTCAGCTTGACATGGTATCGCAATTAGGCGATGGATAATTGCTCCAGATGTCGCCAATTCCTCGGAAAAACATGCATATAAAGGCTTGATGCCCGAAAATGTTTCTATCCAGGTGCGATCCGCTCACTGCATGAAAAACAATCAGATTGTATACAATCGCTTTTGAAAATTTTTATCGAATAATTCTACAAAAAACGAAGAAATCTCGATTTTTGTAGAGTCACCTGCGCTCCACTGCTAATCGAGATTTCCTATTTAACGAGCCACGCCGGATGGCGAGATGACGCCATCATGGCCCAGGCCATGATGGCCACCTATCCAACTCCAATATGAAGTGACTGGGCCTCCAGTCACTCCAATTTAACTACACGCCGGCTGCCAGGCACCGGAAAGCCGGCGGATGAGAAGGGACTGGCGCAGGCCAGTCCCCACAATTTAATTTTCCCCCGGCCGCCAAGGTCCCGGCCCCGCGGCTCCGCAGACGCAGCATTGGAGCGAGCAGAAAGAACAGAAAAACCCATGGAATCGTTCGAGCGTCACATCGGACGCGAGTTTTCCATGGGTTCTGTTCTTTGCGAGCGACTGTAAGTGCGGCGAGGACTTAGCGGGGCCGGGAAAAGCGGCCGACGGCGATGACTTAGCGGGGCCGGGATCAGCTGTCCGCCCGGCGCACTCCGTCCTTCATGGACTTAACGTAGGCGCCCACAGGCGTGGCAGCCTGAGGGCCTTCCTTTGCTATGATTTTCATGATGGCGGAACCTGTGATAGCCCCATCGGCGAAGGCCGCCATTTCCTCAGCCTGTTCAGGCGTCGAAATGCCGAAACCTACAGCGCATGGCACATCGGTATTCTCGCGGATGAGCTTGGTAATAGCGCCTATATCCGTTGTAATTGCAGACCTTACGCCCGTAACGCCTAATGACGATACGACATAGATAAAGCCGCGCGCGGAACGAGCGATGCCGGCTATCCTGTCCTCGGAAGTAGGAGCGATCATGGAAACCAGGTCCAGACCGTACTTCTCGCAGATAGGAGCGAAATCCATCTTTTCCTCGAAAGGAACGTCTGGCAGGATCAGGCCGTCCATGCCGATCTCAGCGCATGTGGATATGAATTCCTCAGAGCCGTAGGAGAAGACTACATTAGCGTATGTCATGAAGACCATAGGCAGGGTGACCTTCTCGCCGCCATCGCTTCCGGACCTGAGCTCGCGGACCATTTCGAATACGTCATCTGTCGTAGTGTCGGCAGTGAGGGCGCGGAGGTTGGCTTCCATGATGACAGGGCCCTCAGCAGTAGGGTCGGAGAAAGGGATGCCGAGCTCTATGAGGTCAGCCCCGTTCTTCTGCATCTCGCGGACACAGGCCTTAGTAGTCGTAAGGTCCGGGTCGCCGCAGGTGATGAACGGGATGAAGGCCTTACCGTTTTCGAATGCTTTCATAATATTACTCATCTATGTTCTCCCCCCTGTAACGCGCTATAGCGGCGCAGTCCTTATCACCGCGGCCGGAGATAGTGATAACTATAGTCTGGTCCTTGCTCATTTCCGGAGCTATCTTCATGGCGTACGCGACAGCGTGAGCTGACTCTATGGCAGGAATGATGCCTTCCTGTCTCGACATGTACTCGAAGGCGTTAACAGCCTCATCGTCAGTTACAGGAACGTATTCAGCCCTTCCTATGTCGTGAAGCCACGCGTGCTCAGGCCCGATGCCCGGGTAGTCCAGACCGGCGGAAATAGAATATACAGGGGCGATCTGTCCGTACTTATCCTGGCAGAAGTATGACTTCATGCCGTGGAAGATGCCCAGCCTGCCCGTGTTTATGGTAGCGGCGGTCTCGAACGTGTCTATGCCGCGGCCCGCGGCTTCGCAGCCGATCAGGCGGACAGATTTATCATTTATGAAATTATAGAAGCTTCCGATAGCGTTGGATCCGCCGCCGACACAGGCGATGACAGCGTCAGGAAGCTTACCTTCCTTCTCTAACATCTGCTCCTTTATCTCCTTAGATATCACAGCCTGGAAGTCACGGACGATAGTAGGGAATGGATGCGGACCCATGACAGAACCCAGGCAGTAGTGAGTGTCAGCGATCCTGGACGTCCACTCGCGCATGGCCTGAGACACAGCGTCCTTCAGCGTTCCCGTGCCCGTAGTCACCGGAACGACGTCCGCGCCGAGAAGCCTCATCTTATATACGTTTAAGGCCTGCCTGGCCATGTCTTTCTCGCCCATGAACACGACGCACTCCATGCCGAAGAGGGCAGCCGCCGTAGCAGTCGCGACTCCGTGCTGTCCGGCGCCGGTCTCAGCGATAAGCCTCGTCTTACCCATCTTCTTAGCCAGAAGCGCCTGGCCCAGCACGTTATTTATCTTATGCGCGCCGGTGTGGTTCAGGTCCTCACGCTTTAAGTAGATCTTAGCTCCGCCCAGGTCCTCGGTCATCTTCTGAGCGTAATAGAGCAGGCTCGGCCGCCCAGCGTACTCATTCAGCAGGGTCTTAAGCTCGCTCTGGAACTCAGGGTCGTCTTTATAATGTGTGTAAGCCTCATCCAGCTCGATCACAGCGTTCATAAGCGTCTCAGGAATATATTGACCGCCGTGGACACCGAACCTGCCGCGTGATTCAGGCTTCATTTCTTTTGGATCCGCCATTTGGTTCTCCTCTCGTTATCCTATGTCTCTCTTCACTTCATATCGCAAAGCCATCCCATGCCGCTCATCCCTCCGGGCCCGCCAGTGTTCCCTCCGGGCCCGCCAGGCAGAGCCTGTCAGGCAGGATATGCTTTGCTATAAACTTCTGACTTCGTTAATAAATTCTTTCATCAGGAAGTAGCTCTTAGCCCCATCCTGTTCTATGCCCGAACTCACGTCCACAGCGAACGGACGCACCGCCCTGACAGCCTCAGCCGCGTTACCCGGGTCCAGACCGCCTGCCAGGAAGAAGGGCCTCTTAATCTCGGCCCGCATCCCCTCCAGCAAAGACCAGTCGAATTTCTCTCCGGTCCCGGTCCCGTTATCGAGCAGGATGTAGTCTGCCGGCGACTTAAGCGCGGTTTCCACGTCCTCCCGCGAACGGATCTTAAACGCTTTAATGATCGGCTTTCCGGTTTGCTTCTTCAGGGCTTCTATGTAGGCCTCGTCCTCGCTCCCGTGGAGCTGGATCATGTCTATGGCGCCTGACGCCGCTATCTCAGCGATCTCATCGGCATCCTGGTCTACGAAGACTCCGACCGCCTTAATCCTCGGGTCCAGCTTCTTCTTAAGTTCCAGTGCTTTAGCCGGCTCCACGTATCTCTTAGGAAAGCGCGGGCAGAGTATGAAGCCTATGTAGTTCGGCTTCAGCCTGTTGGCGTACTCTATGTCTTCCTCCCGCCTGAGGCCGCAGGTCTTTATCTTCGTTAATGTATGTTTCCGGCCGTCCTGGCTGGCTACCAGGTCGTTTATCATGCGGAAAACGCTGGCGTCAGTGTTTCCAATTACAGGCATATCTCCCTCACTCTCCGCGGAGGGCCTTAAGCGCGGCCTTCTTATCCGCCGCCCTCATCAGGGTCTCACCGACCAGGCAGGCGTCTACGCCGGAAGCTTCCAGCGCCGCCACGTCATCCCGGGTCTTAATCCCGCTCTCCGCTACGAATATGATATCACGCGGGACCAGGTCGCGCAGCCTGCCGGCGTTATTTACATCGACAGTGAAATTCTTCAGGTTGCGGTTATTCACGCCTATGATCCTGGCGCCCGCGTCCAGAGCCATCTTTATCTCGTCCGGGTCGTGGGCCTCCACTAGGGCCGAGAGTCCCAGTGAGTCCGCGATTTTCATGTACTTTCGCAAGGTGCCTGCGTCCAGCATGGCGCAGATGAGGAGGACGGCCTTAGCTCCCAGGGTCTTAGCCTGGTAGATCATGTATTCATCCACGGTGAAGTCTTTCCTAAGGCAAGGGATGCTGACCGTGCTGGCTATCTCTTTCAGGTACTCGCCGCTTCCCAGGAACCATTTCGGCTCCGTCAGGACCGATATGGCGTCGGCTCCCGCTTCCTCATATTCCCTCGCTATGTCGAGATAGGGAAAGTCCGGGGCTATTAAGCCCTTAGAAGGGGAGGCTTTCTTACATTCGCAAATAAATGACATGCCGTCCTTTCTAAGCGCCCGTTCGAATGGGAACGCCTCGCCGGAAGCTGCCCGGTCCGAGCCGGCCTCCACCAGCGCGAAAGCCATTTGCTCCATATCCTTAGGGGAAATGACTTCCTTCTCGCGGGCCACACGCTCCCTGGCCGCCGCTCCGATTTCTTCTAATATATTATCCATCAGCTGTTAGATACCTCGCGGAACTCCTCCAGTTTCTTATAAGCCGCGCCGGACTCTATGAGCTCCTCAGCCTTCCTGATGCCGTCAGCGATGGAATCGGCCTTTCCGGCTACGTAGATAGCGGCGCCCGCGTTCATCACGACCATGTTATACTTAGGACCCTTAACGCCCTTCAGGATGGCCTCGGAATCAGCCGCGTTATCAGCAGGCGTACCACCCTTAACGTCTTCCTTAGAGCAAGGGGTGAAGCCGAAGTCTTCCGGCTTTATTTCGTAGTCCTTATATTCTCCGTTATGGAATTCGCAGATCTTAGTAGGGGCGCCGGCCGATATCTCGTCGAAGCCGTCTGTTCCGTGGAATACCAGGCCGTCCTTAACGCCGAGGGATGTGAGCACCCTGGCCAGCGGGTCGATCAGGTATTCGTCGTAAACGCCCAGGCACATGATGTCAGGCTTAGCAGGGTTCGTGATAGGTCCGAGGATGTTGAACACGGTCCTGATTCCAAGCTCCTTTCTGATGGCGCCGACATATTTCATGGATGAATGGTATTTCTGGGCGAACATAAAGCAAAGCCCTATCTTATTCAGCAGCTCCTCGCATTTTTCCGGTGTTTCTTCAATATTTACGCCGAGAGCTTCGTAGCAGTCGGCAGCTCCGGAGAGTGAGGATGCGGCGCGGTTTCCATGCTTAGCTACAGGTACGCCTGCCGCGGCGATGATGAATGATGCCGTCGTCGATACGTTTATGCTCTGGGAGTGGTCTCCGCCTGTTCCTACGATCTCGAGCACCGGCATGCTGTGGTGGACTGGAAGAGCGTGCTCGCGCATGGCCTGAGCGGATCCCGAGATCTCATCTATGGTCTCGGCCTTCGTGCTCTTAGTTGAAAGAGCGGCCAGGTAAGCTGCGTTCTGCGTCGGTGTGGTGTCTCCGTTCATGATCTCGTTCATGACTCCGTAGGCTTCGTCGTACGACAGGTCTCCCTTGTCGACGATCTTCTTTATGGCATCAGATATCATTTTATTACCCCCTTTATGCCCCGCTATCTGCAGGAAGTTCTCCAGGATCTTCTTACCCTGGGGCGTCATTATTGATTCGGGATGGAACTGCACCCCATAGATTTTTTTATCTTCACAGGCGACGGCCATTACCTCACCGTCATCTGTTTCAGCCGTTATTTTCAAAGTGTCCGGCAGTGTGTCCGCCGAGGCAGCCAGGCTGTGGTACCTGGCGACAGGCGACCTGGAAGGGCAGCCCGTAAATAATTTGCAATTGGTATCGAAGTTCGTCTCCGACTGTTTACCATGCATGAGCTTCTTAGCGTGGATAACGTCTCCGCCCATGGCAGCGACTATGGCTTGGTGTCCCAGGCAAACGCCCAGCATAGGGATCCGGCCGCTCAGCTTCTTAACTACATCCATGCAGATGCCGGCGTTTTCCGGTCTCCCAGGCCCCGGCGACAGGATTATGGCGTCCGGCGCCATCTTCTCTATGTCTTCGACCGTCGTCTTATCGTTTCTCACGACCGTTATGTCCGACCTGATCTCGCCTATGAGCTGGTAGAGGTTATATGAGAAACTGTCGTAATTATCGATCAATAATATCATTACTCTGCCTCGCTTTCCGCTGTTTTCAGGGCTTTAACGACCGCCGCGGCCTTATTCACGCACTCGTGGTATTCAGAAGCCGGTATGGAGTCGGCCACTATGCCGGCGCCGCTCCTCACGAAGACCTTACCGTTCTTCTTATAGGCTATCCTGATGGCTATGCAGCAGTCCATGTTCCCTGTGAAGTCCAGGTAGCCGATGGCGCCTCCGTATATGCCGCGCTTACAGCCTTCCAGGTCGTTTATGAGCTGGCAGGCCATGAGCTTAGGGGCTCCGGAGAGCGTTCCCGCCGGAAGTACAGAGTCTATTGCGTCTATGGCGTCCAGGCCTTCACGGATCTCTCCGCGGACTGTAGAGCCTATGTGCATTACGTGTGAGTATCTCTGGATGACGTGGTATTTCTCGACTTTAACTGAGCCGAACTCGCTTACCTTACCCAGGTCGTTTCTGCCCAGGTCTACCAGCATATTATGCTCAGCCAGCTCCTTCTCGTCAGCTAGCAAAGCCGCTTCTGTTGCTTTATCCTCCTCGGGTGTCTTACCGCGAGGCTTGGTCCCGGCCAGCGGGAACGTGTGTAGGACGCCGTCCTTAAGCTTCACCAGCGTCTCAGGCGACGCTCCCGCGACCTCCATGTCAGAGCCGGAGAAGTAGAGCATGTATGGGGAAGGGTTTATGGTCCTAAGCACCCTGTACGTGTTGAAAAGCGAACCTTCGAAGTCGGCGTCCAGCCTGTTGGACAGGACGATCTGGAATATGTCTCCTTCATATATATGTTTCTTCGCCTTCTCGACCATGTCGCAGTACTGTTCTTCCGTGAACAGCTGCCTGACTTCGGATGTGACCCTGCCGCTGACGTCCTTCTTAGGAGCGCCTTCCGTGACGATCTTCTTCATGTTCTGAAGCTCGAGGACCGCTCCGTTATAGTTGGTCGCCAGGTCGCCCTTAAGGGACATGTTAGCGATGAGAATCATCTTCTGGCGGAAGTTATCGAACACGACGACCTTATCGAAGAGCATGAGGTCGAAGTCGTTGAATCCCTCGCTGTCTTTGGCGTCCAGCCTCAGCGACGGCTCAGCGTATTTAATGTAGTCGTATGAGAAATATCCGACGAGCCCGCCTGTGAACGGAGGCATGCCGTTTATCTTCGGCGACCTGTTCTCGGCCAAGATCTGGCGCAGGTATTTCTGCGGCTCCTGGGTCTCTATGGTGACCTGGTTCACCTTCACCTCGCCGTTCTTACATGTGACGCAAGACTTCGGGTCGAAGCCGAGGAAAGTGTATCTGCCCCATTTCTCGTCGTCGCCGGCTGATTCCAGTATGTAGCAGTGCTCAGACACGTTCATGAGCCTGCGCATGACCTGGATAGGCGTGTACTCGTCCGACAGCATCTCGCAGGCGACCGGGGCTATGTCGTAACTTCCCGCCGCCTGGTACATCTTCATTTCTTCGAGTTTAGGTGTGATCATATCATTACCTCTACCGCAAAGGATCTCTGTCCTGCCTGCCTCCGGCGCAAGCCTCATATCGGGGACCCCTTTGCTCGGTTAAAAAAAATCCCCGACAGGTAATAAACCTATCAGGGACGAATAATCGAAATATCCGCGTTGCCACCTTGATTCGCGGCTAGGCGCCGCGCACTCTGCGGGATACCAACATATCCCCGGCTTCTGACGTGAGCCTTACGTCGCGGGATACTAAGCCGGAAGGCCTTTCGCCGCGCCCTCAGCGATCCATTTATACAGCTTGTTTTCGATCCCGCTCTCATCATCCGGGACTCTCTGTGCGATCATGACTGCCTTTACCTTCGCCTCAACGGTTTAACGCTATTAATTTGTGCTTATGCAAATAAAATAGCATGCTAGTTTGTGAAAGTCAACAATTTATCCGCATATGTTACGTATTTTTTACGATACTTTACAATGGTGGGACGCGGTTGGCGGAAGCCATCGGAAACTTGCTTATTTGCTGGAAAAGCGGCCTTTCAGGGTGTATATTTTAAAATAGTATTGATAATGATCGACGGGGAGGCCGCGCGGAGCGGTGATCGGGGGCATTTTATGAAGAAATATCCTAGACAGTATAAGATGATGATTTTCGGTATCGTGATCATGGCGGGCTACATCGCGGCTATGCTTGCCGGTGCCAGGCGGATATTCACTGACTCGGGCGCGTCCCTTTCCATGACCATAGCTATATCCGCGGGCGTGGAGCTGGCTGGCCTGCTCGTGTTCTTGTTCGGCCGTGTATCTCTTAAAATAGCAAAGAAGCGTGATGAGAAGAAGGCTGCCGCCGAGGCTAAGTCTAAGGCAAAAGAGGACGCTAAATCTAAGGCGAAAGAGGAGGCTAAATCTAAGGCGAAAGAGGAGGCTAAATCTAAGGCAAAAGAGGACGCTAAGACTGCTGAGAAGGCGGATGCTGCTGGGAAGCCGAAAGATACTGAGAAGGCGGAGGTTGTTGAGAAGTCGGACACCCGGGCTGCGAAGGCGGGCTCCCAGTCTGAGAAGACTGACGAAGGTAATGACTCCTCCGTTGAGTGATCCATTGAGATCTTTCTCGCGTCGATCGGCTCTGGATTCCCAGTTTGGGATAAAATCTCGAAAATCACCGGATTTATTTACAAACCTCCTGGTCCGAGGCTGCAATCACGCTTCATCCGGAGTGTTCAATAAGGGATAAGCCGCATAATGTTTGGGTTCAAGCACAATAAAGCGCTCTGAAGTTGTTCCGTCACCTATGGGGCATTCCCCGCTGCCGGAACTGAGTCAATAATCCCAAGTCTGTATACATCCCCGACCACACCAATTCTCAACCAACATCCTACTGATCGTATACGATCTAAGGGGACATTAAAAAAATTGGTTCTTCACGGATTTCTGGGGGATGAAAAATAAGAGAAGAGAAAATTAGACATTGAAAAAGAGCATCGGTTGTTCCATTCTAAGTAATAACCACAAAACCACGAAAGGAATGTGAACCAAATGCTCTCTATGTCTAG
>JAQXJR010000030.1 GCA_029009055.1 Eubacteriales bacterium | reverse complement strand
AGAAGTAAAAGAGCGCCTTTAGGCGCAGCCCGAGGAAGATATGCGGTTGACGGAATCTTTCGGGGCGCCTTGAGACGCTGCTAGTAAAATGCCCTTTTAGGGCTGGTACAAACCACCAGTTTCACTGGTGGTTATGATTATGCTGTCAAGCACGCCGGTTATTTACCGTTTACTTTTCATCGGATTCCGACACCTTTTCTTCCAGCCGAAGCTGAGCGTGCTTAGGCAGGCTGGACTCCCGTACGGAAGGGCGGAGGTCGCCCGGCTCGAAGTCGTCAGAAGACGCGGAAGCGGATTTCTGGGACTGGATTTGCACGTGCATAGGGCTGAAGTGAGCCTGCAGCCAGCGGGCGAAGAACCAGGCCGCGAAAACAGCGAAAATGTAAACTGCTACTACAAAAGATGTAAGCAGGATCTGTCTGAGTAAAGGTTCAGAGCTGTCGTTCAGGAATTGGGTCGAAATGTCCGGCGTGATCAGGAACATGTAATTCCAGTCGTATTTTATATCCAGAGCGAGGACGGCCGCTATCACCACGCAGTTAACGGTCTCGGCGCCGCGCAGGGTCTTCCGGTCTATTTCCTCGTCATGCAGCATGATCCTCAGTAAGGCGGAGTAGGCGAGTCCGATGTGTGTCGCGAAGAAGGCGATTCTCGTAACGTGCGGAAAAGCGAACGGCTTAGGCGTCGACCAGAAGACGGAGCTTATGCCGCCGTACATGGCCGTGTATACAGAAAACTGCTCCAGAGGCATCCAGCGCACGAAATACGTGAAGACCATGAGGATGCAGGCTATGCGGCAGGCGTAAAGCGGCCATTTATCGCCGCCGTAGTTCGTATACCAGAACCAGAAGAAATACGTGAGCTGGCCCGCCGACATGACAGTGAGCGAAATCTTTTCCAGGCGGCGGAGGGCCGGGATCCTGGACGGATCGCCGGAATGTATACAGATCACGATGAAGCCGGCCGCGAAGGCGCAGAATATGAATATGTGCTCCGGCGAAAACGAGTTATATATCTGGTCGTAATCCGTTCGATTTATATATTGAAAGAACTCGTTCATATCAACCTCCCGATAGCGCGTTAGATCTAAGGCCTATATTTCATTTCCGGGTTTTATGCCCAGCCACTTTTTTATTTCAGCCATCTCGCGGAGGGCTTGCATAAAGCCTTGTCTGTAGCCTCCCAGCATCTTACCGCGGTCGCGGGTGAAGCGGCGGAATGGCATCGGCTCTTCCGGGCAGATCATGAGGATCTTACCGTCCGCCGCCAGCTGCTCCAGCTCATCAGCCATCCGGTTATACCTGGAAGGATTGTCCTCCATAGCGGCGATGAAATCCGGGTAATCCGAATAAGCCGCGGCAAATCTTTGCTGATAGAGACTGCCGCTGCGGGAAGGTGAGACCCTGTAATCTGCCGGATTGGTCCTGATGACGATGACCTGGCCGCGCGCGTGCTCTATTGCGAATCTATATGGTATCTGCAGGCTGCAGCCGCCGTCCATGTAGTGGCGGCCGTTTAGCTCGACTGGGTTCGCCATGAGGGGAAAAGCCGCGGATGCGTTGACTATGGCCGAGTTCCAGGCGGAATTTTCTTCCGGCGTCCCCGAGAAACCGGGAACGGACTCGCCATCGGAGGGCGCGTCGGCCTCGGGAGACAGAAGGGCGGCTACGTCGACAGCGGACTGGGTGTAATCGCCCGACTTTCCCTTTGCTTTAGTGAAAAAACGGGTCTTCCCGGTCTCCATCTCTGTCGCGACGGCGTAGAAGGACCGGCGTGGGTCGTCGAAGCGGGCCTTAGTCGAGTCATCCCAATCGTCAGCGGCATTGGTCATGACGGAATAATTTATGAGCTGGTGATCCTCGACGTAAGCCTTAAGCCCGATGAACTCCGGGTCGTAAGCGTGGTCGAGCAGGAAGCGGACGGACTCGCCGATGTTCCCCGCCGAGTATGATAGGGCGCTCAAGGCCCCCGCGGACACGCCGGCTACGTCTGTGATGTTTATGCCCTCTATGAGCAACTGGTCGAGCACGCCCATAGTGAAGACGGTCCTCTGCGCTCCGCCTTCGAGCACGAGAAAGCCCGGTGTGAGCACGCTCGTGTCCACATGCCGGAACGGGACACGGCGGATATATTTGTTTTTCTGGTCGTATTGCAGTTTCCTGACGGCGCGGACAGCTTTCCTGGCCGGCGCCCCGGTGAGTTTTTTGATTTTCATGCGCATACCTCTCTTTCCGTGATTTTACCATTATCCGGGGATAATTCTATGGACAGAAATTGCCTTCTGTTGGAAACATTTACATCTCCCGCAAAGTGTTATCGCGCTGCCCATCTCCGAGCTCTGTCAGCCACTGCAAAGCCCCGCCGCAGCTCTAGCCTACGTATTTGACATACTTCGCTCTATACTATTAAAATATAGCAGTGCAAAGATCTTATCGGGGAAATTCGAAAGGGGAAATTCAGAACAATCTGAAATTTGAACATTGCTGAATGGAAGTGAAAGGGGAAATTCAGAACTCTCTGAGAAATAGTAGAATTGCACAGCAAAAGGGGGATAATAATGAAATCTAACGTTACATTGATAGGTATGCCGGGTGTCGGTAAGAGTACGGTAGGAGTAATTCTGGCTAAGGAGCTCGGTTATTCGTTCATAGATTCAGATTTACTGATCCAGAGCCGGGAGCAAAAACTGCTGCACGAGATCATGGACGAGGTCGGCGTGGAAGGTTTTCTGAAGATAGAGGAGGACGTGAATGCCTCAATCACAGCTGAGAGAACGGTCATAGCGACCGGCGGCAGCGTGGTCTACGGGGAGAAGGCCATGAACCACCTGAAGGAAATCAGTAATGTCGTCTACCTGAAGCTTCCTCACGACCAGCTCATGCATAGGCTGGACGACCTCCACGATCGAGGCGTGGTCCTGAAGCCAGGTCAGACTCTGGAGGATATATTTAATGAAAGGTCCGTACTCTATGAGAAATACGCGGACATAATTGTCGACGAATCTGAGCTTGACATAGAAGCTACGCTCCACAGGATAGAGCTGGAACTCCTACGCCGGTATAACGCGGTACTATAACGTATGAATTATAACTGGTGTGAAGCCTTTGATTTTTAAATCATAATTTCCAATAAATGTCAAGTCGATAAAAATTTCGATTTTCCCGTTTTTTGTAGAAAAATTCGATAAAAAATTTCAAAACGGTTTGTATACAATGTGATTGTTTTTCGTTCAGTAGGCGAATCGTCCTCGCATTGTGCACACTCAAAGACACTGACTGCTTGTGATGGGAATTATGCACGATATTCAGCTAAATTGACGGCATCGAAAACTGCCACGCATTGTTTAATTACGATGCGAACGAATCCCCTTGAGATAATCCGCTTTATCGTACTAAACTATGCCTTAGCAAAAAGAATTTTTTGTAGAAAAATTCTGCAAAAAACGCGATTTTTAAAATTTTTATCGATTGCATCTCCCGACAAAGCACTTTTTAAAAACATTTTCGCAACTTTCCCGGGCGCAGTCCCCATCTAACGTGATCTGCGACAGGATTATCTAAGTGGAAACCCCTGCAGCAAAGGCCGCAGGGCTCATTATATGGTAATGAAAAAGAAGCAGACAGCTCAAGAGACGAAAATCGCCTGAGCTGGCTGCTTCTTTCATTATTATATGTTGAAATCTCAACTAAAATGGCATTTCTAAATCATCATCCGAGCTCTTATCAGCAGCCGGCTCGGCCTCGACCGAATCAACGCCTTGATCTATGCCTGAATCAACTCCCGAACCCTCGCCCGGCGCAACAACGCCCGAATCAACGCCTGGCTCAGCAATACTCGAATCCACATCCTCGGCCTCGTCATCACCCATGGCCACAGCTATGCCGTTTATCTCCACGCGGTCCACTGCCGGGATCATGATGTACTTCTTACCATCCACGACATCAGTTTTAATAGTAGAAATATAATCCGGGTCCACCTGAATCTTCACGCCCGCCGTCTCCAGGTGAAACTTCTTCGTTTCCACCAGATTATCCGGGTTCATGGTCGGAAGCTCGCCGAACGCCTCCTCCACACTGTCATTGAACGACTCAATCTTCTTAGCTGGAACCCCGTTATTACGAAGGACTTGGTCCATGTCCGAAACGTAGATCTCAGGCGGCTCAGCCTGGTTCGTCTCCTTATGCTCCTCCAGCCTCTCGCGGATATTCTCGTGCAAAGCAACTACGACGTCGAGACTGCAGTCCTCGCCCAGGCTGCCCGTAAGGGCGCTCCCGAAGCTTGCCTTTTGCTCGCCGGCAGACATAGGAGTCCTGTCGACACCGAACATGCCCTGGATGAACTCGTCATGGATGTCAGTCAGGCTGCGGCTGTAATAAAGCAGGTCGTAGATGTTCGTCGTCCGGTCGTCGAAGCACGGGAACATGAAGCCGAGAGCCGGCTGGGTGAGGATGACGCCGGTCACAGACTCGCGGAAACTCTTCTCCGTCGAATGGTATGTGAGCTGGGCCTTCGGGTCCTTCACCGGGCACACACAGCAAAGGAAATAGTCGAAGACCTCTGCCGAGCCCTCGTCGAATGTCTCGCCGTCCGAGCCTTTATATGGTATGTCGTAAGAATCCGACGCCAGCAGGATGACGTAGCCCGTCTCGCCCGGGTCCAGGGACTCTATGACGCGCTGGTAGAAGGCGTTACGGAGGCCCGGGTCGTTAAGGTGCGACTGGCGGAGGGCCTGGAGCAGCTTATGCTCATCGCTGTTATCCACCTGGTCCGTGCTGAAACCTATGTCTATGAGGTTGCGGCCCAGGGTCCCGGACAGGGTCTTCTTCAGGACCTTCAGATACATCTCGGCTTCCTCATCGCTCAGGCGGCCGACAGGCAGGTCTATCTCGGAAACTATTTGCTTTCCCGCGTTAACGTAGCAGCCGAATATCTGGCTTATATTATCGTAATCCGGCTTGAAACGGCGGCGGATCTCGTTCAATTCCTTCTTATTCATATCTCAACTCTTTCTCGTCTTAATTCGTTCTCAATCGTAAGTGACGTGCCTTTCGATTTTACTCTGAATCCGACCGAAATTCTATAGCGACATTTTTAAATTGCCCCTTGCTTTCGGGGGAAGAAAAGAGTATTTTAGATGTATAAGCCGAATTGGAAATATATGGAATTCATTCGGCGAAGCAGGAAGTAAGCCGCGGGCCTTAGGGTCACGCGGTTTTTTCTTGCGCATTTTACAGCAAAGGGCGGCTTCGGCTGTCCTTTTTCAGTTTTTTGGAAATTTCGGAAGTTATCTTCGACATTTTATGGAGGTGTGGATATGAAGGCTATCAGGGCGCCGGACGGCAGATAGGACGAAAAGGCTTTGCTAAATGAAAAATGAGGTGAAATATGAGTATTTTCAAGAAAATTCTGACGATATTTACGGTTTTAATAATGGCGGCATCATTATACGCGCCTGCATTCGCGGCTGAGACTGCGCTGACTGGAAGCCTTACGGCAGCCGATAAAGGCGAAGTCTTGATAAAAGGTCTCGCCGGGGCGGATAAGGTAACGTTCTACCAAATCGTGAAAGCCACATATAGCAACGGTTTTAAGGGTTATAAGGCTGTGGACCCATCTACGGGAAATCTTACGGACACCAAGCTTTTCGACGCTAAGGGCGACCCTATTTATCCATCGGCTGCGGAGGCGGCGGCTCTTTCCAAGAGTGACCTATCCAAGCTGGCTAAGGTCGAGGCAGCCGTTTCGGGCGATCAGGCGAAGACGAAGCTTGCCATGGGCACCTGGCTGGCTTTGGTCGATTCATCCCAGGGCTATGTATACAACCCTATGGTCGTGAGCGCGGCGTATAAGGAGAAGGACGGGACTTACCTCACGTCTGGCGGCGAGTTCGACGCTGATTCTAAATACACTATCGCGGGCACTACTGCCTTCGCAAAGCGTTCCCATACTTCCCTTTCTAAGCAGATCAGCCTGGTCCCTGATAAGGATAAGGCGGCTTTAACGGGTTCATTTACAACGCTTTCAGCCGGAGACCACATGACATATACCATCTCAGCGACCATCCCGGCTATGAGTGACGGTTATAAGAAGAGATATTTTAAGATAAAGGATAAGATGACGGGAGGCCTTACGCTGACAGACGTGAGTAAGATCATCGTCCAGGTGGCAGGTAAGTCTGTCGCTTCTGATAATTACACCGTTACAAGCAACGGCGCTACCGGTAAGGCAGATACAGAGTTCGAGATCTCGTTCAAGGATGGATATCTTAAGAGCCTGGAAGGCGCTGACCAGAATGCCCGCGCCGTCACGGTATCTTACGGAGTAAAACTTTCGAAAACGAATCTGAACATAAACTATGACGCTAACCTCAACACAGCCAGGATCACATATCCTAAGAATCTTAGCGGCGACGAGGCTTACCAGGAGGACGAGGTCAGGGTCTATACGTTCGGCATAGACGGAAAACTCAGTAAATCCAACGGGCACAGGAATCGCGAGCTCGTTAAGACTGATGAGTTCGGAGGCGTGGAAGTTAAGGAGGCAGCAGCCGGTTCTATCGCGGATTACACGGTTAAGAGCTCTCTCGCGGGAGCTATCTTCGAGCTGACGCTTACTGCCGATAAGTCCGGTAAGGCTATATCAGAAGAAACGCGAAACGCTAACGAGGATAAGTACACGTATTACGCTGTTTCAGACGCCGATGGCCTGTTCGCGGGAGCTTCAGACGGCGCTACATATAGAGGGCATAAGATAGACGGCTTCAACGGACTTTCCGAAGGCACATACACATTGAAAGAGGTGAAAGCGCCAGCCGGTTACGCCTTGGACGACCAGGTCCACACAGTAGTGATATCAGCAAAGAGCGGCTCAGCGGCTTCCGGCTCCGCGACCGGCTCTGCGTCCGGCGCTTCCGCGGCAAACGCGTCTTCGGGTCAGGCTTCGGGTAACGACATTTTGACTTCTTATACTGTAAAGATAGATGACGCCGTTTCTACCTATAAATTCGAAGCTTTCAACGAGGCAGGCGAAGCCGAGAAGATAAGCGCGAACCCGGAGACTTCTGTTATCGTTAAGAACACGAAGCTCCACGCTCTGCCATCCACAGGCGGTAAGGGCATCCGCCTTATGACAGGAGCTGGAGCCGCTCTGGCTGTTGTCGCTGTCATTCTCTTCGCGCTTAAGAGCCGGAGGGAGGCATGATCGCCGCCAGGCTGCCGAAAGGCAGCCCGGCAGGGCCGCGCGGTGTGGCCTGGCTTAAGGCCGCCGTTTTTATAGCCTCGCTCGCCCTGGCGGCGATTGCCATGAGCGCGGTGTGCTTTGCCGCGACATCAGACACGGTAGCCGGTCTGGGTCAAGGGGCTAAGACGGGCATAGGAGAAGACGGCGCCAACAGTAAAGTTTTCATTGGCCAGAACCAGAACGACTACTCATCATGGTCGCGCCCGAAGGAGACGGCATTTCGCGTGGACGCGGAACACAGCATGAGGCTGGAGTCTGACTACAGCGCTAAAGGCTACCCGGCGACCGCGATAGAAGTGACGGGGAATGTCACATCTAAGGTCACGGTTTCCGACGCCCACAGCATGGACACTGATGATTACGTGGTCTTTCGGCTGGATGATGGGAAGAAACATGCCTTTACATATAGAAACCTCTACATTTACGACCCGACCGGGAGGGACTCGGGCAGGCTGACGTCAGGGAACGCGGGCTTCATACCGGTCGACCTTAAAGTTGAGATAAGCGAGTATAAGAAGGCCCTTTGGGGCGATCCGACTAAGAAAGGAGCTCATTCGAAGACCGATAAGCCTTACATAGAGTTTTCGAAGAAGATACGCGGGCTACCAACGGTGAATATGTTCAATGTCGGCTTTGCAAAGGTGAAGTATTCGTATACTTATGCAGCAGGTCCGGATAAGGGAAAGCCTTTTATATTAAAATCAAACGCAACATACGACGATGTCGACTGCTACCAGTCCATCGGCATAAGCGAGGAAAGCGCGAATTTCTACGTGGATGAGGCGACGAAGCTGGGCTATGTGAAGAAATCGGGCTACGATTACTTCCTCGGCGCCACGACTGAGAATATAACGAGCAAGGACCCGAACGTCACTAAGAAGTACGCTTTCGGCATGACTGTCGAGACAGATACCGAGACGTTCATTTACGTTTCGTCATTTAAGAATCCTTCGACTTCTAAGGTAGAGAAGGGAACGCCGCACGGGGCTTGGGCTCATTTCGGGGCGTCCGCTGTCAGCATGATCCGGCCTGTCCCGCCTGACCCATCTAAGGTCGTATCTGATGAAGATGACTTGACAGCTAGTCGGTCAGGCAGCGCTGTTTACTGGGATAAAGGCAGTGACAGCCAGACTTATGTAAACGGCGTCTCTACGCCTAAGGGCGAGTGGACATACCAGATAGACCAGTTGATCCCGGCGGGAATCAGTGATAAGTGGCATTTCAGCAGGATGCGATTCGACGACGATATTTCTTTGCTGTTGGATGTAAAGAGCGTGAAGGTGACTATTGGCAGCAAAGACATAACCAGTGGGTTCACCGTGAAGGTCAATTCTAAGGGCCATGTCAGCGCGGTCGCCAAAGACGACCTGCTTGATAGCTCGGGCACTCTGGGAAATGTCCTGTACGGTTCGTCAAGCAAGAAATGCCGGCTCAGTATTAAAGTCGCTCTTAAGAGAAGTCTGACGCTGGACGACATCAGGAAGGCTGGCGCTCTGATGGATGATGTCAGTTCTGATGGTAAATTGCGAAAGGATTCCGCTGTGAAGATCGACAATATAGCCAGCACTTTAGTCGATGACCGGGGCAGCTGTAAGACCGGCTGGACAGAGACATATATACGGCTGCCGGATATGGACGCGCCTTATAAGCGGGTCTTGGACGCGGACGAGCCTGAGAGCTTTCATAATACTGTGAAAAAGTTCGATGAAGATGAGTTTTCCTACAGGATATACCAGAAATTCGAGGCAGATCAGATCCACCAGAGCGACTTTACCGTTACTGACTCAGTCGACCCTTGTCTTAGTGTGCCTGAAAATCAAAAGCTGAAGATCACCGATGAGACCGGGGCAGACAGATCCGGCTGGTTCAAAACATCTATCAAACGCGAAGGCTCTGGCGGGTTCGGCGGATCTAACCCAGGGCCTGCTGGAACGGTCGTTCGGGCAGAAGCTCTGGCTTCCGCGCTTTCAGATGACGCTTTCTATGGGCATACATACTGCTTCGAGTGGAAAAACGTCGTGAAATCAATAAAAAGGTATAAATCAGAAGGTATATCGAAGGATTTCTGGGAGAAAGAGGACCATCTGAACGCGGACGATAATTTGCTTACTATCCCGAATCAGGCGAAGGCAATATATGATTCTGCCCGTGAGTCGGAAACTAATCAGGTGAAGACAGGAATCGCCGTGGATCTCGAGACGGAATTTTATGAGCTGCCGTCAGCCGGGGGTCATGGGGCGCTGTGGCTTTTGACTTTGGGCCTTCTCGCCGCTTTCGAGGCGGCTGTGTTTATGGGAATGAAGAATGATGGCCATGAAAACCGCTAAGGCGCGAGACGGGGCAAGGCGCGGGGCGATTTGGTCTGTCCTGATCTGGATCATATTTCTGGCAGGGGCTTTGCTGCTGATATATCCGGCGCTGAGCGAGGCGTGGAACAGCTTTCGGGCAGCCAGGACGGAGGCGGGATACGAGAAGACCGTGGATGCCTTATCGGAGGCGGAAATCAAGCGGGACTTGGAGCTTGCGGAAGCCTATAACCGAGCACATAAGAGAAACATCTTCTCGAGCAAACCATTTCTCAACGAGCCTTTCGTTAAGGGACATCCGTATAAGTCCTTGCTGGGCCGGGCTGGCGGCGTCATGGGTTTCATAGTCATACCGAAGCTTGGGGTAAGGCTTCCCATTCGCCACGGGACATCTGCCGGGACGCTTGAAGCGGGTGCTGGCCATCTTAAGGGGACGAGCCTGCCAGTAGGTGGTAATAGCTCTCACGCGGTGATCGTAGGGCATAGGGGTCTTCCGGGAGCAAAGCTTTTTACAGACCTCGACAGGCTCTGCCCGGGCGACGGCTTCTATCTGGAGATCCTCGGCAAAGAGCTTTTTTATGAGGTGGACCAGGTGAATACGGTCAGACCTAGCGATGTGACGCCTCTAGCCATCATCCCCGGACGAGACCTGGTTACGCTTCTCACCTGTACACCCTACGGTCAAAACACGAAACGTTTGCTCATCAGAGGTCACAGAGTGCGTCTCCTGAGTTCCTCCAGCAAAGCCGCTTCTTCGTCTTTCGGCTCCGCCTCCGCAGGCTTCACGGATATGGATATGAGGATGGCCGGACTCATAGCGGCTGAGATCATGCTGCTGGTCCTGGTCATGATAAGGCTCAGGCAAAGCCGACAAAAGTTCGGTCCGAAGCCTAGGCAGCGGGCGATTTTTCGTTTGCCTAAAATAAAGAAAGGAGGGGAGTGAAATGGAGAATATAGAGCGGACAAGTCAGGAAAAACTGACTAGGCCACGTATGCGCTTGATCGTGCTTGCCTTGATATTAGCCGTGCTCGCTGGTTTTACTTATGGCATTACCACAGAGAAGGCATTCGCTGCCGGAAGACCTGTCGATGTTAAAATATCCTATGTCTATAGGGGCTCAGGTACATCTATGAATGATATACCTGTGACCGGCGCAAAGTTCCAGGCATGGCGGGTCATGGATAAGGGTGAGGAGTCATATGTTCCAGCTAAGTCATTTAAGGTGCTTTCCGTTAATTGGGATGGAAAGACAGAAATCAGTGGAAACCATGACGCTGCGGAAAAATTCATGAAGGAAATTCGGGCTAAGGGAATAAAGCCCTGTGCGGAAGCTGTTACAGACGGGGCGGGGAACGCCAGCCTGAGGCTTGGATCGGGTAAATCAGGAGTTTATCTGATCCACCAGGTCTATAGTTCGGCCGGTAATTCTGCTAAGTTCATGAACGCTGAAGATTTCTTGATTCCAGTCTCTGAATCGTTTTCGGATGAAATGATCGTTCATCCTAAGACGAGGTTAAAAAACAGAGGGAACGGACGCAGCTCACTAGTGAAGAAAACATCAGCGCCTGTAAAAACCGGCGATGACGGCGGGATCAGGGCGTGGTTGCTATTAACCTGGACAGGAGCAGCAGGAGTATACGCTTTGCTAAGGCTTAAGAAAACAGGTTAATAAAAGCTATGTCGTATCAGCGTTCTTGAGAAAACCAAAATTGATGTTATAATAAAATTGTAAAGCAGGCACGTTTCGGACGTCAGAGCTGGGGGCGAAAGCATCTTTCAGCACCTGCCGTATTATATATCGAAATGAAAATCGCATATCCTTCGGGGTATGTGATTTTTTTATGCCAATATAACATCAAAGTAGAACTATGCCGCCAGGACTGGGCAAGCCCATATCACATATTCCCTGCGAAATATATACAAGATTTTTACGATATGGTGATTAGTTTTTTATTATCGTGGTACATAATATCAATATCCGTTCGGGGAAAGCCCGAAAATATTAATTAAAGGAGGTGATTGGATGATAATAAACACAGTTACAGGTAAGCCGATCGTTGTTACATTAGATAGCGCGGTCACATCGATTTCCGTTCAGGAATTACGCGATAAGTACGGATGCTAGCGATGATGCCAGGCAGCGCCCGGATGACGGGTCTGCCGAAACCGCTTATGCGTACTGAACGCGTTTTCTTCTATGAGGAGATCCCCTTTACAGCCAGCGCTGTCAATGAAGCACGGACGTAAAGGTTTATATAAAGGCTGGGATCAAGCCTTATTCCGGATGGCTTTTATGAAGCGGACCAGAATTGGATTCGCTGAAGCTGCCTATAAGGAGTTAGCGGGACCCTTTGCTATATAGAAATATTGGCTTATCAGGCTGCCTCGAACATCGGGGCAGCCTCTTATTTTTTATTCAATTTCCTAGTTATAGAGCGGGCGGAATCCTTCAAGGCTTTATTTAGGGAGCCAAAAGGATTTTTCACGCTGCGACCGCCGCTGAAATTATAGGACCTGCGGACTTCCTTCATGGTCTGGCCGTCCAGGTAGTATGAAACAGCGGCGCGGCCGATGAGCTCAGTACCGTATCCGGCAACGCCTGAGCTTATAACAGAGCCGGCGCCCGGGAATACATTATTCAGAAGCTTAGGCGCTTCGTGAGCTATCATGCGGAAGCCGTAACCGGCGCCGGCGACGCCGCCCAGGCTGAGCAGGAATTCCTTTGCTGAATCTATGGTGAGGTCTCGCCCGCTCAAAGCCGCTATCATAGCTACCAGAATTGCCTGCAGAATCCAGAGCACGTACATGTCCGCTATTGGGATCGGTGTCAAGGCGACGGTAGAGGCTATGCCGGAGAAAATCTTTATCATGCCGGACGCCGCCTGGTGGATGACCTCGTCCAGACGCACTGCCATCCTCATGCCGCGCTTTGCTTCCACATCACTGATGGCGCCGATGAGAGCGTCTTTAAGTTCATCTATATGCCAGCGCCCGTCGAAGGCGGGCTGGAGAGCGGCTATCTCCTCTAGCGTGAGCTCACTAATGGCTTCCGCGTCTATCTCCTCGCCATCCGCCGTCTGCCAATCTATCAAGGCTGAAACACCGATGACATCTTCAGCTTTCAAACCCTGGTCTTCTATCATCTGCCGGTAGTTATCCACGACTTCACGGATCTTCTCGACCTTCTGCTTAGGGTATCCTGCCGGGTCCTTATACCTGGAAGGCGCCATTTCATCGCATTTATTGACCACCGTAACTATTGGCAGGCGGGTCTTATTCAGGTCGACGTACTCGTCCGCTACGCTCTTTAAGAAGGCTATGTCCTCATTCACGTCGTCTCTATGGACGCAGTTCAGCATGAAAACGGCTACGTCGGGCGTGAACTCCGCTATCTGCTCGCGGAGCTGGTCTTCGGCTGTCTTCTCACTATCTAAGGCTGCCGGCTTGGATTCCGCCGTTCCCCGCGTGTCCAGGATCTCCATGAGGACTCGGTCACCTTCTTTTACCTGGTATGCCTCGGCTCCTCTGGTGCAGCTTCTCGTGTCGCTTACCAACGCCGTGTATGAACCGCTTAGGGCGTTTATCAGGCTGGACTTACCGACGCCGGTCCTACCTATAAGGAATATCCTGGGCGGCCTTTGCTGGTCTATGCTGTCCATGAGCTCCCGGAGGTTCTTATCACCTAGCAAAGCGTTAGATATCTTCTTTACCACGCTGGGCGGTATGGAGTCAGGTATCTGGTCTATCAAATTTTCTATTTTAAGATAAAAGTCTTTCATCTGGAGGAGGCGCTGTTCGGCCTGCTCATCTTTAACGCTCATCTATACTGCTCCGGTGTTATGGATTCAAGTTATGGATACCATTAATTTTATTGAGCGAGAGGCTGACCGTCAATCTTTACCTGGATAAGGGGAAAAGAAATGTTTATTTTAAGATTTATGTAGCTGTTAAATGAGAAAATGTTTCTGTTCCATTCGCCTGACATAGATAGGAAATAATTATTGTTTAGACAGCTAGGGTTAGCTAGTAAGATGATTATAGGTAGAAAAGTAAAATGTTTTTTACATAAATCTATGATTTAGACTTCTTATTAAAATGTATTAAATTACGTAATATTTTATAATTGGCGAGCGAAAACTAAGCGAAAACTAAGAAAAAGGTCTGGATTTTCCTATGGTAATATAAAAAATTTAGGGTATACTATTAGGAAGAAAATTGGGTCACTGTGTGACGGATGTAAGACAATTATAAAATTTTGATAAGGTTATGCTACGAAATCGTCGGGAGCGTAATGGCCATAAATTATTGAAAGGAATACCCCAAATGTTAAAGAATGAAAGAACCGGAAAATCCGGAAAGTTTTTATGCGCTTTGCTGGCGGCTGCTATAGCGCTGACCATGCTCATAACACCGCAGGCGGGCGCCATGGAGTCTGACGCTGAATCTACTGCTTCTGGGAATGTTGATTATAAGACGATCCTCGGCGACGCTGTAAATTTCGGCGTTACTACAGAAGATTTCCAGTTGAGAGGCGGAGACGCCCAGACGAATGTCGCCGCTATTAAAGGTATTTGCACTTCCCAGACCGGAAATGATATCACCAATAAAGAAGAACAGACTTTCATACTGGCTAATATCGATACTGTTTTTAAGATTAAGGGGCAGGGAGCCGGCGCCTATGTCAGGACTACTAAGGAAAGTAGGGGCAAGCTCGAAGGTTCTGGCGAGAAAGTCATAATAGACACGACTTCCACTGAGAAGCAGCTGACAGATGAAGTTAACGCTATGCTGGATCACGCTTGGGATCAGTCCGCTATCTTGGCGTCTCATGAAGACACAGCGGTTTTAGAGCCGGATAAGAACGACCACGCTAAGTATATGGTGGACCTGACTGGTAAGCATGCCGGGACATATTACGTGACTATTACTGATGAGGACCTGAAGGATAAATTCAACGGTGGTGACAGGCTCAGAATTTATAAGAGTATAGATCAGAACATAATATTCAATGTTACCGCTAAGGGGAATAACGGATCCATCGACATCTGGAAAGCTCCTATTAATGGAAAGAATCCGGAGGATTTCTACAACACTAAGGATAAGTCTGCCGAAGATCAAGCTACAGCACAGACTATAGTATGGAATATCGTGAACGCTACAGACGTCCATCTGCACCCGGTAGCGGGCATAATCCTCGCTCCTAAGGGTACAGCGAGCACCGAGGAGACAGGCTCAGGCTGGATAGTCGCTAAGTCGGTTAATATTAAAGGCGGCGAGTGGCATAACACATACCAGAATGTTAAAAAAACCAGAAATGATAACGATAAGGCTGAACTGGCCGCAAAGAAGCAGGTAAATGGGGCAGACTCTCAGGTCAGCGGCTTTAAGTTCCGGCTGGAAGAGAAAACGAATCAGGAATGGGAGGCCGTAGGCAGCGAGATTGAGAACGAGGGCGCTGCTATTTCCTTCCCGACTATAGAATATGATGCTGATGACGCGGGAGGCCATATCTACAGGATAACTGAGACTAAGGGAAACGTGGATTCTAATGGCAATAGCTATGACGCGGATAAGAGCGTTTACTATGCTAAGGTCACAGTAAGCAAGTACGACATAATAGAAGGAACAGAGGTCAAGGGAGCTGCTGTATCAGCTTCTAAGCCGGAATATTTCTCGGACGAGAAATGCACTAAGCCGGTCGATCTCCCGGTATTCAATAACACTTCTAAATCAGACGAAACATCCGTCAGCGTGACTAAAGTCTGGGATGACAATGATAATAATGATGGGTTCAGACCTGCGGATATCGAAGTCCAGCTCCAGGCGGACGGAAAAGATGTAGATGGTAAGATAATTAAACTTAGCAAAGAGAATAATTGGTCCGGCAGCTTTACTAAGCTTCCTGCTTCTAAGGACGGCAAGGCTATAACTTATACTGTCGTTGAGAAGAATGTTCCAAATAAGTATGATTCAAGCGTTACCGGAGACGCTAAGAATGGCTTCGTAATCACGAATAAACATACGAAGGAGAAGACATCCGTAAGCGGAACTAAGACCTGGAACGATAATGATAATCAGGATGGCAAGCGCCCGGATTCCATCACAGTTAACCTCGTGAAGGATGGTAAGGTCATCGACTCTAAGAAGGTCACGGCTGAAAATGGTTGGAAATACTCATTCACAAACCTTGATAAGTATGAAGCTGGCCAGGAAATAAAATATAGTATCGCGGAAGCGCCTGTCGCTGAATACACGACAGAAGTTAAGGGTAATGACCTTATCAATACTCTTAAGAAAGATAATAAGACACAGGTTAAAGTAACCAAGAAGTGGGATGATAAGAATGACCAGGACGGACTCAGGCCTGCTGACATAACTGTCCAGCTTTACGTGGACGGCAAGGCCGTTGATGGTAAGACTCTCACACTCAGCAAAGACAATAACTGGTCAGGGGAGTTCAAGGATCTTGCTCAGAATAATGATGGCAAGAAGATCGACTATACAGTAAAAGAGACGGATGTTCCTGAGAAATATGACTCCACAGTTGCTGGAGACGCTGAGAATGGCTTCGTTATCAGTAATAAGCATGATGTAGAGAAGACATCTGTCAGCGGAACTAAGACTTGGAACGATAACGATAACCAGGATGGCAAGCGCCCGGACTCCATAACAGTCAAGCTCATGAAGGACGGTAAGGTCATAGACGCTAAGAATGTCACAGCTGAGGATGATTGGAAATACTCCTTCACAGGTCTCGATAAATACGAGAATGGCCAGGAGATCGTCTACACGATATCTGAAGTGCCGGTAGAAGGATATAATTCTGAAACAGACGGCTTCGACCTTATAAATACTCATAAGACTGAGACAGTAAACGTTAACGGTCATAAGATCTGGAAGGATAACAATAATAAGAACGACACGCGTCCGGAAAGCATAACTATCAACCTGCTGAAGAATGGCGAGGTCTACGAGACTGAGACAGTCACAGCAAAGGACGGCTGGAAGTGGAGCTTTACAGATCTGCCTAAGTACGAAGCTGGGAAGGAAATCAAGTACAAGATTTCTGAAAATAAAGTAGAAGACTATAGGACCACGGTGAAGGGATATAACGTAGAGAACACCTATAACGGCGGTGGCGGCGGAAACAATCACAATCACCGTAAGGATCGCCGCGGCGAAGATAAAAAACATGGTAAGCAGCCTAAGACCGGAGATGAATTAGGACTCTACACGTTTATGGCTATAACAGGTGGAGCGATTGCTCTTCTTATCGGAGCCTTATATCTTAGAAAGCGCAACTGATCTGACTTTGCTAGGCACAATAATAACAACGGTTCATAAGGAGAAATAAGCTCTCGTGAGCCGCGAATCAAAATCTGAAACGAAAAAAACAGTAGAATGTGAAAATCTACTGTTTTTTTCTTGGCTTAAGAGGGTAAAATATAAAGGTTAAAGCGAAAAAATAGAAATGATATCGAGCACGAAAGACGAGGCATAGAAATGGTTAAAGTAGATATTTTCTCCGGTTTCCTCGGAGCCGGTAAGACTACACTTATACGTAAGCTTATAGAAGAAGCATATCAGGGCGAGCAGGTAGTCCTTATTGAGAACGAGTTCGGCGAGATCGGCATAGATAAGGGATTCCTGCAGAACACCGGCATACAGATAGATCAGATGAACGCGGGATGCATTTGCTGCACATTAGTAGGCGATTTCGGCAGGGCTCTTAATGAGGTTATAGAGAAATACGATCCGGATAGGATCCTGATAGAGCCGTCTGGAGTAGGTAAGCTTTCAGACGTAATAATAGCGGTCCAGGACCTTAAGAACGATAAGATCCAGCTTAATGGATTCACTACGGTAATTGACGCTAAGAAGGCTAAGATGTATCTGAAGAACTTCGGCGAATTCTACGAGAATCAGGTACAGAACGCCAGCTCCTTGATACTCTCCCACACTACAGGTTTGAGCCAGAAGAAGCTGGACGAGTGCATAGAGCTCCTCCGCGGCTTGAATACAGAGGCTAACATAGTAGCGACCCCTTGGGAGGAGATAAGCGGTAAGCAGATCCTGGAAACTATGGAATCTAAGAAGACCCTGTCCGCTGAGCTGGATAAGCTCCGCCAGGAAGCGTACGCGGAGCAGGCCGAGCACGAGGCGGAGGAAGCTGAAGAGGCTGAGCACCATCATCACGACGATGATAATGATGACGGCGAGCACGAGCACCATCATCACGGTGAACACGACCATGACGAGCATGACCATGACCACGATGAGCATGATCACGATCATCATGAGCACCACCACCATCACCACCATCACCACGGCCACGACGCAGATGAAGTATTCGATGAATTCGGCCTGGAGACGACACATAAGTTCACAAGGGAACAGCTTCAGAATGCCCTGGAAGAAATCCAGGACGAGGATGCTTGCGGCCAGGTACTTCGTTCTAAGGGCTATGTAGAAGCGGAAGACGGAAGTTGGCTCGAGTTCGATTATGTTCCGGGCGAACCTGATGTGCGCGAGGGCAGCCCTCAGACTATAGGCCAGATCTGCGTAATAGGAGTAGGTTTAGACCGCCATCATATAGAAGAGCTGTTCGGCCTCGCTGAGTAATAATAGGAGAAAAAATGACAGAAATGGATAGAGAAGTTCCGGTTTACCTGTTCACAGGTTTTCTGGGATCTGGAAAGACGACATTCATACAGGACGCCCTCAACGGCGAAGACTTCAATGCCGGCGAGAAGACTTTGCTCCTGATGTGTGAGGACGGAGAGGAAGAATATCAGCCGGACGAATTCGCCGCTCCTAACATTTATATAGAAGAAGTCGAAGATGAGGACGACCTCAGCCCTGAGCTGCTTTCAAGCCTGGTCGAGAAGCATGACGCCGAACGCGTTATCATAGAGTATAACGGCATGTGGATGCTGGATTCCCTGTTTTCCAATATGCCGAGGGACTGGTCCATATATCAGGAGATGACATTCTTCGATTCGACCACATTCGTCATGTATAACCAGAACATGCGCCAGCAGACGTTCGATAAGCTTAAAACAGCCGAGCTGGTCGTGTTCAACCGCTGCGTTAGAAACGACGCTTTCACTGATTTGCAAATGGAGATGCATAAGGCTGCCCGGGTGGCGAATCGTAAGAACCAGATCGTCTACGAGTTCGGTCCGGATGATGTGATCCTGGATAATATCGTGGATCCACTGCCGTACGACATGAACGCGCCAGTCATCCAGATCGGCGATGACGACTACGCCCGCTGGTATAGCGACATAAACGACCAGCAGGATAATTACGACGGTAAGACTCTCTGTGTTAAGGGCAGGGTGGCTAATGGAGCTAATCTTAAGGATGATCAGTTCGTCTTCGGCCGCCACGTCATGACCTGCTGCGTGCAGGACATCCAGTTCGCGGGTCTCCTAGGCGTGTGGAAAGGCGCTTCCAGGTTGGAGAACGGAGGCTGGGTAGAGATAGTAGCAAAGGTGAAGGTAGAGTATACGCCTGTATATGAGGAAGTAGGACCGGTACTGTACTGCGTGTCCGTAAAGCCTTGCCAGGCGCCGGATCCGGAGGTCGCGACGTTCTAGGACGGCAATGGCCATAAGGCACAGTAACGATTTGCTTCATCAAGTATTTCAAGGGGATAGCGAAAGCTGTCCTCTTTTATTGTGCTTCACGGATTTATAGGGATTTTGATGGCAGCTTTCGCGTTGGATTGTATACAATTTATTTTCGTATGGTGATTCGACTCTACAAAAATTTGAAAATTCGGGATTTTTATCGAATTTTTCTACAAAAAATATTTTTTTGATTCCATAGAAAGCCGCCTGTATCAAGCTGATCATCGCATGGACCGGAATGTATAGAGTATGCATGAAGAATGTTCGGCTTTTCTGAACGATCCGGCGGAGCATGTCATGGAAGTTGACGAAATGGCGACATGGATATGCTACACAGGCATAATAGACTTTGCAAAGCGGGGGGCGC
>JAQXJR010000029.1 GCA_029009055.1 Eubacteriales bacterium | reverse complement strand
AGAAGTAAAAGAGCGCCTTTAGGCGCAGCCCGAGGAAGATATGCGGTTGACGGAATCTTTCGGGGCGCCTTGAGACGCTGCTAGTAAAATGCCCTTTTAGGGCTGGTACAAACCACCAGTTTCACTGGTGGTTATGATTATTAGCATATACAAGCATAGGCAGGGATTTTTATATATTAGGAAGCTTTGAATAAATTCAGGAGTCGCATTTCATATTCCGTATAGTCCTTATTCCCATATACGAGCCATTTTTTATAATAATCCAATGCGTATATGGATGCTTCATAACTAATATGAAATACATTGGCAATGTCTATTGGACATTCTGGCTTGATTTTATCCACCAAAGGTGGTGGCGCAATCGCATATTTTGCAAAGAAGTTCGCTTCTGCTTCTTCATTATCAGACTGACCATCATGATCGAGGACACAATGGCCAATTTCATGAAGGATTGTCATATTCATTCGTACATAAGCAATTCTATCATTGTAATAAATATAATCTCTCCCGGATTTTGTTTCTAGATAAAAGCCATCATTGCTCAACTCACATGCAGATTCTAGCTGTTTTCTAGTCAATGATGAATAAGGAATCATATGTATACCTATTTTACTTGCTAATTCAAAGCCACTTATAGGAATGCAATGAATTTCATACTTTTCAAAAATGTATACGATTTCTCGTTTTATAAACTCGTATTGTTCGTTAGTTAAGCGCTTATGTCTATTCATCCTGGTCTCCAAGTAGAATACTCAAAATTTCTCTTTTTTCTGCATTTGTCATCTGTTTGGCATTCCGAGCAATCAGTCTTTTTGCATATACAATTTCGTCAGAAGAATTCTGAGGGGTTCCTTCCATCAAATAATCAGAAGTAGTTCCAAGCGCTGTTGCAATGCGAGAAAGCACAGCCGATCTGGGTACCCGATCGCCCTTGAGATAATGGGACATAGCTGATTCAGTGACACCAGCCTTTTCAGCTAGCTCTTTTTGTGTTAAGTGCTTTTCTTTTAATGTTAGCCGGAGCCTCTGGCTAAAAGGGTTGTTCTTAGTTGTCATGATTATCCTCCTTTTGTAATTTTGATTATAATTGAGATTATCATAATGTCAAGTCAAATACTATAAATTGTTAATATAAAAATATTTTGAAACATTATCTTGTATGGTGAGCCAGGAATGGATAATGGCTTGGGTTAGCTATTCAGGTGCTTGACCAATTCTTTGGGTCATAAATCGTAAGAAATATATCAGGTACATTTAGTTTATTATGAGCATCATATAGAAGTGCAATATTGATTCCATTGAGATATAATCATAATCATGAGTGAAGAAGTCATGAGTAAAGAAGCAGAATCTAAAGTATCTAATAAAGAATTATTCGAGAGTTGGCCGGTACCTAAGGCATTGGCGACACTGGCGATTCCGGCTATAGTGAGTCAGCTGATTTTACTGATTTATAATCTGTCAGACACGTATTTCATAGGCAGGACCGGAAACCCTTACATGGTAGCGGGAGCATCGCTTATGTTCCCGGTATACAACATTTGCATAGCCTTAGCGCACGTGTTCGGAGTCGGAGGCGGGAGCTTGATTTCCAGGCTGCTAGGCATGGGAAAGCCTGAAGAAGCCAGGAGGGTATCGGCCTTCAGCTTCTATGGTTCCATAGGGATATCTCTCGTATTCTCTGTGGCGGTGCTGCTGGGAGAAAACGAGCTGCTCAGCTTCCTGGGAGCTAGCGAAGAGACGGCGGTCTACGCTAAACAGTATACGTTCTACGTAATAATACTGGGTTCGCTCCCATCCGTCATGACCATAGCGCTGAATAACATAGTGAGGTCTATAGGAAGATCCAGGGAAGCGGCATTCGCGACCAGTTTCGGCTGCGTGCTTAACGTGGCCCTGGATCCGCTGTTCATGTTCGTGATACTGCCTGAGGGACACGAGATCATAGGCGCGGCTGTAGCGACACTTATATCTAACTGCGCGTCCGCCCTGGTATTCATAGGCTTCATGGCCGTTTATTCCAAGCGCGGCTACCTGTCCATGTCTATATCAGAAGCAAAGCCGACCCGCAGCAGTATCGCCTCGATATTCGCTGTTGGAATCCCTTCGGGCTTGACCATGTTCCTATTCGACGCGACGAACATAGTCATAGATAAGCTGTCGTCACTTCACGGGGACATAGCGGTGGCTGCCATAGGCATAGTCCTTAAGGCTGAGCGCGTGCCGCTTAACACAGGCATAGGGATCTGCCAGGGCATGATGCCTATAGCCGGATATAACTACGGAGCGGGGAACTATGAGAGGATGAATAAAGTCTTTAAGGCTTCCCGCTACTCGGGTATAGCCTTCGCCCTCATAAGCATCCTTCTCTATGAGATATTCGCGGGAGACGTTATGAGGCTGTTCATAAATGACCCGGCGACAGTCGCCATGGGGACCCATTTCCTGAGGGCCAGGTGCGTCGCTACCGTAGTCATGTTCATGTGCTTCAACTACGTGCATTTCTTCGAAGGTGTCGGCATGGGTAAGGTATCGCTGACGCTGGCTATAGTCCGCCAGCTGGTCTTCAACATGCCGCTCCTGGTCATACTGAACCACTTCTTCGGGACGGACGGCATCATCTGGACCCAGTTCATAGCCGACCTTTGCACGACCATAATTTCATACGTGATATTCCGTCGGGTGACGAAAGACCTTAAGTGACGGATGGCGCAAAGCGGGACAGGCGCAGTCAGCTTTGCTATATAAATCAGGAGAGAATGATGATAAACATAGTTATGTATCAGCCGGAGATACCGTATAACACGGGGAACATAGGAAGGACCTGCGTGGCGTCGGGCTCCAGGCTGCATCTCATAAGGCCGCTCGGTTTCGTGCTGTCTGATAAATACATAAAGCGGGCGGGGATGGATTACTGGCCGAGGCTGGACATGACCGTTCACGACTGCTATGAGGATTTCCGCAAGTCTGTGGGGGATAAGAAGGTCTGGCTGGCTACGACTAAGGCTCACCAGGTCTACACGGATGTAGAGTTCGGGCCGGATGACTATATCATGTTCGGGCCAGAGAGTTCGGGGATACCGGAGCAGATCCTGGTGGACCATGAGGAAGACTGCATCCGCATACCGATGATGGAAAATGAAAGGTCGTTAAATCTTTGCAATTCCGTCGCCATAGTGCTTTATGAGGCATTAAGGCAGAACGGATGGCCGGGCATGGAACAGTTCGGCGAGCTGCATAAACTTCACTGGAAGGAGCATGGAAATGAGTAAGAAACTTAACATTAGAAAAGCTGTCATCCTGTCACTCGCGGCTATTATGGTCGCGGCGGCGCTCTCAGGCTGCGCCAGCGTCAGCCATAAGATCTCAGACCTTAAGGGTCGGATTTCCGGAAACGAGTACTATATCGACACATTCGATAATTACGGTCATCTCACACTGAAAACACACGGTAAGAAGATCTCCATAGAGCCGAATGTCGTAAAGGACACCATTTACTCCGACGACAGCTGGCAGGAAGTTAAGACTGAATCGTCCGTAATCTCCATCACCATAGACGGTAAGGACGTGGAGTCCTGCGGCGACACATGCATATTCTACGACACCAGGCTGAAGCCGGACTATGATTTCACGGCGGATACCATAGAGTCAGACGATAATGGAAACCCGCTGAATAACGCTGTTTTCGCTAAATCCATTAATAAAATAAAGAATAAGATCGGTAAATCCCGCGTCGTAGTTATTAAGTCGCAAATGGGTACGCCTATATACGCTTTCAGCGGCGATAAGATCTACTGGGAAGTAGCGGACGACCTGCCGAAGTTCACGAAGCTTTCTGTAGACGGAAAGCCGCTCTATATCCACAGGGCTAATTTTCAGATCATAGATAAGAAGCTGATAGATAAGGTAGAATAGGAACATAGGGCAGTAAGGTTGCGGCATGGAAGACAGGATATACATAAATAACGGTTGGAAATTTACGCCTGAATGGACAGAAGGATTCGGCAGGGGCGAGTCAGTTTCGGGCGTCGAGACCGTGAGGCTCCCGCATACGACCAGGGAAGTCCCTTACGACTACTTCGACGAGAACATATACCAGATGCTTTGCGGTTACAGGAAGACTGTAGAATTCGACCCCGCCTGGGAAGGTAAGAGGGTCTTCCTCGTGATAGAAGCGGCTGGCCACTCGGCCTGGGTATACGTGAACGGAGAGCTCGCCGGGGAACACCACACCGGCTACACGGCTTTCAAAGTCGAGCTCACGGGGCTGCTCCACGCTGGCCAGAATGAGATATCAGTTAAGGTCGATTCCCGCGAATCCCAGGATATACCTCCGTTCGGTAAGGTCATAGATTACATGACATACGGCGGTCTCTACCGGGAAGTCTATCTCGAAGTCAGGGAAAACATATTCATAGAGGACGTATTCGCCATGCCTGCCCTTAAGACAGGCAGGGTCAGGAGCAAAGTCCATCTCTCTGATTCTCCGTCCCGGTCCCGCTCTTTAAGGCTCAGCCAGACTTTATATTTAGATGGTAAGGCAGTTGCCACCGCGGAAAAGCAGGTCGAAAAAGGCGAAGAGGCTCATGATCTAGAGACTGCGATGCTTTTAGAAGCTGGTAATGTAAAAGCCTGGTCTATAGAGGACCCGGTCCTATATACGCTTCAGACTTTGCTATATGATGAGGGGAGCGGAGAAGCCCTGGATAGAAAAACAGTCCGCATAGGCTTCAGAGAGGCTGTTTTCAAGGTTGACGGCTTCTACTTAAATGGGAAGAAGACCATCATCCGCGGCCTTAACCGTCATCAGTCATACCCATACGTGGGCTATGCCATGCCGGAGTGCCAGCAGAAGCGTGACGCGGACATAATGAAGAAGGAACTGGGGCTGAACGCGGTCAGGACGTCGCATTACCCACAGACACAGGGCTTCATAGACAGGTGCGATGAGCTGGGCCTTCTCGTGTTCACTGAGGCGCCGGGCTGGCAGTTCATAGGCGATGAGGATTGGAAGAAGCAGGCTGTAGAGAACGTCCGTGAGATGGTGATCCAGTATCGGAATCATCCGTCTATAATTCTCTGGGGCGTTAGGATAAACGAGTCCCAGGATGACGATGAATTATATGCTAAGACGAACGCTGTCGCGCGGGAATTGGATCCGACCAGGCAGACAGGGGGAGTTCGGTATTTAGAGAAAAGCTCTTTCCTGGAGGATGTGTATACTTATAACGACTTCAGCCATAACGGGAAGAACGCCGGCGTGAAGTCGAAGGATAAGGTAACGCCTGACATGAGCCGGGGCTATCTCGTATCGGAATATAACGGACACATGTACCCGACTAAGAGCTTCGATAGCGAGGACCACCGCTTGTCACACGCCTTAAGGCACGCGCGAGTGCTTAATGACATCGCTGCCAGCGGTAACATAGCGGGAGGATACGGCTGGTGTTTCGCTGATTATAACACGCATAAAGACTTCGGAAGCGGTGACAGGATCTGCTATCACGGCGTGCTCGACATGTTTAGAAATCCTAAGCCTGCGGCGGCTGTATATGAGTCACAGCAAGGCGAGCACCCGATGTTCGCTGTCTCTTCGACCATGGATATAGGCGAGCACCAGGCGGGACTCTGCGGTGAGGTATACGCGTTCACGAACGCTGACTATGTCAGGTTCTCTAGAAATGGTAAGAAAGTTTGCGACCTAACGCCTAAGGGATCTAAGTACCCGGCCCTCGCGCATCCGCCTATCTTAGTAGACGATTATGTCGGCGAAGCTCTTAGGGCTGAGGGGTTCCAGCCGAGGCAGGAACGCTCTGTTAAGGACCTCCTGAATTACGCGGCTATCCACGGGTCTGACCACCTGCCGGCTGACCTCATGCGGAAGGCGGCAGTCCTGGTGCTGGAATACCACATGAAGCCGTCCGAAATGTACCCGCTCTACGTGAAATACGTCGGGAACTGGGGTCAGGAGAACGCTGAGTATAAGTTCGAGGCCGTGAAGGACGGCAAGGTCGTGAAGACCATAGTGAAGTCTCCTGTCACCGAGCAAAGACTATGGGCTGATGTGGACGGGCTTCCAGCTAGTGAGGATTCCATAGTCCTCACGGAAGGCAGCACATACGATGTAGCTGCTATCAGGATTCGAATGAAAGACCAGAACGGAAATCTCCTGCCATTTTATATGGGAGCCGTACACGCCGAGGTTTCAGGGCCGATAGAGTTGATTGGGCCATCCGATATTATCTTAAGAGGCGGCATGGGCGGAACCTACGTCCGCACGACCGGTGCCGCCGGAGACGCTTCACTGACGCTTACGAGCGAGTCCGGGCAGAAGATAATTATTAAGTTTACGATCGAAATCTAATTTATTGGCTATTCGCGGATTTCGAGGGGGATTTTGATGGTGGCATTTCGGTCAGATCGTATACGATCTGCGCTCGCGCGGTGGTTCGACTCTACAAAAAATGAGAAAATCGCGATTTTTGTAGAATTATTCTACAAAAAATATTTTTTTGATTTCATAGAATGCCACCAGCATCAAGTTGATCATCGCGCATGTTGTAATGTATAGACTATGCATAAAGAATGTTCGGCTTTTCTGAATAATCCAGCGGGACATGTCGTGAAAGTTGCCGGAATGGCGACATGGACATGGAATCACTGCTGGATCGACTTTGCAAAGCGGGAACGCGGGGACAGATGCCCCCGGCGATAGAAACGGTTTTTAAAATTTTTATCGAATTTTTCTACAAAAAACGACTTTTTTAAAATTTTTATCGACTTGACAAATGCTGGAAATCGTGATTTACACGGAGCTGAGTTAACGATGGGAAATCTTTGCTAATAAATATCGATAATATCGGTAATTTATGCAGCACGAGACACAGGCTCGATCAAGTAGTTATAGGAGGGGAAAATGAATACATTCATCTGTTACGACCGTTGCAGCACATGTAAGAAGGCTCAGAAGTGGCTGGACGCGAATGGGGTTGAATATGAAATAAGACCTATTAAGGAGGAGAATCCGACTGCTCAGGAAC
The DNA here is from genome assembly GCA_029009055.1 of Eubacteriales bacterium. Classification (GTDB taxonomy): domain Bacteria; phylum Bacillota; class Clostridia; order Peptostreptococcales; family Anaerovoracaceae; genus Aminicella. The sequence continues at coordinate 55,195 of JAQXJR010000029.1, read as the reverse complement.
TGGCTGAATGGATCCCGGCCAGCGGAAAAGAAGCCAGGAAGTTCTTCAATACCAGCGGTCAGCTGTACCGCCAGATGGGACTATCCCAGAAGGTCAAAGAAATGTCTGACCAGGAGATCATAGATTTACTCTCTACAGACGGGATGCTGGTGAAAAGACCTCTGATGATCACAGATAAGGGAGTTTGGGTCGGATTTAAAGAAGCAGAGTGGGAAGAGAAACTCCTTTAATGAAGTAGAGTTGGAGGAATAATGAGCGGAGAACGTACGGAATCTCCTAAGAAAATAGAAATAAGAGGCGCCAGGGTCCACAACCTGAAGAATGTGGACATGGACATACCATTAAATAATATAGTTGGGATCGCTGGCGTTTCGGGCTCAGGTAAATCGTCTCTGGACCTCGGCGTTCTTTATGCTGAAGGCTCCAGAAGGTATCTGGAGTCTCTTTCTACTTATACCAGGTCGGAGCCTTCTTAAGCTCGTCTTTCGGGGGTATATGCGCTGAGCAATTCGGGACATATAAGCCTCTATGGGTAGCAAATGCTGTGCTCTGCGCTATTGCGTCCGCGGCGAGTTATTCGATCAACAAATCAAAGACAAATCAGAATTATAAGGGAAAATATTAAACTATGGATAAGGAACAAAAGAAAATACTGAAAGAAGAGTACGCAAATAGACACCCAGAAATGGGGATAGCATGCTGGAAGAGCGGGGAACACATGTGGTACATCGTTTCCAGCGATCTGAAGGCGGATTATAACAGCACCAGTTTTCAGCTTAAGTTAGGTACATGGAGGAACAGGGACATGCAGGAAATGTACACGGACGATCCGGCTTCTTTCTCATGGTCCGTGGAAAAGGTTCTGGATTATAAAGATCCAACCGAGGATCATACAGATGATCTGGAGATCCTGCGCTTGGAATTTCTAGATGAGCATCCGGAAGCGCTTCCAATGAGGCCGATGAAGAAGAGGTAACAGGAGCAATTTATGACAGACTTAGAGCAGCGGGAAGCTGCGCATAAATTTATAAATAAATGGATGAAGAGGGACGGGAACGAGGACGAGGAAGGCAGGTCCTACTGGATAGATTTCCTCCAGGACATCCTCGGCATGTCTGACGTCACGGACCGCGTCACGTTCGAGAAGAAGGTGAAGGGGACAGACGGCCATACTAAGCGAATAGACGCTTACATACCTGAGACTCACGTCCTTATCGAACAGAAGAGCAAAGGCATAGCCTTGGATAAGGCTCAGGCCGGTCATGACGGCATGACGCCGTACGAGCAGGCTAAGTACTACGATAACTGCCTGGGTGTGGACGAGAAGGCTAACTGGATCATCACGTCCAATTTCCAAGAGATCTGGATATATAACATGCACGAGCAGCAGCCTGTGCCGACGAAAGTCGCCCTTTCTGAGCTTCAGGATAAGTATAAGCTGTTCGACTTCATGGTGCGTAAGGACGTGAAACAGATATCCCACGAAGTAGAAGTATCCATGAAGGCGGGCGACATAGTCGGACTCATCTATGACGCTTTGCTGAAGCAGTATCGCGACCCGGAAGACCCGGAGTCCCTGAGAAGTCTGAATATCCTCTGCGTCCGCATAGTATTCTGCCTCTACGCTGAGGATGCTGGTCTGTTCGGCAGCCACACTATGTTCCACGACTATCTGGAGAAATTCCCGGCCCATCAGATGCGTAAAGCTCTTATAGACCTCTTCCGCGTGCTGGATGAGAAGCCTGAAGACCGTGACCCATACCTGGCTGACGACGACCCGGAGCTTGCTGCTTTCCCTTACGTTAACGGCGGCTTATTCGCTGATGAGAGGATAGAGATTCCGCCAATCACTGAGGAGACGCGCGACCTTATCCTGGTGAACGCGAGCGAGAACTTCGACTGGGCTCAAATCAGCCCGACCATCTTCGGCGCCGTGTTCGAGAGCACGCTGAATAAGGAGACTCGTAGGAGCGGTGGTATGCATTACACCAGCCTGGAGAACATCCATAAGGTCATAGACCCGCTTTTCCTGGACGACCTGAAGGCTGAGCTGGAGGAGATAGGTGACATCAAGGTCGCGAATACTAAGAGGAAGCGCTTGCTGGAGTATCAAGATAAGCTGGCGTCTCTTCAGTTCCTGGACCCAGCGGCAGGCAGCGGAAATTTCCTGACTGAGACCTATCTCTCGCTTCGCAGGCTGGAGAACGAGGTCCTGATAGAGCTCAGGGGCGGTCAGATCGTCATGGGCGATGTCCTGGACCCTATTAAGGTGTCTATCTCCCAGTTCCACGGCATAGAGATAAATGATTTCGCTGTTTCCGTAGCAAAGACAGCCCTGTGGATAGCTGAGTCCCAGATGATGCAGCGCACTGCCGAGATAGTTTCCATGCAGATGGATTTCCTGCCGCTTAAGACGAACGCGAACATAGTGGAGGGCAATGCTCTTCGCATGGATTGGAACGATGTCATCCCAGCAAAAGATTGTACATATGTTTTGGGAAATCCCCCATTTGCGGGACGAAGATATCGTACGAAAGAACAGATTGAAGATGTATCTAAATTCTTTTCTTACAAAGATATTGATTATGTTGCATGCTGGTATAAAAAGGCAGGGTTGTATATCCAAAACACTGACATACATGTTGCGTTCGTATCTACGAATTCGATTACACAAGGAGAGCAGGTTCCTGCGTTATGGAATGATATGATAGAAAAATTTCATGTTAACATTATCTTTGCGTATCAAACGTTTATATGGGACAGTGAAGCAACTAATAAGGCCCATGTTCATTGTGTTATTATCGGATTCTCTTTATTAGATAATAACAATAAATATCTTTTTGACAACAATGGTAGTATGCACCAGGTTTCTCATATTAATGGATATTTAATTGATGCACCAGACGTTTTTGTAACCGGTAGATCAAAGCCTTTATGCAATGTTTTGCCTATGAAAAACGGCAACGTTCCTCTTGATGGCGATGCCTTAAAGATTGAATCTGATGACCTTGTCAAATTCGGCTCATTTAAACACATAAAAAAGCTTGTTGGCGGAAAAGAGCTTTTACATAATAAAGAAAGATATGTTCTTTGGCTTGTTAATGTGTCTCCATCTGAAATTAAAGCAAATAAAGCTGTCTTGAATCGTGTGAATCAATGCCGTGAAAATAGATTGAAAATGAAGGATAAGGGAACCCAACGCCTTGCGGAAACACCAACGACATTCAGGGATACAAATAATCCGGAAAACTACATCGCTTTACCTATGGTTTCAGGGGAGAGGAGAAGATATATTCCGATGGCATATTACCATGGAGATACTATTCCGACTAATCAAGTGCAAATTATTCCAGATGCTACTAAGTATCATTTTGGAATTCTGGAATCTAATGTCCACATGTCCTGGATGCGTGTTGTTTGCGGTAGGTTAAAGAGTGACTACAGATATTCCAAGGATATCGTATATAATAATTTTCCTTGGCCTTCTCCTACCGATGCTCAGCGGGAGAAGATAGAGAAGACCGCGCAGGGAATCTTGGATGCCAGGGACCTGTATCCGGATTCGTCTTTGGCGGACCTGTACGACCCGCTGACCATGCCGCCGGAACTTAGAAAGGCACACCAGGCGAATGACCTTGCTGTAATGAGAGCGTACGGGTTCAACACTTCCATGTCCGAAGCTGACTGTGTGGCTGAGCTCATGAAAATGTACCAGAAACTCGTAGAGGATGAACATAAATAAGACGCAAAACCGTGAGGTGATAAGACATGGTGAAGATGGCTTTTATCTGTACACACAACTCCTGTAGAAGCCAAATAGCGGAGGCATTCGCTAACGCGTTGGCATCAGACGTTTTCGAAAGCTACTCAGCCGGCACGATGATTAAAGAGAGGATAAATCCTGACGCATGCAGGCTTATGAAGTGATACTATGGAATCGACATGGAAGCAAGGGGACAGCACCCGAAAACGCTCGAAGAGCTTCCATCTATAGATGGAGTCATCACTATGGGCTGTGGCGTTGAGTGCCCTTATCTGACATCTAAATGGAGGGAAGATTGGGGGCTCATCGATCCTACGGGAGAATCAGATGAAGTATTTCTGGAAGTGATGAAGGAAATAAGGGAGAAAGTGATTCAATTAAAAAAGCGGTTGGCTGTGGACGTATAGATAGAATCAGATGTTGTGGGGTGGCTTTGCTATAGGTAATAGTTCATTCGCCATAATTAGGCATAACGGTAAAGAGTAATGATTAGGATCAATCGATTTTCCTGCAAGCGGGATGATTTGAAAATATCAGGGACAGTGTTCCTGCCGGCTCATGAATAAGGCAGGCAGATTATGAGTAATAAACGAAAGCTGTTTATAAATATCGGCATTACGGCTACAGTGATCTTAGCTGCTGCTTTACTCGGCGCGGCGGCCGGTGAATGGCTGCTGGACCATTTAATATGAGGCGGCGCTATGACGAGAAGAACGAAGATCATACTATGGTGCGCGATGTTCGTTATCGTATTCCTCGCCAGCGCTCTCATAAGAGTGCGTGAGCTGGGATCCGCGCCTATGAGGCATATGAAGGTCGAGTGGAACGATAATGTCGGCACTGTTTTTCGAGATCAAAGCTATAGAAATGATTATGGCCATAAATACGATCTCTATATCCCAGCAAAGCTAAATAAGAAAGAGAAACATCCGTTTATCCTGTATATCCACGGCGGAAGCTTTAATTCCGGCTCTAAGGAGGATGGCGAGACCTGGTGTAAATATTACACATCGAAGGGATATATCACGGCTTCTATGGACTACTCTCTGCAAAAGGTCCAGAAGGATGCTAGCTTGATAAGGATGAATACTGAAATAAGGGAATGCGTAATAGCTATTAAAGCCAGGTGTAAGGAGCTGGGATATACTTTAGATGGCATGGCGGTTTGCGGCGTTTCCGCGGGAGGAACGCTGGCGATGAATTATGCCTACACCAGTGCCGATATGTCCGCTGTTCCCGTAAAATTCGTCTTCCAGCTGGCAGGGCCTGCTGAATTCGAGCCGGGCGACTGGGATATCCTGAAGAAAGTAGATAAACTCGATAGCGACGCGGAATTTCTCTCACTAATGTCTGGCGCTGATATAACGGACGAGATCATGAAAAGCGGCGAATACGAAAAGTATGTCGATATGATCTCCCCAGCTAGGCTCGTGAGGAAGGATTCGGTCCCGACCCTTATAGGATACGGCATGAAGGACCATCTCGTGCCCGGGAAGCTTAAGTATAAGCTGCTTTCCGCTTTAGAGGAGAATGGCGTGGAGCACGATTATTTCGAGTTTCCTAACTGTAATCACGGTATGTACCGCGATCCTGATGTCATGAAGAAGTTTATAGATAAATCCCTGGAATACTGCGAGCGATATTTTTAATAAAACGAGGGAGAAAGTGATTCAATTAATAAAGCGGTTAGTTGACACTGAACTCATTTAGATAGAATCAGATGTTGCGGGGTGGCTTTGCTGTAGGTAATTGAATGTGTGAGGGGGTGAATATGGGTGAAAGAGGATCCGTTTAAGGAATATATTAAAGAATCGGAGCCTGATAAGCGGGAGAGAGGCTACGCGTGGCACACCGCTATAGGGCTGCAGGCGGTAGATGGGCTGAAAACGTCGGAATATCTGCTCGACACGGCTGTTAGGAACATCGAAGGAGAGATCTCGATAGAAGAAGCGAATGCGCTGTTACAGACGTATTATGAGGAAAATCCGGCTGAGAACGCTTGGGACAGAACGGAGGAGGCTGATAAGGTATCGGCCAGGATAGCCGCGCTGCTTTCTGAGCGGGGATTCAGTTTTACACCGCATGAGTTCATATCTATCCATAGGAAGCTTTTTACAGGTATTTATTCTCACGCCGGACGTATTCGCGACTACAATATTACGAAGAATGAATGGGTGCTGGATGGGGCGACAGTGATATACGGAAGCGCTTCAGAAATTATAGCGACACTGGAATATGACTTCTCTGAGGAAAGAAAGTTTTCGTATAAGGGACTCTCTATGAATGAAATCATTAACCACCTGGCTTTCTTCGTATCTAGGCTTTGGCAGATTCATCTCTTCGCCATTTTCCGTCCGAAACGTTTTTCGGCGAACTGGTCAAACTCGCTCTCTGGCATCTAAATCAGGAATAAAACTCCCGCCAGACCTATCATAAGATATGTGAACTTCTTAATTAGTTCAGGATTCAGTTTGTCTACCAGCTTTTTCGCTATCATGCTGCCTATGAATATTCCTATACCGCCTGCTGCTATGGCTGCGAAATGCTCGGGGAGAATTATCCCGCGAATCACTCTGAAAATCGTGTTATAGGTGCAGCCGATGATGAAAGCGGAGGATAGCATTCCCAGATACTCCTTAGAATCATCGGTGGAATTCAAAAAATAGATGACTAGAAGCGGACCTCCGATTCCGAACATACCCTCGCAGATGCCGGATGCTACGATGAAAAAGAGCTTAACCGGAATGCCCAGACCGCGCTTCTCACCGGCTTTCTTTGCTATAAAAAGAAAATATATCGAGAGCATAACTAGAAAAACACCCAGAGCCTTCTTCATTACCCCTCCGTCTACCGATGATCCGAAGATTATAGCTCCGCTGCAAACCGCCAGGTAGAGGGCTATCGGCATTATGAGCTCTCTCCATTTAATATACTTACGATATGACCATATCATGGACACCAGGATTACGATACTTATCGCGTTGGAAATCCCCGCGGCGGAAGGCACAGCAAAGAAATATGGAAGGATCATCATCATGATGATCCCCGAGCCGAACCCTGTCACTCCCTGTACTAAACCGCCAACTCCTGCCACCAGACCAGTAATGATAAGCTCCATACAACCTCCTGCTTCCAGTAATTTATCTAAAAATAATACCTCTCATGCATACTTCGATTTTAGAAGAATTACTTAAGGTATCTGAAAGTTCAATGTTTGTAATTATATCATCCAGCAGAAAAGCTCTTCCATAGGGAAGTCGGGTGAATTTTCAGACATATCTTCCGGGTCGTACTCGAGAATGTCTCCGGGCTGGCAGTTCAGGGCGTCGCATATAGCTTCTAACGTCGAGAATCTTATGGCGCTGACATTATTTCGCGAGCTCGCTTATTCCATGCGTGAGCAGTTCGCTGGTGAGCTCTATTATCCGTTCGAGCGGGATCTTCTTACCGTCAGCTACCCACTGCCGGTACATGTTATTAGAACTCTTAGTAAGAAAAATATTGATAATGTTTTGCTCCTCCTGAGGGAGATAGGAGTAAGGGTTATAGCGGGCGCGGTTATGCTTCATCAGGGGGACTCTCAGTGTCTTATCGAACAGTTCCTGGTATTCAGGGGCGCACATAAGCCTCTCTACGTAAGGCTCGGCTGTGCTGAAATATTCGAAGAACACCCGGTTAACTTCTGTCATCGGCATGTCAGGCGGAATCGCGTCGATCTTCTCGTAATAGGCGTCGGCTATGTCTTGGATGACGTCCTCGAACAGCGCGTCTATAGAAGAATAGTGCAGATAGAATGTTTTCCTGTGTATATGGGCGCGCTCAGCCAGCTCCTTCACCTGGATCTTCGAAGGACCCATTTCCATTATCATTTCCTTAAATGCGCCCTTTATGGCTGCCTGCGTTTTCCTGACGCGGAGGTCTGATTTATCTGTGTCTTTCATAGATTCAAATTCCTTATTTAACGTAAATGTCCACTTTCGAAAATGTGTGGCATAATCAACATATTTCAATTAATTGGCAATGGATAAACGAGTTGGTCGATACTATAATAACCTTAAGAGAATAAATCAACATGTGTGCATTATAAAACTATAAGCATTGAAATTCAAGCGAGGAGGGATTTCTATGGCAGTAAAACAGACAGCTGGGATAGAACAGCTCGGAGGATTCGCTCCTAAATTCGCTGAGCTTAATGATGATGTTTTGTTTGGGGAAGTCTGGTCGAGGGAGGATAAGCTCTCGCTGAGGGATAGGTCGCTGGTGACGGTGGTCGCGCTTATGTCCCAAGGGCTGACAGATTCATCATTCCGCTACCATCTGGAAACAGCAAAGAAAAATGGGATCTCCCGTGAAGAGATAGCGGAGATCCTCACGCATGCGGCGTTCTACGCAGGCTGGCCTAAGTCATGGGCTGCATTCAGAATGGCTAAGGAAGTCTGGGGAGATGAGCCGGCAGACGCCGAAACAGAAAAGGAGAGATTTGCTGCTTCTATGATATTCCCGATTGGCGAGCCAAATGACGCCTTCGCGAAGTATTTCATAGGGAAGTCTTATCTCGCGCCGCTTACGAACAGCGGGCTTCCGGTCCATAACGTCACGTTCGAGCCGGGCTGCAGGAACAACTGGCACATTCACCACGCTGACGAAGGAGGAGGGCAGACCCTTATCTGCGTAGCCGGTCACGGCTGGTACCAGGAAGAGGGGAAGCCTGCTCAGGCTTTAGAGCCGGGCGATGTCGTTAATATCCCGGCAGGTGTGAAGCATTGGCACGGTGCTCGTAAGGACAGCTGGTTCGCTCATCTCGCGATCGCTGTTCCGGGCGTTAACGCTTCCAACGAATGGCTGGAGCCCTTGACAGATGAAGAATACGATAAGCTCGGTGAATAAGGAGGTTTAACAATGATCTATAACGAAACATACGAACTTTCTAACGGCGTGCAGATCCCGAAGCTGGCTCTCGGTACGTGGCTATTGGATAATGCTCAGGCTGAGCAGGCCGTGCTCGCGGCTACACGCCTGGGTTACAGACACATAGATACTGCTCAGGCTTATGGGAATGAGGAAGGCGTAGGCAGGGGGCTCGCGGCTTGCGGCGTTCCTAGGAACCAGATTTTCGTCACGACTAAAGTACGCGCGGAGCATAAAACATACGACGCTGCTGCGGCATCTATAGATGAGTCTTTGCAAAAGCTGGGTCTGGATTATCTCGACCTGGTGATCATCCATGCTCCTCAGCCATGGGCGGAGTTTCGTTCGGCGGAGAACAGGTATTTCGATGAGAATCGTGAGGCGTGGCGGGCGCTGGAAGACGCATATAAAGCTGGCAAAGTCCGTGCCATAGGCGTTTCTAACTTTCTTAAGGATGACCTGGAGAATATCCTGTCGTCCTGCGAGATAAGGCCTATGGTGAACCAGGTGCTCATGCACGTGAGCAATACTCCTTTCGAGCTCATAGATTTCTGTCAGGCGCAAGGCATCCAGGTCGAGGCTTATTCCCCGGTCGCTCACGGGGCTATCCTGGAGAATGAGGAAGTTAAGTCCATGGCGGATAAGTACAGTGTCAGCGTGGCTCAGCTCTGCCTGAAGTATGACATCCAGCTGGGCGCGGTGGTCCTCCCTAAGACAGCAAATCCTGCCCATATGGAGGCTAACGCCGCTCTGGATTTCACGATCTCTGATGAAGACATGGATATCCTGAAATCCATGAAGAAGATCGAAGACTACGGTAAAGATGGATTCTTCCCGGTATTCGCCAAAGGATGAATTCTTTATTAGTTTTTTTCTTTCTAAGCAAGCGCTCTAGTATCTCGCGCTGTCCTCGCTTCGCTGCGGAGGCACTCGATACTGGAGCGCTTTTTATAAAAGAAAAAATCAATTAGGAGAATTCTGAGGGGAAAGTTTCCATACTTTTAGGTGGGCGCTGTCCTCACTACGTTGCGGAGGCGCTCGACACAGGGTCGTTTAGCATATATGCCAATATCAACTGGGAGAATTCTGAGGGGAAAGTTTCAGTTTCTAAAGCTGGATATCAAATGCTACAATAGGGTTATAAAGAAAAGACAGACGTATCTAGATTTAGGAGGGAAAATCATGGCAACGGTAATATCCATGGCAGGAAATAAGGATAAGTCTCTGGAGGATCTCCTTAACGATCTGAAGGATGGTATCCTTAAGACGTTCTCATCAGAATTGGTATTCATGAAAATACAGGGTGCCGATACTTATCGTGTAAGGATAATTGTCTTTGAGAAATACTACTGGAGAAACGGGAGCTATGCGAATCTCACAATCATAATAACGGACAGCGAAGAGGAGCAAACCGCTGAAATTATTGGCTCGGGCGGCGGAGAAGGGCTGGTCAACTTCAGTTGGGGCGCGAATTACGACTTCGCGGAATTAGCCGCGCATGTTTTGAATCAGGATGGATTTGCAGAGACAGAGCGCAAAGATAATCGGCTTTGAATCTCCAGTATCATGTTCAGCGATCATTTGTCACCGGCAGCAACATAGTCATAGCCGTCATTGAAAACTCATTCGAAAAAAATCGGCGATATTGGTTGATATTTTCATAATCTCTGAAGGATTCCGAATCGTGGCTGTTATTTTTCTGAATTATACAGAGATACTCGCTTCTTTCCACCAGCAAAGCCGACCTGGCATTATCATCTCCGTATATATCCGCATTGACATGCATGTTCATGCATATTCGCCCCAGATCTCGTTTGTATCAAAGCACATTTCTACTATGGTCATATAGCATTTCTAAGACAAGACACGATCCCGCTGGCGATTTTCATACTACGGCGTTAACTGTTTAGAAATAATTAGCTCGAAGGCTCATTTCTTTCAGACTTTAAGAATTTATGGAGCATTTTCTCTGAAATTTTCATAATGCTCCCTTAGATCGTATACAATCAAGCGGTTATCTGTCAGTGCCAGCCATAGTTTGGAATCGAAATCGGATATGTTAATGACATCTCGAAAGTTGGCATTGTCTAGTGAACTGAGCAGGTTTGTGATAAATATCGGCGGATGAGCTTGAAAGTTTACATTTTGTAATATATTTGCTGCGTTTTTCGAGATTTTATCACAAATTGTGAATTCAGAGCCGTTCGAGACGAAAAAGATTACAAACCGTGAAGTCTATGGTTTAGGAGCCGTTCAACTTTTCACCTAGAAATTCGCCCACATTAATGTCAGCTCTCTGTGATAAAGGCCCCTGTATCGAGCACCTCCGCAGCGTAGCGAGGACAGTGCCACAAAGATTATGGAAACCCTCAACCCCAGAAATTCTAACTTTTGATGTTGAGATTTATATATAAGCAAACACCTGCTGAACTCCTCCGCAACGCAGTGAGGACAGAGTTCAGCAGGCGTTTGATAATAGATTGAAATATCTCAACATCAATCAGCGAATTTTCCTTGGAAGGAATCTCGCGCCTTAAGTTCGTGCTGGATTCCGTTCAGGATCGTCCTTTTCTTATAGCTCCACTCCGGGGCGATGAGGTCGGCGCGGGGGGCGTCGGCTGTAAGCCTGTGTATGATTACGTTTGAAGGAACGCGCTCTAAGAGGTCGCACACTAAGTTTACATAATCTTCTATATTGTCGAACGGTGTATAATCGGGAAATTCCTCAGCCAGGCGGGAGCCGCGGACCACATTAAGTAAGTGGAACTTAAGCCCCCAGACATGTCTTTGCAATAGGTAATCGAGAGTAGCGAACATGTCATCTCTGGACTCACCGGGGAGGCCGAGAATCATGTGAGCCACCGTCTTTATGCCGCGAGCCTTAAGCTTCGATACGGCTTCATCGAAGACATCGTTATCGTAGCAGCGGTTTATCAGGTGGACGGTCTCGGGTTTCGACGTTTGGAAGCCCAGCTCCAGCCAGAGGAAATGCCTCTCGTTTATCTCGGACAGGAGGTCGAGGACATCATCAGGAAGGCAGTCAGGACGCGTGCCGATCACCAGGCCTTCTATCCGCGGGTCTGATAGGACGGAATAGTATTTCTCGCGGAGTTCCGAGACAGGCGCGTATGTGTTAGTGTGCTCTTGGAAGTAGGCTAGGTAGCTGGCGTTCGGCCATTTATTCGAAAGCAGCCGGATCTGCCCGTCTATATCCGACGAGAAGCCGCCCGCGCCTCCGCCGGCGCAGAATAGGCATCCGCCGGTCCCCTTAGTACCGTCCCGGTTAGGGCAGGTGAAACCGCCGTCTATGGAGAGCTTCACCATCTTCCGGCCGAATTCTTCCTTCAAAAAATCGCTGATGGTGTATATCCTCTTCTCCCTTATGATTTCAGTGCTTCCCACGCTCCCGAACCTCCATGTATTCGTTGTATTGCGGCGGTTTCTATGCTAAAATATTATAGCTTATAATGTAATAAATTGAAAGAAAGCCATTAAGAACGGGAAATGGAATGAAAAAACTGCTTTTACACAGTTGCTGCGGACCTTGTTCGACCGCCTGCATAGATAGGCTCATGAGCGAGGGCGATTACGAGATCACGGTCTTCTACTACAACCCTTGTATAGATAACAGGGATGAATATGAACTAAGGAAGGCCAACCAGATCAGATACATAAATGAAATAAACGAGTCAGGCGTCTATGGTCGTAAAGTTGAATTCGTAGAGGGCGATTACGACCCGGATAGATACCACGAGTTGGTGCGCAGCCTGGAGAATGAGCCTGAAGGCGGAGCTAGATGCGCGGTCTGCTTCGACCAGCGTCTGACAGTGGCGGCAGATTACGCGGTGAGCCACGGCTTCGACTCATTCACGACGACCCTCACCGTGAGCCCGTATAAGAACTATAAGCTGATTTCGAAAATCGGCGAGAAGCGCGGCGAGGAGCGCGGCATTGAGTTCGAGCCGTTCGACTTTAAGAAGAAGGATGGCTTTAAGAAGAGCGTGGAACTATCTAAGGAACACGGGCTCTACCGGCAGAACTACTGCGGCTGCGGTTTTTCTAAGATAGAGGCTGATAGGAGCAGGGCTGAGAGAGCTGCCAGGCGGGCTTTGCTGAATAATGACGAAAAACAGACCGGAACTCTGTAATATATTAATAAAATTTCAAAAGGGGGAGAAGCTATGACGCTTATTTTACCAGAAGGATATGACCCGATCCTCGAGCCTAGGGAGACTCAGAGAGGAATCAAGAAGATCAAAGATTATTTCCAGGATGAACTGGCTTACGGCCTTTCACTCAGGCGTGTATCCGCGCCTCTCATCGTGGATCCTGCCACAGGAATGAATGATAACCTTAACGGCGTGGAGCGCCGCGTTTCATTCACGGTTAAGGACATGGACGAGAAGCCGGCTGAGGTCGTTCAGTCCCTGGCTAAGTGGAAGAGATACGCTTTAGGTAAGTATGATGTGGAGCCGGGAAATGGTATCTACACGGATATGAACGCTATAAGGCGCGATGAGGAGCTCGATAACCTGCACTCGCTCTATGTGGACCAGTGGGACTGGGAGAAGGTCATAACTCCTGAGCAGAGGACTATGGAATATCTGGAGGAGACTGTCAGGACTATATATAACTCTATACTTAACCTGAACGATTATGTAAACAGGATCTACAGGGACATCCATAATGACCTGCCTAATGAGATATATTTCATTACCAGCCAGGAACTGGAGGACGAGTATCCTGACCTGACCCCGAAGGAGAGGGAGAACGCGTGCTGTAAGGAGCATGGAGCTATTTTCGTTGAGAAGATCGGCGGACCGCTTAAGTCGGGTAAGAAGCATGACGGACGTTCTCCGGACTATGATGACTGGGAGCTTAACGGAGATATCATACTCTGGAACGATGTGCTGGGAATCGCTTTCGAGATCTCATCTATGGGTATCAGGGTGGACGCTGAGTCTATGGACAGGCAGCTTACCATGGCCGGATGCGATGACAGGAGAGAACTTCCGTTCCAGAAAGCTGTAATGAATAACGAACTTCCGCTTTCTATCGGCGGCGGAATCGGCCAGAGCAGGCTCTGCATGTTCTTCCTCAGGAAGGCTCATATCGGTGAGGTCCAGGTAAGCATCTGGCCTGATGATATGGTTAAGACATGCGCGGAGCACGGCATAGATCTTCTCTAGTAACTATAAGGTCTTATATAGCAAAGGAGTGTAATGGAATACGTCAGCGTAGTCATAGATAATAAAAGCAGATATACTGACAGATTCTACACATATAGGGCTGACATGCCGGTCAGGGTCGGTAGCGTCGTGAGTGTCCCTTTTAATAAGGGGAACCGCAAGATTAAGGCTTTCGTGTTCCAGACCGGCATTAAGCCTGAGATAGAAGACTCTAAGATTAAGAGTATCATCTCGGTCGACCCTGTCCTCTCCCTGACGGATGAGATGGTGGATACATGCTGCTGGATGAGAAAGCGCTACGGTATCAGGTATATAGACGCTGTTAAGTGTTTCATACCGCCGGGGAAGGCGCCGAAGCCCGGTAAGAATAAGGTCCCGTATAGTAACGAGAATATAAAGCGGGACGAACCGCCTGAGCTCACAGAAGAACAGCGGGACGCGGTAGATAAGATAAACTTTGCAGTAGATAGCGACGAAAATAAGAGTTTTCTCATCCATGGCGTCACATCGTCCGGTAAGACAGAAATCTACATGCGGGCCATCCAGGAGGCCATAAATCAAGGTAAGACAGCTATCATGCTCGTGCCGGAGATTATGCTGGCCGAGCAGGTCGTGCTCAGGTTCATAGCCAGGTTCGGACGGGAGCAGGTGGCGGTGCTCCACAGTAAGCTCACGCAGAGGGAGCGATACGATGAATGGGCCAGGCTGAGGCGGGGAGAGGCTAAGATAGCCATAGGAGCCCGGATCGGCGTGTTCGCGCCTCTCGAGAATATAGGCGTCATCGTTCTGGACGAGGAGCACGAATCTACATATAAGTCGGACCAGTCGCCGAATTACGAGACCGTGGACATAGCCATGAAGCGGCTCATGAAGTCTAAGGGCGTGCTGATCCTGGGAAGCGCCACACCTTCAGTCGTCTCCTATGAGAGGGCTAAGGAAGGCATATACGAACTCATAACCTTGGATAAGAGGTATAATGAGACTCCTCTTCCATCTGTCGATATAATAGACATGAAGGAAGAAATCAGGGAGGGAAACCTCTCTATATTAAGCTCCGAGCTTTATCGGGGAATCCGGGAATGCCTGGATAATAAGAAGCAGGCCATCCTGTTCATAAACCGCCGGGGCTATTCGACGGTCATCCGCTGCGACGACTGCGGCGAGGTGCTTAAGTGCCCGGACTGCGACATAACTCTCGTCTACCATAAGTCCGAGAATGCCGGGGTCTGCCATTACTGCGGGCGTAAATACAGGATCCCTGAAACCTGCCCGACGTGCGGCGGCAGGCACCTTAAGTTCTACGGAACAGGGACGGAGAAGGTAGAAGAGCTAACGCAGGAGATGTTCCCTGAAGCCAGGATAGCCAGGCTGGACCTGGATACGGTTAAGAGCCGGGGAGCTATCAGGAAAGTCTTAAATGATTTCGCAAAGGGTAAGATAGATATTTTGGTCGGGACCCAGCTTATAGCTAAGGGCCTGGATTTCTCTAATGTAGCCCTGACCGGGGTCATAGCGGCTGACACGACGCTAAGCATACCGGATTATCGGTCGACAGAGCGGACGTTCCAGCTCATAACGCAGGTGGCAGGCCGCGCCGGGAGAGGCAGTGAGCAGGGAAGAGTGATAGTCCAGTCATTCACGCCTGATAATTTCGCTATAAAGGCGGCGGCTAAGCACAGTTACCTGGATTTCTTTAATGAGGAAGTTCAGATGAGGAGGCTCATGGATTATCCGCCGTTCAGCGACCTCATATCAGCCGAATTCACGTCAGAAAGCGATTCTAAGGCTTATGACGCGGCGGCAGGCTGCAGGTCATACCTGATGAGGGCGGGGCTTCCGGGGTCGGATAAGATATTCAGGCCTAAGCTCGACAGCCTGTTTAAGGGTAAGGACAGCTCCAGGTATCATATAATGATAAAAGCCCCTAAGGGCGAGAGAAATAAATACGTATATTACATTCGCTACTACGCGTCGAATTACGTGGAGAAGAGCGGTGATGTGGCTGTAGTGATAGATGTGAATCCATACAGCGGGATATAGTTAATATTTATATTTAGATAGAAAGTGAGAAGGCATGGCATTAAGAAAGATCGTAGTCGAGGGTGATCCTATCCTCAGAAAACATTGCAAAGAAGTTAAAGAAGTGAATGACCACATCCGTGAGGTCCTGGACGATATGCTGGACACCATGAGAGACGCTGACGGCGTAGGCCTGGCAGCTCCTCAGGTAGGTTTCATGCGCAGGATGTTCGTGGCTGAGCCGGAACCGGGTCATGTTTACTATATGGTAAATCCTGAGATCGTATCAACCGAGGGCGAAAACGAGGACGTAGAGGGCTGCCTCAGCGTACCTGGTTTCTTCGGAACTGTTAAGAGGCCTGATAAGATCGTCATCAGGGCTACTAACCGCGACGGCGAGAGGATGGAATACACGTTCACAGGCTTCTATGCCAGGGTAATGTGCCACGAGAACGACCATCTGGACGGCGTCCTCTATACAGATAAGGCTGAAGAAGTCCACACAGCAGCTGCTCCTGAAGACACAGAAGAGGAATAGTCCCGATGAAGATCATATTTATGGGAACACCGAAGTTCTCCGTTTCTGTACTTAAGAAACTCTACGAGGCGGGAAACGATATAGGCATGGTCCTGACCCAGCCTGATAAGGCCAGAAACCGCGGTAAGGTCACATATTCTCCTGTTAAGGAGTGCGCTCTGGAGCTGGGTCTCCCTGTTTATCAGCCGCGTAGGCTTTCCGCTGAGCCTGAGCTCGTGGAGAAGATGAGAGAATACGGCCCGGACGCTATAGTCGTGGCTGCTTTCGGTCAGATACTTAAGGAAGACGTGCTAGAGCTTCCAAGGCTCGGGTGCTTTAACGCTCACGCTTCTTTGCTCCCTAAATTCAGAGGGGCTTCTCCAATGCAGCACGCCATCCTGTCCGGCGATGAATATACCGGCGTCACGGTCATGAAGATGGAGAAGGGCCTGGACACGGGCGATATGATATCTAAGGTCGAGGTCGAGATCGGCCGTAAGACGCTTCCTGAGTTGGAGGATGCTCTGGCTGAGGCTGGAGCTGAACTTATGGTAAAGACGCTTCCTGAGATAGAGGCTGGCACAGCGGTCTTCACACCGCAGGACGACAGCATGTCTACTTATGCCGGCATGATAAATAAAAATGACGGAGTCATAGACTGGTCCGTGGACGCTGCTCAGATAGAGAGAATGGTAAGGGCTTACCAGCCTTGGCCGGGCGTAACGTTCATGTATGGCGATAAGAAGGTTAAGGTCTGGGCCTCAGACGCTGAGACAGGCGAGTCCGGTAAGGAGCCTGGAACTGTCTTAAGCGCAGATAAGAGCGGCATCAGGGTCGCCTGCGGGACGGGCGTTCTCGTGATCAAGGAGCTCCAGCTTCCGGGGAAGAAGCGAGTTAAGGTAAGCGACTTCCTGCTGGGTAATAAGGTGGAAAGCGGAGTCTTATTTTCATAAACCCTTCAATTACCTGTTATATTGAGGCTTTATGATTATTGAGATAAACATAACTTAATAACAGGAGTGATAAAATATATGTTTTACTATTTCGACCCGACATTTATCATACTGATTCCGGCCATGATACTGGCTTTCATAGCTCAGGGGCTGGTCCAGTCCAGGTTTAAGACCTATATGAGGATAGATTCCGGAACCGGGCTCACCGGCGCTCAGGCGGCCAGGCGCATGCTGGATATGAACGGGCTCACGAATGTCGGCATAAACCAGATACCGGGAACATTAAGCGATTACTATAACCCTTCGGACAGGACCATAAACCTGTCGGCTGACGTTCTTAACGGAAGATCAGTGAGCGCGGTCGCAGTAGCCTGCCACGAGGCCGGACACGCTTTACAGCATGCTAAGGGGTATGTTCCTCTTAAGATCAGGGACGCTATAGTTCCGATCACGAACATCGCTTCGTCCATCTCATGGGTATTGATCATGGTCGGCCTGGGTCTGGCTTTCAGCTACGGCGGAGAATCGGGGTCTAATATCGGGCTCACGATCATGGATATAGGTATATTAGCTTTCTGCGTGGTGCTTTTCTTCCATTTGATAACGCTTCCGGTGGAATTTAACGCCAGCGGGAGGGCTCTACAGCAAATCCAGATGCTGGGTTTGGTCTCGCCTGAGAATCAGCCCGGCTGCAGGAAGGTGCTGAGCGCGGCTGCCATGACTTATGTGGCGGCTCTGGCTACGGCTCTCGCTAACCTGCTGAGATTGCTTGTGATTAGGAACAGCAGAGATTAAGGAGTTTACGATGGACCAAAACAGGGTCACAGCGTACGAAGTGCTGATTAACATCAGTGAGAAGAATTCGTACTCTAATATCGAACTTAATAATAGGATAGCCGAGAAGAAGCCGAACTCGCCTCCATTCGTGAGGGAGCTGGTCTACGGCGTTCTGAAAAACCAATATTCATTGGATTATATTATCGGCCAGCTTTCATCCAGGAAACTGGAGAAGATGCAGATCTGCCTGCTGGTGATCCTGAGGATGGGTCTCTATCAGATCATCTATATGGATTCTGTGCCGGATTACGCTGCCGTAGATGAGTGTGTGAAGCTCACGAAGAAAGTGGCTTTCGGAAGGTCGGGATTCATAAACGGCGTCCTGAGGAATTTCCTGAGGAATAGGGATACTCTTAAGAAGCCTGAGGATGAGAAGAATGAAGTGAAGCGGCTTTCCCTTACGTATTCCATAGATCCGTGGATAGTAAGGCTCTGGCTGAACCAGTATGGCGAGAGGGCTGAAAAACTGCTTCAGGCTTCCAACATGAAGCCGAGACTCTGCCTGAGGGTGAACACGCTCAGGATAGAGCCGGCAGAATTGGTAGAGAGGCTTAAACAGAGAGGCGTAGATCTAAGAGAAGCCCGCAGAGTGAAGGATCTTCTTATAGTTAAGAGCGGGTCTGTCATAGAGACACCTGAGTTTAAGGAAGGCCTCTTCTTCGTTCAGGACGCGGCTTCGGCTCTGGCTGTAGAGAGGCTGGCGCCGAAGGAAGGCTCTACGATCATCGATCTCTGCGCCGCGCCTGGAGGTAAGTCATTAGATTCTGCTATAATAATGAAGAATACAGGCAGGGTCATGTCTTTCGACGTGCATGGTAATAAGCTGCATGTGATAGAGAAATCGGCTGAGAGGCTCGGCGTAAGCGTTATAGAGACTCGCGAGCAGGATTCCATGATAGAGAATCCTGACCTTATCGAATTGGGAGACTACGTCATCTGCGACGCTCCGTGCTCAGGCTTAGGAGTTTTGGACAGGAAGCCGGAGATAAAGTACAGGAAGCTGGAAGACGATGGCAGAGCCTTAGCCGAGAAGCAATTCTCTTTACTCGAAACAGCGTCGAAGTACGTGAAGCGTTATGGTAAGCTCATGTACAGCACCTGCACTATAAACATGATAGAGAATAAGGATGTGGTGAGCCGCTTCCTGAAGGAGCATTCTGATTTTAAGATTAAGGAAGCCAGACAGCTCATGCCGGACGAGGATGGAACGGATGGATTCTTCTACTGCGTCATGAAGAGACAGTGATCCGCGATGGATCCCGCGGGATTGGCTTTGCGGCAGAAGAGTGACCGGGAGTTTATAGATAATTAGTTATTTCTTCACTTAGGAGTTTTTATACTATATGGAAGTAAGTTTCAAGACCGATAAAGGGGTCATGCGTAGTAATAACGAGGATTCCTGCTTCATAATACCGGGCGCCGGCGTTTACATGGTGGCCGACGGTGTGGGCGGGAATAATTCGGGCGAGATAGCCAGCAGGATGACGGTGACAGGGGTCGCCGAGTACATATCGGCTAATTCGCTCGAAGGCGTGAAAACGTTCAGGACCTGCCAGACCTATTTTAAGGACTGTATTAAGAAAGTGAATTATAAGCTGGTCCAGAGGGCTAATTCCGATGAAGCGACGAGGGGTATGGCGACGACGATCGTGCTGTCATATTTCTTCGATAATAAGATGGTCGTCATGAACGTGGGCGACAGCAGGGCTTACCTCTACAGGAACGGAAAGCTTAAACAGATAACAGAGGACCACACGTATGTGAATTCTCTGAAGAAGGCTGGCCTCCTCACTGAGGATGGTAAAGGCGTCCAAGCCGGTAAGAATTACATAACCAGGGCTGTAGGCGCCGATGTGGACGTGAGTCCGGATTTCTTCCAGATGCCCGTGAAGGCGGGAGACGTGATCATGCTTTGCTCGGATGGTCTGTATGGGGAGACCGGAGACGATGCCATAGCCGAAGAGCTGGGCTCGGGGAAGAGCATGGGAGAAATGTGCAGCGACCTCGTGAACATGGCTAATGCCAACGGGGGCACCGATAATATCACAGTTGTTTGCCTCAGAGTTACGGAGGGAGATATAGATGAGTAAACTTTTAAGCGGTAGATATGAGCTGATCGAGAAGGTCGGCGAAGGCGGTATGGCCGTCGTTTATAAAGCGAAAGACAGGCTGCTCAGCAGATATGTCGCGATTAAGATACTCCGTCCGGAGTTTGTGAGGGACGCGTCGTTCGTGGACAGCTTCAGGAAGGAGTCACAGCAGGCGGCGGCGCTCCAGCATCCTAACATCATCAGCGTCTACGATGTCGGACAGGAAGGCAGCATCTACTATATAGTAATGGAGCTCGTGACGGGAAGGACCCTGAGCGATGTGATTAAGGCAGAGGCGCCGATGAACTATAAGGAGGTCATCAGGATCTCCAAGCAGATAGTATCCGCGCTGAGTCTGGCCCATAGCAATAACATAATCCACAGGGACATAAAGCCGCATAACATAATGATCACGGATGACGGCACGGCTAAGCTGGGCGATTTCGGCATAGCTAAGGCCGTGAGCGATTCTACGCTGACGGAGACCAGTAAGGTCATAGGATCCGTTCACTACTTCTCGCCGGAGCAGGCCAGGGGTTCGTACGTGGATGAGAGATCTGATATCTACTCCCTCGGCATCGTGATGTACGAGATGCTGACCGGCAGGGTGCCATTCGATGGCGATAACCCGGTCCAGGTAGCCCTCATGCATATTAATGATGATATAATCCCGCCATCTCAGCTGGTTCCGGGCATACCGCCTCAGCTGGAGAAAATAGTCATGAAGGCGACGGATAAATTCCAGTCTAATAGATACAGAAGCGCTCAGGAGATGCTGGACGACCTGAATAACATAGATTTCGTGACTAACGTCGTCGGAAATTCAGTGTTCGCCAGCCAGGAGCAAAAAGCGCCTGTAAATGTTCAGCGGGATGTACAGCCTCAGCCTGAAGAATATGATGATTATCAGGATTACGAGAAAGAAAAGCCGAAGAAAAATAAGAAAAAAGGCGGAAATAAGAAGCTCGCTGTGACAGCTGCCATCCTGGCTGCGCTTTGCGTCATAGTCGGAATATTCGCTGTCCCTAGGATTACGGAAAGCATGAATAAGGTCACTGTGCCGGATGTCACGGACATGCAGTATAGTAAGGCTAAGTCGACTCTGAAAGATAAGGGATTTAAGGTAGTTAAGGAAGAAGAGCACAGCGACGACGTAGAATCGGGACGCGTCATAAAGCAGGATCCGGAGGCTAACTCTAAGGAAGATAAGGGAACTACCATCACTCTTACGGTAAGCTCCGGTAAGGATGTGGCGGAAGTTCCGAACATGGTCGGTAAGTATTATAACGAGAACGATACCGAGACCATCCTGGAGGATGCAGGATTTAAGATCGGTACTGTATCCCAGCAGGCGAGCGACGATTATAAGAAGGGACAGATTATAAGTCAGACTCCTACGGGTGGAGCTCAGAAGACTAAGGGTTCTTATGTAAATCTCGTAGTCTGCAGCGGTCCATCTACTGTTAAGAAGAAGGTTCCTTCTCTCACAGGTCTTACGGCTTCCGAGGCTGAGACTAAGCTCGTTAAGGCGGGATTCAAGCTCGGTAAGGTGGATTATGAAGAGAGCACCGTCTACGGCGAGGGCTACGTAATGTGGCAGCAGTATACGGCGGGAAGTAAGCTGAAGGAAGGCAGCACTGTAGACATCACGATCAGTAAGGGAGCTCCTGACGATAATAATGGGGGTGGAGACTCAGATGACGATTCATCAGACGGTGAATAGCATGATTATCGGATATATAGAAGGCAATAAAAGGCGTTAGATGAAAGGGCTGATCATTAAGGGCGTAGGTGGATTCTACTACGTTAAAACAGATAAGGGAGTTTTCGAGACCAGGGGCCGTGGCATATTCCGTAAAGCGGGTATCACGCCTGCTGTCGGCGACCGAGTGGAGATATCAGAGCTGGATGAAGAAGGTAAGGGCGTGCTGGAGAAGATATATCCCCGCCGCAATTCCTTCCGCAGGCCTCCTATATCTAACGTAGACAGGATCATAATCGAAATGGCTGCCAGAGACCCGGAGCCGAATTTCAGCACTATAGATAAGCTGCTCATCATAGCTGAGAAAATGAATGTCGAAGCCGCGATCTGCATTAATAAGGCAGATCTGGTCACTGAGGAAGAGCTCAATGAGCTGGCTAATCGGTATGAGAAGGCTTGCCAGGTTTTCAGGGTATCTCTTAAAAATAAAGAAGGTCTGGAGCAGGTGGAGGATTTCATTCGTGACCACACGGCTGCTCTGGAGGGAGCATCCGGTGTAGGTAAGTCTTCTATGGTGAATTTCCTGCTGAGGGGCGAGGCCGCTGAGATCGGCCATGTGAGCCGGAAGAATAAGCGAGGTCGCCAGACGACCAGGCATGTGGAGATGTTCGAGCTTGCGAGCGGCGGCTGGATATTCGACACACCGGGATTCTCATCATTCGATATGGAAGGGGAGCTTCTGAGTTCGGAGCTAGATAAGTATTATCCGGAATTCAGAGATTATATTGGGCAGTGTAGGTTCGATAATTGCAGGCATTTAAGCGAGCCGGGGTGCGCCGTTAAAGCCGCCGTGGAAGCCGGTGAGATAAATAGCGGCAGATATAAGACGTACACAGAGATCTTCGAGGAAATAAAGCAGAAGGAAAATAAATATTAATGGAGGTAGAGACATGTCTAAACTAGCACCATCAATTTTATCGGCTGATTTCACTAAGCTTGGAGACCAGGTTAAAGAAGCTTCAGAAGCTGGGGCTGATCTTATCCATTTCGATGTTATGGATGGGCATTTCGTTCCAAACATATCTTTCGGACCGGTGGTACTTAAGAATCTGCTTAAGGTGGATTCCGCACCGTTCGATGTACACCTGATGATAGAGGATCCTGACCGTTATATCGACTCATTCGTAACAGATAAAACAGAGTATATAACAGTGCATTACGAAGCTTGTCCGCATATCTACAGGACTCTGGAGCATATTAAGTCTAAGGGCATTAAGGCTGGAGTCGCTATAGATCCGGGAACGCCGATCGAGGCGCTTAACAGCGTTATGGACCTGGCGGACATGATCCTGGTCATGACTGTGGAGCCGGGCTTCGGCGGCCAGAAGTTCATCCCTATGACGCTTAAGAAGGTCCAGAAACTGGCGGGCTACCGCAACAGGCACGGCCACAGTTTCGAGATAGAGGTGGACGGCGGCGCTAACCTCGATAACGTTACATCGCTCTATGAGGCAGGAGCTGATATCATAGTTGCCGGCTCCGCTGTTTTCGGTGGCGACAGCATCACGGAAAACGTCCACGAATTCCTGAAGAGAATAAAGTACAGCGTAGATGAGAAGCAGATAAATAATCTGAAGTAGAAAAGATACGCGAATACATCCATAAAAAGGCATGACTTCGAAATTGGAGCCATGCCTTAATTGTTATTATTGATATTAGATTATTCCTCCGGGAAGCTTAAGAGGTCGTCGTAGTATCTCTTCTCGGCGCGAAGGATCTTCTGTGCCAGAACTGATGTGATATTAGTTGTCTTCTGAACGATATAGTTCAGGACGTTATCATCTGTCTCTTCATCCATCTGATCACGCTCCTGGCGGAAGTGGTCTGCCTGTCTCAGGACTTCTTTTATGGAAGCTGTGTCCATCCTCATATCATTCGCTATCCACTGTATCTCATCTATAGCCATAGGCTGAGTCCACTTCTCGATGATTGATTCATCATCGAACATAGAAACTACAGGGTCATTAAGGTAATAATCCTTCTCGGCATCTATGATCATATCGTAAAGTTCCTTCGTCATGTCTTCATACTCGGTGAGAATGAAGCCTTCGACCTCATCTGAGCTTGCTGCGGGATACATAGAGGAGTAGGAAGATTTCAGGTACAGGCATCTGTCTACTGTATCGAAGGGAAGTTCTGTGACGTAGGCTATGCGCTTAGATTTGAAGAAATTTCCAAGCTCGTGAAGCTGCGATTCCACCATGAAGATGTTTCTGCATGTGTCTGCGTCCACACTCCGGGAATTCATGATGACGTAATCCAGGACATCTTCTCTATCTATATCCAGGGGCATCGGGTCCTGGTTGAAAACGCGCTTCTTAAAGTAGTCATTCTTCAGGGTCAGGACCGCGCGTACTGTGTTGGCAGGGATTCCTGTGTTGTTCTGAATAGTTATCGCGTCGTGCTCCATAGGAACGTCGATGCTGTCTGCTAAATAAGTTTCTTTTATATAGTCTTTCATAGTTGACCTCATGTTTATTTTAATATTTATGCGCAGCAAAGAACCAGCTGCGTATTTTCTTATTATATCTTTTTTATCCGGGATTGCATAGCGGCCGAGTTCCCCATCTGAAAAAGCCCTCCACGGTTTTAATTGTACCATGGAGGGCTTATTGCATATTTAGTTATCTGCCAGTCTGCGTCGTGCCGCCGTTAGTAGTGGTGCCTGAATTTCCGCTATTCTGACCGTTAGTGGTGCTGTTAGTGGAATTCTCGGTACCGCTCTTATTATCCTTATTGTCCTCGTTCTTATTCGTGATCGGAGGAGCTACATAACTGTAAGTTCCCTTAACGTAGTAGTAAGCGCCGACCTTCTGTACATCGGACGGCATAGCAGGGTAGGAGCCCTTAGTTACATTAGGGATCTGCCTCATGATGCGTCCCCAAAGAGCCGCGGCGTAATTGGACATTCCTGACAGCCTGAGGTTAACGTCGTTTCCGATCCAGAGCGATGCCGTGTACTTAGGTACATAACCGTCGAACCAGATATCGTACTCATCACTCGTAGTACCTGTCTTACCGGCTACTGTAGTTCCGGCGATAGCGGCGTTTCGACCTGTACCTCCTGTAACTACGCTCTTCATCATATCTCTCATGATGAAGGCTACACCTTCGTCTATGACACGAACACGCTTGGAAGATTTCTTCAGGATGGTCTTACCTTCGCTGTCCACTACCTTCGTGTAGCAGATAGGCTCCTCTGTCTTCGTTCCGTTTCCGGCGAAGCAGGTATAAGCGTTAGCCATTTCCAGTGTGGATACGCCCTTAGTCATACCTCCTAAAGCCAGAGCAGCGGCGTTCATGTCGCTTACAGCTCCGCTGGTCTTAAGTGAGGATATTCCGTACTTCTTAACCATCTTAGCCGAATAGTCAGCTCCGACCTGGTAGAAGATCTTAACAGCGCAGGTGTTAATAGAGTTCTGCAGAGCAGTCTTAAGTGTCCTGTATCCTGAATATCCTCCGCCGGAGTTCTTCGGCCAGTTCTTACCGTTAACGGTAAGTGGCTCGTCTGTTACTGTAGAACCTTCTGTTATGTATTTACCCCAGCCGGTCGCTCCCTGTTTATCTATTCCGTAATTCTGGAAGTAGTGGGTCTTACCTGCTCTCATCTCCTCTACGCTCTGCTGGAGGGCTGCTGAATATATAGCCAGAGGCTTGATTGAGGAACCAGGCTGTCTGGTGTTTACCGCGCGGTTATATATCATCTTACCCTTTGCTTTACGGCCGCCGACCATGGCTATGATCTGACCATTCTTATTATTTATGATGGTCATGGCTGCCTGAGGCTGGATGACTTCCTGGTTTATCACGAGGTTATTCTTACCTATGTACCAGTTGCCGTTATTATCCTTCTTAAAGACTCCCTTACCTTCAGTGGATTTAGCAAAGTCCTTAGAGATGACTACGTTGCCGTTCTTATTGAGTGATTTATACTTCTGAGGAATGTTTATGTTTCCTCCGGAGATCAGGTAGATCTTACCATTCTTATTAGTGTACATATTAGGGAAGGCCAGAGTATAATCTGTGACTCCGTTATATGTGCTGCTGTATATCCTGATCCTCTTATTCTTCTTTATTATGAAAGATCCGTCCTTCTTAGCCTTTATCTCGTTAGAGGCGAATGTAAATCTTCCATTGTTTACGAAGTTGGAATATTTATACATTACTATAGTGCCGTATTTATTCAGCATATTCCCCTGAGAATCATATCTGAGGCTGGTAGGGTTAGGGAAGTTAGCGTTATTAGAGAACTCTCTCTCTACTACCTTCTGGGCTCTCTTATCTTCTGTGCTGTAGATTTTAAGTCCGCCCTTATATACCTTATCGTAAGCTTCGCTATATGACAGCTTCTGCTCGGACTGGAGGTCCTTAATGACTTGATTCACCACATAGTCAGTGAAGTAAGAAGCCTTCTGGCTGTTAATGGAGTAGTCCGGCTTTATCATGTCTTCCAGCTTCACCTTAACGGCCTTATTATACTGTGCCTTAGTGATATATCCCTGGTCGAGCATGAGCTTCAGGCATGTTAGTCTTCTGGATTTACCTGCGTCGTTCAGGATGTATGTTCCCGCTGATGTTCTCTTCAGGACCTTCTCTCCGCTCTGAACGCTGCCGTTATTTACGAGCACGACAGGAGCGTAGCCTGTAGGCTTCTGCGGAAGGCTGGCGAGCACGGCGCACTGAGCTATGCTCAGATCCTTAATATTCTTAGAGAAGTATGCCTGTGACGCTGCGCCCACACCATTAGTGTTGAATCCGAGATAGATAGTGTTAAGGTAAGCCTCTATTATCTGCTCCTTAGACAGGTTTCTCTCGAGCTGGACTGTATACCAAGCCTCTATGATCTTACGTTTCATGCTGTGCTCTGTCATCCGCTGTGGCAGGAACACGTTTCTCGCCAGCTGCTGGGTGAGGGTAGATGTACCGCTTACGGAGCCGCCGGACGTTACAGCGCTCTTAATAGCGCCCATGATCCTGATCCAGTTGAAGCCGTGGTGCTTCCAGAATGTCTTATCCTCCAGAGCTACATAAGCGTTAACGAGGTTCTCCGGGAGATCCTTATATTTAACGTTTATTCTGTTCTGACCGGAGTAGACCTTCCCGGCAGTCTTACCATTCCTGTCGTAAACAGTGGTGGTCTGGCTGAGCAGGGAATAGATATTATCCATATCTGTGTCTATCTTAGGAGCCCTGCTGATGATGACAGCAGTGTAGACCCCTCCGACTATTATGATAGCCAGAATAACGACAAGGATAATAAGGAGGACCTTCTTCCATGTCGCCATCTGCTTATCGCTGCCGTGCTTATCGCGGCGAGGCTTGAACTTCTTCAGGACAGCCGCCGCGGCGTTACCCGTCTGAGCTATAGGATTCGTCTTCTCCTTAGTCTCTTCTGGCTTCTGCTCTGTTTTCTTCAGATCTTTATCACTCATCTTCAATCTTCCTTTAATAATGATATATTTGTTTCTATATTATACCATACCGTCGTTATATAGGTCACGTTTTATAAGTTAAAGTCTTTTAAGAATGTTATCTTCCGGACCCATTTAGGGATTTCTCAGTAAAGAGCATTTTTCGTCCGGCCCTACCCGGGTTTGTGTTAAAATAGGAAGGAAAAATATCAATTGATTCAGGGGTGGTTTATATGAAGTTCTATGATCCTGTTAAGGTATACGAAGATACAGACTGTGTTTCCAAACACGCCGGTGAACTGGCATCGCTCGGTAAACACGCTCTAATAGTGACCGGTAAGCATTCGTCCAGGCTTAACGGCTCTCTCACCGATGTTATGAGGGCTCTCTCTTCCCATGGCGTAATTTGCGACATATATGATGAAGTGAAGCAGAATCCGGATGTCGAATCCGTCATGGCTGCTAGAGACCTAGGCCTCTCTAAAGGCGCTGATTTCGTCATCGGTATAGGCGGCGGCTCTCCTATGGACGCTGCTAAGGCTGTGGCTCTGATGATCAAGCATAAGGACTGTGACCCAGAATTCCTCTATGACACCAGCAAAGCCGACATAACAGACGCTCTGCCTCTGGCTGCTGTTCCTACCACATGCGGGACCGGCTCTGAGGTTACGGCTGTTTCCGTGCTCGAAATCAAGGAAAGAAGATCTAAGCAGTCCATAAAACATAAGTTCTTCTTCGATTTGGCTCTTTTGGATCCTAAGTATCTCATGTCCATGCCTAAGAGTGTCCTGAGGACGACAGCTGTGGACGCGCTTTGCCACCTGACAGAGAGTAGGATAAATTCTACAGCCACATCATTCAGCATCATGACTAACCGCATGGGATTCGAGCTATGGAGGTCGGCGAGAGATATTATTTCCGGCGATGAGGACATGAGTCCGGAAGGGGCTCAGGCTCTGCTCGAGGCTTCTACCATGGGCGGCATGTCCATAGTTCAGACGGATACGTCTGTTCCGCACGGGCTCAGCTACAGGGTCACGATTATGGGCGGCGTCCCGCACGGCCGGGCTTGCGGCTATTTCCTTCCTAATTATATAGAGCACGCTGACAGGGAAGTAAGGCGCGAGGTGCTCTCCGCCATGGGATTCAGCGATACGGATTATCTGAGGGAATTCTATGTGAAGCTGTTTGGAGAAACATCTGTTTCCGAAGAGGTGCTTGAAGCTGCTGTGGATGATGTCATGAAGAACAGCACCGGTAAACTGGCTCTCTGCCCGTTTAAGTGTGATTATGAGACGCTGAGGGAGATAGCTGGGTTAAAATAAGCAGTTGCAAAGGATTCGGCGGTCGAGCCTTCCCGGCTAGGTATTATGATAAACCAGGCTTTCGGTAATAAAAGTATATATTTATAGTGATAAACATTTGTTCGATTTTACATTGACAACGAACGAGCGTTCTGTTAATATGGAGTCATCCTAAAGAAACGCGTGTTCGCGAGGTGATATGTTATGAGAACAGATGGATATATGACTTTTAATAACCGTAAATATAGGATCACGAATGCCAGGAGATTCCGCGTCTTCATGGTGGTACTGCTTATTATCGGATTGGGATTGGTTTCAGTTCTGTCAGGATTTATTTCCGCTGAAGCAGCCACGGCTAATGAGCCTGTGGAATATGTAGTAGAATCCGGAGACAGTCTATGGTCAGTAGCTTCTCAGTATACTGATAATGATACTGATGTCAGAGAAACCGTTTATAAGATTCGTAAGGCTAATAACTTAACTGATGCCGGGCTTACTGCCGGCCAGACTATAGAGATACCTGTTAATTAGTATCATCTATGGTCGACCGACGGACGTATGGGCTCTTTAGACATTCCAACCGGCATGATGTGCTTGTTTCAGATCCATTAATGGCTCTTTCGCTAGATAAGCTGTGAAATCGATTTTCGCGATGTATATCGTATGAGCAGACATTCGAGCCTGCCTTTTAAAATCGCTTATATCGCGATTTTGAGCCTCGGTTTTAAGAGACTTTTACAGCTTATGGAACTTTGACGCAGCGCAGAGCCTGAAGCTTAGGATTAGTGAGCTTTTGATGCGCAGAGAGTGTTGAGGTCGTATAGCAGGCAGGAATGATATCCAGATAATAAGGATACGTGCGAATCTGAATTAATGAGTGACTGAAAACTCATCGGGAACTCGAAACAGTATCTGAATCTATATCAGTTAATATTTATTATAATAATAACGGGTGATATCTGGACGCTTGAGATCGCTGGGGAATGAATGAAAATGGCTACAGCTCGTGAGAAATAATTAATTAATAATATAATAAATTAAATATAAGTTTATGGAAGGAAATGCGGGACGCGGCCGAACGCAGCATGCGGCTTGAAACATAAGGATTCCACGGATTTTGGCGGATCCTGCAGTAACTATTCCGAAAATTATGATTTTAGGAATAGTTGTCTGTGAGAAAACCGCCTTTCCCTTCCAATTTCAATAATATTAAAAGACTGCCTATCGTATATGATAAGCAGTCTTTTAGTTTGCTTCGATATTATCTGAATTATCAGAGCCGTCGGAATTTCCGCTGTCTCTTTCCGGAGCATCCGTATATTCATCATAGAAATGGTCTATGTAAGCGTTTATCTTCTTCCTCTTTATCACGCATATGAGGAAGATCACCAGAGCGCAGGTTCCCACTATGGCCATGCCGGTATAGTTCTTCTTCAGATACATGGATCCGAAGATCAGGCTCCCGCACATGGCCGGTGTCCTTCCGACCAGAGACGTCACCAGGAACGGCTTGAACTTCATATCTGATATACCAGCCAGATAGCAGACCATGTCTTTCGGCGTTCCCGGTATCAGGTAGATCAGGAATGCTATAAGATAAGCCTTCTTACTGTTTAGTTCCTTAGAGAAGTGCTCATAATTCTTCTCCCCTGTTACCAGTTTTACGAAATCCGATCCCAATAAACGCGCCAGATAATATGTGATGGTAGTCCCCAGAGCCGCTCCCAGGATAGAATATATAAGTCCCGGAAGGAAGCCGAATATGTAGCCCGCCGCGAACTGAAATACCTGGCCCGGCAGAAAAGACACTACTATCTGCATGATCTGAGCCAGAATATATATAAGAAAGGCTTTGCTCTTATATTCCCTGAGGTAGCCGACCAGCTTAGAGAAAGACTCGAAGTCCGTCACTACACTGCGGTATTTCACCCATATTATGGCAGGTATGCCGACCACTATGAATATAAGGATCGCCGCCTTCAGTATATAGAACGCCGCGCGGGCTTTCTTATTTCTCATTTATTAAGGAGTCCCTTCTTAAAGAGCCTGTTTAGAGAGCTCATGACGCCGAGTCTGGCGTGATCATATGTCAGCCCTCCTTGATAATAAACTATGTATGGAGGTCTTAGAGGCCCGTCGGAGCTCATTTCTATGGATGAACCCTGAACGAAAGCGCCCGCGGCCATTACGACCTTATCCTCGTAACCAGGCATCGGTGATGGTTCAGGCTTAACGAATGATTCCACAGGAGATGCCGCCTGGATGCCGCCACAGAACTCTACGACCGCTTCCGGAGAGCCGAGTTTCACGGATTCTATGATATCACTTCTGAGATCTGTGGAATCGTCCGGGCAGACCTCATAACCCAGGCCTTTATATACAGCGCCGCAGAGAGCCGCCCCCTTCATGGCAGCGTTTACCACAGACGGAGACAGAAAGAAACCTTCCAGCATACCCCTGGTCTGACCGAACATAAGTCCGCATTCGGCGCCTATTCCCGGACAAGTCATCCTGTAGGAAATAAGGTCGACCAGGTCCTGGCGCCCTGCTACATAGCCACCTGTGAGGGCCAGTCCGCCGCCCGGGTTCTTTATAAGAGAGCCCGCCATGATATCGACTCCGACATCTGTCGGCTCCTTAAGGCCCGTGAATTCCCCGTAACAGTTATCGACCATGCAGATGATATTCGGATCGATTTCATGGACCAACTTAGCCCATTCAGCGATCTGGTCTACTGATATAGCGTTCCTCCAGGAATAGCCTGTGGAGCGTTGGACGCAGACCATCTTAACGTCATCGTGCTCGCTTAAAGCCTGGCGGACGCCTTCCAGGTCCAGGGAGTTATCGGGCTTGAGCTCTACCTGGCTGTATTTTACGCCGTATTCCTTAAGGGAGCCCATGCCGCTTCCATTTATGCCCACGACCTCCTGAAGTGTGTCATAAGGCGCGCCGGAGCAGTAGATCATCCTGTCACCCGGCCTCAGTATGCCCATGAGAGTTATCGCCAGAGCGTGGGTGCCGTTAACTATGTTAGGTCTTACCAGAGCCGCTTCGGTATGGAAAACAGAGGCGTAGACCTTTTCTATGACCTCTCGTCCGGCGTCATCGTATCCATAACCTGTATTCCAGGCGAAATGTGTGTCAGCCACCCTGTTCTCCGTGAACGCGTGCAGGACCTTATACTGATTATACTGCCTGATTTTATCGAATTCGTTGAATTTAGCGGTGAGTTCAGTCTCGCGTTCCTTCACGATTTCTATGACTTCAGGCGTTATGCCGAAATCCCGGATCAGCATCTCGTCTGTCGCCTGCTCCATAACATCGTTTATCTCAGCGTATTTATCCATGTTGACTGGTGTTTCTGCCATATCATGCTCCTTGAACTATTATTTATGGTTATTAATGATTATTTATCTTTATTTTCAATTTTCTTCAGCGAAGGGTCTTCTGGCTCATCCAGCCCTTCCCTTCTCTC
Source organism: Eubacteriales bacterium (assembly GCA_029009055.1). Taxonomy (GTDB): domain Bacteria; phylum Bacillota; class Clostridia; order Peptostreptococcales; family Anaerovoracaceae; genus Aminicella. The sequence goes on along the minus strand of JAQXJR010000029.1, from coordinate 22,967 downwards.
GAGCTCCCATTCCATGCCCTTCACGAGGTCCCGCTTCACGCTGGAACGCTGCTTAGCGTAGATTTGGGTCGTCGTGACCTGCTCGTGATCGAGCAAAGCAGCGACATCGTATATGTCATCGCCTCTACCTATAAGGCTGGTGGCGGCTGTAGCCCTTAATTTATGCGGGCTGTAGCCGTTATCCCTCGTCGTGTTCATCGCTATGGACGTGTATTTCTTAACGAGCTGCCTTATCTGGCGGCTCGTCATGCGCTTACCCTGAAGAGACAGGAAGAGCGCGTCCCTGTTCTCATCGTCCAGGTCCTTATCATCCGCCCGCTCGTTATTTATATAGTCTTTAACGACCATCTCTACAGACCTGTTTATAGGCATGAGAGACTCCTTACCGCGCTTTCTGTATATCTTAAATTCGCCCCTGCTGAAGTTGAAAGTGGATACGTTCAGCTGCTGAAGCTCGGAGAGCCTGAGCCCGTATGTCAGGAACAGGATCAGGATGGCCTTATCCCTTTTCTTTGTCTTTTCCCAGTAAGCGCGCTCGTGGTCTGTGAGCCCGGTACCGTTGGAAACAGCGTCGAGCATGACCATGACCTCGTCATCCTGGAGGGCTTTCACCTCTCGCTCGCTTTGCTTAGGGACCTTAATAGGGTCGAAGCCGTCAGTTATGTTCTTAGGGAGCTGCTCGTCTCTGTATAGGAACTTAAACAGAACGGAAAGCGAGGATTTTTTACGCGCCAGGCTCTTATTGCTGTTCTCGTATATGTATTCATTATCGCCTGAAATGACGTGGTACTTACGGCAATGGTCGAGGAAGAGGTTTATATCAGAGGCCCTCAAGGCCCGCATGTCTTCTATGCTTATGTCAGCGATCGTATCCGCGTCGGACAGACCGCCGTCACCGATAATATAATTGAAGAAGAACCTGATATCGTGGAGATATGCCAGCCGGGTCATAGGTAAGACGTTCCCGCGCAGGTAGATGAAGAATCTCTTCATGAACTTAGGCATCTCACCCTCTATTTCCTCGCATTTAAGGAAGATCTCGTTCTCGCGCTCTACGATATTATCGGGTCTGCTGCTTTTATTATGAGTTATTATTTTCTTTGAAGCCATGTGATGATGTCCTCCAGACAATCTTCATCGCTTTGATATTCTGAGATATTATACCATTTAATGCCCGGCGTCCGGCGGAACCATGTCAGCTGCCGCTTAGCGTAACGCCTGGAATTTCTTTGCACCAGCCTCACAGCCTCGTCCAGGTCGTACTCTCCGTTAAGATAAGCTATGACTTCCTTATAGCCGATTCCCTTCATGGATATGTCATCCGCCGTGAGCCCTGAAGCCATGAGTTTCTTAACCTCGTCTATGAGGCCCATGTCGAATAGTTTCGCGGCGCGTCTGTCTATCCTTTCGTAGAGCTCACTTCTGTCTCTAGTTAAGCAAATCGTGTCCGCCTCGTACCCCTTCCAGGGCCTTAACTGGGTAGCGAAATCTTCCATGCCTTCACCGTTTTCCGCTGCCTCCAGGGCGCGCACCACTCTTTTAACGTTATTAGGGTGGATCCTGGAAGCCGCCGCAGGGTCCTTCTCGACTAACAGCTTATGTAAGGCTTCCGGTCCTTCATTTTCAGCTATTTCATAAAGCTTATTTCTGTACCTTGGGTCGTGAACCGGCGGCGCTGAGAAATCCATATCGAAGATTATGGAATACAGATAGAGCCCTGTTCCTCCGGTAACTAGCGGAGTCAGCCCTCGGGAAAATATGTCGTCTATGGCTTCCCTGGCAAATTTCTGATAGGACGCTACTGAGAAGTCTTCCCTAGGGTCGGCGAAATCCACGAGGTGGTGCGGTACTTGAGCCAGTTCTTCAGCTGTCGGTTTAGCGCTCCCTATGTCCATACCTTTATATATCTGCATGGAGTCACAAGAGACTATTTCGCAGCCTAGCCGCTTGGATATCTCTATGGCGTAGACTGTCTTTCCCACAGCCGTCGGTCCAACCAAAGCAATTATTCTTTTTTTATCTGTTTCAAGTGTCATATATTTACTGGATCCTCTTAAAGAATGTCTCTATTCTATACTTGGAGAACCTGATGAATGTCGGCCTGCCGTGCGGGCAGGAGAACGGGTTCCTGCAAAGCCTGAGCTGGTCCATCAGGGCCTCCGCCTCTGCCTGGGACAGTACGTCATGCGCTTTTACCGCTCCCTTACAAGACTTAGTTATAAGCTTATCGACTACTACCTGGTTCCAGCCTCGGTTCTCGGGAGCGCTGGCCATGTAATCCTTAGCGAAATCCTCAGCCTCAGTGATGGTCATATACGTTGGTATCTCGCGCATTATAAGCGTGTTTGGCCCGAACGGCTCTATAGAGAAGCCCATCTTATCCAGAGGTTCTATAAGTTCGTCTATCTCCTCAGTATCGCTGAAGGGAACGTCGAGGCTGACAGGCGTGAGAAGAGGCTGAGACGCTTTAGCGCCAAGCATATAAGCTCTTACGAGCTTCTCGTACAGCACCCTCTCATGCGCCGCGTGCTGGTCGAACATGTAGAAATTATCGCCATCAACAGCAGTGATATATGTATTGAAAATAATGCCGGTTATCTCCAGGTGGGAGAAATCGAACGGCCTTTCGGCAGGCTCCAGGTCGAAAGCTGATGTATCAGCTTGGTTTTCGGGCGAATTTACATCGGCGTTCTCACTTCTGTCTGCAGCCGCATTGATTTCGGATTGGTTTACCGTAATATTGTTTTGGTTAAACGTATTGTAATTGGCTTTTTCTTCCGCGAGATCTGAATCGGTGTCTAATGAGACATCAGCGCTATGAGGCTTGATATCGAACGATTCCTGGAAGGATTTCTTCGAGCGAGGCTTCTTTGCCGACGCTGATGTCGCAGCGTCTCTTTTGGTTGACAATATTCGTCTTATGGTATCTAAGCTTTTCTCGCTCTTATCGTCGGCCTCTTTATTAGAACTATCGTGATTCTCATAGTAATCAGTGAAATTAATAACGGCTTCGTCTTCATGAAGGGCTGTCCTGACCGCGTCTTCCACACCGTCTGTTATCCCCTGCTCATAATGGAAGCGGACTTCCCTCTTATTAGGATGGATGTTCACATCTATATCCGCCGGGTCTACAGTCACCATGATGAAGGCGACAGGGAATCTTCCCTCGAAGTGGCGCTCCCTATAGCCCTTGGTGATGCCGGTCTCTATGACTTTACTCATTACGACCCTGCCATTAACGAAGAAGAACTGTTCCCTCCTGGAAGGCCTGGTGAGGCTAGGTCTGGATATGTAGCCTCTTACTTTGCAATATTCGTTCTCAGACTCTATTGGTATGAGATTATCGTATTCACGGCGCTGATATACGTTCATTATGGCTGATTTCAAGTCGCCGTTCCCTGTGGATGTAAATATGATCCGCCCGTTATTTATCATCTGAAACTTTATCTGATCGAAAGCCAGAGCCATCTCAGACACGAAGCCGATTATAAGAGAACTTTCTGTTCCATCTGACTTCAGGAATTCTCTTCTGGCAGGCGTGTTATAGAAAAGGTCTGTAACGACTATGGTAGTTCCGTCAGGGCAGCCTGTAGGCGCGTTTTCGACCGTCTGCCCGCCGTAAATCACGACCCGCCTACCCGTCTTCTCATCACGTGTCTTAGTGATCATGGTGGTCCTGGTGACAGCCGCTATGCTGGCCAGGGCCTCGCCCCTAAAGCCTAATGTGCTTATGCTGCCCAGGTCGCCGGCTTTCTCTATCTTACTGGTAGCGTGGCGGAGGAAAGCGGTCTCGACCTCTTCACCGGGGATACCGCATCCATCATCCGTTATCCTCATATAGGTTTTTCCGCCGTTCTTTATCTCTACCGTTATGCTTTTCGCGCCGGCGTCCACAGAATTCTCGACCAGCTCCTTAATAACGGAGATCGGCCTCTCTATCACCTCGCCCGCGGCTATCTTATCCGATACGCTTTTATCTAAGACTTTTATCATACTAAATCCTCCGAGGGTCGAGCCGGACTTATGGCCGCAGTTCCAGCTTGAAATTGATTATCGTTCTTATATTACTCTTCAGCCAGCTTCTTCAGGTCTTCCAGAAGTTTTATGGCCTGAGCCGGCGTAGTGTTCATGATATCGACGCTCCTGAGCATATCTACTACAGGATTTTCCTCCTGCATGACGAATGTGAACTGCTGCTGCTCTTCATAGCCGTGGCTGTCATCATTAACGGCAGAGCCTCCGACGCTATCCGGCTTTGCGCTATCATATTCATCAGCGAGCAAATCATCCCCGCCGCGGCTCTTTTCAAGCAGCCCGCCCGCTTCGCCGCTTTCCAATGCCTGAAGCTTGTCTTCGGCGTTCCCCAGTAAAGCCTCGGGAACTCCCGCCAGCCTGGCTACGTGTATACCGTAACTCCTGCTCGCCGGGCCAGGCACTATCTTATGCAGGAAAATGATGCTCCCGTTGTTATCACTCACGTCCACGTTCAGGTTCACCACGCCGCGAAGCTCATCCTCCAGCGCCGTGAGCTCATGATAGTGAGTCGCGAACAGGGTTCTCACGTGTTTCTCCGCCGAGCAGAGATATTCCACTGTGGCCCATGCTATGGACAGGCCGTCGTACGTGGACGTTCCTCTTCCTATCTCGTCCAAGATGACCAGGCTCCTGTTCGTCGCGTTCCTTAATATATATGCGAGTTCGCTCATCTCCACGAAGAATGTGGATTCTCCGCGGGACAGGTTGTCTGAAGCGCCTATCCTGGTGAATATCCTGTCGACCACGCCTATCTTAGCCCGAGATGCCGGGACGAAGCAGCCTATCTGCGCCATGAGGACTATCATTGCTGTCTGCCTCATGTATGTAGATTTACCCGCCATATTAGGGCCGGTTATAAGCAGCATAGACTGGTCGGAGTCATTCATATATGTGTCATTCGCTACGAAAAGCCCGCTTCCGGTCGTCTGCTCTATAACAGGGTGGCGGCCCTGAGCTATCTCCAGCTCGTGGCTGTCGTCTACGGTCGGCTTAACATAGCCGTTCCTGGTGGATACGTCAGCAAATGTGCATAATACATCCAGAACCGCTACAGCTCTGGAAATGGACTGGATCTCCGGGAGCTTCTTCTGGCAGCGCTCTCTTACATCCGTGAAAAGCTCGTATTCCAGCTTATTTATCCTGGCTTCGCCGTTCAGCACTATGTCCTCTGTCTCCTTAAGTTTAGGAGTCACGAAGCGCTCGCCCCCGACCAGGGTCTGCTTCCTTATATAATCATCAGGCACCAGGTCCAGGTTAGAACGGCTGACTTCTATATAGTAGCCGAACACCTTATTATACCCGACTTTAAGATGGGTTATGCCCGTCCTGTCCTTCTCCTTCTGTTCGAGGCCGGCTATCCAGGCTTTAGAATCTTTAATGGACAGCCTGTAAGAGTCCAGGTTCTCAGAATACCCGCTCTTAATGATGCCGCCGTCCTTAACCGTTATAGGAGGATCGTCATTCACCGCTTCGCCGATTATCTCTGAGACATCTGAAATATCAGGCATCTGGGCCAGTATCTTACGGATGAGATCCGTATCCATCTTAGCCAGTAAAGCCTCTATGCCCGGCAGAGCGTCCGCTGACTTCTTAAGCGCTATGAGATCCCTGCCGTTCGCGTTCCCGGAAGCTATCCTGCCGCCCAGCCTTTCGAAATCGTATATCTCAGCCAGACTTTCTTGGAGGTCGCGGAGGGTCATATGGTCATTCTGCAGGGCCTCCACCGTATCCAGCCTCTCGTTTATGCTGTCAGCGTCGTTCAGCGGCTCCTTTATCCACTTCTTCAGCATGCGGGCGCCCATGGCGGTCTTCGTCTTATCCAGCACACCGAGAAGAGACCCCTTCTCTCGCTTATCGAACAGAGTCTCCGTGAGCTCCAGGTTCCTTATCGTAGACCTGTCCAGGGACATGGATGATGTCCTCTCATAGAACCTGCATGTCACGATCTGGCCCAGGTTGGATTTCTGAGTCTCTATAAGGTAGCCCAGCAAAGCCCCTACTGATCTTACGCATCCTGCTCTTCCGTCTATGCCAAGCGCTGTGAGAGAAATCTGGCCGAACTGGCTCCTGATAGACTGAACAGCTGTTCTTTCCGCGAAATATGAGTCGTCCATGCTCCTTACGAAAGCTCCGGTGGAAGCCGCTATGTTCTCTCTGCCGCATTCTTCTATGAATTCGGCGTTAGCTATGATCTCGCTCGGGTCTATCTTAACCAGTTCATCCAGGGCGTATTCAGCCGCGTGGACATCTGTCTGCTCTGTAGTGCAAAGCTCTCCTGTAGAAATATCCGAATAGGATACTGACATATCATCTCCGTCCAGAAAGACACAGGCTATGTAATTGTTTTCGTTTTCTCGGAGCACGGTGCTCGCTGTTATGGTTCCCGGAGTGACGATCTTAATAACGCCCCTCTTCACCATACCCTTAGCTTCAGCCGGGTCCTCCAGCTGCTCGCATACGGCTACCTTATAACCCTGTTCTACCAGCTTAGCTATATAGGAGTCTGCCGCGTGGAAAGGAACGCCGCACATAGGCGCGCGTTCCTTAAGTCCGCACTGTTTACCGGTCAGGGTGAGTTCCAGCACCCGGGACGCCAGTTTGGCATCATCCCAGAACATCTCGTAGAAGTCACCTATCCTGTAAAACAGGACGCAGTCCTTATACTCCTCCTTTATTTCGTTATACTGGCGCATCATAGGGGAAAGGCTCATTATTTATTCCTCTTTCAACAATTCTTATGTATTGATTCTTCTTTATATACCGCTAATAAAAGAAAGCCGCCGAATATGGATATCAGCGGTTTTTCTTAACTATAAGAGTTTATTTCTTATGTTTATATGCCTCGAGGCCTAGGCCTATCAGCTGTACGGCCCTTCTGAGAGCTTCCGGTTCCAGGACATAAGCAACTCTTACTTTATTATTACCCAGATTTTCGGAAACGAAAAAGTCCTTAGCCGGGGCGAACATGACAGTTTCTCCATTATCATCGAATTCTGTCAACAGGAACATGAGGAAGTCCTCGGCGTCGTCCACAGGGAGAGTTACGGTCGCGTAGAAGGCTCCGTGTGGCTTCTCGCACTGAACGCCGGGTATCTTCATTAGTTCCTCGTATACAGCGTCGCGGCGGGATTCGTATTTCTCCCTCATTTCTCTGTAGAAAGAGTCAGGAAGAGAATATAAAGCGGCGGCCCCAGCCTGATCTATGGTGGAAACGGAAAGCCTTCCCTCTGCCAGCTTCAGCACAGCATCCATGAATTCCTTATTTTTAGATATAACGAACCCGATCCTGGCTCCACAGGCTGAAAAACGCTTTGATATGGAATCTATGACTATGACTCTGTCGGCGTACTCAGGGAGCTGAGTGAAAGAAGCCGGCTTCGCTCCGTCGAACACGAACTCTCTATATACTTCATCCGCTACGATCCAGAGATCATGCCTCTTAGCTATGCCGCATATAAGCTCCATGTCTTCCCGGCTGAGCGCGGTCCCAGTAGGATTTCCCGGCGCTGTGAGGCAGATGGCCTTAGTCTTATCCGTTATCCTGCTCTCTATAAGTTGTTCGTCAGCGTATGTGTAGCCAGTCTCAGCCTGAGTAGGTATAGGCTTAAGCACGCCGTCAGCGCTGATGATGAATGTGCTGTAATTACTGTAATAAGGCTCCGGGATCAGGACTTCGTCACCCGGATCCAGTATGCATGAAAATGTCATGTTCAGAGCTTCGGATCCGCCCGTGGTCACTATGATGTCGCCGCGATTCAGGTCAGCTCCGTAGTGACGGTAGAATTTCCTGACAGCGTCTACGAGCTCCGTGTTTCCGTCAGATTCTTCGTAAGCCACGACTTTACTGTCGAAATTCCTCACTGCCTCCATGAAGGCTGGAGGTGTCGGAATGTCAGGCTGGCCGATATTGAGATGGTATATTTTCTTACCGGCTTCTTCCGCCTGCAAAGCGTATTTATTGAATTTCCTTATCGGCGAGAAATTGATCCTGGAAATCCTCTTAGACAAACTCAACCCCATATGTATCCCCCTTTTCGATACAAACCCCTGATATTAAATGCTCTATTTCTTAATTATATTATTTTTATTTATTTTGCGGAAGAGGATTTCTCTAAGTCTTCGTGCGATTCAGCCACCGCCTTTTCCGCCCAGGCTTCTATCTCAGCAGCCTTTTCTTCTGTCATCTTCTCGCCCGTCTTCTCCAGGAGGAGGAGGAACTCCACGTTTCCTTTTGCTCCCCTTACAGGAGAATATGTGACGCCGCGCACGGAAAGCCCGTTATCGGAAGCATAGCCTGCCGCGTTCATGATCATAGCTTTCCTTACGCTGAGGTCGTGGATCACGCCCTTACCCTTAGAGACTTCCTCGCGGCCCGCTTCGAACTGAGGCTTCACCAGGGAGACGCATGTTCCGCCGTCTTTCAGGATCTTCACTATGACAGGGAATATCATCTTAAGCGAAATGAACGAAACATCTATGCTGACCAGGTCTACAGGGTCCCCTATTATGCTGGTGTCCATGTAGCGGACGTTGCAGCGCTCTATGTTCACGACCCTAGGGTCGTTTCGAAGCTTCCAGTCCAGCTGTCCGTAGCCGACATCCACAGAGTAGACCTTCACGGCGCCGCTCTGCAGCATGACGTCTGTGAAGCCGCCGGTGGACGCGCCTATGTCGGCGCAGGTGAAGCCTGTGAGATCCAGTCCGAACGTGTCTATGGCCTTCTTAAGCTTATATCCGCCGCGGCTCACGTACGGGCAGTCATCTTCTTTTACCTGGATGTCGCAGTCGAGAGGGACCTTAGTTCCGGCCTTATCCACGAGCTGACCGTCCACGAAGACGGAGCCAGCCATGAGCGAGGCTTTAGCCCTCTCACGCGACTTGAAAAATCCCTGCTCTACCAGGAGGACGTCTATTCTTTCTTTCTTCAAAATGTATATCCTCTTATATGTTTATTATCTTAAAATAAATGGCTGAAGAGGCTGTCCCGGAGGGATGCCGCTATTTCTCGCTTTGCAAAGCGTTAACTACGCTTTCGGCTATGCCTTCCGCGTCCAGCCCGTATTTCCTGTAAAGGTCGTCGGTAGATCCGTGTTCTATGAATTTATCCGGCCAGCCAAGCTCAGTAACTACGGCCTTAGGAAGTCTGGCAGCCAGTTTCTCTCCGAAGCCGCCCGTAACGATCCCGTCTTCCACCGTGAATATCCTGCCTTCAGGGTCTGCGAGGGACGTGTCGAGAGGTTTCAGTACTCTTACATCTACCACGCCCGCGTCTATTCCTCTTTCAGCGAGGATATCTGCCGCTTTAAGCGCATGCGCTGTCATGTTCCCGACGGCCCAGATATCCACATCCCTTCCTTCTTTAAGTCTCTTAGGTTTACCATCGAAGTCTGATTTCGCATCAGGATCCCAGGAGCAGCCGCCTCTCGGGTACCTGACCGCGACAGGAGCGTTAAGACTGTAGGAGTATTTCATCATGTCGTAAAGCATGTTCCCATCTGAAGGAGACAGGACCGTGAGATTCGGCGCGTCCGTAGTGAAGCTTATGTCGAATATGCCGTGGTGGGTCTCCCCGTCAGCTCCCACGACTCCGGACCTATCTATGCCGAATATGACCGGCAGATCCTGCAGGCACACGTCTTCTAGGATCTGGTCGTAAGCCCTCTGAAGGAAAGATGAGTATATGGCGACTATAGGTCTCATGCCGTTAGACGCGAGCCCGGCGGCGAATGTCACCGCGTGCTCCTCGGCGATTCCAACGTCGAAGGTCCTCTTCGGGTATTTCTCGTGAAATGGCTTAAGACCGGTCGCCGCTCCCATAGCGGCCGTTATCGCTGTCACGTCTTCGTGCTCGTCTGCCAGATCTAAAGCCGCCTTACCGAACACTTCAGAATATGTATGCCCCTTCTTAGCCAGCTCCTGGCCGGTTTCCGGGTCGAAGGCGCCGATTCCGTGGAACTTATCCGGTGATTCTTCAGCGTTCCTGTAGCCCTTCCCCTTCTTAGTCATGACATGTATGAGGACAGGGCCGTGTATGTTCCTAGCTGATGTCAGCGTCTTAACGAGTTCCTCTATGCTGTGGCCATCTACAGGTCCCAGATATGTGAAACCGAGTTCTTCGAATATTATTCCGCCATAAAGCTTGCTGTCGGAGAATATGCCGTACTTCAAGCCTCTCTTAAAATTAGAGATAGTTGAGACCATGCCGTCACCTACCTCAGGCACCTTACCGAGCGCGTTCTTAACGCTGGTCTTAGCGTCGAGGTATTTCCTGGAAGTCCTCAGACTCCTTAAGTGTACAGCCATGCCGCCCGTGTTCTTCGATATGGACATGCCGTTATCGTTAAGGATGACTATTACGTTCCTCTTAGATGATCCTATATTGTTCAAGGCCTCATATGCCATGCCGCCAGTGAGTGCTCCGTCTCCGATCACGGCTATGACGCTGTAATCCTCCCCCTTAAGGTCCCTGGCAGCCGCGAACCCGGCCGCCGCGGAGAGAGAAGTACTGGCGTGTCCTGTCTCGTACTGGTCGTGCGGGCTCTCGTGCCTCTTCGGAAAGCCGCTCATGCCGCCCGTCTGGCGCAGGTGGTCGAATTCCGCAGCCCTTCCGGTCAAAATCTTATGGACATACGATTGGTGGCCCACATCCCATATGATCTTATCCCTAGGGCTGTCGAAAACTTTATGTAAGGCGATCGTTAGCTCCACGACGCCCAGGTTGGAGGCCAGGTGGCCGCCAGTCTTCGAGACGTGGTCCACGAGAAAGTCCCTTATCTCTATAGCCAGCAGGTCCAGCTCCTCATCTGTCATATTTTTCAGATCTGCAGGCAGATCGTAATTTTCTAGTTTCTTCATAATCACTTACCATGTGTTTATATAGCAAAGTGTGTCCGCGGCGTTTCCGCTCCCGCGTGCCTTAGTGTGTCCTCTTCTCGAGCTTTAGAGCCAGGCTGCGGAAGAAATCTTCATTCACTCTTTGCGAGGCTTGTTCCGTAAGCTCTGCCAGCTTCTCTCTGGACTTATCCAGCCCATAAAGCTCTACATATGTGAGTTTATCGTCTTCCTCGTCGTCTCCGACCGGCTTTCCCATCTCTTCCTCTGTGGATGTCACATTGAGTATGTCGTCCGCTATCTGGAAGGCGACTCCGATTTTCTCAGCGTAATATGTGAGGTCTGCCATGGTCTCATCATCAGCTCCAGCTACGTAAAGTCCCGCCTTCACAGCGGCTTCTATAAGGGCTGATGTCTTACCTCTATCTATGAATTTTAATGTGTCTTCGTTTCTTTCGTATTTCTCATTCTCTATATCGACAGCCTGGCCGCCTACCATGCCTGAAACTCCGGAGCCGTAAGCTAGAGCCTTAGCTGCCATGACCCTGCCCTTAAGAGCCTCGTGGTCACCCGCGTGGCTAGCCATGTCATTCAGCATGGTCTCGAAAGCCAGGTTTAGAAGCCCATCTCCCGCCAGAGTCGCCATTCCTGGACCGAATACCATATGGTTGGATGGTCTTCCTCTCCGGAGTTCATCGTCATCCATGGCAGGAAGATCGTCGTGGATCAGAGAGTATGTATGGATGTATTCCATAGCGCAGGCGTAAGGAAGAGCGTCTTCTATATCTCCGCCGGCGTAGTCGCAGGCTGAGAGTGTCAATACAGGACGGAGCCGTTTACCGCCCGCTCTCAGGCTGTATTTCATGGAGTCCAGAATGACTTTATTCTTCTCGGTCTCAGCCGGGAAATAGTCTTCCAGGTGGTCTTCTATGATATTAAGATATTCATTGAATTCCAGCATATAGATTTCCTCCGGATCAGTCTGTGATCTTTTCTATGGTCTGCTTAGCCTCGTTCAGGATCTTCTCGCATTCCTTATAGCACTTCATGCCTTCGTCGAAGCGCTTTATGGATTCCTCCAGGGATATGCCAGGTTCCTTCATTTTCTCGGATATTTCCTTCAATTTAGCAAAGGATTTTTCGAAATCATTATTTTCCATAATTACCGTTCTCCGTTAGTTTTCGTAACTTCCGCCTCGGCGCTGCCGCTTGCGAACGTGACTTTAATTACATCTCCCTTATTGAGCTCAGAAGCGTCCATTACCACTCTCCCGCTAGAGTCTTCTGTTATAGAGTAGCCTCTCTTAAGGATAGCCCTCGGGTCGTTGGCTTCTATAAGCGCGGCGTAGCGCTTTATATCGGCTTCATAGCCCGTGATCATGTTCATGAGAGAATTCCTCATGGAATCCTTCATGTTCTCCAACTTCATGCGGTCGAACTCATACTCGTTCTTCAGGGAGCGGATCATGCCTTCCCGGATGGATTCCAGCTCATCCCTGAGCTCAGATGTGTCCGGAACGGCCTTCTGAGCGGCTGCTGTAGGGGTCTCAGCCCTGTAGTCAGCCACGAAATCAGATATGGTGAAATCTATCTCATGGCCTACAGCTGATATCACCGGTATCCTAGACGCGAATATGGCTCTGGCTAAGCCTTCGTCGTTAAAGCAGGACAGGTCCTCAGCGGATCCACCTCCTCTTCCCTCTATTATAACGTCCATGTAGTTGTAATCCTCGTTTACGCGCCTTATGGCTTCAGATATCTGAGGAGCTGCCGTAGGACCCTGGACATTCACCGGGAATATGAGGACATTCACGACGTCGTTTCGGCTCTTGATTATTTTCAAGATATCTCTTACAGCTGCGCCGGTATCGGACGTAATGACCGCTACGTTACGCGGGAAGAATGGTATAGGTTTCTTCTTCCTCGGGTCGAACAGCCCTTCCGCCTCGAGCTTCTTCTTAAGCTTCTCGAAAGCTTCCGCTCTGGCTCCGGCGCCGCTCTTAGAGAGCTCCCTTACGAATAAAGAGTAATAGCCGCCCTTTTTATACACGGACACATTTCCGCGGATCTCGACCTCCATGCCGTCTTCCAGGCGGAAATCTAAGGCTCCGGCTGTCTCCTGAGGCATAAAGCAGCTGACTTTGCTATAGTCATCTAAAAGTGAGAAAAACACATATCCCGAGCCATGGTATTTCACCCCTGACACCTCGCCCTTAACGAGCACGGAGGACAGAAGAGGATCTCGTCCGACTATCCTGGATATGTAGTCATTAAGCTGTGATACTGTTATTGGCTTTAGCGCCATGTTTCAAACCTCCCAGAAGTGATATGCCGACAGCGTTATCGGATGAAAGCTCAGGACGCCCGAAATATATGTCCACACGCCCTTTAACGCGCTTCTTCACATCTTCTCTTATGAAAAGGCTGGATGAGACCCCGCCCGCGAAGAGGAAATCTCTTATCCCGGTGGAGTCGGCGAGTTTCAGGGTCATCTTACCGATGGCGCGCGCGATTTCGCTGAACATGCTGAACGCCAGCTCTCTCATGTAGATATCCCTGTCGCTGCCGCTGAACTTATCGCTCGTCTCATCTATATATCTTTTAATATATGTTTCCGCACCGGACAGATTTATATAGCCGTCCTTAACTTTCGTGACCGGCATGTGGAATTTTCTTATTATTTCGCAAAGCTCATCCGGCAGCTGAGCCGGCTCATCTTCGCGCCTTTCTAAAGCCAGTCTGTCAAGCTCTTCTCCGCAAGGGAAATCCAGCCCCAAATCCACGCCGGTCCTATCCAGGAGCTGGCCGAAAGATATATCCTTCGTACCGCCTACTATCTCCAGCCTGCCTCGGTCGTAGACTACAGCCTCTGTAGTTCCGCCGGAGAAATGGAAACTAATGAACTTTTCTTTATCCTTAAGAGGCGTGTAGAAGCGGACAGCTTCTATATGGCCGTCCTGGTGGGAGAACTTATAGCATGGGACATTAAGAGCCGAAGCCATGGATCTCGCTGTTGAAAGCCCGGCGAGGAAAGCCGGCATGTATGAGCCTTCGACTGACCTCGGCCTGGATGATACGGCTACGCAGCATATCCTGCCCCATATATTTTCCCCACAATAGTCGGAAAGCCCCCCGATGATATCGGGGAGCGCGTTTACATGCTGAAAAAGGGCCTCAGACTGCCTGAGCCCTCTCATGCCCTTATTTACCTGAAGGAAGCGTCTGCTGTCATATAGTATGTTTCCCTCAGGATCGGTCAAAGCGACCGATGTTTTATAATTGCTGGTATCTATGCCGAGACAGAGGTCAGCGCCTTCATGAAGTTCCGCGGACATCTCTATTTATTCTCTATGTTCTCGGACTTTATGACCTTAGCCAGGACAGCGTTTATGAAGCCGGCAGACTGTTCTGTTCCGTACATCTTCGCTATGTCCACAGCTTCATTTACTGATACAGCGACAGGGATGTCCTTAACGTATAGGAGTTCAGTCACCGCAAGCCTCAGAGTAGCCAGGTCTGTCTTCGGCATTCTCTTAAGCTTCCAGCCTGTGCTGTTATTCTGGATGATCTCGTCTATGCTATCCTTATTCGTGACGAAGGATTCCAGGATATCCTTACAGTATTTACCCTGCTCGGACCCCGCCTTAGCGAGCACCTTCTCTTCATCTTCGGTATTGAAAGTGTTCTGCGCTTCCATCTCGAAAATTATCTTCATCATGAAATCTCTGGCTTCAGTCCTGTTCATGTTTATCCTCTCAATGTTCAAATAAGATAGTTATTTCTCATGTCGACGCCTTTAACATTAATGTTGACGTCCTGTATCGTTTTATCTGTAAGTTCGCTCAGAGCCTTTATCACAGCGCTCTGGACGTCCCAGGCCAGCTGGGGTATCCTCACCTGGTAATATACGTTTATATACAGATCCACCGTCATGGTATCGTCGGATGTAGTGATCCTGACGCCCTTAGCGGGAGCTTTCTTCTTCGAAGATCTGTATATTCTCTTAAAACTGCCGTTTATGGTGTCATGGAACGTAGGAGCCATCCGGCTTACTCCGGGAACGCTGAGCGCCGCTCGGGCAGCCGCTTCTAAGAGCCGCTCCTCGTTTACCTCATCTATCTTCTTAGCGTCAGCCATGTGGAAACTCCTTTGAAAAAATTATATCATCAGGCATTTTTATCCGCAATAGGGTGCTATTTTTCGCTTTTTACCTCTGCTGAGGAAGATTCAGCCCGGCTGCCATTTGCCGCGTCATCATCAGACGGCGTTTCTTCGGTATCTTCAGGGTCGTGGATAATGAGCCTTACTCTCTTTATACGCCTGTCCTTAATGCTTAAAATATAGAAGCTGAGATTATCGGACTTTATTTCCTTTCTCAGATCAGCAGGCCCCGGTATTTCGCCTATGAGGTCTATAAGGTAGCCGCCTATGGTCTCGTTATTCTCTGAGTCCAGCTCAGTTCCGAGTTCATCGTTTATGTCATCGAGAGAGACGCTTCCGTCTATCAGGTACTCGTTATCCCCTGTCTTCTCTATGATGTCCTCGTCCACATCGTATTCGTCATCTATATCTCCGACGATTTCTTCTATGATGTCTTCCATGGTGACTATACCGCTAAAACCGCCGTATTCATCTATGAGGATGGAGATATGCTGTTTATCCTGGCGCATTTCCAGGAAGAGTGAGTTTATGTTCTTAGTTTCAGGTACGAGATAAGGCTTTCTGAGTATAGGCTTTATGTCTACGCTGCCGAAACCCTCTTCCCTGGCCTTTATCAGGTAATCTTTAATGTTCAGCACGCCTATGATATTATCCGGCTCTCCCTCGCAGCAAGGGATCCTGGAATATCTGAGGCTCATGAGCTCATCCAGGTATTCTTCCTGAGGGTCGTTCACATCGATGAGGAAGACGTCTGTCCTCGGAGTCATGATCTCGTAAGCCAGTTCGTCGTCGAACCTGAAGATACTTCCGATCATGCGGCGGCCCTCTTCATTTATCTGGCCGGTCTTCTGGCCTACTTCCAGCATCTGCATGACATCGTCCTCGGAGAACTCTTTCTGCGCCGGGTCTGTGCTCTGACCGAACAGCCTGAGGAATAAGTTGGCTATTATGGTCAGCACGACTCTTACAGGCGTAAAGATAACGTTTACGCTTCCCTGAAGGCCGGACATGGATAGGGCTATGGATTCTGAATGCTGGCTGGCGACTTTAGACGGGAATATTATGCCCAGAGAAGTCGCGGCAGCCGCGTAGCAGATGAGCCAGCCGATCTTATGGTATAAGTTAGCGAAGTCCATGCTGTACACGAGCAGGAATGCTAAGGCGAAGAGGACGCTGCATAGGAAGTTATCTGTGAACCTATACCTGTCAGGCTTCTCCAGGAGCTTCAGCAGCCTCTTCTTCTTACCATCGTAAATGTCGTCGTCTAATGCCTTTATCTTACTCCTGCTCACAGAATCGAAGGCCGTCCAGGCCAGTTTCAGTATGAGCATGAGCGCTATGCAGATTATTATAATAGATAAATCCCTCGATAAATGGGCGGGGTCGTCTTTCATTCTTTTATTCTTCCTCCGATATATGGGTATGTTATATTGCTTTCTTCCTAATAATATAGCCTGCTTTTACAGGTTTTTCCAGCTTTATTCTGATGACCTGCTGGGCGTGAGGGGCTGATTCGAGCTGCTCGCCTGTTTTATCGTCCAGGATCTCAGATATAGTCTGTTTAGCAAAGCCGGGTTCAGGCCCGAATATCTCTATTTCGTCTCCGACTGATACTTTATTTCTTTGCTCGATGACGGCATAGCCTGTTTCCGGGTCGTATGACCTGACTACGCCGCAAAAGTTATATTCTTTAAGATAAGCGCTGGAATCGTATGTCTGGCTGCCGCGGTCTCTGCCGAAATAGAATCCGGTGGAGAAATCTCTGTGGCTGGCCTTCTTCAGTTCTTCCAGCCATTCCGGGTCGAAGAGGTAATGCTCAGGGTCGGCGTAATAGGCGTCTATGGCCTGTCTGTAGGCGTGAATCACTGTAGCCACGTAGTACATGCTCTTATTCCTTCCCTCGATCTTAGCGCTGGATATGCCGGCTTCTATGAGCTCAGGGATATGCTCTATCATGCAGAGGTCCTTAGAGTTCAGTATGTACGAGCCGCGGTCGTCTTCCTCTATAGGATAATATTGGCCCGGCCTCTTCTCCTCTTCCAGCACGTATTTATACCGGCAAGGATGCGCGCACATGCCCCTGTTGGCGTCTCTTCCCGTCATGAAGGCTGATAGGAGACAGCGGCCTGAATAGGACATGCACAGGGCTCCGTGAACGAAGCACTCTATCTCCATGTCTTCAGGTATGTTTTCCCTAATTCCTTTTATCTCGCTCAGGGTGAGTTCCCTGGCTGTTACTACCCTCTCCGCTCCCAGATGATGCCAGAAATTGCATGTCTCGTAATTCGTGTTGTTAGCCTGGGTGGATATGTGGATGTGGGCGTCAGGGATGACATCCTTAAGTATAGTGAAGACGCCCGGATCTGATATGAGATAGGCGTCTATATCCACGTCTTTTATTGTTTCCAGGTAGTCTCTTATAGCTTTAAGGTCTCTGTTGTGGGCATAGATATTGAGCGCTCCGTAAGCCAGCTTACCCCTTTCGTGGCAGTACCTTGTACCCTCTATCAGGTCTTCTTTGCTCATGACGCCTGTTCCCGCTCTGAGGGAGAAATCTCCCAGGCCGAAATATACAGCGTCGGCGCCGTAATCTATAGCGGTCTTAAGTTTTTCCAGATTGCCGGCAGGGGCCAGTAATTCCAGTCTATTCATCTCGTCCTTTCAATATGGTGACAGCCATACCGTCTCCCGTGGATACGAGGCAGGTGTCCATGCGCTCATCTGAGCAGATTCTGTCTACGTAGGCGTTCATCTTTCTGATGTTGGAGCGGTGTTTCCTGTTCTCCGGGAGTTCGCTGTCCAGCAGGGTCATGCCGCCCTGCAGTATGTTATCGGATATGATCATGGCTCCGTCTGCCGCGCATTTCAGCGCTGAGTCCATGAACCTTTCGTAGTGGCTCTTAGCGGCGTCTATGAATATGAAGTCGAATTTCATGCCGCTTTCCGCGATCCGGTCTGTGACTTCTTCGCCGTCCCCCTGATATAGGTGGATCCTGTCTTCCAACCCGGCGTTCTTCACATTGGAACATGCCGCCATGTATGTTTTCTCGTCCTTCTCTATGGTGAAGACGTGGGCTTTAGGACATTTATAAGCAAAGAAACAAGCCGAATACCCCAGCGCTGTGCCTATCTCCAGAATACGAGCCGGTTTTTTCAGCTCTAGGAGAGTGGCCATGAGGGACTCGGCTTCTTTTCTTATCACAGGCACCTTAGCATGCTCGCACACTTTACGGAACGGGACCAGCCTGCTGTCCGCAGGCTGGTATTTCGCGTTTATGTAATTTATGACGGCTTTATCAGTTATGTCCGGTGTCTCTGTCAATTAATTATTACCTGCTGCTTTCTTTGCTTTATAGTAAGCTTCCTTATCCTTAAGGAATTTCGAATATGACTTAGAGAATTCCATGGTGTTATCGAGCTTGTCGCTTAGAACGAAATACAGGTAATCTGTCTTTGCTGGGTATAGAGCCGCCTTAATAGAGCTCTCTCCAGGGTTGCAGATAGGTCCTGCCGGAAGTCCCTTATGCTTATATGTGTTGTACTCGGACTCCAGATCTGTGTCCTTAATAGTCAGCTCGTCCTTACGGCTGTCTGACAGGCCGAGTATGTACTGGATGGTAGAGTCCATCTGCAGCTTCATACCACTGTCCAGCCTGTTATAGATGACGCTGGCTACCTTAGCTCTGTCCTTATCCGCGCCGCATTCCTTCTCTATGATGGAAGCGATGATGATGATCTGGTTCTCGGAATATCCGAGCTTCTTAGCGCGAGCCCTGTATTCATCGGTGAAGACGGACTTATATTTATTCAGCATCTGCTTTATGATCTGATCCGGCTTCTCTGTGTTGCTTACCAGGTATGTGGATGGGAAGAGATAGCCCTCCAGGAAGTGGTCGCTCTTCTGAGCGTCTTTCAGGAAGCTGTACTGATCTCTCCATGAGGAGTCCTTAAGAGCCTCTTCGAACTTATCCTGGTTTACTATGCCGAGTTCTGTGAATTTATCGGCTATATCGAATTCCGTATAACCTTCAGGGATGCTGACGGTCACCATGTCTGTCTTACCCTTAGCCATGGTGTCAGCTATCTCGTCAGCTGTCATATCAGCTGACAGGGCGTATGTTCCCGCCTGGAGCTGTGATGTTATGTTCTTCAGCCTTACGTAGATCTTAAACTCGGCTGCTGAGTGGATGACCTTATTCTTCTCCAGGATGTCGGCGATATTATCTACCGTGGCTCCTTGAGGGATGTCTACCTGGATGATAGTATCGTCCTTCGGCTTATATGCCGCTCCCATGCTGTTTATGTATACGAGTGAACCGGCGAAAAGCGCCGCCAGCAGAAGGATGATCAGGACTATTAGTTTGACCGCGCTCGAGCCCTTCTTCTTTTTCTTCGTCTTATGTGACATATATGTCTTCTCTCCTAAAAGCAATAAAAGGATGTCTTAGCAGGCATCCTTTTATATAAATAACTGCTTGATTTACTTGGATCTTCCGAGGTATTCTCCGGTCCTGGTATCTATCTGGATCTTCTCTCCTCTTTCGATGAAGATAGGAACCTGAATGACTGTGCCAGTCTCAACTGTAGCCGCCTTAGTTACGTTAGTAGCTGTGTCGCCCTTAACGCCCGGTTCTGTGTCGATGACCTCGAGATCTACGAAGTTAGGAGCGTCTACCTCGAAAGGCCTACCTTCATAGAACTTAATAGTAGCTTCGTCATTCTCTCTGATCCACTTAACAGCTTCTTCTACGTCGCTGTAAGCGATAGGTACCTGCTCGTAAGTCTCCTCGTCCATGAAGTAGTAGAGATCTCCGTCGTTATAAAGGTACTGCATGGTCTTCGTTTCGATGTGAGCCTGGTCGAACTTATCGTTAGGGTTGAAAGCTTCCTCTCTGATAGTTCCGTTAAGGATGTTCTTATACTTAGTCCTTACGAAAGCTGCTCCCTTACCCGGCTTTACATGCTGGAAGTCGAGCACTACATGCGGCTCACCGTTTAATACGAAAGTCATTCCTTTTCTGAAATCTCCTGCGCTGATCATTGGTATCGTCTCTCTTTCTATGTCAGATTATTCTCAGTATTAGTATATTATCGTTATTATAACAAATTTTTCCCATTGTGCCAACATTTACACGATTTTTGGCGCTAATCGGCATCGAGGAATATAGTGAGGATTATAGGGCTGCGCTTAGTAGTGCTGAATATATACTTCCTCAGCGCGTCACGTAAATCGCTCTTAAGTGTGTTCCAGTCTCTGAAGCCGCCGTCCAGGCTCTTATTTATAGCCTCTTCAGCCTCATGCTGCAGACCCTCTATCACATCCTCGTGCTCCTTCACGTATATGAAGCCTCTGGATACGATCTCAGGTCCGTAGAGCAGCAGAGAATTCTTCGTGTCTATGGCGGCGGAAACTATAACCAGTCCGGATTCTGAAAGCATCTTCCTGTCCTTCAGGACTACGCTTCCTATATCTCCGACTCCCATTCCGTCGACCATGATATCTTCGGCGCTGACTACGTGCTTGAACTGGATGGCTCTGTTCTTATCGACAGTGAGCTGGTCTCCGTTATCCAGGATGAAGACGTTATCTTCCTTCATTCCCATCTCGTATGCCAGCTGAGCATGGCGCACCAGGTGGCGGTGCTCGCCGTGAGCAGGCATGAAGTACTTAGGTCTTATCAGAGAATGGATGAGCTTCAGGTCCTGCTGGCAGGCATGTCCTGAAACGTGGATGTCAGCTATATCGTTATAGATGACCTTAACTTCCTTCTCGTAAAGCTCGTTTACGACCCTGGTTATGGTCTTCTCATTACCCGGAACAGGGCTGGATGAGAATATTACCACATCGCCCTTCTTAAGCTTAACGCTTCTATGCATGTCGTTAGCCATCCTAGACAATGCCGACATAGGCTCTCCCTGGCTTCCTGTCGTTATTATGACGAGTTCCTTATCAGGTATATCCTTAATATCTTTAAGCTCCACATAAGAACTGGACGGGAATTTAATGTAACCGAGCTCAGTAGCCAGAGCTACTACGTTCTCCATGCTCCTTCCGGAAACAGCGAACTTCCTGCCATATTTAATAGCCAGCTCTATGATCTTCTGTACTCTATCTACGTTAGACGAGAACGTAGCTATTATTATACGGCTGGTAGCGTCTCTGAATATGCCGTCCAGGGTCTTACCTACTACCTGCTCTGAAGGAGTGAACCCCGGTCTCAGCACGTTCGTACTGTCAGCCAACATCACATCTACGCCCTTCTTCCCTATCTCAGCGTATCTGGTGAGATTTATAGGATCCCCGTCTAAAGGCGTGTAGTCGACCTTAAAGTCTCCTGTATGGAAAATAGTAGCGGCCGGTGTCTCGATATAGAAAGCGACAGCGTCAGCTATGGAGTGGGTAGTATGGATGGCTTCCACATGGAAGTACCTTCCTACAGTGAACTTATCTCCGGCGCGGATCTCCCTTAAGTCTCCCGCCAGATTATGCTCTTCCAGCTTATTTCTGATCAGGCCTAACGTCAGCGGAGTTCCATAGATCGGAACGTTTATCTTCTCCAGCAAATAAGGTATGGCGCCGATATGATCCTCATGTCCGTGTGTGATGATAAGACCCTTTACCTTCTTAGAGTTCTCCACCAGATAACTGAAGTCAGGTATAACTACATCTACTCCGAACATGTCATCTTCAGGGAATGTCATGCCGCAGTCTATTATTAAGATCTGGCCTCTGTATTCTATGAGCGTCATGTTCTTACCGATTTCGTTAAGACCTCCTATAGGGATGATCTTAACACTTTCATGGCGCTTTACAGTTTTCTTCGTCGGAGCCTCAGCCTTCTTCTCCGGTCTTAAGATCTTCCTCTGTTCACGGCTCGGAGCCCTGTGGAGTCCCAGCTCCGCTCCAAGACGCTTCGTTTCAGCGAACGGATCTTCCTCTTCATAACGGGCATTATTCTTAATGGTTCCCGGAAGGACATGGCCGGCTTTTATCTGCTCGTCCGCGGCGGCTATTCCCGCTGTGATCTTATCCTTCTTAGAGCGGGATCTCTTCTTAGGAGCTGTGTGCGGAGCGCCCATATTCTGAGAGCTGTCAGCCTTAGCAGCCTTAGATCTACTCTCAGATTTCGTGGACTTCTTCTCGTCCGTCTTCGCCTTATCTGATTTAGCGGATGAAGACTTAGATACGGATTTTTTCTTCTTCTGCGCGGCAGGAGCGCCGGCATCGGATTTCTTAGCGCGGCTCCTGCCCCCGCGTTTTTTCTTCTCTGCGGAGTCCTGACTTTCAGAAGCCAGGGCAGCGCTCTTTTCTTTCTCTTTTTCTGTCATATTACCTCTTTGATTTTCCGGCAGTCCTGCCGGACCGCTTAGTGATCGTCCCCGGGGATCACTTTATTACGAAGTTCACCAGTCTGGAAGGAACAGCTATGACCTTAACGACATTCTTTCCTTCTATCAGCTTCTGGACCTCGCTGTCAGCCATGACAGAATCCCTCAGGGCGTCTCTGTCCAGTTTGGCTTCCACATTCATCCTATATTTCAGTTTACCGTTGATCTGTACGATTATTTCTTCTTCATCGAGTTCAAGGGCTTTCTCATCGTATTCAGGCCAGCGTTCATCTGTTAAAACTGTGTCGTGTCCCGTATCCTGCCACATCTCTTCGCAGATATGCGGTGTGAAAGGAGCCAGCATCAGGATCAGGACATCGATGGCTCTCTTATACAGAGCCTTATTTACATCCTTCTCCTTATATTTATACATTTCGTTAACGAGTTCCATGATAGCGCTTATAGCTGTGTTGAAGGCGAACTTACCTGTCATGTCGTCCGTTACCTTCTTAAGCGTAGCGTTCATCTTATACAGCAAAGCCTTATCGTCAGAGCTCTTCGCAGTAAATTCCGTTTCATCCGTGCTGAATTTCTGTGTATATTCATACACG
>JAQXJR010000028.1 GCA_029009055.1 Eubacteriales bacterium | reverse complement strand
CGGGCAGGGTGAAGAAGATGATCCTGCTGGGCAGAGACGCTTACATGATCAGGGAGGCCGCGGATAAGGCCGGCTTCACAGATTATATAGATTGTCAGGACCTGGAAGACTGCGTCAGGACGGCGCGCGATATAGCTGAGCCGGGCGACACGGTGCTTCTTTCACCGGCCTGCGCCAGCTGGGATATGTATAAGAGCTTCGAACAGAGAGGAAGGCATTTTAAGGAGTGCGTAGCAAAGATAAAAACAGAGATAAATCAGGCGTAAAGCGGTCGCGTAAGGCTGAGAGGAAGGCTGCGGCTAAGGCTGAGAAGGCCGAGAGGAAAGCGGCACTTAAAGCGAAGAAGGCTGAGAGAAGGGCTAATGCCAGGTCTGAGCGCCGAGCAAAGGGTTCCGCAGCTTTAGACTCTGTCCGCTCTTACAGGCCGAAGCTGCCTTTCCTTCACACTGAAGGGCAGGGAGACGCGGATTTCACGATCCTAGCCCTGGTGACTATGCTGGTCATGTTCGGCATAGCCATGGTGTTCAGCGCCAGTTATTACTCTTCGCTAAACAGTACAGGATCACCTTACGGCTATCTGAAGAAACAGCTTTTCTTCGCCCTGACAGGAACTATATTGATGGTCTACTGTTCATATATAGACTATCATAAGCTGATAAAATTCAATCTTCCGCTCATGCTGCTCACTGTAGCCATGCTGGTGGCAGTGCTCGCAGGCATGGGCACCACGGTGAACGGAGCCACGAGATGGCTGAGGTTCGGTCCTATAAGCATCATGCCGGGAGAGTTCGCTAAGCTGAGCGCCATACTGTTCACCGCGGTAGCCTTGCGGAAGAACGATGGTATGGAGAGGAAAGCGAAGGGACTCATACCGATAGTCCTTTACACCGGGCTCTTAGGCGCCTTGATCATAAAGCAGCCAAACCTTTCTACAGCCCTTACGCTCGGCGGTATAGTGTTTGCCATACTATGGATGGCAGGACTCCACTGGGGCTTCGCGGCTTTTGGTTTCGCGGGCTTATTCGGCGGATTGATCGGCATAGCTAAATTCGCTCCCGGTTCCTACTGGGCCAGGAGGATATTCAGCTTCCTGGACCCATTCAAGGACGCTAAGGGCGACGGCTTCCAAGTCGTGCAGTCACTGCTGGCGCTGGGAAGCGGCGGCCTCTTCGGTAAGGGCATAGGTAAGAGCGTCCAGAAGACTCTCTACCTGCCGGAGCCGCAGAATGACTTCATTCTGGCGATCATAGGCGAAGAGATGGGCTTCATATTCGTCGTGATATTGCTCATAGTATTCGTGGCCCTGGTCTGGAGAACATTAGTCATAGCGTTGAACGCGCCTGACAGGTTCGGTATGCTGATGGCTGGCGGCGTAGCTGCCATGCTCGGCCTGCAGGTAGTGCTGAACGTGGCGGTCGTGACATCATCTATGCCGCCGACGGGAGTGGCTTTACCATTCATAAGCTACGGAGGAAACTCTCTGTGGATATTCATGATGAGCTTCGGTATAGTCATGAATATATCACGGCAAATAGATAAGAATAAGAAAGACGCTGTCCAACAGGAGAGCGAAGAGATAGAGAAAAACGAATACAGGGATTTCTACGAGAAAAACCATAATTTGACCATGAACAGGTCTGGGAGGTAGTTATGAGAGTTATAGTCAGCGGAGGCGGAACAGGCGGCCATATATATCCTGCTCTGGCGATAGCGGATAAGATCATGGAGAAGGAACCTGATTCTAAGATCTTATACATAGGAAACGACATAGGGATGGAGACGAAACTCGTTCCTGATTCCGGCTATGATTTCGTGACAGTACCTGCCCGCTGGCTGGACAGACATAACGCCCTGGGTCTCCTTAAGACAGGGGCAGTCACCATGAAGGGTAAGCGTGAAGCTCTGCATATAATGAAGAAGTTCAAGCCTGATGTGGTCATAGGGACCGGGGGCTTCGTCTGTGTACCTGTCGTCCTAGCAGGTAAATCCTACGGGGCTGACACATATATCCATGAGCAAAACGCTTTTCCGGGGATGGCGAACAGGTTCCTGGAGAAGTACGTGAAGAACATATTTTTAGGGTTTGGAGCGGCTTCTAAGTATTTCAAACAGCCTGAAAAGCATATAGCAGTCGGGAACCCGGTCAGGGAAATATTTTATGACCTGGATAAGAATGAATGCAGGAAGAAGCTAAACATTCCGGAAGAAGACTTCGTCGTTCTGTCGTTTGGAGGCAGCCAGGGATCTGAAGCTATAAACGACGCCATTTATGAAGTCGTAAAGCGTTATGCCGGAAAGCCTGGATTTTTCAACGTTTTCGGCACAGGCTCCATGTACTATGATGACATAATGTCTAATATGGTAAACGACGATATAGCAGAGTCTGGGAATATCAGGACTCTGGCATATATGAAAAATATCAATGAATACATAGCTGCCGCTGACGTTGTAGTTTCAAGGGCTGGGGCTCTTTCTGTCGCTGAGACGTGTATTACGGGAACAGCTTCTATCCTCATACCTTCGCCGAACGTTACGGGAAACCACCAGTACTATAACGCTAAGGCAGTAGCGGATAACGGCGGGGCTGTCCTCATAGAAGAGAAGGACATGACACCTGATAGGCTCATAAAAGAGCTCTCTGTTCTTAAAGATGACCCTGATAAACTGGCTAGGATGGAACAGGGAGCCCGCGATAGTTCGCCGCGTGACACGACAGACAGGATCTACAGCATCATCAGGGCTAACCTGAATGAACGAAAGAAATGAAGATAAACGGACTTAAAAATAAATTCTACATGCCTGGTGATGGTTACCGAGGCTTCACGGGTTGGACAGAAAACGGCGGCAAGCTGTTTAAGGACGAGCCTGAGACCGTACCGGAAGCGGACAAGCAGCACGAAGAGCCTTATTGCGCTGACGGTACCGGTGACATAGACGACTCCGGCTCATATCAGGGCCCTGATGTTGACGTCAGTTCGGCAGAAGGTGACGAGGCAGGGTACGATCAGCAGGGGATATCTGAAGACGAGCAAAGCTTCATAGATGAGTACTATGAGCGCCAGAACGCCGCTGAAGCGGGAAGTGACACAGAAAACTCGGATGAGGGTGGCGGAGAGAGTGATGACAGCTCTGATTCCGGCGAGCCTGAGACATGGCGCGATAAGCTGAGTAAAGCCGGCTTCCGCGACGTCGACAGGGAGCGGGGTAAATACGTTAAGAAAAACTACATCCTCAGGGCTTTGATAGTGGCTGCCATAGTGATAGGCCTGGGCCTGTTCCTGTCGTCAGATTTCTTTGCTGTAACGAAGATAGATGTCGAAGGCAATTACTATTACACGGATAACGAGATCATAACCATGGCGCAGGCGAAGACAGGCGTCAACATATTCCGGGAATTCTTTGCTTCTGACATCAGAGACCGGTTGAAGAAAAACTCGTACTTCACGTCCGTAAAGCTCGGCGTGAAACTCCCGGGCACACTGGTGATAAAGGTCGGAGAGAGAGATCAGCTGGCGGCATTAGTCTACGGCGGAAGCTACATAGTACTCGATTCTAAGGGCAGCGTGCTTCGGACCAGCAAAGAAGACCCTCATGTGACTCTGGTCGAGGGCCTGAAGATCACGAGCATGGCTCAGGGGAAGCGCATAGGCGTGAACGACGAGAAGAAGTTCGGCCGGATCATGAACCTGCTTAAGAGCATGAGAGCCGGGGATTTTTACTTTAAGAAGATCGACGCCAGCGACGTCTACTATAAGGCGTACATAACGGACAGCCTGATGGTGAATGGGACATACAGCGAGATAAACGGCGCGCTAGAGGCCGGCAGCCTGCAAAAGGTGGTCGCGAAGCTACTCTCCGAGAAGACACAGAGGGGCACCATCACCATAACGAGCGAAGATAACATATCATTCTCGCCGGATATTTGATTTTACTTAAGTAAAGAATTAATTTATGGTAAAAAAAATAATGCAATTGGTAGATTTCTATGGTAAACTTATAAATATATTATTGGAACAAGGAGGAAATGTTCATGCTGCAATTCGAAACTGAACAGGATACTTCTGCCGTACTGAAGGTAATTGGCGTTGGCGGCGGCGGATGCAATGCTGTAAATAGAATGTTGGAGGCTAATCTGCAGGGCGTTGAGTACATAGCCGTTAATACAGATAAGCAGGCTTTGAAAAAATGTAATGCGGAAACTAAGATACAGATCGGTGAGAAACTGACGAGAGGACTCGGAGCAGGTGGTAACCCTGAGATCGGACAGAAGTCCGCTGAGGAGACACTCGACAGCATCGTAGAGCTTATAGACGGAAGTGATATGATCTTCATCACTGCCGGTATGGGTGGTGGAACAGGTACAGGAGCGGCTCCTGTTATCGCTAAGGCAGCTAAGGATATGGGTATCCTGACTGTAGGCGTCGTAACTAAGCCATTCACATTCGAAGGTAAGAAGAGAACAGCTCAGGCAGAGCAGGGAATAGAATTCCTGAAGGAATATGTAGACTCTCTGGTCGTAGTTCCTAACGATAAGCTTCTGGAGAACTGCGAGAAGAACACTTCCCTCGTTGAAGCATTCGCTATGGCTGATGATGTCCTCAGACAGGGTGTTCAGGGTATCTCAGACCTGATCTCTGATTCTGCCCTCATTAACGTAGACTTCGCGGACGTAAGATCAGTCATGACAGACCGCGGCATCGCTCACATGGGCGTAGGACACGGATCCGGCGAGAACCGCGCTAAGGACGCTGTACACGCTGCTGTAGAGAGCCCGCTGCTCGAGACTAAGATCGCTGGAGCTAAGGCTATCCTGCTTTACATAGCCGGCGGCTATGACCTCGGAATGGTAGAGGTAAGTGAGATCGCCAGCAGCGTAGAAGAAGAAGCTTCTGACGACGCGATCCTTATCTTCGGAGCTTCCATTAAGGAAGAGATGAAGGACGAGATCGCTATCACGGTCATCGCGACAGGCTTTGAGGATGGATCTAAGAAGCCGGTAGATTCACAGCCTGCGGCATCCGGACAGAAAGTAGTAACTGAGAACGGACTGGAAGGCAGAGAAGTCACAGTCAGCGACCTGTTTAAGGATAAGAAGGCTGAGGACGACGCTGATTCTAAATTCGTTATTCCTTCGTTCCTAAATAAATAGTTTATATTCGCGTAATTGAAAGCCGGTTTTTAGTTAAGCCGGCTTTTTGCGGTATTTTTGTTCTTAGGCGTCTCTGTCGTGGGTAAGTCGATGATTACATCTAAAGATAATAAGGTCTATAAGGACGTGAAGCGCCTTTCCATGAAGAAGTACAGGGATCAGGAGAACTGTTTCACTATAGAGGGAGAGAACCTGGTACGCGAGGCTATGAGCCAGGGAAGAAGGGTGCATGCACTCATTCTGAGAGAAGGTTCGCCTTTCGAGGAGGAATTTTCAGAATATAGACCGCTCATTATGGATAAGAAGCTTTTCGATTCTATATCCTCTACAGAAAACAGCCAGGGAATAATAGCGGTGGCTGAGAAAACATCCTACTCTCGGGATGGGATAATGTCCGCCATAAAGCCCGGCGGTAATGTAGTGATCTTAGAGAGGCTGCAGGATCCGGGTAATGTAGGGACTGTCATCAGGCTGTCTGAAGGAGCCGGCTTCGACGCTGTCATATACGTTAAGGGGACAGCGGATCCATTCGCTCCTAAAACTGTGAGGGCGGCTGCCGGATCTCTATTCAGGATGAAGCTCTACGAGGCTGAAAATACCGAGGAAGCCGTGAATATAGTTAAGGAACGCGGTAAGAAGCTCGCGGTGACAGATGTCAGAAAGGGTACGCCTTATTTCGAGGCTCCTCTCGCCGAAGACGCCGCTATAGTGATCGGTAATGAAGGTAACGGGTGTTCGGCTGAAATGCTGGAAGCTGCTGACATAAGGGTGAATATACCTATGGCGGGGCATCTGGAATCTCTTAACGCAGCGGCAGCAGCCGCGATTTTAATGTTCGAAAGGGTTAGGCGGGGCCATTAAGCCGCCTGTTCGTTTTAACTAGCTGATTTTCAGGGGTATATTTATGCAGGACAATAGGCTGTCGGAAGTAATAGCCGACGCGAAAGAATCATTGAAGAAGGTCTCCTCGGACCAGGACGCTGAGGAACTGAGAGTAAAAATACTCGGTAAGAAGGGTCAGATCACTCAGCTCTTAAAGGGCATGGGTAAGATGGCTCCGGAGGAGAGGAAGGAATTCGGTAAGGCTGCTAACCAAGCAAAGAACGAGTTCGCGGCTCTGCTCGCTGAGAAGAAGGAAGAGATAGAAGCTGCCGCTAAGCAGAAGAAACTCGAAGCTGAGAAGATAGACGTGACTGAGCCGGGTAAGCTGGTAAGGTACGGCGTTCAGCATCCTATAACACAGACTATTAACGAGATAGTAGATATCTTCCGTTCCATGGGATATTCAGTTTATGAGTCTCCGGAAGTGGATACGACATTCTACACATTCGATGGTCTTAACGCTCCGGAAGATCATCCGGCGAGAGATAAGACAGATACATTCTACATTTCTGACGATGTGGTATTGAGACCGCACACATCAGCCTGCGAAGTAAGGGCTGAGGAAGAGCTGGAGCTCCCGTATAAGATCGTGAGCCCGGGCAGATGCTTTAGATGCGACACACCGGACGCGACTCACTCCGCTACATTCCATCAGATAGAGATGATGGTAGTAGGAGAGGACATCACTATGGCAGACCTTAAGGGTTCTCTGGACCTCATGGCTAAGAAGATGTTCGGGCCGGAAACTAAGACTAAGTTCCGTCCTCACCACTTCCCATTCACAGAGCCTAGTGCTGAGATGGACGTGTCCTGCTTTAAGTGCGGCGGTAAGGGCTGTAACGTATGCAAGGGCAGCGGTTGGATAGAGATCCTCGGCTGCGGCATGACTCATCCGCGCGTACACAGGAACGGCGGCATCGATACAGAGAAGTACACAGGCTTCGCTGTAGGAATGGGTGTAGAAAGAATAGCTATGTTGAAGTATGGAATCGATGATATCAGACTTCTCTACGAGAACGACGTAAGATTCATCGATCAATTTAAATAGGAGGAACAATGCTGGTATCGATAGGATGGTTGAAAGACTATGTCGATATAGACGTGTCAGATAAAGAATTTTGTGACAGGATGATCATGTCCGGATCTAATATTGAGACTGCTGAAGAGATCGGTACAGGCATGACCGGCGTTGTTATCGGAAGAATAGACGCTATAGAGAAACACCCTGACGCAGATAAACTCGTCGTTTGTAAGATAAATGTCGGCGCGGAAGAGCCGCTGCAGATCGTTACAGGAGCTGATAATATCCATGTCGGAGATTACGTTCCTGTAGCTACTCATAACAGCCATATCCCTGGACCTCTTCACGGTCAGCCTAAGGTAGAAGGCGGAGTTAAGATCACTAAGGGTAAGCTGCGCGGAGTGATGAGCGAAGGAATGCTTTGCGGTCCACAGGAGCTGGGAGTTGAGGATAAGGTCGCTCCTATGATCTCTAAGGATGGCATCTGGCTCCTGCCGGGTAACTTAGACGATAAGCTCGGTCAGCCTCTCGATGAAGTGCTGGGACTTAAGGATACAGTGGTAGATTTCGAGATCACGCCTAACAGACCTGACTGTCTGTCCATGCTCGGTATGGCCAGAGAGGCTTCAGCCGTATTCGGCCACGAGCTTAAGTACCCTGCTACAGAGTGCGAGAAGGCAGACGAGAAGGCTGAGGACATCATTAAGGTGGACGTGGAATCCGACCTTTGTAAGAGATACACGGCCCGTGTCATTAAGAACGTTAAGATAGAGCAGTCGCCTTGGTGGCTGCAGAAGAGACTGATGGCAGCAGGCATGAGGCCTATAAATAATATAGTAGATCTCACTAACTTCGTTATGCTCGAGTACGGTCAGCCGCTCCACGCTTTCGACATCAGACATCTGAGCGGAAAGCACATCATAGTTAAGACAGCGGAGAACGGAACTAAGTTCGTGACTCTGGACGGAACAGAGCGTGAGCTGGACGACACTATGCTGACTATAAACGATGAGAACGGTCCTGTAGCTCTCGCGGGAGTAATGGGCGGCCTTAACTCAGAGATCGTGGACGACACGGATACTGTAGTTCTGGAAGCCGCAAGCTTCGTAGGTTCTAACATCAGAAAGACTTCTAAGAAACTGAACCTCAGAACAGAGGCTTCCGGAAGATATGAGAAGGGCATAGACCCTAACCTCTGCCATGAAGCAGCTGACAGATTCTGCAGACTCGTACAGGATCTGGGCGCCGGAACAGTTCTCGAAGGAGCTGTAGACGTATATAAGAACCCTGAGACTGCTCCGACAGTAACTGCCAGAGTAAGCAGGATAAATAAGGTCCTGGGGACAGACATTCCTAGGGAGCAGATGGTTAAATACCTGGAATCCCTGGAAATGAAGGTAGAGGGAGAAGGAGACGAAATGATTGTTACTCCTCCTAGCGTAAGACAGGACCTGCTGGAAGAAGTCGATTACGTAGAGGAAGTAGCCAGGATGTACGGTTATGATAACCTGCCTATGTCACTTCCTGACGTTGGATCCTCAGCTATAGAAGATCCTGCTTGGGACCTCCGCCAGTTCGCCAGAGACCTGCTTTCAGGCATGGGATGCGATGAGATACAGACATACTCATTCTCCAGCGATAAGGATCTGGATCAGGCGGGAGTGCCTAAGGACACTATAGAGAGAGACTTCGTTAAGATAACGAACCCTATGGGTGAAGATACATCAGCGTTAAGGACCATGCTCCTACCGGCTATGCTCCAGACCATGGCTTTGAACTATAACCGTGGAAACGATTTCTTCAGAGGATATGAGATCGGAACTGTCTTTGCTAATAACATAGATAAGGACGCTAAGCTTCCTGTAGAGACTAAGAACCTTTCACTCGGCTCATACGGCGAGGGCGAGGACTTCTATACACTTAAGGGGATCATAGAAACGCTGCTCGACAGATTCGGCATCAGAGATATTAAGTTTAGGGCAGAATCAGAGTATGGAACGTTCCATCCGGGAAGATGCGCTAGGATCATCGCTAAGACGGCTGAGGGACAGCCTTACGAGATCGGTATCATGGGTGAGGTACATCCTGATATAGCGAAGGGTTATGGCATAGATGGCAGAGCTTACGCAGCAGAGCTCTTCTTCGATACCATTATCGCTAACGCCAATAGAGAAGTTGAGTACCAGAAACCTCCTAAGTACCCTGCTTCCACGAGAGACCTGGCGGTCATAGTAGACGAGGATCTCGAGGTAGGAACAGTTAAGGACGCTATTTCAGAAGTGGAGTCAGATATACTTAGAGACGTCCAGCTTTTCGACGTTTACAGGGGACTTCCTATCCCTCCTGGAAAGAAGAGCATAGCGTTCACGCTCACATACAGGGCGGATGACAGGACACTCACGGTTGATGAGATAGACGCTGTCCAGGCTGAAGTCACAGCTATGGTTAAGGACAGGTTCGACGCTATACTCAGAGATTAATTTTCGATAAATCGCAGTAATTTTAATAGAAAAAAGGTGAATTTCATGGACGACAGTGTAAAGGTTAAAATTTTCGGTCAGGAATACCTCATTTCAGGCGACGATGATAAGGAAGAGATAGAGCGTGTCGCTGAATACGTAGATAATAAGATGCACCTTATCGCCCGCGTCACAGATAAGAGGGGAACAGGCGTCATCGCTGTTCTTACAGCTGTTAACATCACAGACGAGTATTTCGACGCCATGGATCAGATAGAGCAGCTTAAAACAGCTAACGCTCAGCTCGAGGCTGATTCTAAGAGATATCTTAAGAATCTCGAGGAGTTCCAGTCAGACAGCACTAAGGATAAGTCACAGATAGACGAGATGACGAGTAAGATCCAGGAGCAGACGGCTAAGTACAGCGAGCTCGAGAAGAAGTGCACAGAGTACGAGAACTCTATATTCGACCTGCAGATGGAGAACATTCAACTGAAGAGCGAACTCGATAAGAAGAATAAGGAGCAGTAAAGCTCTCGTCACTTACCCGTAAGTTCCGCGCGGGCCGGGCCCCAGGAGATCCGGCGCCCGCGGCTCGCATGAGGTGAAATGAATAAGAAAGCTTTAGAAGTATTAGAATACAATAAAATAATCGGCCTGCTCATTAAAGAGTGCGGCTGTGATATGTCCCGCGCCATGGCTGAGAGGCTGAGACCCGGAAGCGAGATAAGGGATATAAGAGATGATTTAAGGTCGACCACGGAAGCGGTTGACCTTATTGTTCATAAAGGACCACTTCCATCAGGCGGCATATACAACGTCTCCAGGGATGTTAAGGCTGCCAGGAAGGGCCTGTCCCTATATCCTAAGCAGCTGCTGCAGATAAGATATAATCTGTTTGCCGCGGGATCTGTCCGGAATTTCATGGAAACAGACGTTCCTGAGACTAAAATCATTAAGGAACTCACAGATCTTCTAGTGCCTTGCCGTGAGCTGGTTGCTGACATAGACAGGTGCATAATCTCCGAAGACGAGATATCAGATAACGCTTCCCCTGAACTCAGAAGGCTGAGGCGGGAGATAGTATCGCAGAACGACGCCATCAGGAACAAGCTCACGAAGATGGTCTCCGGTAAGAACACATACCTGCAGGATTCCATAGTGACCATTAGAGACGGCCGCTACGTCATCCCTGTTAAGGCTGAGCACCGTTCCAGCGTGCCGGGCATAGTCCACGACCAGTCTAAAGGAGGTTCGACTCTCTTCATAGAGCCTCAGGTCATAGTGGACATGAATAACAGGCTGAAAGAGTTGGAACTGGCCGAGGAGACAGAAGTCGCCAGGATACTTCAGGCCCTGTCCGACAGAGTCGGGGAGCATCACGACGAGATCATAAACGACCAGAAGCTCCTTACCCAGCTCGATTTTATTATGGCAAAGGGTAAACTATCCCTTTCCATGGGTGGATCAGAGCCTGAGCTCGGTGAAGACGGACAGCTGGAGCTGAAATCAGCCAGACACCCTTTGCTCGATAAGGAGAAAGCTGTGCCGGTTTCCGTGACACTGGGGGAGGAATTCAGGACCCTGGTCATAACCGGGCCGAACACAGGCGGTAAGACAGTTACGCTTAAGACCATAGGCCTGCTTACGCTCATGGCTTTAAGCGGCCTTCACATACCGGCGGCAGAGGGGTCCAGGATCCCGGTCTACGATGACGTTTTCGCCGATATTGGGGATGAGCAGAGCATAGAGCAGAGCCTGTCCACATTCTCATCGCACATGAAGAACATAGTCTTCATAACCAACCACGCCGGAAGCAACACCTTGGTGCTGGTGGATGAGCTGGGAGCGGGAACGGACCCGACAGAGGGAGCTGCCCTGGCTATAGCCATATTGGAGAGGCTGTACGAACTGGGATCATATACGGTAGCGACTACGCATTATAACGAGATAAAGAAATACGCGCTTTCGACGCCTGGAGTGGAGAACGCCTGCATGGAGTTCGACGTTAAGACGCTTTCGCCTACGTATCATCTGCTGGTCGGTGTGCCGGGTAAGTCCAACGCTTTCGACATATCGAGGAAGCTGGGCCTGCCGCGCGTCATAACTCAGAGGGCTAAGGACATCATAGAGAACGACGACATGAAGTTCGAGGATGTCATAACTAAGATAGATAACGACAGGCACAGGGCTGAACAGGACAGGCGGGAAGCCGCTAAGATGGCGGCTGATATCCGCGAGCAGCACGAGAAGGTGAGCCGGGAGTCAGAGGACCTCTCTAAGAATAAGGAGAAGATCCTGGCTGAAGCTAGACGCCAGGCTAGAGATATTATCCGCGACGCTAAGGAGACAGCTGATGAAGTCAGGAAGAGCCTGAGGGGCATTTCTAACGGCATGACTGTCGCCGAGCGGAATAAGGCATTCGAGGAACAGAACAGGAAGCTTAACGAGAAGTCTGAGAAA
The DNA here is from genome assembly GCA_029009055.1 of Eubacteriales bacterium. GTDB lineage: Bacteria > Bacillota > Clostridia > Peptostreptococcales > Anaerovoracaceae > Aminicella. The sequence continues at coordinate 5,880 of JAQXJR010000028.1, read as the reverse complement.
TACCAGGAGCACCTGGTAAGGCACATAAACAGCGAGCCTGTGGACGTGAGAGCCTTGAAGGCAGGTGATACTGTAAAAGTGCTGAGTCTGGGGCAGAACGGCGTAATACTGAACGTGAAAGACGCCGGCAGTATCCTGGTCCAGGTCGGAGCGGTCAAGATGACGCTTAAGGCTAAGGATATAGCGGTCGTAACAGACGGTTCTAAGAAGAGCCTGGCCAGGAGGAACGAGATGCGGAAAGCGTCCATAAACATAGCCAGGTCTAAGGCCTTATCGGTCTCAGCTTCTACGGATGTGAGGGGGCAGAACCTGTTCGACGCCCAGACGGATGTCGAAAAATACATAGATGACGCTTACATAGCCGGCATGCATGAGGTGACCATAATACACGGCAGAGGCGAAGGAATACTTAAAAGCGGCATCAGAAAGGCTTTATTGAAGAATAAGCACGTGGATTCTATCAGGCCGGGAGCATATAATGAAGGTGGTGAAGGCGTTACCATAGTGACGCTGAAGAAGTAATGTTTATCATTAGCGCCTGCCTGCTGGGCATGGATTGTAAATATAACGGCGGGAATAACAGAAACGAGGCTGTCATAAGGTTCGCGGAGACGCATTCTCACGTCGTGGTCTGCCCGGAGACTGCCGGCGGGCTTGAGAGGCCGAGACCTCCTGCTGAGAGGCAGGGAGACCGGATAGTGAATAAAGAAGGCTTGGACGTGACTGAGTATTTCCGGCGCGGAGCTGAGCTTTCTCTTAAGAAAGTTTTGGAAGAATCTGAACGGAGTGGCGAGCCTATAGAGGGCGCTATCCTTAAGGCGAACAGCCCGTCCTGTGGGTCAGGCATGATTTATGACGGCAGCTTTACCGGTAATAAAGTGCCGGGAGATGGCTGCTTCACAGAGCTGCTTAAGGCCAGGGGGATCGAGGTCTTGACTGAGAAGAATCTCGTTGAGTCTGGGGATTTTCCCGCCGACGCGAAGTGACATCATAAGTCTCGAGCAAAGAAAATCCGGGGGCAGGGCGCGGGAGCGTTCAGCCGCGGGATGGCTTTGCTAGGTAAAAAAGTTTATTAGGGTCGGCGTGGCCGGCTATTAGTGTATAGAAAAGGACTGGTATATGGAAGATATTAAGAAACAGATCGCCCTCGCCATAGAGGGCGCGGCGGAAGGCCTGGCGGCGGACGACATCGAGAACCTCATAGAGCTGCCGAAGGATAAGACCATGGGCGACTACGCTTTCCCTTGCTTCAGGCTGGCTAAGGTGTTCAGGAAGGCGCCGAATCTCATAGCTCAGGACATAGCAGGTAAGCTCCAGGATTCTGAGCTTTTCGAGAAGGTAGAGCCGGTGAACGCCTATGTGAACATGTTCGTTTCCAGGGCTAATCTGACGAAGACGACCCTGACAGCCGCTCTCGAAGGCGACTCATTCGGCAGGAGCGATTTCGGCGGCGGAAAGACAGTAATAGTAGAGTACTCATCTCCTAACATCGCTAAGCCGTTCCATATCGGCCACATCAGGAGCACGGTCATCGGAAACTCTATTTATAAGATCTACGACGCTGTCGGCTATAAGGTAGAGAGGCTGAACCACATAGGTGACTACGGCACACAGTTCGGTAAGATGATCGTGGCATACAGGTTCTGGGGAAACGAGGAAGACGTTAAGAAGGAGCCGATAAAGACCCTGCTCAGCTACTACACGAAGTTCCATAAGGAAGCCGAGAAAGACCCGACTCTGGACGATAAGGCCCGCGAAGCCTTCACGAAGCTGGAGAACGGCAGCGAGGAAGAATATAAGCTTTGGCAGTGGTTCAGGTCCGAGTCTCTGAGGGAGTTCCAGCGCGTATACGACATGCTGGGCATCGACTTCGACTGGGTAGACGGCGAGAGCTTCTATTCCGATAAAATGCAGGCTTCCATAGATGAGCTCAGAGCAAAGGGTCTCCTTAAGAAGTCGCAGGGCGCGAATGTCGTGGACCTGGAGGATTACGACCTGGGCACAGCCCTCATCACGAAGTCCGACGGATCATCCCTCTATGCTACGAGAGACATCACGGCAGCTATATATAGAAAGAAGCACTACGATTTCTATAAGAACATCTACGTAGTAGCTTCCCAGCAGAACCTCTATTTCAAGCAGCTGTTTAAGATCCTCGAGCTCATGGGCTACGACTGGTCTAAGGACTGCGTACACGTTCCGTTCGGCATGGTCAGCCTGGAAAGCGGCACTATGTCCACACGTAATGGCAGGGTAGTATTCCTGGAAGACGTGCTGAATCGTGCCGTAGATAAAACCAGGGAGATCATAGTCGAGAAGAATCCTGACCTGTCAGATGAAGAAGTTGATAAGGTAGCGGCTGAAGTCGGCATCGGCGCCGTTATGTTCAACGAACTTTCCAATAACAGGATAAAGGATTACGTGTTCAAGTGGGATCATGTCCTGAACTTCGATGGCGAGACAGGCCCATACGTTCAGTACACACACGCTAGATGCTCCAGCGTTATTAAGAAGGCGGGAGAGGACGTGGCTAAGAAAGCCGAGGACGCTTCAGCCATAAACTTCGATTACATCACGTCCGACAGCGCTTACGAGCTCACTAAGCTCATATACGCTTACCCTCAGGTCGTTCTCGACGCGGCTGAGAAGTACGAGCCATCCATCATAACGAGGCACATAATAAATGTCGCTGAGGCTTATAATAAGTTCTATCACGACGAACACATCCTGGTAGATAACGAGGACGAGAAGGTCGCTAAGGTAGCGCTTACCATCGCGGCTAAGAACACTATTAAGAACGGACTCGGCCTGCTGGGCGTTAAGGCTCCGGACAGAATGTAGGCCGCAGATTTTAATTTAGTTATTTAGCAAAGATTCCCCGCTTTACCCCCTCCGGGCCAGGCGGCGGAACTTTTTGCTATATCGAATGGTGATAAAGGGCGATAAATGAGGTACGAAGGAACTATCTACAGACCGCCTAGCGAGGCATACAGCCTCCTGGTCCAGGTCACGATCGGGTGCTCGCATAACACATGCACATTCTGCGGCATGTTCATAGATAAGAAATACCGGGTGAGGCCGCAGGAAGAGATATTCGAAGACCTGGAGGACGCCAGGATGAGATTTCCATCTGTCGGCAGGATATTCCTCTGTGACGGCGACGCTCTGAGCCTTTCCAATGACAGGCTCATACCGATCCTGGATAAGATAAGTGAGCTTTTCCCGGAGTGTGAGAGGGTGAACGTATACGGGAACGCCATAGACGTGCTCGCTAAGAAGCCCGAGCAGCTTAGGGAACTGTACGAGCACGGGATGAGGATGGTATACCTGGGCGCCGAATCCGGCGATCCTCAGGTGCTCGCGGCTATTAATAAGGGGTCCAGCCGTCAGGAGATAATAGAGGCTGTCCATATGATAGAGGACAGCGGGCTCATGGCGTCGGTTACTTTTATATCCGGACTCGCCGGGAAGGCGGGTTGGAAGGAGCACGCTGTTAAGACAGGGACCATGATCAGCGAGATGAACGCGTCATATGTGGCTCTTCTGACACTTATGGTGGACCAGAGAACGGAGATCGCCAGGCAGATAAGGGATGGCGAGTTCCAGCTGTTGAGCCCGGAGGAGGTCGTGGCCGAGACATACCTTTTGCTCGAGAACGCTAAGCCACAGAAGCCTTGCGTGTTCAGGAGCAACCATGCGTCGAATTATCTGTCGCTTAAGGGGAACCTCCCTGACGACCGGGACGCTATGCTGAAAAAACTTAAGATGGCTATGGCGGACAGCGGCATGCTGAAGGACGAGATATTCCGCCTGTTATAATAAGCTTTTATAAGGAGTAAGGAAATCAAGAATGGCTGATTTTAGCGGAAAAAATGATAAAGTAGGGCAGTATCTCACCCATCTCCTCGATGATTATGTGTTCGACTGCCTGTCGGATAAGTATCTAAAGAGGACGGACAGCGGCAGGATCATGCGGGGAGTGCCTGTTCCTTTCAGGAAGGCTGATCTGAACGGGGGCACCATATCTTCGCTTAACATAGCTCGGAACATGGCTTTCGTCATGGGCTGCGACCCGACATTTAAGTACGCGAAGAACTATCTGGCCTTCATTAAGCAGAAATTCCCTAAGGATTTCGAGAAGCCGATCATAGGGGAAGGGGCTGACTGCGCCGAGAAGGGGCAGCACGAGGAAGCATGCGCTCTCTTCAGGGGCGCTCTCATCATAAACCCGGACTCCAGGGACGCTCTTTTCTGCTATGCCAGGGCTTGTAAGGACGCCTACGATAACGGCCAGGGCGATGATTACATAGGTACTTTCAAGGCCGAGTCTCTGCGTCTGTTCGAAGAGCTTACTCTTAAATTCCCGGATTTCGACGGCGGATTCTACTATCTCGGTTTCGCTTATGTGAACCTGGGCTTATATATGAAGTCCAAGCTGACTTTCGAGACGTTCATGAAGCTTTCCGATGACGCTGAAGCAAAGAAAGAGGTCGCGGATATCCTTACTAAGCTGGAGGAGCCGGTGAAGATAGAGGCTGCCTGTAATGACGTTATAAGCGGCAGGTATGAACGCGGACTCGCTGAGCTCGGGAGATACAGAGACGACGAGCGTTTCAACACATGGTGGCCTTTATGGTACTACCTGGGTCTGGCTGACGAAGAGACAGGGGACATGGACCAGGCTGTCGCTGATTTTAAGGAAGCTCTTAAATATTCCCCGAGCAATGTCGATGTCATGAAGGAGCTCGCGGCTATCTATAGCGAGTTCGGCGACCAGGCTAACGCCGAGAAGTATAGGAATAAAATAAAAATCGTGGACCAGAACGCCGAGCTGGATAAGGAAGAGAGGGAGAAGAACGTTTCTGAGAAACTTTCATAATTTTCTTTGCGCAATTTCCTTTTTCAATTACTCTCATTCCCGAAAAACGTTCGGGAATGCGGAATAACCTTAATTTTAGAAAAAATTAAAAAGTTGTTGACATAATTGATAAAAGCCTTTATAATAACCATGTTGTCAAAAAACAAAGGGTTTTGAGACAGGGTGATCCGAAGTAGCTCAATGGTGGAGCAACCGGCTGTTAACCGGTAGGCTGTGGGTTCGAGCCCCACCTTCGGAGCCAATTTTTTTATGCCGGAGTGGCGGAATTGGCAGACGCACAGGACTTAAAATCCTGGGATCCCCAAAGATCGTACCGGTTCGACCCCGGTCTCCGGCAGATCCTTTAAGGACTGACAATTTAATGTTCATCATCGCGGGGTGGAGCAGTTGGTAGCTTGCCGGGCTCATAACCCGGAGGTCGTTGGTTCGAATCCTTCCCCCGCAACCAAGAAAGAAAGCCTTGGAATCGCTTGAATTTAGCGGTTTCGAGGCTTTTTCTGTTTTTGAATTACGAAGTAAAGGACACGCCTTCGAATATATCTATCAGGACGAGGATACGAAAACGAAGGTGTCAGAACTTACGCCTAAAGATATATTCGTCGTATATGACGACACCATGAAGCGTAGGGCTTTGTTCGCTGTCAGATACGGAAGGCACAGCGCGGACAGTGATGAACCAGGCAAGCTTTTCGGAGAGGTGCTGACCAGGTCGTATATTCAGCCGTTCGAGGGTAGCAAATTCCTCGAAGCAAAGGAGAATCCTTACGGATACATTCCATGCATGGAGTGGAAGCTAAATAACGAGCGCATGGGCCTCTTCGAATCTGTAGCCGGATTGGTAGAGATGTATAACCACACTCTCTCAGAAAAAGGCAACGATGTGGACGCGTTCGCTGACGCTTATCTCGCGATAATCGGAGCGGAAGTCGATGACGAGGGCATAAGAAGAATCAGAGACGATAGGCTGATAAATCTTTATGGCACCGATGACGCGAGAGACG
>JAQXJR010000027.1 GCA_029009055.1 Eubacteriales bacterium | reverse complement strand
GCGACGATTTCAATGGTGTGCTGGCCGTTAAAAACATAGTTGGTTCCATCGCGCCTGCTTACCTTGACAGGGTTGATCTGATAGAGATCAAAATTTGCAGCAGCCTTTTGTACATGCCGCATGGACAGATGCCGCTGGTATTCCTGATTGGACACAAGATTCTTGATTGGAATCTGCTCAAAGTATACTTGAGGGACAAACTGCGATAAATCCTTCATCGACAAATCACTCATTGCATGATGCCTCCTTTATTGATTGTTCCATTTCTGTAATTGCATTCTGCAGTAACGATAATTGGGCACTGACCTTTTCCTTCGCGGCCGGGGTAGCCTTTGTGAAGTCGGTGTTTCTTTGTGAACGTCGGATTGAGCTTACCCACGTCGGGATGGTATAGATCAGATTTGCCAGATCTGAGTCGGGGTCGTATTCCGGCATTTGCCGTATGGGAAGAGAGCCATCTTCCTGCTGCCGGGTGCGAGGCTGTGGCATAGCCGGGACGCTTTTCCATAATAATTCATGCCTGAAATCCGAGTAGGTGATGTGATCAATCCGGCTTTCAGATAGCGTGTTGTTCAGCGCATGAAGATCCCGGGCAGGGAGACGTTCAAGTTCAATGATATTCTCATGGGATATTTTCAGTTTCCCGGACAGTATCTTAGCAGCGATGGCTGGCTCTTTTTCCCGGATGCTGTCAATGCATTTCGTAAAAATCTCGTATTTTAATACCGTGCCGCGTGAGATTTCGAGCTCATCGGCAATCTCCTGTGATATCTCCTGTTTGCGATAAATCCGTCCGGGAATATACGGACGCGAGCTACTATTATCCCGGTTGTTATAATTCGTGTATAGCTGAGCCTTCCACTCAAGTTCTGCCTGATACAGCCTTCCAATCAGGTATTTATGCATTTCATTTACAAGGTCGGTTCTCTGTAGTTCTTCCTTGCAGATGTAGACGATTGCCTCGGCTTTGCTTTTAAACATGGAGTGCCTTATGCTAAAGTGAATGTTTTTCTCCATGCAAATTTTATATCGTTTGTTTCCGTCTATAATGATTCCATGCCAAACAAGGATATGATCCCGGCATCCGTCGGAAAGAAGACTCAGCTTAAGATCATTGTAGTCACGGTCTGATAAAGGTTGTTTTAATAACAGGAATTCCTCGTCTGTTTCCAGATGCGGTGGATTCCATATGTGATCAATCATGTGCAAGTGCATCCTCCATTTGTACGATATCTTTCATAGCGAATAGGGCGATGCCGGATTTCTCATTGCACTTACCATAGATACGATACGAATGATTATTCTGCCAGTCTGAGCGGACTTTCTGGAGTGTTTTCATTAGCTCCTTAGAATGGATTTCGTAGCAGTTGCCGTCGGTAAGCAGCTCTTTGTGCACCTTAAGGCCAAGGTGATCTTCCGGAATCGTGCCCTTAATAGCAAGAAGGCCGGAGCTTGGGTTTACAAGAAGCTGGATAAAATCTGGATCGCCAAGCATGTGTAGTGTCACCTTATGAACACGGATCCTGTTCTTCTTCAAATCAATACAGAGTACTGGCTGTTGCGATGTCTGATTGTTCATGGTCGCTTACCTCACTTTCTTCATTTCGATCAGGTGCGGAAGCAGAAGCCTTTCGGTTTTCTTTAACGCCGAATATAGAGTAGCCATCGAAGATATTGACCTGCAGATTTCTCTGATGTTCTTCGACAGACAGACCGAATTGGTTTTTCCAGTCTTCCGGATAAACCGGGGTACGAGAGGCTTTGACCTTCCCATCCTCGTTTACTTTCCGTTCGTAGATCTCTGGATTTGCCAAATCAAAAGTAAAGAGCAGCTCGCCATTGGAGCGGATGAGCTTTCCGAGCAGCTTATACCGATGGTTTGGATCCCAGCCCATCAGAGCAAAGATCTTGCCAAAGAATATTTTACAAGTGACCTGTTTGGGAGATACCTTCTTGCCAGCAGAACACCAGCGGAAGGAGTCCTTTTCTTCCTCTCTGCAGGGGCGGATCGCCAGCTTCTTTGTCTCGGGGTTTACAAGAGCCTGAACGTATTCCACTTCCGGCAGCTTGCGTATGCAAGCCATATTTACAGATATTTTATTTTGGTTCAACGTAAAAGATGGTTCGTATATGTGAGAGAAGAATTCTCCACGGACTACTTGAAAGCCCTCATAGCTAAAATCGTTATCTTCCACGATTTCAATATCCGCAGTTCTTCTTTTTGTTTCATTTTCACTCATCGGTAACGGTCTCCTTCATCTGCTCAATCATAGTTTCAATTTCGGTTTTTATGGTTTCTCGGTCGGTCACCTTGATGTCAAGATCCTTATATGGCTCGCTGTCTTTTGTGATATCCCAAGAGGCAAGGTCTGATTCATGATCTTTCTTTTCCTGCACGTGCTCGTAATAGGCATCTCCGAAGGAATCTCCCCATTCAGATGGGTATGCAAGGATCTGCTTTGAGTTTGGTGCGGTAAAGGGTGTTAGATCAGGATTGCTGCTGTTTTGCTCTCCGGCCTGATCGATCACGTGTTTTGGTATGAGAACTTCGGTGTCATTCAGATCAAAGATCAGGTATTGCTCGTCATCTTTTTTACGGAGCGATCCAAGAAGGCGATATTTGCATTCATCTCTCCAACCGAGCATCTTAAAGATGGTGGGGAGACAGGCCGTGCCGCTGATAGGCTTGGATGCGAGTTTTCCGTCGTAGGTCTTTGCCCATGTAACAGCATTCACGGCTTCTTTTGATACTGGCCGGACTGCAAAGAGCTTTTTTTCCGGATGGATTAGTAATTCGACTGTCCTGGTATCTCCAAATTTGCGTATTGTGGCGATGGTGAATTTCAACTCATCAATAGCGATTGTTACAGTGTTTCTGTCGGGAGTATCGAAGAACTGACCATGCGCGATCTCATAGCCGCGAAGATCAAAGTCACCTTTGTTGACAGCGATTTCTTTTTCATCATCGTTTGGGATGATGCTATCCTCATAGGCACTCTGGCAGGCCTCATAATAGTCCTCTGGCTTAAAGCCAGCCCACCTCGGGTTGATGGAAACAAAACCTTTCAATGTTCCGTCTTTTACCACGTGCAGGGCTGGGAGGATGCTCTTATTTCCATATTTGGCATTGGCAATGAGCCTTTGCACGGCAATGAAATCATCCCGGCTTATAATGCTTTCGTGGTGGTCGCGTTGTCTGTACTGGTTCCGATCTTGTTTATTCTTCTTGGATTTATGATCAAGGTAATTTGGAGTATAAGTCTTTCTGGCCAGAACATCGCCGCAATGTCGTTCATTTTGCAGTATCTGCAGAATGCTGCCGGAAGACCAGGTCGTATTGCCTTTCTTGGTGCGTCTTTCCAGTTTTGTTAGGATTTCAGCGATTCCCTTTGTCGAGTATCCGTACAGGTAGAGAAAGAAGATCAGCCGGACAGTTTGGGCTTCCTCTTCGTTGATGGTGAGGTTACCGTCCTCGTCCAGATCATAGCCGAGCAGGGCAGGAGTGAGAAAGATTCCACGCTTAAAGCGCATCTCAATCGACGCATTCATGATTTCGCTTTTCGTGTGGCTTTCTTCCTGCGCGAGAGTAGCAATGAAGGCTAAGCTCATCTCGCTGTTAGGATCAAGGGTGTATATGTTTTCAGTTTCGAAGAAGATTCCGATGGGAGGCTTTCTGCCTTTGAGCAGACGAACATACCCGATGCAGTCCATGATATTCCTTGCAAATCTGGATACGCTCTTTGTTACGATGAGATCAATCTTGTCGTTGTTACAGTCTTCAATCATTCTAAGAAAACTATCTCTGTGATTTAAGGATGTGCCAGAGATGCCTTCATCCGCATAAATATCAACAAGCTTCCAGTCAGGCCGCCTGTTGACAAGATCAGTATAGTGATTCTTCTGTAGTTCGTAGGAAGAAGTCTGCCTCGGATCATCAGTTGAAACACGGGCATATACAGCGACGCGCTTTTCGGTTGTTCCGTTATAGAAATCCTCCTGTGGGATTGCCGGGATCACATCGAGTGAGCTTTCATCGATTCCCCGGTATCGCTCCCGGATCTTTAATTTCTTATCCTGCTGGGGTAAGTGCTTCTCATTTTCATTCATAGACGTTATCCTTCTTTTGGTGTTATGATTATCATATTGTTTTTATAATAAGAGCACCATTAACCAGCCGCTAAGGTTTCAGCCTGTAGTTAATGGTGCTCCGGGTGATTTTATGATTTAGTCATTATCATCCCTTCCTTTTGGTGATAGCGACCAGCCGTTCTTACGGAGGATATCCTTTGAAGAACGGAGCATTTCATAAATGAACCGCTTCTCCTCTGGGGAGCAGTCCATCATAAGCTCGTCGATATCTGTTTGGTAGTCTGTTGGATTGTGGAGTTGATTACCGGACAATAATTCGTCGAGGGTGATGCCCAGCACATTGGAGATCTTGATAAGTGCTCCGAGGCTGGGCTTTCGCTTGCCAGCTTCGATGTGTGAAATGTAGGTCGTGCTCATGCCAGTTTCCCAGCCAAGTTGCTCTTGAGAGTAGTGCATCTCTTGTCGCTTCTCACGCACCCTCATCCCGATTAGTTCATAGTTGATGTCATTCATTTCTTTCTGCCTCCTTTACAATAGCTCGAGTTTTCTTTACTCGTGTGGTATCTATTGCTCAAGTCTGCAGAAGAATCCACTTCTTTTCGCTGAATTGTCAGCAATTCTTAATTCCTTCCATTTTTGTATGTTTTTACATTATATAGGCGTTTGAGGTACCAGATAAATAATATTGTAAATCGGAAACGAAACACCAAAAGGGGTATCCCCCGTATATGTTTTTTCCTATTAGAAACCCTGTCTCCGTTACCCCATCTGCGTTTCGTACACCGCTATCAATAGCGGCCGATGGCAGGTTCTCTTATCACTGCTGAGGACGCTGCTATAGAAGGAAGAGATGTCTATGCTGTCCCGGGAGAGATAACGAATCCTAATTGCGCAGGTTCCAATAAGCTAATACAGGACGGCGCGACAGGCATATATAATATTGAAGATTTCGTGAGGGACCTAGGTCTGGATTCGGGCCTTTCTAAGGAGGCGCTTAAGAATCTCGGGGCTGATGAGTTAAAAATAATAGATAGTGTCAGAATCCATGGAGAGCTTACAACAGAAGAGCTCAGCGCTTACACCGGAATGTCTCCGGAATATGTGAACGCCCTTATCACGATGCTTGAAATCAAAGGGTATGTTCAGACTGGTATGGGACGCGTTTTTGTATCAACACTTGACGGCGTTTAAAATAAGTGTTAAAAACCTTGAATAGTCAGACTATTTTTTCTGATGAACAATTGATGTGAATTAAAGGCAATTTTATTATATTTGGAGGAAAAATGGCAGCGGGAACTGTTAAAGCCAGAAAGACGAAATCAGCATCCGGTAAGAAACTCGTGATAGTGGAGTCGCCGTCTAAGGCCAAGACCATAGGTAAATACCTGGGATCTAGTTATAAGGTCATAGCGTCGGTCGGTCACGTCAGAGATCTGCCAAAGAGTAAGTTGGGTATCGATGTGGAGAATAACTTCGAACCTAACTATATAGCCATAAGGGGTAAGGGTGAATTAATAAAGGAACTGAAATCAGAGGCTAAGAAGGCGTCGAAAGTGTACCTCGCAACCGACCCGGACCGTGAGGGAGAAGCTATTTCATGGCACTTAGCGTATCTGTTAGGTATAGATCCTAATTCTAAATGCCGTATCGAGTTTAATGAGATAACTAAGAATACTGTTAAAGAGTCTTTGAAGCACCCTAGGGCTATAAACCAGAATCTCGTGGATGCACAGCAGGCGAGGCGTGTGTTAGATAGACTGGTAGGCTATCAGATAAGCCCGCTTCTATGGAGGAAGGTCAGAAGAGGCCTTTCTGCCGGCAGAGTACAGTCTGCCGCCCTTAGGATAATATGCGCCAGGGAACAGGAAATCAGGGATTTCGTTCCTGAGGAATATTGGACTATAATAGCTGGCTTCGATAAAGGAAAGGGTTTCACAGCCAAGCTTATAAATAAGAATGGAAAGAAGTTCGTAATACATAACGAGGCTGAGAAGGATAAGGTCATGGCTGACCTTAAAAGCGGCGACTTTACAGTTTCGGAGGTGAAGGCTAAGGACCGCAGCAGGAAACCATTCCCTCCGTTTACCACGAGCAGTATGCAGCAGGAAGCATCCATCCGCCTCAACTTCACGACTTCCAGGACCATGAGAGTCGCTCAGCAGCTCTATGAAGGCGTGGAAGTTAAGGGACATGGGACTGTCGGTCTTATCACGTATCTGAGGACCGATTCCGTGAGGATCTCGTCCGAAGCCAGAGGCGCGGCTAAGGATTTCATAGAAAATAAATATGGAGATAAGTATTACGGCAACCAGTTCTATTCTAATAGTAAGAATAAAGATATCCAGGATGCCCATGAGGCGATCAGGCCGAGTATCGTAGACCTGGCTCCGGAAGAAGTAAAAGGCGATCTGACATCAGATCAGTTCAAGCTCTACAGGCTCATATGGAACAGATTTATGGCTTCTCAGATGAGTTCCGCGAAGTTCAGCGGTGAGAGGGTGCTGATAGATAATGGTGAATACACATTGTCAGCGAACGGATCTAAACTTCTTTTCGATGGATACATGAAAGTATATAAACCAGCAAAGGCTGATAGCGACACTGTACTCCCTGAGCTCGAAGAAGGCGAGAAACTTAAGCTTTCTTCTCTGGAAGGAGAACAGAACTTTACTCAGCCGCCTGCTAGATTCACAGAAGCTAGTCTTATAAAGGAACTCGAAGATAAAAACATTGGTCGTCCGAGTACTTACGCTCCGATAGTGAATACTCTGACAGACAGGAAATATGTTAAGCGCGAGAAGAGGACATTATTCCCGACTGAGCTAGGTGAAACGGTCGATAACCTTATGAAGCAGTATTTTAAGGATATCGTCGACGTCAACTTTACTGCCGGTATGGAGGATCAGCTAGATAAGATAGAACTCACCGGTAATGACTGGAAGGGTGTCATAAGTGATTTTTATGGTCCTTTCGAGAAGGAGCTTAAGGTGGCTGATGACGCTATAGAGAAGGTCCAGATAGAAGACAGACCAACAGATGAGGTATGTGAAATCTGTGGCCGCCCTATGGTCATAAAAACAGGTCGCTTCGGAGATTTCCTCGCCTGCAGCGGATATCCGGAATGTAAGAATACTAAACCTATAGTTAAGAAAGTTGGGGTAAAATGCCCGAACTGTGGTAAAGATATAGTTGAAAGGAAATCTAAAAGGGGCAGGATATTTTATGGATGCAGCGGCTATCCTGAGTGCAGCACTGTTTTCTGGTACCGCCCGGTCGATAAGAAGTGCCCTAAATGTGGAAGCCTTTTGCTAAAGCATAAGACTAAAGATGCGGAGCTTCAGTGTTCTAATCCTGAATGCGACTATAAGGAATAAAGGAGTAGCGAGTATATGATAGAATTTCACGCGACAACGATTTGCTGCTGCAGAAGAGGAGAAAATGATGTAGCCATCGGTGGTGATGGGCAGGTAACTATGGGTAAGACCGCCATTATGAAAAATGGCGCTGTAAAGGTGAAGAAGATATTCCACGATTCTGTTTTGACTGGTTTCGCGGGATCAGTTGCTGACGCGTTTACACTGACTGAGAAATTTGAAGCCAAACTTGAGGAACATAGAGGAAATCTCAGAAGAGCTGCTGTGGACCTCGCTCAGATGTGGCGTTCAGATAACGGCATGAGGAATCTGGAAGCTCTCATGATCGTAGCTGATAAGGATGAGATACTGGTGATATCCGGAAACGGAGAAATCATAGCTCCGGACCAGCAGTTCGTGGCCATCGGTTCGGGTGGCAATTACGCTTATTCAGCGGCTAACGCTCTTTATAACAATACAGATATGACAGCGGCTGAGATCGTTCGTGAATCTGTTAGGATCGCTTCTACGATCTGTGTGTATACGAACGATAATATCACTGTAGAGACATTATAGGAGGGCATGGAACATGGCAGGAAAGATTCAGAGCATGACGCCTAAGGAAATAGTCGCTGAACTGGATAAGTATATCATCGGCCAGGATGAGGCGAAGAAATCAGTCGCTATAGCCCTCAGGAACAGGTATAGAAGAAGCCTCCTCTCTGATGAGATGAGAGAAGAAATAACGCCGAAGAATATCCTTATGATGGGACCTACAGGTGTTGGTAAAACGGAAATAGCCAGGAGACTCGCTAAACTTATGAAGGCGCCTTTCGTTAAAGTGGAAGCCACTAAGTTTACAGAGGTCGGCTATGTTGGACGCGATGTAGACTCTATGATCAGGGATCTGGTAGAAGCTTCTATCAGAATCACTAAGATGGCTAAGGTCGAAGAGAAGAAGGATATTGCTGAGACCATGGCAGAAGAGAAAATCATAGACGCTATGATCCCGGGAAAACATAAGAAAGAAAATAAACAGGAAAATCCTATAGAGTTCATGATGAGAACAGGAAGATATCCGACTCAGCAGGAGCTCAGCGGAGAAGCGCAGCCAGCGAAGGAGAACACTGACGATAAGCTCGTTAAGGATCAGGTACGTCAGCAGCTTAAGGATGGGCTCCTGGACGATCAGATGGTCGAGATAGAGGTTGAAGCGCCTCAGAAGGGAAACCAGCTCGATATGGGTGAGCAGGGCGCTACTATCGCTATTGGCAGTATATTCGGCGATATGATGCCTAAGAAGACTAAGAAGCGTCGTGTAACAGTTAAGGAAGCGAAGAAGATCCTCACTGAGCAGGAGGCTCAGAATCTTCTGGATATGGATCAGGTCACAGATGAGGCCATAGAAAACGCTGAGCAGAATGGCATCGTCTTCATCGATGAGATAGATAAGATAGCTTCAGGCGGAAGATACACTTCCGGCGCTGATGTATCCAGGGAAGGCGTTCAGAGAGATATCCTCCCGATCGTTGAGGGTACAGTAGTTAAGACGAAATATGGTCCTGTTAAGACTGACCATATCCTGTTCATCGGAGCGGGAGCGTTCCAGGTCGCTAAGCCGACAGACCTTATTTCTGAACTTCAGGGAAGATTCCCTATCAGAGTTGAGCTTAAGAGCCTGGATACAGAAGATTTTAAGAGGATCCTCACGGTGCCTCAGAACGCTATAACTAAACAGCATCAGGCATTGCTCGCGACAGAAGGAATAAATCTGGAATTTACTGATGATTCTATAGATGAGATAGCTAATATGGCTTTCCTCATGAATGAGCAAAATGAGAACATTGGAGCCAGGAGGCTTGCTACTATTCTTGAGAAGCTTCTGGAAGATATTTCATATGAGATACCGGACCCTGACGAGAATGGTAAGATCGTGATCGACAGCGAGTTCGTACGCGGTAAATTCGAGGATACTATCAGGCACGACGATTTGAACAGGTATATTTTGTAAAATGGCTAAGAAAAAGAACAACACTAAATTGCTCTCCATGATCAGGGAGCTGAACGATCTGCTCTCTGAGAGCTATGAGGGCTATGTCTCATTCGATGACCTGTGTAAAGTCACAGGTGACATGTTGAAATCGAACGTTTATGTCATCAGTAAGAAGGGGAAGATACTCGCTTCTGTAGTTGGAGATGATTACCATAAGAATGTGGTCATCGAAAAAGAAGAGGAGCAGGTATTCGAGGATGCCTTTAATAATAAGATGCTGGAGATGGCAGAGACTGCTGTCAACCTTGGAACAAACGAACTGGTGAAGCTTTTCGGGAAGAAATTCGCGGACTATGAGAAGAATGTGATCATCATCCCGGTGCATAGCGGCGGAAAACGCGTAGCTACTATGATATTTGCCAGGGAAGATTCGTTCGATGAGGAAACGACCGTAGTTTGCGAATATGCCGCGGCTATAGTTGGTATCGAAGTCAGCAGAGAAGACGCTATAGAAGAAAAGAACGACATAAGGATGAGAAATGTTGTTGTTATGGCATTAGATTCTCTTTCGTATTCTGAGCTTAACGCTGTGATGAGAGTGTTCGGAGAATTTGATGGAGACGAGATTCTCATGGTCACAGGCAGAGTGGCGGATAAATTCGACATTACGAAGTCTGTTATCGTAAATGCCCTGAAGAAGTTGGAGAGCGCCGGAGTCATAGAGACGAGGTCTTTAGGCATGAAGGGCACGAGGATGAAAATAACCAATCAATATCTCAGAGAGGAACTGGAAGCTATATCTATTTGATAGCGACGGTTTAGAATGCCGATATGTCAGAGAATGAAGAAATAATAACACTGAAAGAAGCGGGCGAGAGTGAGATCGTGATCGAGAAGTCGAAGTTCATAGCTCACGCAATGCCCGTTTATTCCAGGGAAGAGGCTGAAGAATTCATAGACGCCATAAGGGAAGAGTACAGGGACGCTACACATAACGTCCCTGCTTTCATTGTCGGAAAGCATGGCGAACAGAAATGGTCATCAGACGATGGGGAGCCGGGAGGATCTGCAGGAGCTCCTGTGCTAAATATACTCGAGTCTAAGCATATAGTAGACGCGGCGATAGTAGTCACCAGATACTTCGGCGGCATAAAACTCGGAGTCGGGGGATTGGTAAGAGCGTATTCTGGCGTGGCAGAAGAGGCGGTACAGGACGCCGGTCTGGCTGAATTGGTAGAAGTGGCAGTATTGCGATGTTCATGCGGCTATGGCGAGTATAATACTGTATCGAGAGTCGATTTTGGTGGAGGAGTAGTTGTAAGCAACCCGGTCTTTACTGATAAAGTAACATTTACACTAACTATTAGAAAAGAAAATCAGGAAAATGTAAAAAAGAGGTTGCGTTCGTTAACGAACGGTGGTATAGTAATCGAGTCGGCAGAAATGCGAACGACTTCCATGGATAAGACATGAAGCCCACTACCGTCATGAGATCGTTTAATTTCGAACCGATGAAAAAAAGTTCTTGACACGACGGCGGGTCTAAGTTATAATCAATAACTGTGCCGAGCATGAAATCAACATGAACGGAAGAGACACGGGCGTTTAGCTCAGCTGGGAGAGCATCTGCCTTACAAGCAGGAGGTCAGAGGTTCGAGCCCTCTAACGCCCACCATATTCTTGTCAGAATAGCAACGACAATATGAGGCCAAGTAGTTCAGTT
>JAQXJR010000026.1 GCA_029009055.1 Eubacteriales bacterium | reverse complement strand
CAGACTAACAGCTTTCGAGATGGTATCAATATAGTAAGCTTCCTTCACAAACTATGGCTGCACCGGCACAACCCAAATACCAGCAAACAACTAAAACAGGAGGACAGCTTTCGCTATCCCCCAGAAATCCGTGAAGAACCTTTTTATGTGAGGAAAAGAATCGAACCCCTGGGTGAGATTCCCGTTGAAGCCCTAGCACCGCGATTGCCGACGGAAGGGAGGCAGAGCGGATGCAGGTCTCATGCGAGGGATGCCCAAGGGGACGAGCCGGGGAGGCGAAGGGCGATTGGGAGCAGCCTACCGCTATCTCCATTATAAAAAACAGAGGTCCATTTTGGGCCTCTGTTTTTTATGTGGAAAAATGAAAAGAAAAACTTAGAGATCTTTCTTTGGCCCAGGATATTGAAACTCAAGAAAAAGAAGTTAGGGAAAAACGAAAAAAATAAAAAATAAAAGAGAAAAATCAGAAAAAACAGATAATATCAAGAAAGTTTGATATACTTTAATCAACATCTTTGCGGTCCATGGGCCGCGTGGGATTCCAAACAGCCTCAGTGAGGCACTAAAATATACGCGATTATGAGGTGAGACGGATGACGGAAGAGGAGAAGATTTCCATAGTGACTGGACGGGGCATGTGGCATGCGGGAAACAGCCGACAGATCATGCTCTGTGACGGTCCGAATGGACTTAGGAAGCAGGATGATTCCGCGGTGTCGAATAATGACAGCATTATCGCGACCTGCTACCCTACAGCGGTCACGATCGCGCAGAATTGGGATCCGGATCAGGTTCGGCGTGTCGCGGACGGGCTTGCGAACGAATGTATCCTAGAGGATGTCTCAGTACTGCTGGGACCGGGCGTCAATATCAAGCGCTCCCCTCTGGGAGGAAGGTCATTTGAGTATTATTCTGAGGATCCTTTCCTTTCCGGTATAACAGGGACGGCATTTGTGGCAGGCTTGGAAAGCAGGGGGGTAGGCACATCGCTCAAGCATTTCGCCGGAAACAGTCAGGAACGCTTCCGTATGAGCTCGAACAGCCAGATCGACGAGAGAGCGCTGCATGAAATCTATCTCCGCGCATTTGAGATGATCGTGAAAAACGCGCGCCCAAGTACAGTCATGGCTTCCTATAACCGACTGAATGGGGTCTATTCCTGCCAGAACAGAGAACTTCTCACGGATATTCTTAGGAATCGATGGGGTTTTAAGGGACTCGTCGTATCAGACTGGGGCGCATGCACAGACCTACCCGGATCCATTCGTGCCGGGATGGACCTTGAAATGCCTGATAGCATCGGATTTCACCGTCCGAGCCTGGAGAAAGCGCTCAGGGAAGAAAAGGACGGATCCATGCGTCGGGCCCTGGATCGGGCGGCTGCAAGAGTTGAGAAGCTTATTACAGATACATTCCCGGATGATAAGAATCGAAAGATCAGAACTGATATCGATACGCATCAGGTAGCAAAGCAAACAGCGGTCGGCGGCTCCGTCCTTTTGAAAAATAATGGAAGTCTACCTATAAAAAAAGGAACCGTCATTTATGCGTCAGGGCCGCTTTACCGGAAACTTCGCGTCCAGGGAGGCGGAAGCAGCCACATTAATATCCGGCGGGACCCGGATATGCCGGCAGCGTTGAGAAAAGAATATGAGGTCGTGGAAGACCCGAAAGAAGCGGACGTGCTTCTGTATTTCGGCGGTCTCACGGATGAGATCGAAGGAGAAGGGTATGACAGGGAAAGCCTGGAACTTCCGGATACGCAGAAAGAGGATATCCGAAACCTCCTAAGTACAGGGAAGCCTGTGATTTTCATCGCCTTCGGGGGATCTCCTTTCATTATTCCTTATCGGGATGAGATGGCATCAATTCTCTATATGGGACTTCCGGGAGAGGCAGCGGATGAAGCGATCATGGAATTGCTTTCCGGACGCGTGTCTCCTTCCGGAAAGCTGGCGGAAACGTGGCCGCTGCGCCTGGAGGATACGCCATGTTTCGGCTTTTTCTCAACGGATAGCCGGGATATAGAGTATCGGGAATCTATTTTCGTTGGATACCGCTTTTATGATACATTCCAGGTCCCGGTACAGTTCTGTTTTGGCTACGGCCTTAGCTATACGAGTTTTTCATATGACGGCTTGAAAGTGAAGGACCTTTCTACTGTCAAGCTGAAGATAAAGAATACCGGTACGGTCTCCGGGGCGGAGGTCGTCCAGATCTATGTACGTAACCCGGAGGGGGATTTCCTGAGAGAGCGGCGTTCTCTTCGTGGCTTTAAGAAAGTCTTCCTGGAGCCGGGAGAGGAGAAAGAAATCACGATTTCCCTGGATGACAGGTCTTTTCAGGTATGGTCTGTGGAGAAAGGGGATTTCATTACATGCGGAGGGGAGTATGCCATTGAAGCCGGAGCGAGCCTGCAGGATATTCGCGTCAGGGCATCCGTTCATGTAGAAGGAGAGAACGTAAGCGCGGGCGACAGGGAACGTTATCCATCTTATTATCCCGGAGCAAAGAGAAGACCTGTTTTTTCCGGGGCGGATTTTCAAAAACTGTATGGAAGGGAATTCTCTGATTTCAGCCGCAGGGGCAAAGGCGAGTTTGACCGCACAGCGACGATCCGCGAGATGAGTCGCGCATCTTTGCTTGCGAGACTGGTTGCCGGCATAGTTCACAGAGAAGTCGTGAAGATGTCATCGTCCGGTAAGGATAATGATCCGGAAGTACGCATGATGGAAGAATTTATTCTCGACGGAACTATTGACGCGGCAGCCATCCAGAGTGACCGGATGATAGGAGATGATCTGGTCCGCGCGCTCATCGAAGACGCGAACGGACATCATCTGAGAGCAGTGAAGGAGCTGCTGAGAGGAGGACGTAAATGAAACTTGATGGAAGAACCAAATGGTCTTACTGCATTGGAGCGACCGGACGGGATGCAGCTTATGCTCTGGTCAGCATGTACCTTCTCGTCTATGTGCAGTACACAGTAAAGCTCACCACATCGCAGTTTGCCGTTATATCCGGCTGTATGGTTGCCTGTATGATATGGGATGCCATTAATGATCCGCTGATGGGCATGATCATTGAGAATACACATTTTAAATGGGGAAAATATAAACCATGGATTCTTATGGGAAGTATCCTGAATGCCATCGTAATCATCTGTCTGTTCACGATCCGGCCGACCGGATGGGCTTTTGTCGCATTTTACGGACTTATGTATCTTGCCTGGGGCATGACATATACCATGAACGATATTTCGTATTGGGGGCTGCTTCCGGCGCTTTCGTCCGACGCGCGCACGCGAGATACGCTTGTCACACTGATGTCCGTTTTTATCTGTATCGGCCAGTTTTCCGTCGCGGGAATCGTCCCGACGATCGTTGCGGGAAACGCTGTACAGACATACCGTATCGTCGCGCTGGTGGTCGCGCTCTGCTTCATCGCTTTTCAGACGCTGACAGCGATTGGCGTCAGGGAACGACCGAGGGTGGATGACAGTGATAAAGTAACGCTTAAGAAGATGTTCCGCATCTTCTTTCGGAATGATCAGCTGATGGTCTCCGGAATCGCCTTCTTCTTTTTCAACATCGGGCAGAACCTGCTCCTGCTTTTCGGCGTAAACTTTTTTTATGTGGAGTATGGCTATTCGAAGGGCGGGAACCTAGTTTTCTGGTACACAGTCATGTATGGGCTGGGCACATTGGTTTCCCAGGCGCTTTTTTCTACGATGACAAAATTTATGCCAAAGAAGAAGCTACTTCAGATTTCAACGATCCTGCTGACCGTAAGCTATGCCTGCTTCTTTGGCTATGGTTATTTCCTGCCTAAGAACGTTATCCTTCTGAATGCCATCGGCTTTCTGATATTCTTCTTCCAGGGCATAGACAATCTGGTCCTGCTGGTTTATGTGAACAATACGATTGAATATGATGAGTACAGGTTCCGCGAGAGACATGATAGTATCATCTCCGCTGTCCGTTCCTTTGCGGTGAAGCTCGCCGGCGGCGTGGACCAGGGCGCCTCCACACTTATCCTCATACTCAGCGGGATCTATGTCACCAGCCAGAAAATCTCCGGGATGGAGATTGAAGTCAATAAGGGGAATTTGACGAAAGAGGAAGTGCTTGTCAGTGCGGACAGTGCCCTTGGAGCGGTACAGTCCTGGCAGCATCTGGCGCTTCGAGCAGGCATGGTCCTGATCCCTGTCTGCGCCATATTGATCGCGTTCTTCCTGGTGATGAAAAAATATAGGCTGGACGAAAAGGAATACGACAGGATCGTTCGGGAGATCGAAACTAGAAAAGAATAGAACCCATGTGTGTGAAATCACGTGAAAATGCGATTGCTTTGCAACATTTAAGCAACCTCGCCTGTATAGTATATAGAAACACGAAAATGCTTTGCTAAACGTGGAAGTGGGGAGGTATATATAATGAAGAAAAGCATGATCATATCGGCAGCAGCTTTGGTATTGGCCGGGAGCATGGTGCTCGCGGGATTCGCGTCCGTAGATGAAGCGAAGGCAGGAGAAAATGCCTCAGCGAAGGCTAATACGGAGGCGGCAGAAATGACGGAAGAAAACACAGGCGCCTGGGAAGCGAACAGCGGCTCACTTTCTCTTAAGAAGAATAAGTACGCTAAGAAGGCGTTTTCTAAGGCTACGTCTAAGGTCTACGGCTACACATATAAACCTGTAGCGCTCATCGGCACACAGGTCGTAGCGGGTACGAATTACTGCTTCTTAGTCCGAGGTCAGGTGACAGCTCCGAAGACCAAGCCGACATACCAGCTCGTCTACGTTTACGAAAATCTCGATGGTAAAGCAAGGATAACGAAAACGAAGCGCCTTGCTAAGGGCTATAGCGTGAATACGGGGAGCCCATCGCTTAAAAAGCATAAGACGGTGAGAAAAGCATTCGCTAAAGCCACGAGAGACCTGCTGGGAGCGGATTACGAGCCTGTCTGCTATATGGGATATAAGAAGGTTAAGTCCGGGATGAATTATCAGGTTCTCTGCAGGATGACAGTGGTAGTTCCTGACGCTGAGCCGGAGTTCGACATCGTGACTATCCATAGAAATAAGAAGGGAAATAGAGCAAGCGTTAAGAAAATCACGGAAATCAAGCTGGGAAAATAACAGATAATACAATTGAACTATTGAGGGAACCATAAAAACGACAACACCCGGGAGCAGACTCGGGTGTTGTTTTTGTTTTATGAAAAAATCATAATTGATCAAGAATGAAAATTGACATTTACGCTTAAATTACGTATAGTAACAAGCATAAAAGTGAATTTGTATTAAGGGGGGTGATTCTATGAAAGTTACACAAAGTATTATTGAAATGGCGAAGGAAAATAATGGTGTAGTCACCGCTTCTATGGTATCTGATTCGGGTATTTCACGTGGGATTTTAAAATATCTCTGTGATAAGGGAAAACTCGAACGATCCGCGCGCGGTATATACATCCTTCCTGAGACTTGGGAGGATGAATTCGTTAACTTGCAGGGTCGCTTTAAAAGAGGAATTTATTCTCAGGAGACCGCGCTTTTTTTATTAAAACTGACAGATAGAACGCCGGCAGAATTTCACATGACTTTTCCTAGTACGTATAATTTATCAAACCCTAAAGCGGAAGGTATTAGATGCAGCAGCTCAAAAGAGCCTTATTATAGCATGGGAATATGTAAAATAATAACACCGAGTCGTAATATAGTATCATCGTATAATGCAGAGCGTACGCTCTGTGATATTTTGCGACCGCGAAATCATGTGGATATAAGCATCGTAAGTGATGCATTCAAACAGTACGCTACATGGGAGGAGAAGGACATTCCTTTACTATCAGAATACGGGAAAGCCCTTAAAGTAGAGCAGAAGCTACGGGCTTATCTAGAGGTGTTGTTATGAAGAACGCAATGCAACTGAAGGCTCTTGTAAAGAATATTGCAAAGGAAAAACATATTTCAGCGCAGCTGGTTCTTCAAAATTATATGCTTGAACGTTTTTTAGAACGGGTCTCAATTTCTGCTTATAGGGATAATTATATTATCAAAGGCGGATTCCTGATTGCGTCTATGGTGGGGCTCGATTCTAGGACAACCATGGATATAGATGCAACCATAAAAGGCTACCCTGTAACTGGAAAAACAGTACGTAGGATGATAGAGGATATCATATCCATCCAACTTAATGATGATATTTCCTTTACGTTAAGAAACATTGCGGAGATACGTGAAAGAGATGACTATACGGGATATAGAGTCTCACTGACTGCAGACTATCCACCGATGTCGGTGCCATTAAAGCTGGACATAACTACAGGTGATAAAATTACCCCACGTGAAATAGAATTCAGTTATAAATTGATGATGGAAGATCGCTATATCAATGTTATGGCATATAATTTAGCGACGATTCTGGCAGAGAAACTGGAAACAGTAATAACTCGTGGAGACCAAAATACCAGACTGCGTGACTACTACGATATTTATATTCTATACAATTTGCAGGGGAAAAATATCGAAAGAAGTGTGCTTGCAAGTGCATTAAAAGCCACCGCAGAAAAGAGGGGTTCGGCTAAAAAGATTGATCAATACCGGAATATTATGAAAACGGTTATCGACAGCGAAATAATGAGGCAGCAGTGGAACGATTATAGAAAAGATTTCGCTTATGCATCTGACATTGAACTCGAGGATACTTGTAGGTGTGTGGTACGAATCATGGAGGAACTCCAAAAAATGTTAGGCTGTTGATGGGTTTACTGGATACCATTAAAAGAGGATAGAGTCATTGACAATATTTATCCACTTTGCTATAGTATGATTAATAAATATGTAATAACAAATATTACAAAATAGTGAAAGATCAAGTAGTTGAATTTATACAGTTTGCGGTGGGGAGGATAGATATGGAAAATGAGAAAAAAATGCCGGCCATATTCAGCGGCCATGGAAGCCCGATGCTGGCCTTGGAGGATACAGAGGTTACTAGGGGTTTGAGAAAGATAGGCGGCGAGGTCATAGAGAAGTTCGGGAAACCGCGCGCCATACTCGCGATCTCAGCCCATTGGTACACGAGGGGGACTTACGTGCAGCGGACAGTGGAGCCTAAGCAGGTCTACGATATGTATGGATTTCCTCAGGAACTTTATGATTTTAAGTACCCTGTGGCAGGGTCTTTGGGGCTGGCTGACCGGGTGCTGGATCTTCTTGGTGATGACGTTTCTGTCGATAACTCCTGGGGCATAGATCACGGCAGTTGGACTGTCCTGGCTCATATGTTCCCGAACGCTGATATTCCTGTAGTTCAGCTTTCTGTAGACGGGACTATTTCTGAAGAGAAAATGTATGAGATAGGCGGTAAGCTCGCTGCTCTGAGGGATGAGGGCTATCTGGTCTTCGCCAGCGGAAGCGTGGTGCATAACCTCCGCCGAGTCGATTGGGGAAATCCTTCGGGCAGCCCTGAAACTGCCGCGTTTAATAAGGCGGCGATAGACATGGTCGAAGCGAGGGACGATGCAGGGGTCATGAATTACCGTGATCTGGAGCACGCTTCCTATGCTGTTCCTACACCTGAGCACTTCGATCCGCTCATATACATTCTCGGTGCGGCAAAGGGTGAGAAACCTTTTGTTTTCAACGACCACAGCGAGTTGGGCTCTATATCCATGACAGGATTCGCTTTCGGACTAAAATAATAAATGACTATCAAGGGCGCTTTCGGGCGCTCTTTTTTGTAGTAGCAAGGGACTTTGGATGTAAGCCCGAATAGATATCAGAATGCGATGAATTCGGCGGAAAAAGCTATTGTCTGTAATAAATAACGCGAATCCTCCGCCTGCTCTAACAGGTCAGCGGTCCGCGCCGTTAATGTTTCCTACATATCTTATTGATTCGGAACTTTCAGTGTATTTCTCAGCGTTTTACCTCTTTGGTATATTTTTACCGTCCTGTGCCTCCTCGGCTAGCTTAGCGGCATGCGCGGCACGATTCTCCGCCCATAATACATCAGCTTCAGGCGTCCATTTTTCCGCGTATGGCACTGTCTTACCTGCTAGGTGCTCTACAGGCTCCGGAGAGATAGGGTCCGTGGATTTCGCGCCTGATTCCTGTACCATCTTCACGATGCGCTCCGGGTTTTCCAGCATAGGGCAAGGACGGAGCATATTATCGTTAAAAGGCTGATTCCTATGGTATTGCATCATTATAGGAGAGCGCAGCGCGTCTAGGAGCGACATGTCCCGGATGTTCGCGTTCGAATAATGGATAAACACGCAAGGATCCACGTCGCCGTTCGCATTAATATGCAGATAACGATAGCCACCGGCGATACAGCCTCCTACGAACTCCGCGTCATTCTGGAAGTCCATGCAGAACAGCGGGTTCTCTGAGCGGAATTTACGTATACGGCGGTAGACTCCGGCTCTTTGCTCCGGCGTAGGCAGGAGCTCTGGCGCCGCGTCGTTTCCAACAGGCATGTAATGGAAATACCAAACGAAATCAACACCCATGTCCATGAGCATGTTCAGATACTCGTCGGATGTGATGGAATCATAATTCTGACTGGTGTAGCAGCAGGATACGCCGTAGACCAGCCGCTTCTTACGCAGAAAATCCATGGCCGCCAGCGCCTTTCGGTATGTTCCGGCGCCGCGCCTGCTGTCCGTGGCGTCTTCGAATCCTTCTAAGGAAATGACCGGGAAGAAATTCGCTACACGCAGCACATCATCCGCGAACTTCTCATCGATGAGCGTGCCATTCGTGAACGTCATGAAGATGCAGTCATTATGCTTCTCGCAGATCCGGATTATGTCATCCTTTCTGACGAGTGGTTCTCCGCCGGTGTAGATATACATATAGACGCCAAGTTCTTTCCCCTGACGGATGATGCTATCTATCTCATCGAAGGACAGATTCAGCTGGTTTCCATACTCAGCCGCCCAACAGCCGGTGCAGTGCAGGTTGCAGGCGCTGGTAGGGTCCATGAGAATCGCCCAAGGGATGTTGCAGTCGTACTTCTTCCGGCACTCTTCCTCACGCGGCCAACCCTTAAGAGCCGAATTAATGAAGAAATTCACCGCGAATTTCTTAAATACCTTCGGATCGATGTCCTGGATAGCCCGGCGCACGAAGCGGTAGTATGGATGTGACGGGTCTGTAAGCACAGCCCTGATGACTTTCCTCTGACGCGGAAAATCCTCCCCCGCGAATTTATCAGCCCAGTCCATTAACTTCGGAAGATTCTTATCGGGATCCGCGTACATCATGTCGATGGCTTTCTCGACTCCGTACTTCTTGATCGTTGTAGAAATATCCATAAAATACCCCCTTTCGTTGATGTATTATACGGCGGGCTCGGCAATAGTTGATTACACAGAATATGTGCGATGTTCATTTTTGGACAAAGGTTCATTATTGTGTAACGGTCTTAATGGTCATTCGATATAGCATACCGTGAAGCAAAGCCGCCCTATGTAAGTGTCGCGTTGCGTAAGTGTCGCTTTTCAAGCGACCAAATATAGGGTTTGATTTGTTAGACTATATTCAACAAAAGAGATCACTCGTTCGAGAATGTGGCGCTTGGCGCCGCGATTTATGAGAGGGGATAGGTTTTATGTTCTACAGAGATGATGACACGGCTACATTGATATTAGGTATTCATGTTTTTAAGCTTGCGCTTTTACTGTTTCCATTTTTCGTTGTGTTCGAACTAGTTATGGCTTCTTATCAGAGCGGAATCTTGGGAGGGATATCTTTAGCCGCGAGCCTAATAGTTATGGTAATAACTAATTTCAGGTATATACGCGCGAAGAGGGACGCTAAGTTCGAGGGATACTGGATGACTGATTTCGACGACCTCTGGCTGATGCTGAAGCAGAGGATCATAAATCTTGTATTATTCGTATGGGTCGTGAATACGTACATGATTTTCCCGGAGCAGCCAAGTATGCTGAAGCCATATTTTATATGCGTTGGATGGATAGAGAGCTTGTTCAATAATGTATTTCATGGTTCGCTTTTCTTAGATAATAAGGCTGGTTGGATCACAATCGGCATCATGGCAGCGATAATAATAGCTATTTCGGTAATTGAATATATCGTTATAGGCCGTAGGGAGGAAGATAGACTGAAAGAAGAAGTGTTAGAAGCGCTTAAGGAGGAGAAATAAATCTTATGTTTTGAATGTTATTAGTTAAGGAGATGATTCATTATGAGAAGAAACTTGTTAAAGAAAGCTATTGTTTCAGCGTTGATTCTAGCCATAGTATTTACCTTTGCCGCTTGCGGTGAAAATAAGTCGGATAGTGGCAATTCCAAGGCTGAAAAACCGAAAGAAGAAGCTAAAGTTTATTTTTTAAGTGGCTCGAATTCTGGTGATATTGTAGAGTCATTGACTGGATTTACAGGGCTGAGCACTAAACCGAAAGGAAAGGTGTCAGGCAATATAATTAAATATGAAGGTAAGACATCTGACTACAATTTCTATGCCGTCTCAAATAAGGACTCTGGAGAAGTTGGAAAAGTTAAAATCACTGTGCTTAACGGAGAAGATCCAACTAATGCGTTCATGAACATCCAACGTCTGGAATTCGATGATAAAGACGCCGGAGCATTAACGGATTTTATTGTTGATAATGTTGAATCAGGCGGAAAGACAAAGATGGGGAATGCTAAGATTGAAATTAGCAGCTCCAATGGTGATCCATATATAGAAGTAAAAGCTCCGGATATCGATGAGCTGCTTAAATAAATAATGAGGGGTGTATGATGATAGATTTTAAGAATGCTACTTTTGCATAGTTGAGCCCGGTAAAAAATAATTATTATGAAACATTATTAGCGCCAATGCTTGTATCAGGGGAATCAATCATATCTTCGTATCAGACGGTAAGAGATGGAGTAGTATTTACTAATAAAAGAATATTCGCAATAAACGTACAAGGTATAACTGGGAAGAAGAAAGATTTTACCTCATTACCATATAGTAAGATTCAGGCTTTTTCTGTGGAAACAGCAGGTGTGTTTGATTTTGATAGTGAGTTGGAGTTGTGGTTTAATAGCTTAGGGAATGTGCATTTTGAATTCATGTCAGATTGTGATGTTGCGGAGATCTGTAATATGATTTCACAGAAAGTTTTGTAAATATCAATTCGTACCATTATCTTTGAGTAATGGTTGTTGTTAGCCAAGATTCTTACCGAATATCTTAGCTACTATTATTATGGATTAAACAATTATAAGAAAATAAGTGTATATCAAACGGCTTCTCTTTGCTATGATAAAGCGATAAAACGTTTTGTGGAATGCCAACGTAAAATCCACGTTAAGCTCACTGTAATATGATGAAAAAACCAAATTCGAATAAAGAATATTGTGTATATAACCAAATTTATTGTTGACAACGCATTGGTTACGCATATAATAGTAACTATGATGCGCTTGAGGCATCGGTTATATTAAGGAGGAATTACAGGATGGAGCTGACAGGATCTCAGATAGTAGTGGAAGTGCTGCTTGACCATGGTGTTGATACTGTATTTGGCTATCCGGGCGGAACAGCGCTGAATATTTATGATGAACTTTATAAATACAGCGATAAGATACATCACGTGCTTACTGCTCATGAACAGGGAGCAGCGCACGCCGCGGACGGATACGCCAGATCGACAGGTAAGACCGGCGTCGTCTTCTCGACGAGCGGACCGGGAGCTACGAACCTGGTAACAGGCATAGCGACGGCATTTATGGACAGCATTCCGGTCGTCGCGATAACCGCTAACGTGCCGGACGCCCTTATCGGAAGGGACGCGTTCCAGGAGATCAGTATTACCGGCGTTACGATGCCGATAACGAAGCATAACTTTTTCGTGAACAGGATAGAGGATCTGGAACCTGCGCTGAGAAATGCCTTTAAGATCGCTAACAGTGGAAGGAAGGGACCGGTTCTCGTAGACATTACTAAGGACGTGACTGCAGCTAAGTTCGAATTCGAACATAAGGCGCCGCTTCCATATAAGCCGCTCCCTCTCATAGCCGAGAAGGATGTGAAGGCTATAGCGAAGATGATAAATAGCGCTGTAAAGCCGGTAGCTTATATCGGCGGTGGAGCGCTCGCTTCCGGAGCAGCGGCAGAGGTAAGGGAGTTCGTAGAGAAGGCTGATGTGCCTGCTGTTCACACTCTTATGGCTACGGGTATCTTAAGGTATGATGATGAGCATAACTTGGGAATGGTAGGTATGCACGGCTCTGTAGCAGCTAATAGAGCCATTAATCAGGCTGACCTGGTAATCGCTCTCGGTTCACGTTTCAGCGACAGGGTAGCTCAGGATACTAAGAGATGGGCTAAACAGGCGAGGATCATCCAGGTAGATATAGACGAGAGTGAAATAGATAAGAACGTTAAGGTAGATTACAGCTGTGTAGGAGATGTTAAGAACTTCCTGCAGCGCGCTCTGCCTCTGATTGATGAGGCTCATCATGACGAATGGCATGAGAGGACCTCAGCGTGGAAGGCTAAGGATCATAGAGTCGTTAGAGCTAATCCGGATATGATGCATCCTAAGGATGTTATGACCGCTATCAGTGAGATGGTAGACGATGATACATTCTTCGTTACTGACGTAGGACAGCACCAGATGTGGGCAGCGCAGTACCTTCAGCATAAGAAACCGAATAAGTTCATTACCAGTGGCGGCTTAGGGACCATGGGATTCGGCTATGGAGCTGCTATCGGAACTCAGATGAGCCACCCTGATGATACAGTCGTTCACATCACGAGTGATGGTTCTCTTCACATGAACCTGAATGAGGCATGCACTGCTGTAAGCAATAACCTTCCGATCATCACTGTTATCATGAATAACCAGGTTCTCGGGATGGTTTACCAGTGGCAGACGGCATTCTATGGTAAGCGTTATTCCAATACTACACCTGAGAGGAAGACGGATTACGTAAAGCTGATAGAAGCCTTTGGTGGTACCGGATACAGAGCCGATAACATCGAAGAGTTCAGGGACGCCTTTGCTAAAGCCCTTCAGGCAGATGGGCCTGTCTGGATCGACTGCAGGATAGACAGGGAGGAGAGAGTACTTCCTATGATTCCTGGCGGTAAGACAGTAGACGAGATCATCACAGATTAAGGGAGGCGCTTGAAATGATAAAACCACTGAAGAAAACCATAGTGAGCGTCCTCGTACTGAACGAAGCCAACGTACTGACCAGAGTTGTCAGCATGTTTGGAAGACGCGGCTTTAACATCGAATCACTTACCGTATCACCGACTAATGACCCGAACCTATCCAGGATCACACTCGTGTTCTACGGAACAGATCAGGTCATCCATCAGATCATCACACAGACTAAGAAGCTCGAAGTCGTTAAGGAAGTATACATCCTGAACAGAGAGAACAGTCTGTACCGTGAACTCCTGCTGGTTAAGGTGAACTACGAGAAGAGCGAACTTTCTGAGATTAAAGAGATCGTTGATATCTATAGAGCTAAGATCGTGGATCTGTCTAAGAGCAGTCTGATTATAGAGATAACAGGAGCTCCGGAGAAGATAAACGGCTTCATGGACGTCCTGAAGGACTACGATATCTCAGAAGTCTGCAGAACAGGTGTAACCGGAATAGAAAGCAACACTCGTAAGTTTAAGTAAGGTTTTTTTACAGAACAATCACCTTTGTATTGCAAATAGAACATCTTTATTACCTAAGATGTTTTATTATATAAAACGACACATATCAATATTTAAGTCTAATTGGGAAGGAAGATAAGACAATGATAAAGAAGTATTATGCTCAGGATTGTGATATGAGTCTCCTCGATGGAAAGACAGTAGCCATCATCGGTTACGGAGCTCAGGGTCATGCGCACGCTATGAACCTTAAGGACAGCGGAGTCCATGTAGTAGTTGGACTGAGAGAAGGTTCTAAGAGCGTTCAGAAGGCTAAGGATTACGGTCTCGAAGTTATGTCTGTAGATGATGCTGCGGAAGCCGGAGACGTAGTTATGGTCCTCACACCGGATGAACTCCAGGCTGATATCTATAATGAGCATATTGCGAGCCATCTGCATTCAGGCGACATGCTTATGTTCGCTCATGGATTCAATATCCATTTCCAGCTGATCCAGCCGGCAGAGGATATCGATGTAACTATGATCGCTCCTAAGGGCCCTGGAGACATCGTTAGAGAGATGTACACACAGGGTGGAGGAGTTCCTTGCCTCGTAGCTGTTCAGCAGGATGCTACAGGTCAGGCTAAGGAGAAGGCTCTCGCTTACGGAGCTGCTCTCGGCGCTGCTAGAGCCGGAATCCTCGAGACTACATTTAAGGAAGAGACTGAGACAGACCTCTTCGGTGAGCAGGCAGTCCTCTGCGGCGGTGTTTGCGAACTGATGAAGGCTGGATGGGAGACACTGGTTGAGGCTGGTTACGCTCCTGAGATGGCTTACTTCGAGTGCATCCATGAGATGATGATGATCATCGAGCTCATCCATAAGCAGGGCTTCGCTAAGATGAGAGATAACATCTCCAACACAGCTGAATATGGAGACTACATTTCCGGACCTAAGGTAATCACTAAGGAGTCCAGAGAAGGAATGAAGTCTATCCTGAAGGACATCCAGGATGGAACATTCGCTACTAACTTCGTTCAGGACTTCACAGCCGGAAGAAAGACACACTTCCTCGCTATGAGAAGAATCCAGGCTGAGCATCCTGTAAATAAGGTCGGCGCTGAGCTGAGAAGCATGATGAGCTGGCTGAACGACTAAGCCTTAATATAAGACTTACGATCTGCTGAATTTATTTAAGGCGACTGCGTATGAATTGCAGTCGCCTTGATTGTTATTTCAGAAAGGGTACTTTTATGACTAAGAAGAGAAGTGATAATGTCACTAAGGGAATTGAAAGAGCCCCTATGAGGAGCCTTTTCTATGCCATGGGATACACAGAGGAAGAGCTGGAAAGACCGCTTATCGGAATCGTATCAGCTTGGAGTGAGATCATCCCGGGTCATATTAATCTGGATAAGGTAGCGCAGGCTGTTAAGACAGGTGTACAGGAAGCAGGAGGAACAGGTATAATAGTTCCTTCTATCGGAGTATGCGACGGAATCGCTATGGGTCACGTGGGAATGAAATATTCTCTTCCTTCACGTGAACTGATCGCTGACAGCGTAGAGACACTGGCTAACGCCCATCAATTTGACGCCCTGGTACTGGTCCCTAACTGCGATAAGATCGTTCCGGGAATGGTAATGGGTGCCTGCAGGCTGGATATCCCGGCTGTAGTTTGCTCTGGCGGTCCTATGATGAGCGGACTCGTAGACGGCTGCGAAACATCACTTTCTAAGATGTTCGAAGCTGTTGGAGCGCGTAAGGCAGGACTTATCGACGATAAGAAGCTTCTGGAATTCGAGCAGAACACATGCCCTGGTTGTGGATCTTGTTCAGGCATGTACACGGCTAACAGCATGAACTGCCTCTGCGAGGCTGTAGGTATCGCTCTTCCTGGAAACGGAACAGTTCCTGCTGTAAGTTCCAAGCGTACCATGCTCGCTAAGCATGCCGGCATGGCTGTTATGGACATGTATAATAAGGGAATCACAGCCCGCCAGATTATAAACGAGAAGTCGCTGAGAAACGCTCTCGCCTGCGATATGGCTCTCGGCTGCTCCACTAACACGGTCCTCCATCTCCTGGCTATCGCTAATGAGGCTCACGTAGATATTTCCCTGGACACATTTAATGAGGTAAGTAAGATCACACCTAACCTCTGCCACCTGGCACCTGCAGGCCCTACTCATATGCATGACCTCGACCACGCCGGCGGTGTTCAGGCTGTACTGGCTGAGCTCAATAAGAAGGGCATCATAGATACGAATCAGATGACTGTAACAGGTAAGACTGTGGGCGAGAATATAGAGGGAGTTGAGAGACTCACAGACGAGATCAGACCTATAGACGATCCGTATATGCAGACAGGCGGACTCCAGATTATGTGGGGTAACATCGCTCAGGACGGCTGCGTAGTTAAGAAGAGCGCCGTAGCGCCTGAGATGCTGAAGCATACTGGTCCTGCCAGGGTTTACGATGGTGAGGAAGAAGCCATCGCGGACATCTACGATGGTAAGATCCATGACGGAGATGTAGTCGTTATCAGATACGAAGGCCCTAAGGGCGGTCCGGGCATGAGAGAGATGCTGAACCCTACATCCGCTCTCGCTGGCATGAAGCTCGATAAGACAGTAGCCCTCATCACAGATGGAAGATTCTCAGGAGCCAGCAGAGGCGCGTCCATAGGACACGTATGCCCTGAGGCTGCTATGGGTGGAAACATCGGTCTTCTTCAGGATGGAGATATCATAGACATCGACATCGAAAACGGTAAGATAAACGCGGAAGTTTCCGACGAAGAGTTCGCTGAGAGACGTAAGGCTTACGTTCCACACGAGCCGAAGATAAAGACAGGCTGGCTGAGGAGATATTCTAAGATGGTATCCCCTTCATGTAAGGGCGCTGTCATGAACGACGAAGACTAATATCAGTTCTTACTTTGCAAAGTGAACCTGCGGGCTGTCCCTGCCGGGCAGTCTGCTGGTCCTGATAAATGGAGGTAATATGTCTGTAAATCTTAGAGGCAGGAGCTTCCTTACTCTGCTGGATTTCACACCGGAAGAGGTAAGGTATATGATAGACCTCGCCCATGATCTTAAAGCTAAGAAGCGCGCCGGAATAAAGGGTGACACACTGGAGGGTAAGACTATCTGCCTTCTCTTCGAGAAGACTTCGACCAGAACCAGATCCTCATTCGAAGTAGCTATGAGAGATGAAGGCGGGGACGCCGTTTTCCTGGATAAGGACAGCTCACAGTTCGGTAAGAAGGAATCTGTAGAGGATAGCGCTAAGGTCCTGGGTAGGATTTTCGACGGCATAGAATTCAGAGGATATTCTCAGAAAACAGTCGAGTATCTGGCTAAATATTCGGGAGTGCCTGTCTATAACGGCCTCACAGACGATGACCACCCAACACAGATGATCGCTGACATGATGACCATAGAGGAACATATTTCCAAGCCGCTTAATAAGGTGAAGTTGGTATTCTGCGGCGATATAAGGAATAACATGTCTTATGCCTGGATGTACGCTGCGGCTAAGACGGGAATGCATTATGTGGCGTATGGACCTGAAAGCTTGGCGGCTGAACTGAATCAGGATTTCGTAAATAACGCGAAGAAAGCCGCTGAGGAAACAGGGGCTGTCATAGAAGTGAGCTCATCTCCTGACTGCCTGAAGGGCGCTGATGTCATCTATACGGATATCTGGGCATCAATGGGTGAAGAGGATAAGATTCCTGAGAGAGTAAAGCTTCTGACTCCTTTCCAGGTGACCAGAAAGACTTTAGACGCAACAGGAAATCCTGATGTTATTTTCATGCATTGCCTGCCTTCATTCCATGATTTCGAGACGAGAATGGCGGCTGAGCAGATGAAGCTTGGTTACGATATCCGTGAAGTTACAGATGAGGTATTCAGGTCTAAGAATTCTGTAGTGTTCGATGAGGCAGAAAACAGGATGCATTCCATTAAGGCTATCCTGGTCGCTACATTAGGTAGATAAGATCCGAAGTAAAGGGGTTAGGATCCGGTTTTAGAGATACAGACTATAAATATTGAAATTCCAATAGGAGCACGGCATTTCACCGTGCTCTTTTTTCATGCCATAAACAGGTGGAATGTAGGATTATTCGAGGTAGCATCTATGAAGCATTACCGAAACCATAGCTTTTGATTTTAAGATAGCAAAGCGAGATCAAGAGTCCGCGCCGCGAAAATTTCACAAACAGGATTTTGTATGGGGAAGTGGTATTTAAAGCTTGTTTTTTTGAATTTTCGCCATATTAAGTAAGGGAATTTTCTGAATATTTATGTGATGGAAAAAATTGGTTGAACGTCGTCACGATGGCTTGTATGATAGTGGCACGGAGAGAAAAGCAGGTGACTAAGTTGAGATATATAAACACTTATATAAGACTTAAGGATAATGAATATGCGTTGAGCTTAGCTAAGGGGCTTGCTCGCGATGGTCCTGACCTCAGGATATTTATAGCAGGTCCTGATGAGATTTCAGATGATGAAGGTGATCGTGATATGGATGGAGTTTTTATTTACGATTTCAATGGTAAGAAAATAGCCGGTGATAGTGAAAATGATCATTCAGGCGATAGAGAAGTGAAACCGGCTCATAAAATATTGTATTTGACAGATAATGATGAAGCGCCGGCTAATAAGAGATATGT
Source organism: Eubacteriales bacterium (assembly GCA_029009055.1). Taxonomy (GTDB): domain Bacteria; phylum Bacillota; class Clostridia; order Peptostreptococcales; family Anaerovoracaceae; genus Aminicella. The sequence continues at coordinate 2,543 of JAQXJR010000026.1, read as the reverse complement.
ATCTAGATTTAAGGATACCAGGGCTCTCGCCAGCATGATAGAAGACATTTACCTGGAAGATAAGGAAGCGCCGTCTGTATTTAAGACGGGACGCATAAAGCTGGTCACGTTTACTGCCCTCGGAGGTGGCTGCGGGACGACGTCAGCTGTGGTATCCGCCGCTGAGACCCTTGCCGGGATATATGGGTCCAGAAGTCTATTAGTGGACATGAGCATGAACGGAGGATTGGCTAAATACCTTGATATAGGCGGGGAGCACCGGGTGAATGAACTCGTGTATTATGTCAGGAAGGGTAGGAGGATCCCTCTCGGAACATTCATTGATTCCGGGGATAAGTTTGATTACCTTGCGGTCCCTTTAGGGCCGGAGCTGGAAGTCGGAGACAGAGAGCAGGTGTTAAAGGCTTTGCTGAATGAATTGGATGCTTCAAGCCGTTATGAGTTCATGATCATAGATGCCGGAAGTTTCGCTTATAGGGAGCTTCAGGGCATCATAGCAGGATCGGCTTGTAATGTCATAGTAAGCGCGGTAGATCTGGAGGGGTTGGAGCATTCCCGACGGGCAGAAGATTTTATTAGGTCTAACTCTGATGAGGATAAGGTCGTGAAGATTGTTGAAGCAGCGGCTGATGGCGAGTATGAGTCAGGTATGGCGGAAGATAATAGAGACCATGGAAGGACTGCTGGACTGAAAGGGCTTTCGGCGGTAGGTGAGAAGAAGGCGGATTACGGCGCAGGACTCGGACGAATCTATAGGATAAGGACGGATAAATCCGCTTTTGCCAGAAATCAGGGGAAGATAAGTATAGACCTGGATGGAAAATATGGATCTGATATATCGAAAGTAGCTATGGGGATTTTTGATGCTTCATTTACCGGAGGAGATACAGAACTTCTACAGTGAGATCTATAAGGAATTTACGAGGGAGAAGTCCCTCAGACCCGGCTATTTCGCAGGGTTGAGCGATGAAGAATACATGGCTGAGATAGAGAAGCTCGTTTTCGCTGCGGATACTGATTATAAGGCAGAAGAGCTTAATCAGGTAATAGACCTCGTTTATGAGAAGACCAGGACGCCGCTGGGTGTGTTAGACAGGGTGCTTAAAGATGATGATGTTTATGAGATCATGGTTAATGGCATAGACGATGTTTTCGTTGAGCGAATAGATGGGATACACAGGATAGAAAGCAGGTTCGAATCAGTAGAAGAGTTGGAAGAGCTGATAAGAGGAATTGCGGCAGGTGTCCACAGGGAAGTAAATGAGATGACGCCCATATTGGATGCCAGACTGGATGATGGGTCCAGAGTGAACGCTGTATATAAGAATATCGCGGCTTCGGGGCCTGTCCTCACGATCAGAAAGTTCGCGAAAAGAAAGATAACCATAGAGGATATGATAGAGAATGGGACTATAAGCCGGGAAGCCGCGTCTTTCCTCGAAACAGCAGTGACGCGGGGATACAACATTTTTATCAGCGGCGGCACGTCTACGGGGAAAACCACATTTTTAAACGCTTTGACAGATTATATCCCTAAAGGTTCCAGGGTGATAATCATTGAAGACAGCCGAGAACTCATGGTAGACAGTGTTGAGAATATAGTCCAGTTGGAATGCCGTAACGCTAATACGGCAGGTAAGGGCGAAGTATCTATGAACATGCTTATAAGGACCAGCCTGAGGATGCGGCCTGACCGCATAATAGTAGGGGAAGTCCGCGGTAAGGAGGTCGCGGAGATGCTCCAGGCTATGAATACCGGGCATGACGGATCTATGAGCACCGGACACGGAAATTCTGTCACAGGTATGCTCAGAAGATTGGAAGCTATGTACCTGATGTCAGCCAAAATACCGATAGATGCCATAAGGTCCCAGATATTAGAGGGGATAGACCTTATGGTCCATTTAAGCAGGCTATCTGATGGCAGGCGGGCCGTTACGGAGATAGATGAGCTCATCGGCTACGAAGGAGGGGAATACCAGCTTAACAGGATATTTTCCCTCGATAATGTTTCTATGGCTCTGAAAGCTACAGGAAACAGGTTGAAAAACAGGATGAAGATGGAAATGAACGGAGGAAATGTTGAAGCGAGAACGCTTAAATGAGAGTGATAGAAGAGTCCCGGCTGACTATAACGTATATGAGCCTGATATATACGAGAAAACCGCTGTTTTTGCCGTAGAAGCCATTTTTTGTCTTATAGTCGGATATTTATTCTACGGAACATGGATAACAGTTCTAGCGGCACCCGCTGTCTTCATGCCTGCCCTTAAGCTGTATTCAGAGAACATGATCAGGAAGAGGCGGAGGGAACTCCTCATATCATTTCGTGACTTCATCAGCAGGATCTCATCATCATTCGCAGGCGGGAGGCAGATGACAGAATCTATAGAAGAAGCAGCCTCAGATATTTTTCAAGGCGCTGATAAGAAAAACATAATGGCTTTGGAAGCTGGGAACATGCTGAATCTAATAAGATCCGGAAATATGACAGATCTGGAAGCTCTTACGGATTTCGCCAGGCGGGCAGATATGGAGGATAT
>JAQXJR010000025.1 GCA_029009055.1 Eubacteriales bacterium | reverse complement strand
CCCCGGCGGCTCTTTCTCGATCTTATCCTGTTTATATACGTAGACCAGCAAAAAGAGCGGCGGTATCAGCGCTGCTAGCAGGTATGTGTCTAAAATGCTTTGAAATAATATCATGATTCGCCTCCGACTGTTCCATCGCGGCGGGGCTTGGCGGTGCCGTGGCTTGGACCTCTTGAGCTATCTGGCATTGCTGTGTCAGGCATTGCTGCGGCTTGGCTTTGCTGCGCTGGCTTTGCGGTGCCGGGGCTTGGGCCTCTTGAGCTATCTGGCTTTGCTGTGTCAGGCATTGCTGCGGCTTGGCTTGCTTCGGCCATCGAATGTTGCAGTCATTGTGTTTGTGTCGTTTTCCCTTATTATAACGCCCGGACCGCCCGCCTGCACCTGCTTCAGGAGATTAAGGCGGATTTTTCTGAATGATGCCTGGAAATCGGAGTTGTGGATTTCCTATACGATGCCGATTTGCTTCGTGACATTTTTCTCATGCAGCGCCTTTAAATTTACGACTTGGGACAATTATTGGAATTTGAATCGATTTTGTTACAAAAATTGCGGAGGATAGGACCTGGATCTGCAGGATCGGCTTTGCTGGGGAGTGTGGTTGTTAGGGAATATTCTGAACACTCTTGAAAACCGAGTATACACCGGTTGAATTAATGATTATTTCACAGCAAAGTTTTTGGCGCTTTCGGACCAGTCCGGGCGAGGTTGAGCTAGTTTACATAATCCATGATTTTTGTGAAAAAATGAAGCTGAAGAGGGAAATAAATCCGAAATTGTGACATATAACTGCTGAGACAAGATAAAATTTACAAACGGATTCGTGTATGCTGGTGCCCGGCTCCGCCGGGCGATCTAACGCAGGCAGGGTGGCCGCCCGCAGCGCTGCCGATAAAGGCGCGAGCCAGCAGGCGGGCGGTGGTAAGCGGACCGCCGCAACTTCAGCTCCCGGAGCTGCGGGATTAGACAATATGTAAATTTCGTTTATAATACACATTCCAAAGCTTTGCGGGGCCCAGGGTCTGTGGTAAAATAAGAAATAATTAAAAAATCGCAACTAATTTTAGTGTGCGCGAAATTCGGGCCCCGCGAGGCCAGCGGCCAGATTCCGGAAACCCAGAGGGCTGGCGCCGGGCCGCCCAGAGGGCCCTAGCCGGATACCCAGCGGGCCACCGGAAAGCCGGAGGCGTTGGACCGGACCGCCCGGAGGGCAGCTGGATCACCGGGCGTATGCGCGGTGCACCGCCTCCGGACCCTGGAACGGCCAGCGGCCGAGACCCCGGAAACCCAGAGGGTCCCGGATACCCGGAGGGCTTGCACCTGGCCGCCCGGAGGGCCATACCCCGGATACCCGGAGGACATTCGGAAGGCCAGCGGCCGAGCCCGAAGGGACGCGCGCGGGGGAACTTTGCTAGATAAATCGCTATATTAGTATTAAATGAGGAATTCGTAAAATGATCAACAGTAAGAAATACGATGGCGTCTACCACGAAGGTCGGAAGATCACGGACATTAAGGACATGATCCTCAGCAGCACGGAGCTCTACGCGGACCACGACGCCTACCTGTATAAGGATAAGAAAGCCGGCCGGTTCGTGCCGATTAAATACGCCCAGGTCCGCCACGACGTCGAGGCGCTCGGCACTAAGCTCATCGACATGGGCCTGAAGGGCGAGAAGATCGCGGTAATGGGCGAGACCAGCTACCTTTGGATCCTCACCTACTTCGCGACAGTCTGCGGAGTCGGCGTCATCGTCCCGCTCGATAAGAACCTGCCGGAGGGCGAGCTGCGCGGCCTCATCGCGCGTTCGGGCGCCGCGGCCATCGTGTATTCCGATAAGATGAGGAAGACCGTGAGACCTTTGCTGGCGGGGAGATACGGCGAGCCTGAAGACCTCACAGATACAGCAAAGCAGACCGGCGCAGGCGCTCAGGCAGCTTCAGAAAGCAAAGCCGAGGAAAGCAATACCGCCGCAACTTCCGACGCGAAAGCAACAGAAAACTCAGAAAGCAAAGCCGCAGACAGCAAAGCAACCGCAACGGATGCCGCAGCCGACGGTCACGACCTCTCCAAGCTCCGCTTCTTCATATCCATGGAAGACCACAGCGAGTTCGGAGACCACGAGTACGACCTCCACAGCCTCATCCGCGAGGGAAGCCAGCTGGTGGAAGAAGGCGACCGCAGATACATAGACGCGGTCATAGACCCGGATCAGGTCAGCACTCTCCTGTTCACATCCGGAACGACCGGAATGGCTAAGGGCGTGCTCCTGACCCACAGGAACCTGACAGCGAACGTATACGAGATGTCGAAATTCTTTAAGATCCCGGAGCCGGGAATCGTCCTGTCAGTTCTGCCGATCCATCATGTATATGAGATGACATGCGACATCATGACCACCTTCTACCAGGGTAAGACCATAGCTATTTGCGAGGGTATCAAGTACATCCAGAAGGATATGGTAGAGGTGAAGGCTAACGTCATGCTCGGCGTTCCTCTCGTATTCGAGAAGATGTATAAGGGCATGTGGAAGCAGGCGAAGCGCCGCGGCGAGGCGGAGAAGCTGCGCCGGGCCATAGACCTGTCCAAGCGTCTGAAACTCTATAAGAACGACAGCGTGGTAAGAAAGCTTTTCTCGGCGATCCATAATTCATTCGGTGGGAACATGAAGTTCTTCATAGCCGGAGGAGCGGCCGCGGATCCATTCATAATAGAAGAGTTCGAGGCCATGGGCTTCCCTATGCTCCAGGGTTACGGCATGAGCGAGAACGCGCCTATCATAGCCATGAACTCCGACCGCTACAGAAAGCCGGACGCGGCCGGACAGCCGCTTCCTGGAACGACTGTTAAGATCGTGAACCAGGATGAAGACGGCGTCGGCGAGATCATAGTTAAGGGACCTTCCGTCATGAAGGGCTACTACGAGAACGAGGAAGCGACCCGCGAGACCCTCCGCGACGGATGGCTCTACACGGGCGACCTCGGCTACATAGATGAAGATAACTTCGTCCACATAACAGGCCGTAATAAGACAGTAATCGTAACTAAGGGCGGTAAGAACATATTCCCTGAGGAAGTGGAAGACGTTCTGATGAAGAGCGACTACGTGGCGGAAGTCATAGTCCACGGCGTGAAAGACGAGCGCGTTGGAAACGTAATGGTCACGGCTGACATATACCCTGACTACGATTTGCTGAAGGCTGAGCACCCGGACATGGGTCAGAGCGAGATATACCACTTCATGCGCGACATAGTCGACGAGCTGAACGAGACCATGCCTCCGTATAAGCAGGTAAAGCGTATAAATATAAGGAAAGTTCCGTTCATTAAGACTACATCAGGTAAGATCCGCCGTTACGGTAATGACCTGGTCGACACGTCCGCGGGCGAGCTGGACTGGAACGAGCTTAAGCACCTGGAGGATAAGAAGGCGAAGGAAGTCGTGAAGTCCGTGGCCCAGAGCCAGGATCCGGCTCTAGCAAATAAGACCCTTACACCGGTCACTGACATCCGCTCGCTCATTAACGCCAGCGAGCAGGCATATTCAGATAACACAGCTTTCGTCCAGAACTTCGAGGGAGAGAACATAGATGGAGATTCCACGGTCGAGGTGACATATAAGCACGCCATGGCCGACATAGAAGGCCTGGGAACCGCCCTGATGAACCGCGACATATCCGACAGGAGAGTCGCTATTATGGGCGCCGCTTCATACGAGTGGCAAATAAGCTTCCTGGCGGTAACGGCAGGCGTAGGCGTAGCTGTTCCAATAGATACAGAGGTTTCCGACGATGAGCTGGCCCGCCGCCTGAACGAGGCTGAGGTCACGGTCGCCTTCACCGAGAACCGCTATCTGGACAGGTTCACCCGCCTGAACGCCGAAGGTAAGATACACCTCGACATCTTGGTAGATTTCGAGTCGTCAGACGAGCTTTCAGAGAGCATGAACTCTGGCGATGATGATACCGCAAAGCAATCATCTGCAGCAGGCTCTGCCCCGGCTGCCGCTGACTCCGCTCAGGTCGAGGCTCTGAAGCCACTGAGCTGGCACGCCCTCGTTAAGGAGGGTAAGATGCAGGTCAGCCAGGGCGACCGTCAGTTCCTGGATAAGGAAACTCTGGGCACAGACACAGCGGCCATATTCTACACATCCGGCGCGACCGGCCAGAATAAGGGCGTAGAGCTGACAGCAGGCTCCATAGTTTACGATGTCATGATGATGGAAGCGGCTATCGGCTTCACTAAGGAAGACGTGGTCTACTCCATGATCCCTATGCATAACATGTACGAGATCACCTGCGGACTCCTGCTCCCGATCTACGCGGGAGCGGCCGTAGCTTCAGCGGCAGGAACAGTAAAGACCGCGAGGGACCTGCAGATAGAGCTTTGCAATGTGAGACCTACCGTCTTCATCGGCATCCCTGACGCCATAGAGGATGTGAAGAATAACATAGTTTCCAACTTGACCGCCCGCGATGACATGGGCATGAAGGCTGTCATGGGCATAAACCGCCTGACTAAGAAGATCGGTATGAACCTGATGGGCCAGTACACGAAGGACATCCTGAAGAACCTCGGCGGCAGGCTGAGGCTAGTGATCGCAGGGGGAGCACCGTCCGACTCTGCTACGCTCAGGACCATAAACGAAGCGGGCATAACCTGCGTCGAGGGCTACGGCCTCACCGAGTGCTCGCCAGTCGTGGCAGTCAATCCGCCGTTCGAGAATCACATGCGCGCGGGTTCCTGCGGTAAGGTGCTCCCGGGCGTGGAAGTTAAGATAATTAAGGATAATCCGTCCGGTACGGGCGAGATCTGTGTCCGCGGCGCCAACCTGGCGAAGGGATACTATAAGGACCAGGCTTTGACCGATAAGTTCTTCGTGGACGGCTGGTTTAAGACCGGCGACATAGGCCGACTGGACGATGATAACTACGTATACATCACCGGAGGGAGAAAAGATGACAGAAACTAAGCCGGAAGAAACCGGAAAACCGGCTGAAAATAAGGCGCCGGAAGAGGCTTGCGGTGCAGGCACTGGAGGCGCGAGCGAAGGCCGGGGGGGTGGCTTTGCTAGCCAGGTCCACCGCTACCCGGAGCTTGAGATCAACCTCAGCCACCTGGAGGAGAACATCCGCCGGGTCCGCCGGGCCTGCCTGGACCAGGGCATAGAGATCACGGGCGTCGTTAAGGGCATGTCCGCGATTCCGGAAGCGGTCGACTGCTACGTCCGCGCCGGCGTGAAAATGCTCGGTTCCTCTCGTATCAGCCAGCTTCGCGCCTTGAAAGCGCACGGCATAGACCTGCCGATGATGATGATCCGCATCCCGATGAAGTCGGAGGCGGCGGAGGTCGTGAAATACGCCGAGTACAGCCTGAACAGCGAGCTGGAAGTCATGGAAGCGCTGAACCGCGAGGCCATCCGTCAGAAGAAGCCGCATTCCGTGGTCCTCATGGCTGAGATGGGCGACCTGCGCGAGGGTTTCTGGGACCGCGACGAACTGGTGGACGCCGCCGTTAAGGTCGAGCAAAGTCTCCCCGGCCTTTATCTCGCTGGAGTTGGCATGAATGTGGGCTGTTACGGTTCCATAGTCGCGACCCGCGATAAGCTGGAGGAGCTGGTTGAGATCGCCCGCCGCGTCGAGGCTGCCATAGGCCGCAAGCTGGACATAGTTTCCGGCGGCGCGACTTCGAGCCTGATGCGGGTCATGGACCACGAGATCCCGGAGGGCATAAACAATCTCCGCGTCGGCGAGGGCATCCTGAACGCCCGCGACCTGGGCGTGTTCTACGGTTACGAGCAGGAGGGTATGCATCACGATGTTTTCACTCTTCGCGCTGAAGTCATAGAAGCAAAGGTGAAGCCGACTCACCCTATCGGGACGATCGGTGTGGACGCCTTCGGCCATAAGATGAGCTACGAAGACCATGGTGACCGCGCCAGGGCCCTACTCGCGGTCGGTAAGGCCGACTACGGGTCGCTCGACGATATCTTCCCTTGCGACCCGGCTATTAAGGTGATCGGCGCGTCGTCCGACCACACCATCATAGATGTAGAAGACTGCGCCGATCCTATTCGGGTCGGCGACATCGTTGAATTCGACGTCGACTACGGTTCGATGCTCTACACGACCGGCTCCGTCGACGTCCACCGCTACTTCGTGCGCTAAGCTGCCGCGATTATTGCTGAATCGTATACAATTTAACGGTTAAACTCCGCGTAAAGTAGTTGATCGTATACAATCTGACCATCAATAGCTGGATTGTATACGATTTTATTATGCATTGGAAAAATATCCGCCGGAACGGTCCTGAAATTTCCAAAATGGAATTTATTTTTCGAATCGGACGGATATTTTTTCAATAACTCAGTTGGAGCAATCTAACCATCCTCCGGCACACTTTACTGTAATAATGAGATGTTCTGCTAGCAGAACATTTCAACTGAGGAATGAATATATATTCTTTGCGATGTAAATATATTCGGACGCAGATGAAGGTGTCTGAAGATGTTTGCGCTGACGTACGATCGCAGCGCCGTCAAAAACCGGATTGGGAATTTGCGCCTCGATTATAAATATTTTTTTCCAAATTGGAAATCCAGAGGTCGAATTCACGGATTTTTTTCCAAAGCTAAATGGCGCCGGCATCATCTAAGCAAAAACAGCAAGCATCCTCTAAACCGATATGCCGGCACCGCAAACACGAAGTCGACTTCGCCCGCAATTTCCCGCAGGCTTTGATTTACAAAGCTTGCGGGTTATGGTATAATTTTTAGTCGCAGTCGAAGGGCGGACTATGCCCTGAAGGCGCGATTTTTACGATAGTTATTGATTTTTAGCATCAGATTTAGTTTTTTCATTAGAAAGCTGATTGATCACCGCGCGGCGCGGCCAGGGGCCCCGGAAGGCCGGAGGCAGCAACCCCGGAAGGCCGGAGGCTACATGCGCCCCCGCGGTGCTTAAATATTTTTCAAGTAAGAAAGGAGACAACATGCCAGACGAGAACCAGGGCATACAGATGACCCAGAAAGAGTACGATAAACTGCAGGCCGAATACGAAGAAATGGTCAACGTTAAGAAGAAGGAAGTCGCTGAAGAACTGAAAGAAGCGAGATCCTACGGAGACCTGTCCGAGAACGCTGAATACGACGCCGCTAAGGAGAAACAGGCGAAACTCCACGAAGAGCTGACCAGACTGCAGAACAGGCTGAATAACGCCATTATCGTAACATCCATCGACGTTTCCAAGGTCGGCCTCGGCATGACAGTTAAGGTTAAGTCCACAGACGACGGCAGCGAGAAGTCTTTCGCCATCGTCGGAACAGGCGTAGACCCGTTCTCAGACCCTATCCGCGTATCCAGCTCCTCCCCGATCGGAAGAGGCCTGAGCGGTAAGGCAGTCGGCGACATCGTCGAGATCGTGACACCTAAGGGGAAGAAGTTCCACTACGAGATCCAGGACATCACGCAGACAGAAATATAAGCCGGACCGAAATCGTTTGGGAAAAGACTGAATATCCCCATTGCCCCGAGCGTTTGGGAAAAGACTGAATATCCCCATTGCCCCGAATGTATGGCGGCAGGCTGAATTTATAACCAACGGAGAAATAAATGACTAAGGAAAATAAGAACGCTAAGGCGCCGGCAGGCGTCAGCGCTGAGGAAGACGCGTACGAAGAAGGCCTCAGCGAGCAGAGAAAGATAAGAAGACAGAAGCTTAAGGACCTGGTAGAAGCCGGCCGCAACCCATACCTCCACGAGACATGGGACGTGAAGAACTGGAGCCAGGACATTAAGGATGATTTCGCAAAGGAAGAGGCAGCGCTCGCTCAGGCGGCTCCAGAAGCAGGCGCGGCAGACGAAAACGCTGAAGCTCCGGCGCCAGAGATGGAAGTCTCCATAGCCGGCAGGATCATGAGCAAGCGTGTCATGGGTAAGGCATCATTCTTCGACATCCAGGATAAGCAGGGCAGGATCCAGTGCTACGTCCGCAGAGACGACATCGGAACAGACGAATATAAGTGGTTTAAGACCTACGACATAGGAGACATTTGCGGAATAGAAGGCCATGTGTTCAAGACCAGGACCGGAGAGATCTCCATCCACGTCACCAGGATCGTTTTGCTCACTAAGTCACTTCAGGTACTGCCGGAGAAGTGGAACGGCCTGAAGGACCCGGACCTGAGATACCGCCAGCGCTACGTAGACCTCATCATGAATAAGGACGTCCGCGACACGTTCGTGAGCCGCGCTAAGATAGAGAACATCATCCGCGAGGTACTGGAGAAGGACTACGGCTTCCTCGAAGTCACGACCCCGATCCTGCAGACCATTGCAGGCGGCGCCGCTGCCCGTCCGTTCATAACACACCATAACGCCCTCGACATCGACATGTACTTAAGGATAGCCACAGAGCTTTATCTTAAGAGATGCATCGTAGGCGGTCTGGACCGAGTATACGAGATGGGCCCTTGCTTCAGAAATGAGGGAATGGACCAGCGCCATAACCCGGAATACACATCCATGGAATGCTATATGTCCTACGGAAACTTGGACAACATGATGGACATCACGGAGCAGATCGTGTACCGCGCGCAGATGGCCATTAACGGAACGCCGATCATTAAGTACGGCGAGAAGGAATTCGACGTGACACCGCCTTGGAGGCGCCTCGACATGACAGACGCGGTTATCCAGGTGACCGGAATCGACTTTAATTCCATAGAGACAGACGAAGACGCGCGTAAGGCCGCAATCGACTATGGCATGGACGCGAACGAGGTGAATAAGTGGACCCGCGGTAAGATCATCGCTGAGATGTTCGAAGACTACGCAGAGGAGTACCCGGGCCTCATGGACGGCCCTTGCTTCCTGATGGGTCACCCGGTGGAGATCTCCCCATTAGCAAAGAGAGATCCTAAGGACCCTCGCATCACGCGCCGTTTCGAAGCGTATATTAACGGTTGGGAGATCGGTAACGCCTTCTCCGAGCTGAACGACCCTATAGACCAGTACGAGAGATTCGTAGAGCAGCAGAAGGAGAGAGACACAGGTCTGGACGACGAGGCCCATCCTATGGATATGGACTTCGTAAACGCTCTGGAAGTTGGAATGCCTCCGACAGGCGGCCTGGGAATCGGCGTGGACAGAATAGTCATGCTGATCACGAACCAGCCGTCCATCCGCGACGTCATCCTCTTCCCGACCATGAAGCCTCTCGATACAGCAAAGCCATCCGCGGAAGCTGCCTCCGGCGAGCCTCAGGCCTACGCTGAGGCTCCAGCTGAAGCGTCCGCGGAAACAGAAGCCGCTGCCGAAACGCCAGCAGCGTCGACGTTCGCCGGCCCTGCCACGCTTTACGTCGACCCTGCCACAGCCGGCGAGCCGCTCGACTTCACTAAGGTCCATGTCGAGCCGCTCTTCTCCGACTTCGTCGATTTCGACACGTTCAGTAAGTCCGACTTCAGAGCCGTTAAGATCAAGGACTGCGTCGAGGTCCCTAAGTCTAAGAAGCTGCTCCAGTTCACCCTGGACGACGGCACGGGCACAGACCGCACGATCCTGTCTGGTATTAAGATGTACTATAAGCCGGAAGACCTGATCGGTAAGACCGCGATCGCGATACTGAACCTGCCGCCTCGTAAGATGATGGGCATAGATTCCTGCGGCATGCTGATCTCAGCCGTTCACGAGGAAGACGGCGAGGAGAAGCTGCACCTGCTTATGGTCGATGACCACATCCCTGCCGGCGCTAAGCTGTACTAGTCCAGCCAGCAAAGCATAATATAGGTATTTCCCTCCGGGCCTTGGAGGTTCTCCCTCCGGGCATCCGGGGGGCTGCAGAGCTGCCACGAAAGGTTTATTTCCAACCAATCGCGGCAGCTTTTTTAGTTTTCGAGATGAAGGCGCCCGTTCCGGGCGCTGTTTTTATATTAAAGTTGAGGGCGCCCGTTCCGGGCGCTTCCTGGTTGAACCGATGCCCGCGCGCCTTTATCTGCGCGCGCCGGTTATCCATCCACAGCTTGCCTTTTGATTTCGGGACATTTATCACGGCGGCGGGGTCATATGTCCCGGACCTGTCTCACCATCCGGAACTCGCCCCTCTAAACTTCAACATCGAAAACCCAGAAGGCAATACATCTCCGGAGCAGGCAGGCGTCGTAAGTCGTCCCAATACCCCAAGTACCCCAGGCCCGGCTCTCAAACATCTCGGTCTCCATCCTCATGATTTACACAATATTTACCGTGAAAATGATGTGATTAAGATTGCCTAACTGAAACTACAGTGGTAAACTATAAAAGGAATTTATATAAGGGATAGAATGTTAAATATATGTATAGTTAAAAACTATACATATGCATTTTTTGTTTAAAGTGAATTTTGGTGCCAATCGCCAGACCGCTCTGTGTTTCAGCTTTGCGTAACCGGCACCGATGTTTTGTGAATGCTGCGCTTCTATAGCCCTCTATAAATTTCTCGGTGATTAAGTTTTGATGATTTCTGGTTTGGTGGGTTTTCTATAGAACGTTTATTTCCACTGTCAGATAATTCCGCGAACCGCAGGCTGTGCTAAGAGCCAGCGCGAGCCGTCGGAGTTGCCTGATATGGTGAAGACAGGGGGTTTCTTTGCTCCCTGTTTTATAGTCATATAACGTCTAAGCCTTTCTTGTCTTTTACACAACATCACAACTTACACTGAAGTATTATTCATTTCGGCGATACTGTGAATTGTGGCTCTGGTATCCTGGATGCTATTTTTGTTGCAAATATATTACGGCATATATGCCTCCGGTATCAGGTGAAGAAGCGCGGATTTTAGGTTCACCGGAAACTGATGCCGCATAATCTTTGGGACAGACACTTACAACGTGGATTGGATGTTATGTTCAATTGTCAGTGGAAAGACTGATGATTTTAATATAGATACGTTATAAGCGAAGAATTTCGCGGAGGTAAGAGTTACTATGATGAAGAAACACAGGGAATTGAGGAAAGGCCTGCTGAAGACCGCGGCATTACTTTTGTCCGCGTCGATGGTCATGTCTTTTACTGCTTTTCCGGCACTAGCAGCAGAGCCGGAAGCGGGTGCTGACCAGGGCTATACTGTCGAGAGCGTGATGGGCCAGACTAAGACAGATGAGAAAGCTGCCGTAAAGGACGAAGCATCTGTTGCGGAGAAGAGCGCGTCTGAAGCGGCGGATGTTGTAGATACAAGCGATGATGCTGATAAGGAATCAAATAAGCAGAAGGTATCAGCTACCGCAGAATCCGGAACAGAGCAGACCGTAAAACAGGATTCGACTAGGTTTAAAACGAATCAGAAGTCGAGCCAGGCTGCAGATGAAAGAAAGACGACAGCAAAAAGTAAGGGTAAGACAGTCCGTCGCGCTCCATCGAAAGACCAGCGAGACCAGAATAAATTAGGAAAAGATTGGTTCGATAACACCGTCATTCCTATTGCTAAGTACGCTACCGTTGAGAAAGACCAGAAGGTCAAAGTAGATGATAGTGGTAAGGCTATTGAGGCTGGAACCTGTACAGGCACTTTGAAAGTGAATGTTCCTGCCAGTGTGATGTTTGATTGGCTGGGGTCTCATCTGGATGACGTTGTATATGATGGATTTTGGGGAATTGGACGTACAACAGTAAGAGCGTTCTATCCTCATGGTGATGGCTATCAGATAATCGGTGGCGTAGTACTTGAGGCGAACTTCCCCGAAGGAACTGTTCTGGGTGATGCTGTCGTAAATAATGAATCGCCTGCGTTCGGTTCTTATAGTGTACATCAGGGCACATATAGCATTACGAATGGGCTAAGCTATTCTGGAGCTTCTAATGCGGATTGTATTTTCCTTAAGTTCACGGATCAGAATTTCGAGGGAATCTATAATACTTACAAATCGAACCCTAGCGCTGTGATAAGCATATCCATACCTTATTCGTATGAAGTGAAAAAGGGCGATGATATTTCTAAAATAGGAAATGTGACAGTTCAGGGTCAGACCTGGTCTCATGTAACTAGATTTCTAAAACCAGCTTATATATATACGGATGAATTTAACGCTCTGATTTTAGAGACTGAAGAAAGCCAGGTAACGCCGAAAACACATAACATCACAGTCTTTGAGGCTGAAAATGGAACGATCACGGCGGATAAGACTTCGGCAAAGGAAGGTGAGTCGGTAACTCTCTCAGCGAAACCTAATGAGGAGTTTGAGCTCGACGGACTGACCGTCACGGATGCGTCCGGAAATAATGTTGAATTGTCCGGCAATACCTTCGAGATGCCTGCGTCAGACGTTACCGTGACTGCCACATTCAAAGCAATAAGCCATAAAGTAGCTGTTAAAACGCCGGAAAATGGCACTGTTTCAGCCGATAAGGAAACTGCCGCTAAGGGAGAGAAGGTCACCCTTAAGATAGAGCCTGAGGAGGGATTTGCTCTTGACTCACTCACTGTTAAGGATGCTTCAGGTAAAGATGTCGCGGTTAATGATAATAATATATTCGAAATGCCAGCGTCTGATGTCACGATATCTGCTTCATTTAAGGCTTTAGAATATAAAGTGGCTGTCGCTGGTGAGGCTGAGAAGGGTACGGTAACGGCTGATAAAACTACAGCGAAGAAGGGCGATGCTGTAACGCTTACAGCCACACCTGACGAAGGATATAATTTCGTGGGATGGGAGGTAAAGACTAAAGATGGTAAGAATGTGAGCGTCGCTACTCATCTGCAGGCTAAGGCGAAATCATTCTCTATTATCAGAAGGCTCCCTGCAGCGGCGAAATCTACTATAGGCACCTTCATCATGCCTGCTTCGGACGTTACATATACGGCTCTCTTTAGTACGATTCCTACGGTCTCCAGTAAAGATGGGAAGCTGGACGGAGATATGCTCGTGAATGGAGATACTGAGCACTCCGCTGTCTACGTAGCTAATAAGAAGAAAGCCATGACTGTGACCGGTTCTCTGGATGTAAGTCCTATCAAAACGCAGCTGAAGCAGATCCAGGATCAGTATCAGAACGGTAAGGCTGCCACGGATATCCTGATCCAGGATGGAGCTGAGACTACATTCACCGCTGTGATGACACTTCCGAATGAACTTGTCTTCACAGATGACGTGAAGGCGGAGCTCACCGGGGATAATGGAAACTTCAAAATCACGGGCACTAAGGTCGAAGGAAAGACTATCACAGTAACGATGACTGCCGTGAAGGATTTCAAGACATTCCAAGATGTCGTGGACACTGTGACAGACGCAGGGGATGAGCTGAAAGTCAACGTCACGGGTGTTAAATTTGCAAAAGAAGCTAAAGCCGACACGAACTATACGATGACAGGTAGCCTCACAGGGAATTTTAAGGCAACTGCTGAGATCGCTCAGACCGGAAGTTTGATGAACTTCGACCTGGCTTGGACAGCTGAGCAGAAAGAAGGGCATGAAGACGCGATAGCACAGGGAACGAAGAATATTTCTGCCACAGTGAAATATCTCGGTCCTGTAAACGTGAAAAACACAGGGAAACTGTCAGGCGACATGCTTGTAAATAATGACACGGAGCATGACGCTGTCTACACAGCAAACAAGAGTGAAACGATGACGGTTACCGGCGCTCTTGATGTAAGCCCAATTAAGACTCAGCTGGCGCAGATCCAGAAGCAGTATCAGAATGGAAAGGCGGCTACGGATATCCTGATCCAGGATGGAGCTGAGACCACATTTACCGCAGTGATGACACTCCCTGAGGGACTTGAATTCACGGATGACGTCAAGGCGGAGCTCACCGGGGATAATGGAAACTTCAAAATCACGGGCACTAAGGTCGAAGGTCAGACTGTCACGGTCACCATGGCAGCCGCAAAGACTTTCGCGACATTCCAGGATGTCGTGGATACAGTGACAGGCGCAGGGGATGAGCTGAAAGTCAACGTCACGGGTGTTAAATTTGCAAAAGAAGCGAAAGCCGACACGAACTATACGATGACAGGTAGCCTCACAGGGAACTTTAACGCAACTGCTGAGAGCGCTCAGACTGGCCGGGAGATGAACTTCGATCTCGCCTGGAGCGCGGATCAGGAGGAAGGAAAAGAAGACGCGATCAAGGAAAAGGGAACGAAGGATATCACCGTCACGGTAAAGTATCATGAGAAGCCGGTAACTCCTTCTGAGCCTGAACCGATTACCGTCAGCGATCCTCCGGTGCAGGAGATCGTGAAGGGTGATACTCCGAAAACATACCCGACATTTAGTTTCAATATCTCGCCAGTCAGCACGACAGCAGATGGGCTCACAGCGAGCACTATGCCGATGCCGGATAAGATGAGCGTCAGTGTTACAGGCGCCGGATCGGCGGAGTTTGGTAACATTACATTCCGAAAAGCCGGAACTTACGTCTATAAAATCACTGAAGATGCGGGAAGCGAGAATGGCTGGACATACGATAAATCTGAGTATACTGTGACATATATTGTCGCAAAGTCGGCAGATGGCAAGACGCTGACGGCGGCGCGCACGATCAAGAAGGACGGCGCGGCTGCGGATGATGTGACCTTCACCAACTCGTATAAGATTGTCCCTGTTACTCCGGTTACTGTGGATGGTCTATCAGTGAAGAAAATCGTGAATGGGAAAAAGCTGGCGGAATATCCGGACTTCCATTTTGTTATAAAAGCAGTGAAAACATCTGCGGATGGACTCACAGCGAGCGAGATGCCTATGCCATCAAAGAAGACTATTACCGTTAATGGTAAAGGCTCAGCGAAGTTCGGCGACATAACATTCGAGAAAGCCGGAACGTATATCTATAGGATAACTGAGATGAATGGCGGTGAGAAGGACTGGACATATGATGATTCCGAGTACACTGTGATATATGTTGTAGCAAAGTCAGAAGATGGTACGTCCCTGACAGCGAAGCGCACAATCGAGAAGGATGGCGCGGCTGCGGATGATGTGACCTTCACCAATGCTTATACGAAGACTGAACCGAATAAGAAAAAGGGAGGCAGTTCGAACCCGAAGACCGGTGATGACTCGAGTCTGCCGCTTGCGGTAGCTGTGCTCGGCGCCTCGGTCGTGGCACTGGCTTTCGTAATCGCGCGCAGAAAAAGGGAATCTAAATAAGCAGTTTTTGGATTTCTGATGTAGGTGCAACTAACTTCATTGATTCATAATGATATATCATTACTAGTAAAGACCGTTCGGTGAAAATGCCGAACGGTCTTTATTTATTCTGATATAATATAGGGAGCACCGTAATATGACATAAGGAGCACCACATGAAAGGCATAATCCTGGCGGCGGGTAAGGGCACCCGCCTCTACCCGATGACGAAACCTGTAAGTAAACCCTTACTTCCTATCTACGATAAGCCTCTGATCTATTATCCGATTTCGACCCTGATGCGGGCCGGGATCAGGGACATACTGATAATAACTCCGCCTGACGATGACAGCTTCCGCGACCTGCTAGGCGATGGCAGTCAATGGGGCATATCCATAAGCTACGCGCCTCAGCCTGTGGCGAAAGGCATAGCGGACGCCTTGGTGATCGGCGCTGACTTCATCGGAAGTGACCGGGTCTGCCTGATCCTCGGCGATAATATTTTCTACTATAGCGGCATGGAGGACCTGCTGGATAAGGCGGCGGGCGAGATGGAAGGCGCTGTGGTCTTCGGCTACCGGGTAGAGGATCCGCGGCCGTTCGGCGTCGTCGAGTTCGATAGTGAGGGGCGGGCCATCTCCATAGAGGAGAAGCCTAAGCTCCCTAAATCCGACTATATAATCCCTGGCCTGTATTTCTATGATAACCAGGTCGTGTATATAGCAAAGTCTCTCCGCCCTTCTTCCCGCGGGGAGTATGAGATCACTGACGTCAATCTGGAGTATCTGAGGAGAGGCCAGCTTAAGGTCATACCGTTCAAGCGCGGTCTCACATGGATGGACTGCGGGACAGCCGACAGCGTCCTGGAAGCGGCTGAGACCATCCGCGCTATCCAGAAATCCGGCATATACGCCGGCTGTGTGGAAGAAGTCGCTTATAAGCAGAGCTTCATCAGCCCAGACCAGGTCCATGCTATCGGGGAGAGCATGAAGAACACGAATTACGGGAAATATTTGCTGAAATTAGAGTAGAAACGTAGCGCATTTGGCAGGACTTTTCCGCCGGGATTCAGGGCCTGAGCGCCGCTTCTCGGGAGCCGGACGCCATTATTCGGGCGCCGCTTCTCGGGCGCGCCCATGACTTAAGCGCCGGATTTCAAGCGCCGCTTCTCGGACGCGCCCAGGACTTAAACGTCGGATTTAAGGCTTGGAACGGCGGAATTCAGGCGTGAGATGACGAAATCCGGGGCTATAGCGCCCTCCGACAGTTAGCGTCGCCCTGGCAGGCGCCCGGAGGGACAGCTGGCGGTAGGCTTTGCTGTATGGGTTGAAATCGCCGGTGGGGCTGGAATAGAATAAGAAAGTACATCACATAATTTACTTGGGAGGATAACATGAGAGTTTTACTGGCAGGTGGAGCGGGATACATAGGATCACACACAGCGGTCGCTTTACTCGAGGCGGGGCACGATATAGTCGTGGCTGATAATTACGCGAACTCGAGCGCTGAAGCCATCCGCAGGGTGGAGGAGATAACGGGGAAGTCTGTGGACCTGTTCGAAGCGGACGTGACGAACCATGAGGACATGCGCCGGGTGTTCGACGCTAAACCTATAGACGTCGTAATCCATTTCGCCGGGCTTAAGGCTGTGGGCGAATCCGTCGAAAAGCCTGTAAAATACTACAGAAACAATATAGACACGACTTTGACATTGCTCGAGGTCATGGCAGAGAAAGGCGTGCATAACATAGTTTTCTCATCATCCGCGACTGTTTATGGTGACGAGAACGATGTGCCATACGTAGAGACCATGAAGAAGGGCAGCTGCACGAATCCATACGGCTGGACTAAGTCCATGATGGAGCAGATATTCACGGACGCCGCAAAGGCAGATCCTGAGATGTCTGTCGTGCTCCTCCGTTATTTCAACCCTATCGGAGCGCACGAGTCCGGCCTCATCGGCGAGGACCCTCAGGGCATCCCTAACAACCTCATGCCATATATAACCCAGGTGGCTGTCGGCCGCCGCGACCACTTAACAGTATTCGGAGACGACTACGACACACCGGATGGGACCTGCCGCAGGGACTACATCCACGTCATGGATCTGGCGGAGGGCCATGTTAAGGCCGTTGAGTACGCGGCAGAGCATAAGGGGACAGAGATATTCAACCTGGGAACAGGAACTCCTTACAGCGTCCTTGACATCGTAAAAGCTTTCCGGAAGGCGTCCGGGGTCGAGATTAAGTACGAGATAGGACCTCGCCGCGCGGGCGACGTTCAGGATTGCTGGGCTGACGCTACTAAGGCTGAGAAGGTCCTGGGATGGACGGCTAAGAGGGGCATAGAGGACATGTGCCGCGACGCCTGGAACTGGCAGAGTAAGAACCCGAACGGGTATAGAGATTAGGCCGGGAGGTCCCGAAAACTCTCCGCGGCGACGCTAGAGCTGTGGCGGGATCCGAACTGCTGCGAGGGTTCTACGGGAGCCGCGGCGGCCCGGAGGGATGTGAGACGGAAGGGATTTGCTCGGGAATTAAGAGATTTCCGGCTTCATATTTTCGGGAAAGCCATTATAATAGAGGATAGACATTTCATTCGTTTGGGAGGAAATTATGCTTATCGAATATATTGGACATTCTTGCTTTAAGATCACTGATGAGAAGACGGGTTACGCCATAGTTTTCGACCCGTATAAGCCGGGCTCCGTGCCGGGCTACAGCGAGATCTGCGAGAAGGCGGACCTCGTGCTTTGCTCTCATAAACACGACGACCATTATGGGAAGAGGTCTGTGGAGCTTAAGCCTATGACGAAGTGCCCGTTCAGCATAGAGAAGATCCACTGCTATCATGACCCGGAGAAGGGGTCGCTGCGCGGGGAGAACAGCATCCATATCGTGACGCTGGAGCGCACGGGCGAGACGGTGATCCATTACGGTGACCTGGGCGAGGACCTGGACGAGTTCCTGGACTTTAAGACGGAGCGCAGGCTTTCCGGCGCTGACCTGGCTTTGATTCCGGTCGGCGGGTATTACACCATAGATAAGGATCAGGCTGTGGACCTCATTAAGCGCACGGCTCCGAAGATGGCCATTCCTATGCATTTCCGCAGCGAGAAGTACGGATTCGGCTATCCTGAGATCGGGACTATAGAGGATTTCGTGAGGGCGGCCGTATCTGGCGGGCTGGACCTCATAGCTTCTGACGGCCCTGAGTTCGACACGAAGGACATTAAGGACGCGCCGAAGGGGAAGGCCGGACAGATCTGCGTCATGATCCCGAAGAATATTGAGAAATAGCAAAGCTGTGTCCGGCCGCCTGGCCGGACATTTTTGCGTTCGCTGAACAGGCGCGCGGGGCCTTGCGGTATTGCGGGCTCGCGGCCGATCGCAAAGCCAGGCTTTGCGGCCCGGCGTTGAAACGAGTGCTGCGGCGGGCTTTGAGACGGAAGGCCGGCGGCATACGCTGAAGTTGAGCTTTGCTATATAAATAAGAAACGAGAAAAAGAATGAATTTAAGACAGCTAGAGATCGGTGACAGCGCCAGGATCCTGGAGGTCGGGGGCGACGGCTCCCTCCGCCAGCATTTTCTGGACATGGGACTCATCCCGGACGGCACTGTCACCCTCATTAAATACGCGCCTATGGGCGACCCGATGGAAGTCAGGATCCACGACTACGAGCTGACGCTGAGGCTGGAAGAGGCTGAGAAGATCACGGTCGAGAGGCTGACGGCGGCTGAGCTGGCCGAGGCGGCTAAGAAGGCTCAGGCGGTGGCTAGGACGGCCGAGGAGCGCGGGGCGGGCGAGCACCCGGGACTCGGAGAGTCAGGTGTTCGATACCACGATAAGAAGAACGAGAACCCTCTTCCAGAGGGAACGAAACTCACATTCGCCCTGGCCGGAAACCAGAACTCCGGGAAAACCACGCTCTTCAACCAGCTGACGGGCGCGAACCAGCATGTGGGGAATTTCCCGGGCGTGACGGTCGACAGAAAGAGCGGCGTCATCCGCGGCATCCCGGACACAGAGGTCACGGACCTGCCGGGCATATATTCCATGTCGCCGTACACCAGCGAGGAGATCGTGTCGCGGCAGTTCATCCTGGACGAGAAGCCGAAGGGCATCATAAACATAGTCGACGCCACGAACATAGAGAGGAACCTGTATCTGACGCTGCAGCTCCTGGAGCTTAATATTCCAATGGTCGTAGCGCTTAACATGATGGACGAGGTCCAGGGGAACGGCGGGTCCGTGCTCGTGAACCGCATGGAGGAAGCGCTGGGCGTCCCTGTCATCCCTATCTCAGCCGTGAAGGACGAAGGTATAGACGAGCTGGTCAGCCATGCCGTACACGTGGCTAAATACCAGGAGAAGCCGCTTCGTAACGATTTTTGCTCTGAAGCCAGGCGTGGCGGCGCTGTCCACAGGGCTATCCATGCTGTCATGCATTTAATAGAGGATCACGTCGAGAGGGCCGGCATTCCTATCCGTTTCGCGGCGACGAAGCTGATCGAGGGGGATGATCTGGTGCTCCAGGCTCTGGGACTCGATGAGAACGAACGAGACTTACTCGGCCATATCGTAAAGCAAATGGAGACTGAAGGGGGTCTGGACCGTGCGGCGGCGATCGCGGATATGCGCTTCTCCTTCATAGAGGAGGTCGTGTCGAAGACCGTCATTAAGCCGCGCGAGAGCCGCGAGCACGAGCGGTCGCGTAAGATAGACCGGGTGCTCACCGGGAAATACACGGCTATTCCGGTCTTCGTCGGCATCATGGGCCTCATATTCTGGCTGACATTCAACGTCATCGGAGCAGCGCTCCAGGACTGGATGGCGGCCGGCATAGACTGGCTGGCAGGCGCGACTGTCCACCTCATGGAGGCTGGCCACGTGGCTGAGCCTGTCATATCGCTCGTCCGCGACGGTATTTTCAACGGAGTCGGCTCTGTCCTGAGCTTCCTGCCAATCATAGTAGTGCTGTTCTTCTTCCTGTCTTTGCTGGAGGATACGGGCTACATGGCCAGGATCGCCTTCGTCATGGATAAGATCCTGCGTAAGATCGGCCTGTCGGGGCGGTCCATGGTGCCTATGCTGATCGGCTTCGGCTGCTCAGTGCCTGCCGTAATGGCGAGCAGGACCCTGCCGTCCGAGCGCGACCGTAAGTTGACCGTCATGCTCATCCCATTCATGAGCTGCTCGGCGAAGCTCCCGATATATTCGTTTTTCACGGCGACTTTCTTCCCGGGTAATGGCGCCATCGTCATGATCGCCCTGTATTTCCTGGGCATCCTGGTCGGCGTGCTCACGGCCCTGATCTCGAAGTCGTCTGTTTTCAAGGGGGAGGCGGTCCCGTTCGTCATGGAGCTTCCTAATTACAGGATGCCGAGCGCGAAGAGCGTGGGCCAGCTTCTTTGGGAGAAAGCAAAGGATTTCATCACTAAGGCCTTCTCGGTGATCTTCATCGCGACGATCGTGATCTGGTTCCTGCAGACATTCGACCCGCATCTTAACATGGTGGCTGATTCGTCTGACAGTATCCTGGCTGTCGTGGCCGGCTGGATCGCGCCTCTGTTCGCGCCGCTGGGTTTCGGCGATTGGAAGATCTGCTCCGCCCTCATTTCAGGTTTTATGGCAAAGGAATCTGTCGTTTCTACACTGACCGTGCTGTTCGGCGGCGCGGCAGGCCTTCAGAAGGTCTTGGACCCGTTCACCGCGTTCGTCCTTCTGGTCTTCTGCCTGCTGTACACGCCATGCGTCGCGGCCATAGCTTCTATCAAGCGGGAGATGGGGACCCGCGACGCTGCCGTGACCGTCGTCTTCCAGTGCGTCGTCGCCTGGCTCGCCGCCTTCATCGTCCGCATGATCGGAATGCTGATTTAACTAATTATGCCCGGCAAGGCTTCAGCCAGCCGGGCATTGAAGTTTTGATCTGAGGCCCGGCTGAGGAAAGCACCCTGCCGGGCGTTTTTGAGTTTTTGTGGTGCCCCCGGCCTTTGCGGCCGGGGGGATTGAAGTTGAGATGAGGCCCGGCTGAGGAAAGCACCTTGCCGGGCATTTTTAGTTTAAATGTGCCCCCCGGCGTGGCCGGGGGGATTCCAATCGAAATGTGCCCAGGCTCGCCGCCTGGGTATTTAAGTTTAATCGGAAGGGGACGACTCCGAACACGGCTATAGGCTGGGTTTGGGCCGTCCCCCTTACATTTCAAAACTCGAATCAAAACTCGAAGCCGGAGGCGGGTGGGCCGGAATCGCTTTGCTGGGTTAATGTGTTAAAGTTACTCTTATTGGCGACATTCGGATTTCGTGATTGCATCGCAACTGTCCGGGTAAATATACCAAAACAACTCGGCCGATCCAACCAATCCGTCAGACCAAAACAATTCAACCGATCCAACGAATCCGACGGACCCGGAGCAGCCGGCGCACCCAGATGGTTGGGACGGCGACTACTACTACGAGAATGGCCAGAAAGTCGTGAAGACATGGAAGACCATCGACGGGAAGAAATATTACTTCGGCGACACCGGGGTCGCGGGGTCCGGCGCTCGGAAGATAGACGGAGTACTCTGGTTCTTCGACACAGAGACGAAGGCGCTGAGAGTCGGTAAGGCTGGTTTTGCAAAGGACAGCGACGGCAGCTACTACGTTAAGAAGAGTGGGAAGATCGCGACAGGCTGGCAGGCAATAAACAAGCGCGCCTACTATTTCAGTAAGAAGACCGGCGTCCAGGTTAAGGGTAAGTCAGTTCATTATCTTAAGATCCCGAAGAAGGGTTATCTCGGACGCGCCTATTATGACGGGGTAAAAACCCTGAATAAGAACGGTTGGAGCCTGAAATCCGCCTATAAATTCTCGTATAAACTGACGTACTACGACCGCTGGTACAGGACGAAATCAGCCGAGAAGTACTCATACCGCGGCTTTGAGAAGAAGCACGGGAACTGCTACGTCATGGCGGCGACATTCTACGTCCAGGCGAAGCTGCTCGGCTACAGAGTCCGCATGGTTCAGGGGAAGATCGGCTATTGGCCTCACTGCTGGACGCAGATAAAGCACGGTAAGAAGTGGTACGTGTACGACCCTAACTTCCGTAACGAGACTCACCGAAGCGGTTGGAAAATCTACTACGGAAAGCCGGGAACCTGGCGCTACAGCCATAAGAAAGTTTTCCAGGAAGCGAACAGCCAGAGCCTGTAGCAGCCAGTCTTGAATGCCCGTTTTTTCGGGGTTTACCGGCGGAATTCAGGGCTGAACCGGCGAATTTCAGGGCTGAGTCGGCGGTGGAATTTCAGGGCTGAGTCGGCAGTGGAATTTCAGGGCTGAGTCAGCAAAGCGTAACTGCTTTGCTTTGCAGTATAAACACAATTGGAGTTAATCATGAGTAAGAAAAGCATAATAATACTCGTAGTCATCTGTTTCGTGGTCGGCGCGGCTTTCGGCGGCTATAAGGGCTACACGGATAAGAAACTCGATAAGATGAGAAAGACCGGTAAGGACCAGGTCGCCGCGCTCGTAGACATGAAGGATTACCGGAAGGCTGAGCAGGCTAAGATCCAGGACATAGAGGCGGAGGCCGATAAGAAGATCGAGAAGGCGGATGAGCAAAGCGATGTCGACGCTGTCCTGAAGGCAGCTAAGGCTGATATCGCGGAGCTGAAGACTGACGCTCAGTACGATAAGGAAGAAGCGGCGGCCAAGGCTGCGGCTAAGAAGAAGGCGGAAGCTAAGAGGAAGGCGGCCGCGAAGAAAGCCGCCCAGCAGGCAGCGGCTCAGAATACATATACGCCGTCTAACGGTTCATCCAGTAGCAGTTCCGGCAGCTCATCATCGAGGTCCGGAAGCTCCGGCAGCAACTCCAACGGCTGCATCCCGAACGATCCAAGTCTGTTCAATTAAGTCCGCCGCAAGGCAAAAACCGCGGAAATCAATTGCGGCGGCAAGATGGCCTCAGCCGCAAGGCAAATCCGCGGAAATCAAGCGCGGCGGCAAGATGGCCGCAGCCGCAAGGCGAAAACCGCGGAAATCAATTGCGGCAGCGAACGCAGCAAAGTCCGCCGCGACCGCAACCGCGAGGCCAGCGGCACGCGCGCGGGGAGGCTTTGCAAGATCAATAACGTTACTAATAGGTAGGAAATTTAGAGTGATAAGGCGATAAGAAAAGAGATACCGCAGTTCTCCTGGATGAGGATCATAGCCGCGTTCGGCATTATACTCCTCCACGAGACCAGCAATTCCGTGCTGTTTTTCAGCCACCAGATGAGCCGGAGCGACATTTACATGGAAGGCATATTCCAGAACCTCCTCATGTGGTGCGTCCCTGTTTTTCTCATGATCACGGGCGCCCTCATGCTCGACCCGGCCAGGGAACTTCCGATAAAGAAGATCTATAAGAAATACATCTTACGCATGGTCCTGGCGCTCGCCGTATTCACGCTCATCTACCAGCTCTACGACTTCGCGATCGCTGGCGACCACGAGCCGATACTTAAGGCCTGGCTGACCGACCTGATCTTCGCGCGCGGCTGGCGCTACCTCTGGTATATCTACCTGCTGATCTCTGTATATATGATGCTCCCGCTGTTCAGAGCGGCGACGTGCAGTCCGGATAGACTTCCGGCCTACTTCATTCCTTTACTGGGCATATTCACGTCGCTGATCCCGACACTTCAGCTATTCGGCCTGGGCGAGCTCGGTCTGGACCTCCCGATAACGGTGGTCTACCCGCTTTACCTTTTGCTGGGCTATCAGCTGTATCGAAATAAGATCCCGGTGGCCTGGGCGGCTCTCATGACGGCTGGGTCCACGGCGGCGATCGTCGGGCTGACCGTATGGTCCATCAGTAGCGGCAAGCTGCAGGGAACCGAGTTTTTCAATGGCTTGGCGGGCTATGATTCTATATTCACTGTCGTCCAGAGCGCCGGCATATTCGCCCTGCTCGACCATTTCCTGGATAAGGGGATAGGGCCGTTCGCGAAGAGCGTCGATAAATGCACGTTCGGGATCTACCTCATCCACGTCATCGGCATCCATTATATTATGGGAGCAAAGGGCTTGAATCCGTATTCGTGGGGCACTAGCGCGGCTTTCGGCGTTTTCATCGCCATGGCAGCCGGGCTCTACGCAGCCTCAGCCGCTCTGACCTGGCTCATCCGCAGGATACCCGGCCAGCGGCTGCTGTGAATTCGTTAATGAAAAAGGGGAAGTTTCGCATGCGCGGAACTTCCCCTTTTAATGTCTGAACGCGCGCGGCCGTAGGCAAATGATCCGGGGCGGCTTTGCTGTGTCATTCGAAGTATTTACTTATCTTAGACTCGATCAAGGCGAGCGACTCGTCTAAGCCGCTTTCGAATTCGGCATCCTGGCTGATCAGGTAGCGGACTTTCGAGTAGATGTCGTCCTTATAGTAGTCGAGCGCGCCGGCTAGGTCCAGGCCGCGGTCTTGAAGTTTCTCTATGTCGCCGCGATAGAAGTCGCAGGTTATGGTGCAGCGCTTGCGGGTGTCACCTGCTGGGTCGGGCTGGTCGAACACGTCTATGTCCAGCTTATAAGCGAATGGCGGCTGCGGTTTCAATATCAGTTTCTTCATGGTTTCCCCTCCGTTCTGCTTCCATTATATGCCCGCCGGCGCTACGCCGCCAGTAATCTAGCGCTTTATATGGATTTTTCTATTTTCTTATATAATATTGGTCTATAATATAAGCAAATCGATCGGCAGCGGTCGTTTCACGATTTCCAGGATAAATGTTTGATTATATAACTGAGTATCATTCGGTGTTTAAGTTAATGAGGTGATTAAATGAACGGAACATCAGGACTTATGAAACGGGCGGCAGTCTTAGTACTGTCAGCCGCCATGGCTCTTACTATCACAGCCCTTCCGCCGGGTGGGCCGGCTAAGGCAGAGGCCGCGTCAGACAGGACGACAGGTCTTAACGTGAACCTCCCTAGCCAGGAGCAGATCAGCAGCTACATAAATAACAGCGGAGCTGAGATCTATAAGAAAGATACATTCGCGAAAGAGCCTACGAAGATGGATACGGTTCCGGTAACGAAAGATTCTCCGAGCGTTGGCTTGAGCGATATCGGCCAGCTTTCAGATGAGACCCAGCAGAACGCTTTGACTGTTCTCAACAATATCAGGTACATAGCGGGACTGGATAAGGTGGCACTCTCTACTGACGCCAGCCTGAATCAGGACATACAAGCCGGAATGTACATAAACTATCTTAATGCTGAGATAGAACACAGGCCTGCGCAGCCTGCTAATGCTTCAGATGACCTATATAAAGCTGGATACCGCGGGACTAGCAGTTCTAACATAGCCCGGGGTCAGTACAGCACGTCTTACGCTGCTTTAGATTGGACGGACGACTCTGACTCTTACAATATAAACAGAGTCGGCCACCGCCGCTGGGAACTGAACCCTACCATGGGTAAGACCATATTCGGAGCGGTGGGAAGCCAATACGCTATATATGCCTTCGACAGAAGCCACTCTTCTTCCGCGTCAGGGGTAGCATGGCCGGCTCATAATATGCCGCTCGAATATAACGCCAGCGGCAGCAGCCTGGTATGGTCATACAGCTACGGTAAGAGCCTGTCCAGGGCGGACGTAGCGGTAGAGTTCACGAAGCTGGATAAGGCGGGAAAAGTCGAGAAGACTTGGAACTTCGACAGCAGCACCACTACAGACACTACGTCTGATAAATATTTCAATGTGAACAGTGAGGGATATGGGCAGACAGGCTGTGTCATTTTCAGACCTGACGACATAAGCGGCTACCACGATGGCGATACATTCCACGTCAACATTAAAAACAGCGGTACTGTTATCGCTGACTATGATGTGAACTTCTTCTCCTTGAAGCCTGTTACCGGAATTAAGCTTAACGATAGCTATAAGATTCCTGAAGGTCATGAGAAATCCATTAAGCCAACCTTCGAACCTTCGGATGCGACAGATAAAGGTTACACAGTTAAGGTGGCGGATGAGAGTATAGCTACATATGATGAGAAAACAGGGAAATTCAAGGGCCTGAAACAGGGAACAACTAAAGCCGTAATCACATCGTCTAATGGTAAGGTCAGTGCGGAAACAACGATTTATGTCATAGACCCTAAGATTGACGACCCGGCAGTCAGGACCTTCGTATATAATGGTAAAGAGCAGAGCGCTTATGATTCCAATGATTTATATAAAAAATCAAATTGGTATCCGGGTTGGGATACTGATAACTTCTTAATTACAGCCACAGAACCTGGGAGTTACTTCTGCTATGTTGAACCTGCGGAGGGCTTCGAGTGGAAGAATCCAAATGATGATGAGTATCCATTTAAAGTCCTGTATTGGACCATCGAGAAGGCTCCGAACGAGCTCACGAAGCCGCTCACATGTAAGAACGTAGTTTACCCTGATCAGCCGGCTCCTACAGCCGAAGCTAAGGCGGGGACCATAGAGTATAAATACAGCGGTACTAAGAACGGGACATATACGGCAGATAAGCCGTCCAAACCGGGAACTTACTATGTTAAGGCGTTCGTGACCGGAGATAGCCACTATAAGGATCTGGAGTCAGACCCTGTGGCGTTCACGATAGAGAAGGCCGAGAACTCCTGGACTAAGCCTCTTACAGCAAAGTCCGTTAAGTATGGTCAGCCTCTGGCCGTTTCAGCTGAGGCTAAGGGAGGAAGCGTAGTCTACCTCTACTCAACATCTGAAACCGGCAATTACTCCGAGAGCTTCACTCCTAAGGATGTCGGAACCTATTATGTTAAAGCCTACACTGCCGGAAACGGCTACTATAAGTCGAAGACATCAGATCCGGTAAGCTTCGCTATAACTAAGTCCGAGAACGCCTGGGTCGATGAACTCACGATTCCGGAAACTAAAGAAGGCGAGGCTTTAAGGCCTCAGGCTAAGGCTAAGTACGGCCAGGTAAGATTCGTTTACGCAGACTCGGCAGACGGAGAATATGGAGACGCGGAGCCGGTAAAGGCAGGTCAGTACTTTGCTAAGGCCATAGTGGACGAGACAGAAAGCTATACAGGCCTCGAGTCAGAGCCTGTAAGCTTCACCATCGCCCCGAAACCGGTTGAGAAGCCGATCACGACCATAGGGAAGGGCGCTACGGAGCATCAGGTCGATAAGTTCATAACCGGCCAGAAGTCGGACAGCGACGTTAAGGGTTCGAAGTTCGGCCTCCTCAGGGCTAAGGTCTCTAAGGTGACTAAGTCGTCCATTAAGGTGACCTGGAAGAAGGTGCCGGGCGCTAAGAAATACGTGGTATACGCGAATAAGTGCGGGAAGAAATACCATTATAAGAAATACAAGACGGTCACGGGCACCAGCCTGACGCAGAAGAAGCTGAAGAAGGGCACGTATTATAAGTACATGATCGTAGCTATTGATAAGAATGGTAAAGCGATCACGGCTTCTAAGACCATTCACGCTTCCACGAGCGGGAATAAGAAGAAGGCGAACTTCATAGGTCTGAAGGTGAATAAGACGAAGCTGACCCTTAAGAAGGGGAAGACCTACACACTTAAGGCCACAGAGCTTAAGAAATCCGGGACTAAGGTCCAGCGGCACAGGAAGCCGGCTTTCGAGTCATCGAACACTAAGGTCGTCACTGTTTCATCTTCCGGTAAGCTAAAGGCGAAGAAGAAAGGCAGCGCTACGATTTACGTATACACGCAGAACGGTATAGCGAAGACCGTGAAGGTGACCGTGAAATAAAGGAGGTGCCTTATGAAGAAATCATTTATTAAGCGACCACTATTGATCCTGTTTCTGACAGCTATCATGGCTGCGATCCCAATCACCGCCTTAGCCGAGCAAAGCAGTGACCAGGCTATATTCTCCGGAACAGTTAAGAAGGGGAAGTACACCATCACACTCAGCTACGATTACACTGTCAAAAATAATGTTTTAACAGTGGCGAGTGGCGAGAAGACTAAGACAGTCTCGAACGTTTCAGCCGCCATCACTGACGGGAAATACCTGTATTACGCGCTCAGAGGCAGTAAGCTTAAGGGTGGGAACTATAAGAACTCCATCCGCCGCATGACGCTTTCGTCTTTTGCTACTAAGAAGATCACCAGCGGGACGAACAGCGTTCCGGTCATGGTGAGGGGCTCATACCTGTATTACGGCAGGGACCAGGGGCCGGACGGAGTAAAGCTCTATGCCAGGAACCTGAAGACGAAGAAGAGTAAATACATATACGGCGCGGCAGGCCTCATCAGGACAGCCGGGAGTAAGTACGTGCTCGTAATGACGAACAGCGGAGCTGTCGGAAACTACCCGATATATATTTGCAAGAACAGCGGCGCAGGTAAGAAGAAGCTCACGACCGGTGTAAGCGCCTGCTACAGCAATAAGAAGGTCTACTACTATAAAGTGAACGTAAAGACCTGGAAGTATAAGCTTTACCGCTGCACGACATCCGGGAAGAGTAAGAAGGCCCTGACAGGCTGGACTTCCATGAAGACCATCCAGAAGAAGTGCCCGAAGCTGTTTAAGTAATTCTAGGCCCCGGCGGACTTTGGTCTGCCGGGGCTTTTTGTATGCACCGAAATAAAAACAGAAGAATTTAAACTTTTTCGTTGACAAAATTAGTCAATTATACTATTCTATATTCAGAAAGAACATGGACTAAATAAGTCATTAATTCAGACCCCATATATAAGTGCTGGTTTCTCGGGCTCTGAACTGATTGAAATCCTGTCCTTTCATGAGTAACCAAACCATTTTACAACCAATCATTTAACCATCCTACTAATATAACAATCATGAGAGCAGCTCGGTCCTGAACACCGGGCTGTTTCTTTTTTTGCAAAGCCCTCCCGCGGGGCGCCCGGACCGCTGGCACCATGCAGTTGGGACTAGCCGCATCAGCCTTCTACCAGCCCATTTGCAAAAAAAACATAATAATCTAAGGTATTTTTGCTAAATTAGCAAAAAATCAATAAAATGGCGTTGTTTTGCAAATTAGCCCAGATTATGTAAACCTGGCATACACATCCTCAGTGACAGTGATCAAGCCTAAAAAACGACCTTGGAATATCTAAAGATTAAACATTAAATCACACATTTTATTAAATAGTCAGAATATTCATCAGCGGACAAAAATATCCATCCGCCTGCCTTTAGCTCGAGCGACATCGAACCCTGCTGATGACGAAATGTTTTTAAATAGCATTTGCAAACTAGCGTCCGATATTAAATATTTTTGCTAAATTTGCAAATTCCGAGCCTTCGAGGATGATTTATTGCAAATGGCCCTATAGTGCTAGATGACTTTGTAGCACTGAATTGCCCTGCGGTGCATGGTACTGCGGCACTGAATGGCCCTGCGCCGAAAAGGAAATACCTTAGTTATGCTTTGCTGGGGGAAAACGTGTATAATATAAGCAGTTAAAAAAACTGAAGTATTCAGGCGGCGCGGATGAAGGCGCGGGCTTCAGCGGGGGTTTATCAGACTTTTCTGAGGGAGAAGGATATGGACGCTGAACGCATGGAAGAACTCGACGAAGAGCTTAAGAATCAGGGATTAACGGAGATAGAGCCGGAGCGGCTGGTTTTAGAAAAGGAAGGCGGCAGGATCCCGGTCTGGGTGAGCGCGCCTAATGACGCGGAGAAGGTCGTCATCATAGTGCATGGCCTGGGAGCGTCTAAGGAGGCCGTGAGTTCGGAGTTCTACCGAAAATATTTCAACAGCAGGAGGCTGGCGGTAGTGGTTTACGATCAGCCGGGCCACGGGACGGCGGAAGCCTCTCTCGAGCCTTTAAGAGTGGAAGGAGCTCTCGAGAGCCTGGCCGCGGTCGAGAAGTTCACGCGGGAGCGCTTCCCGGATCTTCCGATCGTCTACTTCGGATCCAGCTTCGGGGCTTATGTGACCGGCTTGTATGTAAGGACACGCGAGCACCTGGGTCATAAAGCCTTCATGAGAAGCGGCGCCATGATATTCCCGGAAATAATCCTGGGAAGGCTGGAAGTGACTGATTCCAAGGCGAGCGCCGAAACAGACCCGGCACGTGACATTGCGAGCGCCGGGCGAGGCCCGTCTGGATCGACAGCTGGGTCCCTTTCTGACGCTAAAGGTTTTTGCGACGCGTCTGACACTAAGGCGGCTAAGGATCCTCATCACGCCGGCGCCGTATATAGAGATAATAAGGCTTTTTGTGACGCTTCGACGGCGCCTATTCCGGATAAGGGACGGGCAGCGGAAGACGGTTATGTAGACGTGGACCTGGGGCTCGGTGATAAGGCCCGCTTCCTTGAGGAGTTTATAGGCGACCTCCGGCGGGATGATTTCGACCTGGTGAAGCTCTACCGGGCGGAGAAGCCGGCAGATGTCGAGATCGCGTTCGCTCACGGCGGCTTGGATCCGGTCGTTCCTCTTAAGAGAATAGAGGAATTCGCCGACGAGTTCGGCTACGAGCTCACAGTCATGCCGGGCGAGGGCCATTCCATCTGCACGGATCCTACCATGCCGGAAACTCTGGGGAGGCTGGCGGTGGAATACTTCGCAAGGGGCACCCGCAGCTGATCGCTTTGCGGGCTAACGCTTCGGGGATGGCGCCTAATTGCTGTGGCGCCTCGGTGGGCTGGCCCCGAATGCGGCGGGAGAGCTTTGCAAAATAGCGAGCGTCTGTTAGAATTATAGAAAAAGTTGGGAATCAGAAGGGATAGAGATGCTGAACAGGAATTTTGCGCGGATATACAGGAAATTCAAACTGCTGGTTTATTCTAAGATCATGCAGAATTTCAGCGATGACAGCCACGGCGCGCTTTCCGCTATGGATGTGATCAGCATGGAGGTCATCATCGGGCTGGGGCGGCCGACCGTGAACGAGTTCGCGAGGTTCGCCGGCGTCTCGACTCCGAACGCTGTGTATAAGATAAACCGCCTCGTGGATAAGGGCTACGCTGTGAAGGAGCAGAGCCAGGAGGATAAGCGGGAGTTCCATATCGTGCCGACTGATAAGTATGAGCAAGATTACGGCAGCGTGTTCAGCGCGACTGACCAGGTGTGCGATGAGCTGAGGCGGAAGTTCAGCCAGAAGGAGCTCGCGAATTTCGATAAGATCCTGCGCTACATAGGCGACGAGCTCTTACCGGAGGTGAATTCCGTGCGGGATCTGAAATAGCAAGATTTGCGGCGGCGCGGGCGGAGCCGGCGCCGAGGAGTTGAGCCGGCCGCAATGGGCGCGGCTTGAGATCGCGGATCGAGATTGCGGTTTGAGAGTGCGGTACGGATTGGTGGCGCGGCTTGAGATTACGGTAGCCGCGAGTTTGCGGCGGGCGATTATGTGTTAAATAAAGAAAAACGGGTCGAAAGGCCCGTTTTTTCGTACTTTTTATTTGATTTGAATTATTGGATTCGCGGTTTTCTAGCAGCCGGAACCGTCGATGTTGCAGCTCATCTTAGCGGCTGCGTCCTGCTCGGAGACGATATTCTCTACGCCTTTGCTCTTCAGATAAGCGCGCCAGTCGAGTGAGATGCTGCCGTCTTCGTAGACGATGGCCGGCACGCCGACCCTGCCCTCGCACTTAGCCTCGTCGAACTCGTGGCGTGTGTCGCGGAGGCGGAGGAATTCGCGCAGCTTCAGGATGGAGCTGTCGATGTCGATGTATTCGTAGTTGAGGCGATTGCTGTCGAGGTTAGCGCGGAACTGCCTGCAATGAACGCAGTTCGGGCTTCCGTAAAATTTTATCATGATGGTACCTGCCTTTCTTTTTTCTATATTATACCCTAAGTCGCCGCCGAATAACATTGCCTCGCGAGATTCCCCAGCAAAGCCATCCCGCCGCTTTTGCCTCCGGCCCGGCCGCGCTGGCTTAGTCTTCGCGTATGCTGCACCGTGTTTAAGCAGAAGAATCCAGGCGCCCAGCAGCGGAATTCAGGGTTGGAGCCGGCTTTCCTGGTGCGTTTGTTTCAATTGCCAGTGCCGGGTGGTAGTATAATAGTACTGCGAATCATAATGCTGCGAAGGAAGTCCGCGGCGTTGATTTTGCTGATTTAACTCGAAATGAGAGAGGAGAACGAATATGAGAATCGTGGTAACTTATGATAATGGCGCGATCGGCGCGCACTTCGGCCACACGGAGGAGTTTAAGGTCTATAACGTCCAGGGCGGCGAGGTCGTGAGCTCCGAAGTCGTCAGCACGAACGGTAAGGGGCATCGCGAGCTGATCCCGGTCGTCGCGGCGCTGAGCCCGGACGTCGTGATATGTGGAGGCGTCGGCAGGCCGATGATGCAGGCGATCCAGGAGCTGGGCTGCGAGCTTTGGTACGGGCAGACCGGCGACGCCGACCAGGTCGTGAAGGCTTACTTGGAGAGCGCGCTCGTGAACGATGAGTCGGCCGTTCATTCTTGCCATTCTAAATAGAAAGCATCCGCGCTTGCGGTGTTGAATTTTGGGAAAATCGCCTGATTCAGAGCTTGATTTTACGAATCATAATTTCCAGTAAATGTCAAACTCTATAAAAATTACAATTTTCCCATTTTTTATAGAATAGTTCTATAAAAATCTCCGATTTACGATGTTTTTATAGAGCGAAGACTCGGCGGCAGGGTAGCGGCGGCAAATGAAGGCAACATCTGCGCCCGGCAGCAAGAGCCGCCGTCGTAAAAGCCTCTGCCGCAAGGGCTTCGGCCGCCGCAAGCCCGCCACCGCCGCAAGCTAGCCGCCGCGATTATTTAAAATGAAAGGCCGCCCGGGGGCGGCCTTATCAACTGAATCTACTCTAATCAGCGCCTTCTGGCGCTTTCTTTATTTCCCGAGCTCGATCATGCGGTCGATGCACTTGCGGGCGGATGAGATGAGCTCGTCGGACATCTTTATCTCCTCGCCGGCCGTGCCCTGGATGCAGCCCAGGACGTCTGGAAGGGTCGTCATCTTCATATTGTGGCAGACGCACATAACGCTGAGCGGGTAGAATCTCTTCTCAGGGCACATGTACTGGAGATGCTCCACGATACTGGCCTCAGTGCCAATGATAAATTCCTTTGCTGAAGAATTCTTCGCGTAATTCAGGATGCCAGTCGTCGAGCCGACATAGTCAGCCAGGGCTGTTACGCCAGCCAGGCACTCAGGGTGGACTAGCAGCTCAGCGTCAGGATGCTGGGCCTTAGCCTCCTCGGCGGACTTCACCGACATAGCCATGTGAGTCGGACAGCCGCCCTTCACGAACTGGAAATTCTTATCCGGGATCTGATCCGCCACCCAGCTTCCCAGGTTGCAGTCAGGGATGAAGAGAATGTTCTTATCCGGCATGTTCTTAATGATCTTCACGGCGGAAGACGATGTCACGGTCACGTCGCAGACAGTCTTCGTCTCGGCGGTCGTATTAATGTAGCAAACCGGCGTGTAGTCGGGATACTGCTCGCGGAGCTTCAGGATGTCATCGCGGCCGTACTGGTCAGCCATCGGGCAGCCAGCCATTGGGTTCGACAGGATGACGCGCTTATCCGGCGACAGCATCTTACAGGTCTCAGCCATGAAGCGCACGCCGCACATGATCACGGTCTGGTTCTTCGCTTTCGAGGCCTCGACGCTGAGCCCGTACGAATCGCCGACATAATCCGCGACCTCCCAGATCGCCTGGCTCTGGTAAGCGTGAGCCAGAATGCAAACGTCTTTTTCCTTCTTTAATCTGATGATCTCGTCCTGAAGTTCTCTAGTGTTCATTTTTATTTCCCTTTTATTATTTCCCCAGCAAAGTAATATCGGTTTCTCCGCTCCGCGCCGGGCGCTTCCGCGGCAATTAAGTAGATTGTAATCACTGACAAGACAGCTGTCAATAATATTGACGGAAAAAGTTTACAGATACTTTACAGCTACATTGTCACTGTGCTATAATGTGTGACAACACGAGCCGGACGAATTCTGGCTATTTGTTGAAAATTCAACGTTTTAAGGCTTTAAAGCAATTGTAAAGCCATTGGGCGACAGCTGCGGGCAGCTGTAAAGTTTGCTAAGTTAATCCGATGGAAATCGGAGAAATATAGAAGTTAGAAATACGAAAGAAGGAAAAATGATGAAAACAGATATCCTTATTATCGGCAGCGGCTGCTCGGGCCTCTACTGCGCGCTGAAGCTCCCTCGGGACAGGAAGATCCTCGTCATCTCGAAGGAGGGATTCGAGGACAGCGACTCATACTTAGCGCAGGGCGGCATCTGCATGCTGAAGGACGAGTCGGATTACGATTCATATTTCGCGGACACGCTTAAGGCGGGCCACGGCGAGAACGATAAGGAATCCGTAGACATCATGATCAGATCGTCCAGGGCGGTGATAGAGGACCTCATCTCCTATGGCGCCAGGTTCCAGAGGGATAGCGAGGGGAACCTCATGTTCACACGTGAAGGAGCCCACTCCGATAACAGGATACTTTTTCACGATGATGTGACCGGTAAGGAAATAACCAGCCACCTGCTGGAGGCCGTGAAGAAGCTTGATAACGTGACCCTCATGGATTACACGACCATGGAGGACATAATAGAGAAGGATAATATTTGCTACGGGGCGGTCATGCGCATGAAGGACGGCAGCCTCGAGAAGTGCGAGGCGGATTACACGGTCCTGGCCTGCGGCGGAATCGGCGGCCTTTTCCGTCATTCGACGAACTACACGCACCTGACGGGAGATGGAGTCGCGATCGCTCTGAAGCATAAGATAGAGCTTAAGAACGTGAACTACATCCAGATACACCCGACGACATTCTACTCGGAGAAGCCGGAGGACAGAAGCTTCCTCATGTCCGAGTCGCTCAGGGGCGAGGGGGCTAAGCTCTACGATAAGAATATGCGAAGATTTACCAACGAGCTCCTTCCTAGGGATCTTCTCACTCAGGAGATCTATAAGAAGATGAAGAAGGACGGGACTAAGTTCGTCTGGGAGGACCTGAGGACCATACCGCGCGACGTGCTGCTGAAACATTTCCCTAACATAGTCCAGCATTGCCTGGATAACGGCATAGACCCGACTAAGGAGTGCGTGCCTGTCGTTCCGGCCCAACATTACTATATGGGAGGAATCAAAGTGAACCACGTGAGCGGCACATCCATGAAGCAGCTCTACGCCGTCGGCGAGACCGCCTGCAACGGGGTCCATGGCCGCAATAGGCTGGCCAGCAATTCTTTGCTCGAAAGCCTAGTATTCGCAAAGCGAGCAGCTGATGACATGGTTGAGCACTACAGTGAAGTCATGAAGGATGAGCAGGCTGTGACTGACGCTCCGCTCGAGGCTTTCGTGAACGACGAGCGCCTGAAGGCTGAGTACGGACAGGCTGTGACAGATGCTATAGAGGAAGAGGAGAAGGTGAATCCGATCGGGATCACTATAGAAAAGAGGTATGAGGCATGCTAGACCCGGTTACTATGAAGCTGAACGTGGATCCGCTGATCCTGTCTGCCCTGCGCGAGGACATATCCAGCGAGGACGTGTCGACGAACTGCGTGATGCCTGAGCCTAAGCAGGGCCAGGTCGATCTAATAGCAAAGGAAGATGGCGTTATCTGCGGCCTGCAGGTCTTCGAGCGCGTGTTCAAGCTGCTGGACCATAGGACTAAGTTCGAGGCTTATGTGGCTGAGGGCTCAGACGTAGCAAAGGGAATGCTTATGGGACGCCTTTACGGCGACATCCGCGTCTTGCTGAATGGCGAGAGGGTCGCTCTCAACTACCTGCAGAGGATGTCGGGGATCGCGACCATGAGCCGGCAGATGGCGGCCTTGCTCGAGGGTTCGGGGATCAAGCTCTTGGATACCAGGAAGACGACGCCTAATAACAGGATATTCGAGAAATACGCTGTGAGGTGCGGGGGCGGGAATAACCACCGCTATAACCTGTCTGACGGCGTCATGCTGAAAGATAACCATATCGGCGCGGCCGGCGGCGTTAAGGAAGCGATTGAAATGGCTAAGGCTTACGCGCCTTTCGTCCGTAAGATAGAGGTGGAGACTGAGAATCTGGACATGGTGCGCGAGGCAGTCGAGGCAGGCGCCGACATCATCATGCTGGATAACATGGATCACGAGACCATGAAGGAGGCCTGCCGGATAATCGCCGGCCGGGCTGAGATAGAGGTCTCCGGTAACGTGACAGAGGAGAACATAGCTAAGATCCGCGATTTAGATGTGGATTATATATCTTCCGGCGCACTCACCCATTCCGCGCCGATACTGGATATATCTATGAAGAACCTGCACGCTATATAGGCGCGCGAGTCGCGCGGTAAAGCCGAGCTGGATGTATGGCGCGCGCAACGTTGCGTGAGACACGGGCGCCACGACGCTTAGAGAAGTGATTTTTCAGGGCTCGAGCGCCGAAATTCAGGACCTGGGCGCCGAAATCCAGTCGTGAAACGCTGAAATTCAGGGCGCCCGGCTGGTGAAAACCGCTCGAGCGGGTGTAAAATAGGTTTTAGAGAATGAATTTCAGAACCGCGCGCGGTTTGATTTCACTATTAACTAAGGAGGGAACTATGAAGGGGCCGGAACGCAGAATGATGATCCTGCAGACCTTAAAAAGCAGCGGGGAGCCGATATCCGGCAGTAACTTTGCTAAACAATTCGGTGTCAGCCGCCAGATCATCGTCCAGGACATAGCCGTCCTCCGCGCCGAGGGGAACGACATATTTTCGACGAACCACGGCTACATGATAACGGAATTCTATCGGGCTAGCCGCGTGTTCAAGGTCCAGCACACTAACGAGGAGATCGAGCAAGAGCTGAACTTGATCGTGGACCTGGGCGGTAAGGTGAAGGACGTATTCGTCTACCACCGGGCTTACGGCGAGCTGAGGGTCGACCTGAACCTGACGTCGCGGGCGGACATCCAGCGTTACCTGGAGAAGATCCGCACGGGGAAGTCGACGCCGCTTATGAACATAACTTCGGGCTATCACTACCACACGGTGCTGGCGCCGAACGAGACGATACTGGACGCTATCCAGGACCAGCTGAAGAAGATCGGCTTCCTGGCGCCGCTGCAGGAGTACGAGCCTGTGGATTTCTGGGCGAATAGCGGAGATAACGGAGATAGCGCGGCGGACGAGTCCGGCGAGGCTTAGATTGCGCGCGGCTTGATTTACCGAGCAAAGCCATCGGCTGGCGGTTCCTGCCTCCGGCCGGCATGCTTGATTTGCCTCCGGCCAGCCGGGATGCGTATGATGTGAAAACAGGGCGCAGGCCCTGTTTTTCCATTTTTTGATATGAAGTTTTAACGTTAGATCACGCCGAGCCGCCAGGCACGGCGCACCGCTCTTGAGGGGTCTATCGGCTCTAGGGCCGATAGATTTCACAATTCTGAGGCAGCGAAGAAAGCTCCGACATCACCTCAGAGGCGGCTCCCTTGACTATTTTCGCCGCTGATGTGACAATTAAAGTGAATGAACGAAATCGTAAGCCCGCTGCAGCCGCAAAAACACAGGACACTGCAATTGCAAATTCTCGAAACAGTTGCGGCGGGCGCTTACATATAGGAAGGATATAACGATGAACGAAGATCAGCTGATCATAGGGGACACGGCGGATAAGATCGCCCAGTGCAGGGATAACTACATGCCGACTAACAGCAACTTTCTCGACATGCACCAGCAGTCGGTGGCGCTCGCGCAGGTTAAGAAGGAGAAGCCCGAACGGGACGGCGTCCGGGTGGTCTTCGCCGGCGGATACGAAGGCGCCGAGCGGGTCGTGATGTTCTGCCTGCCGGATTACATGGAAATAGAAGCGGCG
Organism: Eubacteriales bacterium; assembly: GCA_029009055.1. Classification (GTDB taxonomy): domain Bacteria; phylum Bacillota; class Clostridia; order Peptostreptococcales; family Anaerovoracaceae; genus Aminicella. Next base: position 28,477 of record JAQXJR010000025.1, on the reverse strand, counting down.
CTTGATGAGACTTTGGCGGTCGTGCGCGCGACACACAGCGCCGGGTCTTCAGCGTCTAGGTCCGGCCGCCCGCTCTCGCACGGCGACTACCTGGGAGCGCTCGTTGGGCTGGGCATAAAGCGCGAGATGACGGGCGACATACTGGTCAGAGACGACGGAGCCGACATTATTTTACTGAAGTCCATAGCGGAGTTCGTGGAGCAGAATTTTGTGAAGGCGGGCAAGAGCTATCTCCACGCTGAGGTGCGCCCGCTGAGCGATCTTTTGATCCCGAAGGCGGACGCGGAGGAGGGGCACACGACGGTCGCCTCGCTCAGGCTGGACGCCATAGTTTCATCGGCGTTCAGGCTCTCCCGGACCCGCGCTGCCGAGGCGATCAAGGGCGGGCTCGTCTTCGTGAACCATAGCGAAGTGCTGAAAGTCGACGCGCCGGTCGAGGAGGGCGACGAGATAAACCTTAGGCATAAGGGGAAGATCCGCGTGACCGAAGTCGGCGGCGAGACCCGAAAAGGGCGCATCTCTGTGAATTACCTGCGCTTCGGTAATGGTAAATAGCTTGCAAAGCATTTTTGGTCATTGACTTCGCTAAGCAGCCTGGGCTCCGCAAAGTAACTCTGGTCTTTGGCTTAGCAAAGCAGCTTAGCAAAGCAACAGCGGTTTCAGGCTCTGCCAGCCCGCGGCGGCCCAGATGCCCGGTGGGAAAAACATTCCGCGCGCGGGCTAAGACCTTGATATAACAACAGTCCTATGATATACTTTAATCTGCTAAAATGCGAAATCGCGAAGGCAGATCAGCCCCTGCGGGTCACCCGCCAGGGGCTTTTTTAGAAAAGGGATAATAAGGAGATAATCGATGATAGTTGTTCTTAAGGAAAACACGACGAAAGAGCAGAAGGGACAGCTCATAAACTGGCTTAAGGGGCAGGGACTTCAGGTCCACGAGTCGGACGGCGAATATAAGACCATACTCGGCCTCGTCGGCGACACGACGAAAGTCGATAAGGATATGCTGGAGATCTTGGAAATGGTGGATCACGTGACACCGATATCCGAGCCGTATAAGAACGCTAACAGGAAGTTCCACCCTAAGGATTCCGTCATCGGAGCGGGAGACGTGAAGTTCGGCGGCGGGAATTTCCAGGTCATCGCCGGCCCGGCTGCCGTCGAGTCCGAAGAGCAGCTCCTTAACACGGCGCGGCGGGTGAAAGCCGCGGGTGCTACAGTTCTCAGAGGCAGCGTGTTCGGTGTTCGTAAATCTCCATACGCTTTCCAAGGCCTGAAGGATGAGGGCATGAAGTATCTGGAAGAAGCGAAGAGAGAGACCGGCCTTCTCCTGATGACAGAACTGCAGAACATAGACGACCTTAAATATTACGATAACGTCGATTTCATCCAGGTCGGAGCCAGAAACATGCAGAACTACGACCTGCTGAAAGAGCTCGGACACATAAATAAACCGGTGCTCCTTAAGCGGGGACTCGCGAGCACCATGGAAGAACTTCTGATGAGCGCGGAATACATAATGGCCGGAGGAAACGAGCAGGTTATACTTTGCGAGAGGGGCATAAGGACATTCGAGGAATATACGACTGACACCCTTGATATTTCAGCGGTCCCGGCCCTCCACTTAAGGACGCACCTGCCGGTAGTAGTAGACCCTTCCAATGCGGCAGGACACGCTGATATGGTGACGCCGCTCGCCATGGCGGCGACAGCGGCGGGAGCGGACGGTCTCATGATAGAAGTCCACGAAGAGCCGCATAAAGCCCTGAAAGACGGTGCTCAGTCCCTGGATCCGGACGAGTTCGACCGCCTGATGGATAAAGTCAGAAAAATCAGAGAGGTACTGGACTGATGATAGTTGGAGTAGTAGGCATGGGCCTGATCGGGGCTTCCATGGCTAAGGCATATAAACGGGCCGGCGAGACGGTCTACGTATACGACAGGAAGAAGCAGCAAGTCGATTTCGCCATACTTTCTAAGGCGGCTGACGGGGCCTTGGACGACGATACTATTAAAGAGTGCGACGTCATATTCATCTGCCTCACATACGAGCCTTCCATAGAGTGGCTGAAAAACAACGCCGAGAAATTTGCTCAGAAAACATTGGTCATAGACTGTTGTGGACTTAAGAAAAAGATCTGCGACGTGGGATTCGCTCTGGCTGATGAATACGGCTTCACGTTCATAGGCGGACACCCGATGGCGGGCAAGCAGTACAGCGGCTTCGCGAACAGCACAGAGACCCTCTACGACGGCGCCCCTATGATCATAGTCGCCCGCGACAGGAGCGACATAAATAAGATAAGCAGGCTGAGGGAGATATTGAAACTGGCAGGCTTCGGGAAGATAAGCTTCATGACCGCCGACCAGCACGACGATATGATCGCCTTCACGTCACAGCTCACCCACCTGTCGGCCAATGCCTTCGTGAAGATCCAGAAGGACTATCCGGAAGGCTTTAACACAGGCGGCAGCTTCAGGGATTTCACCAGAGTCGCCGAGCTGAACGAGGACATGTGGAGCGACCTGTTCCTGGCTAACAGGGATAACCTGCTGAAGGACCTGAATAAGTTCATAGCGGAGCTCACGAAATTCAGGAAGGCGCTGGAAGAAAGCGACCGGGACGAGCTGCACGAGCTCCTGAAGAACGGGCGCGAGAATAAGGAAGAGGCGGATAAGAACGATCCTGTCCTCACTATGAAGGTTTGATCATGGCTAAGAAGAATAGTAAGCAAAGTAAGAAAAAGCAGGCGGCTGGGCGCCGGGCTAAGTCCGAGACCGTCGTGGCTGCTAAGAAAGCGGCTGAAGCCGGGCGCGATGTCATAGGCGATCTGGGTGGTATGAATATGGATCTCTGGATCCGGAACGCGCGTAAAAACGTGCTGGATAAGAGGGAAGCCATGGAGGCTGATAAGAAAGAAATAGGCGAGGAAACTCATATTTCTGAGGAAGAGGCCCTGGAGAAGTCTGTAGAGATAATACCGTCTAAGTCATTCGCCCACAGGGCACTCATATGCGCGGCCTTGGCGGGCGGCCAGAATACGGTTCGTTGCGATTTTAAGTCTAAAGACATAATAGCTACGAAGAATTGCTGCGCCGCTATAAGAGGCGGCTACGAGACCATGGAGTGTAACGAGAGCGGGTCGACGCTCCGCTTCCTGGTCCCTGTCATGGGAGCCCTCGGGCGCAGGGCTGTTTTCAACGCTAAGGGCAGGCTGGCCGAGAGGCCGCTCTCGCCGCTTCGCGAGCAGCTGGAAGCGCGCGGCATGAAGCTCTCCGCCCAGGGGGAGAGCCCGATCGTAGTGGAAGGACAGCTTACGGCGGGTAAGTACAGGCTGCCGGGAAATGTGTCCTCCCAGTTCATATCCGGGCTCCTGCTCGCGCTGCCTTTACTCGATGGAGATAGTGAGCTCGAGATCACGGGGAAGATAGAGTCGTCCGCCTACATAGATATAACGACGGAGGTCATAAATGATTTCGGCGTGGATGTCCCTTACGAGAACGTGTACGAGGGCGGCTTCTCGCCGACTGTGGATGATGTGACCCGCCGCTACCATATCCGGGGCGGCCAGAAGTATGTCTGCCCTGAGGATTACAGAGTCGAGGGCGACTGGTCCGGCGCCGCTTTCTGGATGGCTGCCGGGGCTATAGGACCTGAACCTGTTACGGTGAGCGGGCTTAAGCTAACGTCCTGCCAGGGTGACAGCGAGATCCTGTACCTGCTGAAGAAGTTCGGCGCCAGGGTCGAGATGACTGACGAGGGCGGGCTCTACAGGCTGACGACATATCCGTCAAGGCTGAACGGCATTAAGTGCGACGTGTCCGAGATACCGGATCTGGCGCCTGTCGTGGCTCTTCTCGGTGCATGCGCCGGCGGGGATACATACATCCTGAACGGTGCAAGGCTTCGCCTTAAGGAGAGCGACCGTCTTTCGGCCATAGCTGATAATCTTAAAATATTAGGCGCTGACGTGGAGGAATTCGAGGACAGCCTGACCATTCATGGCTCAGCAAAGAAGCCTGCCCTTCCTACCTCCGGCTTTACGGGCGGCGTGACAGACGGCGTGAATGACCACAGGATCGTCATGATGGAAGCTGTGGCTTCGCTGGCGTCATCCGGAAAAGTCACGATAAACGGCCATGAGGCTGTTTCTAAGTCCTACCCGAATTTCTTCGACGAGCTGAAGAACCTCGGTCTGGACGATAATCTTATCTTAAAATAAAACGTAAGGGGAAATCACCGTGGGGCCCGGGCATTGGCATTTCGCCGTGCCTGCACGTCCCGCGGTCTGGGAGAGATATATGTCTTCAACATTTGGGAGAAGTATTAAAGTCACGGTTTTCGGCGAGTCTCACGCCTCTGCCATCGGAGTCACGATAGACGGGCTTCCTGCCGGCATGGAGATAGATACTGCCGAGCTCCGCGCTTTCATGAAGCGCCGGGCGCCCGGTCAGAATAAGTATTCCACGCCTCGTAAGGAGGCTGACGTGCCTGAGTTCATATGCGGTGTCATAGGCAGGGAGAATTTCGCGTCTTCCCTCGCCGCAAAGACGTCCCAGGCGGTCCCTGCCTCCGGCTCGCCTGCCGCAAATGCCGAGCCTGCCGCAAATGGCAAGGCAACGGAACCTGCCGAGTCTGCGGAAACTGGTGACATGGAGCCTGAGAAGCTTTACACCTGCGGCACACCGGTCACGGCGATCATCCGCAACTCAAACACCAGGTCTAAGGATTACAGCGAAATGGCTGATAAGCCTCGCCCCGGCCATGCTGATTTCACGGGCTTCGTGAAATATGGAGGCTTCGGCGACATAAGGGGAGGCGGTCATTTCTCGGGACGCCTTACAGCTCCTATGTGCATAGCCGGCGGTATATTTATACAGGACTTAAAGAGGCGGGGTATAGAGATCCATGCTGAGCCTGTTGAAATAGCCGGGATCCGCGTTACGGACGATGTGTCTCGCGCCAGGGCGCTCGCAGCTATAGATGAGGCTCGGGAGAACCAAGATTCAGTAGGCGGTATCATAGAGTGCGTCGTTACAGGCGTTCCTGCCGGAATCGGCGATCCAATGTTCGACGGCATAGAAAACGAGATAGCTCAGGCTGTCTTCGGCGTCCCTGCCGTTAAGGGCATAGAGTTCGGCGCCGGCTTCGAAGCCGCCCGTATGAAGGGAAGCGAAGATAACGACCCATTCTACATAGAGGGCTCAGATAAAGACGATTCCGCGCAAGGAGCCGAGTCGTCGGGTGTTGCTTTCGATCCGGCCAGGGTGAAGACCCGCGCGAATAACCACGGCGGCAGCCTGGGCGGGATCTCGAGCGGCATGCCTATAGTTTTCAGGGCGGCCGTGAAACCTACCCCTTCGATCGCGCGGGAGCAGGATACTATAAGCTACTCTGAAAATAAAAACGCTAAGCTGACGGTACACGGCCGCCACGACCCTTGTATAGTTTTGAGGGCCGTGCCTGTGGTAGAGGCGGCAGCCGCCATGGCTGTTTTCGACCTCATACAGGCTAACGTGTCTAATATTAACGATATAAGATAAAGCCGAAGGCGCTAAGGCTTGCGGCCTTGGAATATGCCGGAGGCAGGCCCCGCCGAAATAGGCGTTTTCGCGGGCGGGGCGGCAGAGCCGAACGCGGCGGAAGGGCTTTGCTGGATGATTTGCTAGATAGATAAGGGAAATTTGAAGGGCATGGAAGATAAAGAGAAGTTGGACGCCTATCTGGATCAGGTGGACGAGCTGGACGAGGAGATTTTAGAGAAGCTGGAGAAGAGGCTGGCCCTGATGAAGGATATAGCCATAACCAGGAAGAAGCTTGGCTACAGGATCACGGATCCGGAGCGGGCGAGGAGGAAGATAGACGAGATAACGGAGAAGTCTGACGATGAGCTGGAGGTCTATGGCCGGCAGTTTTATTCGTCTATCAGCGATTTCACGGCGGATTACCAGAGGAAGTATACCGAGGGGGAGACTGACCTGGTGAAGAGGATAAAGGAAGCCAGGGAGAATACGCCGAAGCTTTTCCCGGAGAAGGCCAGGGTGGCCTGCCAGGGAGTCATGGGCGCTTATTCCCAGGAGGCTTGCGAGGGCATATTCAAGAGGCCGCTCATCACGTATTTCCGCAGTTTCGATGACGTTTTCGAGGCCATTCAGAGCGGGGAATGCGACTACGGGATCTTACCGCTGGAGAATTCCACGGCCGGCTCTGTGAACAGGGTCTACGACCTGATGACGAAGCATGATTTCCACATAGTCCGCTCTATTAAGGTTAAGGTCGACCATAACCTGTTCGTGAAGCCGGGGACGAAGCTGGAGGACATCCGCGAGATATATTCGCACGAGCAGGCTCTGATGCAGTGCAGCGGCTACCTGGAGAAATTTAAGAATGTGGAGCTTAAGAAGTACGTTAACACGGCGGGGGCGGCGAAGATGGTGGCGAATTCCGACCGTAACGACGTGGCTGCCATAGCTTCTTACGAGTGCGGCCGCATATACGGGCTGGAGTGTCTGGACGAGGCGATCCAGGACAGCGGGCTGAATTACACCATGTTCATCTGCATAGGCCGGGACCTGCAGATATTCCCGGGCGCTTATAAGTCGAGCATGATGCTGACGACCCCGCATAAACCGGGCGCGCTGTACAACATACTGGCTTTGTTCTACGCCCTGGGCATAAACATCGTGAAGCTGGAGTCCCGTCCTATCCCGGACCGCGACTTCGATTTCATGTTCTATTTCGACATAGATTCCGACGTCTGGTCCGACTCGTTCATCCGGCTAATGAACACCATCCAGTCAGTATCCGATGATTTCAGGTATCTGGGGTCTTACATAGAGAAGGCGTGATGGCGCGAAAAAGTATTACGAAAATTTAATTTAAAAGGTGACGAAGCATGGAAAGCCTTGAAGAATGCAGGAAAGAGATAGACGCTATAGATAAGGTCATCGTGGAGAAATTCTGCGAGAGGATCAGGGTGGCGTCGAAGATAGCGGAGTGGAAGAAGGCTAACGGAGTCGCGGTGAGGGACCCGGAGCGGGAAGCCGCGAAACTCGACCAGGTAGCTTCCATGGTGCCTGATGATATGGCAGGCTCTGTAGTAAAGTTGTATAATACTATGATGGAGCTGGCCAGGGAACATGAGACCGAGGTCATCTCCGAAGAAGATAAGTAGGCCGAAGGCAGGGCGATCGGGAAGTGACTTTGCTGGCTGATACGCCGCTTATCTATGGAAGAGAATGAATTACAGCTTATGCTGACGGTATTTCACAGGAGTTTGTGATGGATAAATTCGGACTAATAGGCGCTAAGCTGGGGCACAGCTATTCGCCTATGATACATGAGAAGCTGGGCAGTTATGAATATGACCTGCTGGAGACGAAGCCTGAAGACCTGGAGAGCCTGTTAAGGGGTGGCGAATATAAGGGCTTTAACGTCACTATTCCGTATAAGAAAGTCGTATTTAGGATGTGCGACGATGTTTCGGAAGAGGCAGGCAAGCTGGGCAGCGTGAACACTGTCGTGAGGGACGCCGAGGGGAAACTCCACGGTTATAACACGGATTACTTTGGTTTTAAGTACCTTCTCGAGCATAACGACATAGATGTGGAAGGGAAGAAGTGCATAGTCCTGGGAAGCGGCGGCGCTTCTGTCACCATATGCCAGGTCCTGAGGGACATGGAGGCCAGCGAGGTCGTGACCATTTCCAGGAAGGGCGAGAATAACTACGAAAATATAGAGAAGAACTACGACGCTCAGGTCATAGTGAACACGACGCCGGTCGGCATGTATCCTAATAATGGGGACAGCCTCGTGGACCCGGCTAAGTTCCCTGGTCTGGAAGCCGCGGTGGACATAATATATAACCCATATAGGACGAAATTTATACTGGACGCCATGGAGCTTGAAGGCGTTAAGTGCGCGAGCGGCCTGGAGATGCTGGTCGGGCAGGCTCAGAAGTCCAGCGAACTTTTCACGGGCGTAGAGAAGTCCGAGGATGAGATAGAAGACATAGCCGACGAAGTTAAGAGGCAGATGCTGAATAACATCCTGATCGGAATGCCGGGCGCCGGGAAGACGTTCCTGGGTAAGAAGATGGCCGAGAAATCCGGCAGGAAGTTCGTAGACATAGACGACATGATCGTGGCCCACGAAGGTGAATCCATCCCGGAGATATTTGCTGAGAAGGGTGAGCCATACTTCCGTAAGGTCGAGCGCGAGATGCTTAAATTAGCGTGCAAAGAGAGCGGCCAGGTGATCGCCACCGGTGGGGGCATAGTTAAGAATAAGGCGAATTACAATATCGTGAAGCAGAACGGCGTCGTCATATGGATAAAGCGCGACCTGGATAAGCTGGAAACAGACGGCAGGCCGGTGTCGAGCTCTACGCCTCTCGACCAGCTCTACGCTGAGAGGAAGGACGCCTACGAGAAGTGGAGCGACTATTTTATAGATAATAACGAGAATTTGAAGTAAATGGCGGAGCTGAAGGCGTAAGGCTCTCGGCAGCCACAGGTAAGCGGGCTCGGATGTCCGGGCCAAGCTATGCCCGGCGCCCGCCCGCTTTCGTATATGGAGACAGCACATGAAATTCATGGTCATGAACGGGCCTAACCTGAACATGCTTGGGATCAGGGAGCCTGAGATCTACGGTAAAGACACATATGAGGACCTGAAGGCTCTGGTCCGGGCAGCGGCGGATGAGCGCGGCGTCGAGGTCGAGTTCTATCAGTCCAACCACGAGGGAGACCTGGTAGATAAGATCCAGGAAGCTTTCATGCGCCATTTCGACGGCATAGTGATAAACCCGGCGGCTTACACCCACACCAGCGTGGCGCTTCTCGACGCCGTGAAGGCCGCGAAGCTTCCGACTGTGGAAGTCCACATATCAGATGTTTCTAAGCGAGACGACTTCCGCCAGGTGTCATACATACGCGAGGCATGCGTGGCTACAGTCATGGGACGCGGATTCCAGGGATATGTAGACGCCATGGATATACTAATAGATAAGCTCGGCAGTAAGGCCTGTGATGGCGCGGCGTGCCAGGCAGGGGCAGATCATGAATAGCACTGTCCTCTACATCTGCGTCGCCCTCATGATCCTGTCAGCCGCGGTCATAGCTGTGAGCGCTTTCTTTATAATCAGGACCGTAAGCGGCTCTAAGGGCGTGACCCGTAAGGAGCTCGATGACGTCATGGGCTCGTACGGCGGCATGATGATGCAGGCGCAGAAGAACTCGGCGGAGGCACAGGACAGGAGGCTGGAATCCCTGAATACTAGGATGGAGAACTTCTCCGGCGGCAGTGAGCAGAAGCTTGAGAACATCAGGAGGACCCTGGCTGTCCAGATGGAGAGCCTTAATAAAGAGATAGGTTCCATGCAAAGCCTGGCCGAGAACGTAGATTCCCTTTCTAAGGTCCTGGCTAATGTTAAGACCAGGGGCATACTGGGAGAATACCAAGCTGAGGCCATATTAAGGGACATGCTTTCGCCGTACCAGTACGATAAAAACGTTAACACTACGGGAGTCGGAAGCGACAGGGTCGAATTCGCCGTTAAGGTGCCGGATGAGGCGGGGCGCCTGGTCTACCTTCCTATAGACTCTAAATTCCCACTAGATACATTCAACAGGCTGCTTGAGGCTAGAGACGGCTCAGACAGCCAGGAAATAAAGAGAGCCGCGGCGGCGCTGGCAGCGAGACTGCGCGGCGAGGCGAAAGACATCAGGACGAAGTATGTAGCCCCGCCGAGGACCACAGATTTCGCCCTGCTTTTCGTACCTGCGGAAAACTTATATTACGAGACGCTGAGGCTGGGCCTCTACGAGGAGCTGCAGAGAGATTACAGGGTCATGATCGTAGGCCCGACATCCCTTTCCGCCTTCCTGGCCAGCCTCGAGACCGGCTACAGGGCGGTGGCCATAAATAAGGCGTCTGAAGATGTCTGGCGGACGCTCTCGGCTGTGAAGACGGAGTTCGGTAAATTCAGCGACGAGCTGGATAAGGCCCGGGCAGACCTTAAGAAGGCGGATAAGCACCTGGAGACCATGGTAGGCGCCAGGACGAATGTCATGATGAAGAAACTCGATAAGGTGACGGAGCTACCTGAGGACGAGGCTGACGCCGAGTTCGGTTTCGATGGCGGCGGTAAGTGGCCTGAGATAAATCTCTACGGCGATGGCAGAGGAAGAAACTGATGAAGATATGGGCCCTGGGCGACACTCACCTGTCGCTAGATAACAGAATAGATAAGCCTATGGACGTTTTCGGCGGCGAGTGGAAGGAGCACGCGGATAAGCTTAAGGCCAACTGGCTGGAGAAGGTCTCGCCCGAAGACACAGTCCTGATCTGCGGCGACATATCCTGGGGGCTTAAGCTGGACGAAGCCATGGCCGACCTGGACTTCCTCCACGAGCTGCCGGGCTGCAAGGTTCTGACTAAGGGGAATCACGATCTCTGGTGGACGTCCATTTCTAAGATAGACAATCTCTACGACGACATGGTATTCGTGCAGAATAAGGCGTTCGAGATAGCTGACGGCGTCTGCGTCTGCGGCACCAGGGGCTGGGCGTGCCCCGGAAGCGACGGCTTCGACGAGCACGAGCGTAAGATATATGAGCGCGAGCTTTCCCGTCTGGAATTATCCCTTCAGGACGCTGTCGCAAAGCGAGCACGGTATATCATATCCATGCTCCACTATCCACCGACTAACGAGCACCTGCAGCCGTCCGGTTTCACGGAGCTCATGACCAGGTACGGAGTGAAGACATGCGTCTACGGCCACCTGCATGGGCATGACGCCTTTCACAGAGGACTTAAGGGAATATTGAATGGAGTTGAATATAAACTGGTATCTTTGGATTACATTAAATGTGATCCGATCCTGCTGGACGAGATAGAAGAATAACAGCGAAAGCCGGCGGCAGATCGGGCAGTCGATCTCGCTGCGCCAGGCGGCTGGAAGCACCGGCGCGGATTGGCTTTGCTGGGAAGAGGTGACAGTTATGGAGAAGCATAGAAGAGCGGTCATAATAGTTATGGATAGCTTCGGCTGCGGCGAGGCTCCGGATTCTGAGAAGTTCGGGGACCTGGGCGCTGACACATTCCTGCACGCGGCTCAGGGCGTAGAGGGGTTCAGCATACCTAAGCTCAGGGAGCTGGGACTCGGTAATATAGACGGAGCCGGCGGCGGGCTTTTTAAGGTAGATAATAATGAAGTTAAGGGGTCTTACGGCAGGATGAGGGAGATATCCGCCGGGAAGGACACCATAACAGGCCATTGGGAGATAGCCGGAATCGAGACTAAGATACCTTTTAAGACATATCCGGACGGTTTCCCGAAGGAATTTATAGAGGAATTCGAGAGAGAGGCGGGCGTGGAGGTTCTGGGTAATTACCCGGCTTCCGGGACCGTCATAATAGAAGAGCTCGGTGACGAGCACGAGAAAACAGGTAAGCCTATAGTTTACACATCGGCGGACAGCGTGTTCCAGATCGCGGCTAACACAGACGTCATCCCGCTGGATAGATTGTATGAGCTTTGCGAGATAGCCAGAAAACTGCTCGTGGGTAAATGGGCCTGCGGCAGGGTCATAGCCAGGCCGTATGTTAAGAAAGACGGGAAGAGGGTCAGGACCAGCGACCGAAGAGACTACGCCGTAGAACCGCCGGAAGATACTTTGCTAGATAACGTTAAGAATGCCGGCCAGGAAGTCTTAGCTGTAGGTAAGATCCACGACATATTCGACGGCCGCGGCATAACGTATTCCGTCCACACGACAGGAAATATGGATGGCTGCGATAAGACTCTGGAACTCCTGAAAGAGGATTTCCCGGGCCTTCTCTTCACGAACCTGGTGGATTTCGACTCCTTGTACGGACACAGGCGGGACCCGGCGGGCTACGGCAGAGCTATCATGGAGTTCGACCAGAGGCTGGAGGAGATAGAAGCCGCGCTCAGGCCTGAAGATATCCTCTTCATAACGGCTGACCACGGTAACGACCCTATACACTCTGGCTTCGACCACACGAGAGAGTATGTTCCGCTCATGGTCTATGGCGACGGCATCAGGGCCGGCGTGAATTTAGGCACTCTCAGCACATACGCTGATCTGGGCCAGACATGCGCTGACTACCTGGGCGTATCTCCGACACATATAGGCGAGAGTTTTATGAAGAAAGTAACGATCTGGTAGCCATTAACTGATAGGAGAAAAGTCATGAATATGGTAGATATAATCATGAAGAAGCGCGACGGAGGCGAGCTGACAGACGAGGAGATCAGGTACTTCGTTAACGGCTTCACTGCCGGCGTCATCCCTGATTATCAGGCTTCGGCCCTGCTCATGGCCATAGTTTTCCGCAACATGACCAGGAGGGAGATATTCTCGCTCACGGCGGCGATGAGGGATTCCGGCGATGTGCTCGACTTAAGCTTCATCCCCGGTAAGAAAGTGGATAAGCATTCGTCCGGCGGTGTCGGCGATAAGACTACATTAATAGCTGCCCCTGTGGCGGCTGCCCTGGGTGTTTCTGTAGCAAAGATGAGCGGGCGCGGTCTCGGTTTCACCGGCGGGACAGTGGATAAGCTGGAAGCCATACCGGGTTTCAGGACCAATCTGTCAGAAGAACAGTTCTCAACCCAGGTCAGGGAAATTGGCCTGGCCATAACAGGACAGACGGGCAGCATAACGCCTGCCGATAAGAAGATATACGCTTTAAGGGACGTCACGGGGACCGTGGAAAGCATGGGCCTCATAGCGTCCAGTATCATGAGTAAGAAGCTGGCGGCAGGGACGGACGCCATAGTTCTCGACGTTAAGTGCGGAAGAGGCGCTTTCATGAAGAGCGCGTCGAGCGCCAGGGTCCTGGCCCAGCTCATGTGCCAGATAGCCAGGGAGAATAAGAAAGACGCTGTAGCCGTGATCTCAGGTATGGACCAGCCTCTGGGCTTGGCTGTCGGAAACAGCATAGAAGTGGCTGAAGCCATAGACACGCTTAAGGGTAAGGGTCCGGAAGATATAACGAAGCTTTCCGTGACAGTAGCCGGCATCATGGCCTACCTGGGCGATAAGGCTGACAGTATAGAAGAAGGGATAGACAGGGCCATGGGCACCATAGAGAATGGCAGCGCCTTGAGTAAGTTCCGCCAGATGATCCTATATCAGAACGGAGACGACTCTGTAGTGGACGACCCTACCCTCATGGGCATAGCCGCGTCCAGCGCTAATGTCCGCGCCGGAAGGTCTGGATACATAAGCTACATAGACGCCCTTAAGATTGGTAACGCTTCCCGCCACACGGGAGCGGGCCGCGAGGAAATAGGGGACGCTGTAGACCCGACAGCCGGAATCCTGCTTAAGAAGAAGGTAGGAGATAAGGTGGAGAAGGGCGACGTGCTCGCCGTAGTCTACGCGGCTGACCAGGATAAGGTGAAGAGCGCGGCACAGGAAGCCGCCGGAGCCTTCGGCATTAGCGACCACGAGCAGGCTAAGCCGGAAATAGTTAAAGACATCATCACATTGTGACCCACCCGCCGGCCGCGCGCCGGGGCAGTGGAAAAACTTTTTCTTTAAGGTATAATAGAATAGTATTCATGTAAAACCATTTTTGGGAGGTAGTTCTATGGGTTTAACGATCGCACAAAAAATCATTAAGGCTCACATGGTAGGGGGCTCCATGGAGCAGGGCCAGGAAGTAGCGCTCAGGATAGACCAGACACTCACTCAGGACGCGACAGGCACTATGGCCTACCTGGAGTTCGAGGCTATGGGCATCCCACGCGTTAAGACGGAGCTTTCTGTAGCCTACATCGACCATAACACTCTGCAGTCAGGCTTCGAGAACGCGGACGACCACAGGTTCATCCAGTCCTCAGCAAAGAAATATGGCCTGAAATTCTCCCGTCCGGGTAACGGCATCTGCCACCAGGTCCACCTGGAGAGGTTCGGCATCCCTGGAAAGACCCTTATCGGTTCTGACAGCCACACTCCTACCGGAGGCGGCATCGGCATGCTGGCTATGGGAGCCGGCGGTCTGGACGTGGCTGTAGCCATGGGAGGCGGCGCTTACTACATCACCATGCCGAAGATGTATAAGGTGAATCTGACAGGTAAGCTGAGGCCATTCGTAACAGCTAAGGACATCAGCTTAGAGATACTGAGAATCCTGTCCGTTAAGGGCGGCGTCGGCGCCATCATAGAGTGGGGAGGCCCTGGAATTAAGGAACTCTCTGTACCTGAGCGCGCGACCATCACTAACATGGGAACAGAGCTCGGAGCGACTACATCTATATTCCCATCTGATGAAGTCACGAAAGCCTTCCTGGAAGCTGAGAACAGGGGAGAAGACTGGGTAGCTCTCGAAAGCGACCCGGACGCTGTATATGACAGAGTAATAGATATAGACCTTAACGAGCTGAAGCCGAAGATAGCCTGCCCGCACATGCCGGATAAGGTGGTAGATGTAGATTCTCTTAAGGGAACTAAGGTAGACCAGGTCTGCATAGGCTCCTGCACGAACTCTTCACTCTACGATATGCTGAAGGTAGCCGCTCTTCTGAGAGGAAGAGTCATAGATCCTTCTGTCAGCCTGTCCATCTCATGCGGATCTAAGCAGGTCCTGTCCATGCTGGCTGACTGTGGCGCTTTATCAGATATACTGCACAGCGGCGCCAGACTGCTGGAATGCGCCTGCGGCCCTTGCATCGGCATGGGCTTCTCGCCTAACTCCGGCGGCGTATCATTAAGGACATTCAACAGAAACTTCGAAGGCCGCTCTGGAACTAAGGACGGTAAGGTATACCTCGTATCGCCTGAAACAGCCGTAGCTGCTGCCATCACAGGAGAGATCACGGATCCTCGACTCCTGGGCGACATGCCTAAGGTAGTCATGCCTGAGAAGTTCAGGATAGATGACAGCGCCATAATACAGCCTGCGGCAGCGGGAGCTGAGGCAGACGCCGTAGAGATCCTGAAGGGACCGAACATCCATGAGTGCCCTGTAGGAGAGCCTCTTAAGGACGAGTTCGAGGCTCCTCTCATCCTGAAGGTTGGAGATAACATCACGACAGACCACATCATGCCTGCCGGATCTAAGATCCTTCCGTACAGATCTAACGTTCCTAAGCTTTCAGAGTTCTGCTTCAGGGTCTGCGACGAGACATTCTCAGAGCGCGCTAAGGCTGCGGGAAGATCTATCATAGTCGGAGGCGAGAACTACGGTCAGGGTTCATCACGTGAGCACGCCGCTCTGGTTCCGCTCTATCTGGGAGTAAGAGTGGTAGTTACGAAGAGCTTCGCCCGCATCCACGTGGCTAACCTCATAAACGCCGGCATCATGCCGCTCACATTCGCGGATCCTGCAGACTACGATAAGCTGGATCAGGGAGACGAGCTTAAGCTCACAGGCATCCTGGAAGGTCTGGAGACGGGTAAGTTCACATTGACAGACGTAACTAAGGGCATAGACATAGAGCTTAATGGCCATTTTACAGAGAGACAGAAGGATATGCTGAAAGACGGCGGACTCCTGAAGTACGTGGCGGCCAGAGCCTAATACTAATGTAAGGCTTTGCTCGGTAAGTAAAGGACGAATCGGTATGTTTGGGAAGAAAGATAAAGAAGTTAAGCCGGGTTCGGTAAAGGAGCTGATAAACATGGGCATAAAGGAATATAACAATATGGATCAGATAAATGATGTCTGCGCGCAGTTCAGACAGCTGCTGATGGAGCAGATAGACAGGGTAGATAAGATGAAGTCGGACGAGAGGCCGCCGAAGGATTTCGCGACACTTACGCCTGTTACCATCGGTGTCTGCCCGGGCGACGGCATCGGAACTATAATCTGCGCTCAGACTGAGAGGATCCTGAAGGCCTTGCTGAAGGATGAGATCGCCGCCGGAAAGATCGTGGTTAAGGACATAGAGGGTCTGACCATCGAGAACAGACTAGCAAAGAACCAGGCTGTGCCTGATGATGTCCTCGCCGAGATCAAGACTTGCGACGTCCTGCTGAAGGGGCCTACTACGACTCCTAAGGGCGGCACCATGGAGAGCGCTAACGTGGCTCTCCGCCGCGAGCTGGACCTGTACGCTAACGTAAGACCGGTCAAGGTTCCTGATCAGGGCATAGACTGGACGTTCTACCGCGAGAACACAGAGGGCGAGTACGTTCTTGGTTCTAAGGGAATCGACATTCCGGGCGAGCTTTCCATGAACTTTAAGGTGACGACAGAGCCGGGCACCCGCCGCATAGCCAGAGCCGCTTTCGAGTACGCTAAGGCTAACGGTAAGACGAACGTGGCTATCGTCACGAAGGCTAATATAATGAAGCAGACTGACGGTAATTTCTCCAGGATCTGCCACGAGGTAGCCGCGGACTATCCTGACATCACGGCTGAGGACTGGTACATCGACATCATGACGGCCAACCTCCTGAAGGAAGACCGCAGGAGCGAGTATCAGGTATTCGTTCTGCCTAACCTCTACGGCGACATCATCACAGACGAGGCCGCTCAGATCCAGGGCGGAGTCGGAACAGCCGGCTCAGCTAACATCGGCGACCAGTACGCTATGTTCGAGGCTATCCACGGATCCGCTCCGAGGATGATAGAGAACGGCTACGGCGATTACGCGAACCCTTCTTCCATGATCAAGGCCGCTGAGATGCTGCTCCGCCACATCGGAAGGACTGCCGAGGCTGACAGGCTGGATTCCGCCATGGAGAAGTGCACAGAGACCGAGAAAAAGCTGGTCGTAACGGGACGCCCGAACGGCGCTACAGCTGAGGAGTTCACGGATTACGTCCTCGAGACACTCGGAGAGTAGCTCATACTCTAGTTCATACCGTAGATCATACCGCAAAGTTGATCCGGCGGCTTTGCCCGCCGGGTATCAGGCTGCCTCTTATGGGGGCAGCCTTTTCGCGTATAATGGGGCCGCGGGCAAAAACATTTTAAAAACACCAAAAAATCCTTGCGAAGTTGACTGCGGGAGCGTATAATAATTATTCGCTATGGAAGAATTAAGATGAGAAACTATAATTTAGTAGCATTTCCGTTGAAACTATGCGGTTTTGCGGACTATCCGCCGTTTCTGCGTTAGTAATTTAAGGAGTGATGATTAATGCCGAAGCCAGTCAAAGTTGGTAGAAGAGAACGTAAATCATTCGGAACTATCGATGAAGTATGGCCGATGCCGAACCTTATTGGCATCCAGACTGACTCTTATAAGTGGTTTATAGAGAAAGGGCTTAAGGAGGTATTGGAAGATATCTCCCCTATCCGCGACTACGCGGGTAACCTCAGTATCGAATTCGGAAACTATGAATTCAATGATGAGCCTAATTATGACCAGGAAGAGTGTAAGAGAAGGGACGTGACCTATTCTAAGGCTCTCCACGTTATGGTAAGGCTGGTAAATAACGAGACCGGCGAGATTAAGGAACAGAAGGTCTTCATGGGAGATTTCCCTCTCATGACCGAACAGGGAACTTTCGTATATAACGGTTCTGAGAGAGTTATAGTAACACAGCTCGTTCGTTCACCTGGACCTTATTATTCTGTTGAGACGGATAAGTCTAACCAGAAGCTCTATTCCGCTCAGGTCATCCCTAACAGAGGAGCTTGGATAGAGTACGAGACAGATTCTAACGGCGTGCTCTCTGTTCGTGTGGACAGAACGAGGAAGCAGCCTCTTACTGTTCTCCTCCGCGCTATCGGTATCTCCAGCAACGAAGAGATCGTCGATATGTTCGGTAACGACGAGAGACTGCTGAACACACTGGAGAAGGATACGACTAAGGATCAGGACTCCGCCCTTAAGGAGATCTATAAGAAGCTGAGACCGGGCGAGCCGGCGACGGCAGACAGCGCCAGGACTTTGCTGAATGGCCTCCTGTACGATCCTAAGAGATACGACATCACCCACGTCGGAAGATATAAGTATAATAAGAAGCTCGGTCTGTCTAACAGACTGGAGAACGTTTACGCCGCTGAGGATGTAATAGATCCTAACACAGGCGAGATCCTGGCTGAGAACGGCCAGTTCATAGACGCTGACCTGGCTAAGACCATAGAGGACGCCGGTGTGCTCAGCGTTATGGCTTACCTGAACGAGGACAGCGGTGTGACTAAGGTCATCGGTAACCAGTTCGTAGATTTTAACGCCTACTTCGGCGATATGGGTCTGGACCTGGATGAATTCAGACTGTCTGAGAAGGTTTACTATCCTGTTGTTAAGGAAATCCTGGACGAGGGTCTGGAAGGCGATGAGCTGAAGCACAGGATCTACGAGCGCAGAAATGAGCTCTCACCTAAGAACATCACAGTTCCTGATATCGTGGCTACAGTCAGCTACCTGCTGAACCTGAATCACGGCATCGGAACGACGGATGATATAGACCACCTGGGTAACAGAAGACTCAGAACTGTAGGAGAACTGCTCCAGAACCAGTTCAGGATCGGTCTCGCCAGGATGGAGAGAGCCGTAAGAGAGAGAATGACTATCCAGGAGATGGATGCCGCTACACCTCAGGCGCTCATAAACATCAGGCCTGTAACGTCAGCTATTAAGGAGTTCTTCGGAAGCTCCCAGCTGTCACAGTTCATGGACCAGAATAACCCTCTGGCTGAGCTGACACATAAGAGAAGACTTTCTGCCCTCGGACCTGGAGGACTGTCCAGAGAGAGAGCCGGATTCGAAGTTCGAGACATTCACCACTCCCACTACGGAAGAATGTGCCCTATAGAGACACCGGAAGGACCTAACATCGGTCTTATCGGTTCCATCACTATCTACGGTATGGTAAATAAGTACGGATTCATAGAGACACCGTACAGGATCGTGGATAAGGAGAACGGAGTCGTAACGAGAGATGTTAAGTACTTCTCAGCTGACGAGGAAGAGCGTAAGATCATAGCTCAGGCTAACGAACCTCTGGACGCTGAAGGCCACTTCATTAACGAGAAGGTAGCCGGAAGAGGTATCGGAGGTAAGATCGACCTGTATCCTCGCGAGGAAGTAGAGCTGATGGACGTATCTCCTAAGCAGGTAGTATCAGTAGCTTCCGCCATGATCCCATTCCTGGAGCACGATGACGCTCACCGTGCCCTCATGGGTTCCAACATGCAGCGTCAGGCTGTGCCTCTTCTCGTGACAGAAGCCGCTTACGTAGGTACAGGAATAGAGTATAAGGCAGCCAGGGATTCCGGAGCTGTCATCATCGCGAAGCATTCCGGTACTGTAGAGTTCGTAGACGCCGTAGGCATCCGTATCAGAAGAGACGATAATAACGAGCTCGATAAGTATACTCTGCTGAAATTCAAGGGCTCCAACCAGGGCACTTGCATAAACCAGAGACCTATAGTCATGAAGGGCGAGCATATAGAGGAAGGCGAGATCATCGCTGACGGTCCTTCCACGAACCTGGGAGAGATAGCCCTCGGTAAGAACCTGCTCATCGGCTTCATGACATGGCAGGGTTATAACTACGAGGACGCTGTCGTTCTGAACGAGAGACTCGTAATAGACGATGTGCTCACATCCATCCATATAGAGCAGTTCGAGCTGGATTCCAGAGATACTAAGCTCGGACCTGAAGAGATAACGACTGATATACCGGGCGTAAGGGAAGAAGACCTGAGGAATCTGGACGAGACAGGCGTTATCAGGATCGGAGCTGAAGTAAACTCCACGGATATCCTCGTAGGTAAGGTATCTCCTAAGGGAGAAAACGACCTGTCCGGCGAGGAGAGACTGCTCCGCGCTATATTTAATGAGAAAGCAAGGGACGTTAAGGATAACTCTCTGAGACTCCCTCACGGCGAGCACGGTATCGTCGTAGACGTACAGCGCTTCTCCAGAGAGAGGGGCGACGAGCTCCCACCAGGAGTAAATGAGAGAGTAAGAGTCTACCTGGCTACTAAGATGAAGATCCAGGTAGGAGATAAGATGTCAGGACGTCACGGAAATAAGGGCGTAATCTCCAGGATCCTTCCTGAAGAGGATATGCCGTTCCTGGACGACGGAACTACACTTCAGGTAATGCTGAACCCTCTGGGCGTACCTTCCCGAATGAACGTAGGACAGGTACTGGAAGTCCACCTGGGACTGGCTGCCGCTAAGAAGGGCTGGTACGTAGCTACCCCTGTATTCGACGGCGCTTCCTGGGATGATATCAGCAAGCTCCTGATAGATGCCGGATACTATACGGAAGAGAAGGATCCTGAGACCGGCGAGATGGTTAAGAAGGAAGTCACTAAGCTGAGAGTGCGTGACGGAAGAACAGGAGAATACTTCGAGAGACCTGTTACCGTCGGCTACATGTACATGCTTAAGCTCCACCACCTCGTAGACGATAAGATCCACGCCAGATCTACAGGCCCGTACTCCCTCGTAACACAGCAGCCTCTGGGTGGTAAAGCCCAGTTCGGAGGCCAGCGTTTCGGAGAGATGGAAGTTTGGGCGCTGGAAGCATACGGCGCCGCTTACACTTTGCAGGAGATCCTTACAGTTAAGTCCGATGATATCGTCGGAAGAGTTAACACATACGAAGCCATCATTAATGGTAAGAACATTCCTGAGCCGGGAATCCCTGAGTCATTTAAGGTACTGGTTAAGGAACTCCAGAGCCTGGCGCTCGACATCAGAGTCCTCGATGAGAGCGGCGATGAGATAGAGCTGAAGGAGATGGCTGACTATGAGGAGCCGAGAGAGATAGACAGCATCATGAGACTCGGTGCCAGAGACGTCCGCTATGACGAGAGAGATAACGACAGAGACTGGCTTAAGAACGGATTCACAGAGGAGACACCTGATTCTGTGAACGCGGGGAGTCTCGATGATTCAGCCGCTGGTCCGGTAGATGACGAAGAAGATCTGTAGGAAATGGAGGTACACCTGTGTCGATAGATGAAAAATCTAATAAGAACGCGTATATTGAGTCCAGTAATTTCGATTCATTGCAGATAAAGCTTGCTTCCACCGAGAAGATCCTCGAATGGTCACACGGAGAAGTAACTAAGCCTGAGACGATAAATTACAGAACTCTGAAGCCTGAGCGCGACGGCCTTTACTGCGAGCGTATCTTCGGGCCTATTAAGGACTGGGAGTGCCACTGCGGTAAGTATAAGAGAATCAGATATAAGGGTATCGTCTGCGACCGCTGCGGAGTAGAAGTTACTAAGTCTAAGGTAAGAAGAGAGAGGATGGGCCACATTAAGCTGGCCGCTCCTGTTTCCCACATCTGGTACTTTAAGGGTATCCCGTCCAGAATGGGTCTCGTGCTCGACATGAGCCCTAAGCAGCTGGAGCAGGTCCTCTACTTCGCTTCATATATCGTAACTGATCCTGGTGATCCTGCTAAGACAGGACTCACTAAGAAGCAGATCCTCTCTGATACAGAGTACAGAGACCTTAAGGATAAGTTCGGTAACGAGTTCCAGGCAGGCATGGGAGCTGAGGCTATCAGAAAGCTCCTCTGCGAGGTAGACCTGGACGAAATGGCTGCTGACATCAGAGAGCAGCTGAAGACAGCTTCTTCTCAGAAGAGAATAAAGCTCATCAGACGTCTCGAGGTCGCTGAGGCCCTGAGACTCTCAGATAACAGACCTGAATGGATGATCCTGGAAGTAGTTCCTGTCATCCCGCCAGACCTGAGACCTATGGTCCAGCTGGACGGCGGTAGATTCGCCACATCAGACCTGAACGATCTGTATAGAAGAGTAATAAACAGAAATAACAGACTTAAGAGGCTCCTCGAGCTGGGCGCTCCTGACATCATCGTAAGGAACGAGAAGAGAATGCTCCAGGAAGCTGTAGACTCCCTCATCGATAACGGTAGAAGAGGAAGAACAGTTACCGGCCCGGGCGGAAGAGCTCTGAAGTCCCTGTCAGACATGCTGAAGGGTAAGCAGGGAAGATTCCGTCAGAACCTGCTCGGTAAGCGTGTAGACTACTCCGGACGTTCCGTAATCGTAGTAGGACCTGAACTTAAGTTCTATCAGTGCGGTCTTCCTAAGACCATGGCACTCGAACTGTTCAAGCCTTTCATCATGAAGGAGCTGACATCCAGAGGCTACGCTCAGAACATTAAATCAGCGAAGCATATGGTTGAAAGGGCGGAGCCGCAGGTATGGGACGTTCTCGAGGACGTTATTAAAGAGCATCCTGTTATGCTTAACCGTGCCCCGACCCTGCACAGACTGTCCATCCAGGCATTCGAGCCTGTACTCGTAGAGGGTAACGCTATCAAGCTGCACCCATTGGTATGTACAGCCTTTAACGCCGACTTCGACGGAGACCAGATGGCCGTTCACGTACCTCTTTCCGTAGAGGCACAGGCTGAGGCTAGATTCCTCATGCTGTCACCGAATAACATCCTGGCTCCTAAGGACGGATCTCCTATCACGACTCCTACACAGGATATGATTCTGGGAGCTTACTATATGACATATCCGGGTTCCTGCTATAACCCGAATGTGGCTAAGAAGCAGTACCGTCCTGACGAGTTCGCCGATAAGGCAGTTCTCGAGAAGAACAGAGCTGAAGGCTTCGAGAGGATCCCGGAGAAGGGAGACGGTAAAGTCTTTGCTGATATTAATGAGATGATCATGGCTTACCACGACCATGTCGTAGATACTCACGCAAAGGTTAAGGTTAAGTTCACTTCTGAAGATGACCCACGCGGCCAGCTGGTAGAATCCACAGTAGGAAGATTCATCTATAACCTGGGCATCCCTCAGGACCTGGGCTTTGTAGACCGTACTAAGGATCCATTCGGACCTGAAGTAAACTTTATCTGCGGTAAGAAGGAGCTCGGTAAGATAATAGACGCCTGCTTCAGAGCGCACGCTAACACCAGGACCGTAGAACTTCTGGACTACATTAAGTCCGCCGGATATAAATATTCCACACTCTCCGCTGTCACCATCGGCGTAGACGATATGAAGGTGCCTAAGGAGAAGTGGGAGATCATAGATGAGGCTCAGAAGAAGGTAGATCAGTACGAAGAGATGTACGAAGCCGGCTACCTGACAGACGATGAGCGCCACGAGGGTATCGAGCGTGTTTGGAACGACGATACTACAGGAGCTACGGAGAGGATCTCCACAGCCCTCATGGATTCCCTGGAGCCTGATAACAACATGTTCATCATGGCTACATCAGGAGCCAGAGGTAGTAAGAGCCAGATCGGCCAGATCGGCGGTATGCGTGGACTGATGGGTACAGCTACAGGTAAGACCGTAGAGATCCCTATTAAGTCCAACTTCCGTGACGGTATGTCTATCCTGGACTACTTCATTTCATCCAACGGTGCCCGTAAGGGACTGGCGGATACAGCTCTGAGAACATCCAACTCAGGATACCTGACCAGACGTCTCGTAGACGTTTCCCATAACGTTATCGTAAGGGAACTGGACTGTGGAACAGATCAGGGCGTAGTCATCACGGCTATGATGAACGGAAGCGAGATCATAGAGCCTCTGGAGAAGAGA
The DNA here is from genome assembly GCA_029009055.1 of Eubacteriales bacterium. GTDB lineage: Bacteria > Bacillota > Clostridia > Peptostreptococcales > Anaerovoracaceae > Aminicella. The sequence goes on along the minus strand of JAQXJR010000025.1, from coordinate 4,980 downwards.
ATAGCTGGAAGAACAGCCGCTGAGGATGTAATAGATCCGACTAACGGCGGTGTCATCGTTAAGAAGAACGATGAGATCACAGACGCTCAGGCTAAATATATCGAGAACATCGGTATCACACATGTTAAGATCAGATCTCTGATGACATGTAAGTGCAGAACGGGTGTCTGCGTTAAGTGCTACGGAAGGAACCTGGCTACAGGTGAAGAAGTAAACATCGGAGAAGCTGTAGGTATCATAGCGGCTCAGTCCATCGGAGAACCGGGAACTCAGCTGACCATGAGAACATTCCACTCCGGCGGTGTCGCTTCCGGAGACATCACTCAGGGTCTTCCGAGAGTCGAGGAGCTGTTCGAAGCCAGAAGGCCTAAGGGACTGGCTGAGATCTGCGAGAAGGACGGAATCGTTAAGGCCATGAAGTCCAGACCGGACTCTAAGACAGAAGTTATCGTAGAGAGCACAGACGAAGACGGCGTTAAGGAAGAGAAGACATATGTCGTTCCTTATGCAGCTAAGATCAGCGTAAACGTCGGAGACGAGATTCACGCCGGAGATAACATCAATGAAGGACCTCTGAACCCACACGATATCTTCAGACTGAAGGGCGTACGCGGAGTATACGATTACCTGCTCCAGGAAGTACAGAGCGTATACGCCGGCCAGGGTGTAGATATCAACGATAAGCACTTCGAGATTATCGTAAGCCAGATGCTGTCTAAGTACATAGTAGAAGATCCGGGAGACACAGACCTTCTGCCGGGCGGACAGTACAGCAGACCTGACATAGAGGACGCGGACGCGGCTGCTGAAGCTAAGGGCGGACAGCCTGCGACATGCAAGCGCCAGCTCCTCGGTATCACGAAGGCGTCCCTAGCTACGGATTCATTCCTGTCAGCGGCGTCATTCCAGGAGACCACGAGAGTCCTGACAGACGCGGCTATTAAGGGTAAGACAGATAGACTCCAGGGTCTGAAGGAGAACGTCATCATCGGTAAGCTCATCCCGGCCGGAACCGGCATGAAGCGCTACAGAAGCATTAAGGTCGATTACGGCGCTAATGAAGAGATGATGGAGTCCTACGGTAAGGAGAACGTGGAGATTCAGCGCGGCGAGGCTGAGCCGGAAGTGGCTGAGCCTGTAGCGGAAGAGCCGCTCAACATACAGAAGGAAGTCGAGAGCACAGAAGCTGAAGCCGAGGGATCCGCGGAGGAGACCATCTAAGATATTACTTTGCAAAGTAAAACGCATATAGGGCAGCTGCCAAGCGCGGCTGTCCTTTTAAATTGCAAAAACGCTTGCAAACAAGCCACTCCTGTGATAAACTTAATTTCACTTGCGACATTTTAGCCGAAGTGTAGCCTCGTAAGGCGCCGGACACGACGCTCAGGCTTGCCGCCGGCGGGATTCGCGAGATGAATAATTAAGAAAGGAGACTATGAATGCCTACAATTAACCAGTTGGTACGTGAAGGACGTAAGAGCGCTGTTAAGAAGTCTAACGCTCCAGCACTCGGAAAGGGTCTTAACTCTCTTAAGAGAGAGCAGGTTAACACATTCTCACCGCAGAAGCGTGGTGTGTGCACATCTGTTAAGACTGTTACTCCTAAGAAGCCTAACTCAGCACTGAGAAAGGTAGCCAGAGTTCGTCTGACTAACGGAATCGAAGTAACAGCTTACATCCCTGGAGAGGGACACAACCTTCAGGAGCACAGCGTCGTACTCATCAGAGGCGGCAGAGTTAAGGATATCCCTGGTGTAAGATACCACATCATCAGAGGTACTCTCGATACAGCAGGTGTTGCTGACAGAGGTCAGGCTCGTTCTAAATACGGCGTTAAGAGACCTAAGAAGAAGTAAGAAGTGAAAACATCGGGACAGGTGCTTATATAGTAGGTAGTCATATCGAAATATGAGGCATCACAGTATCGTAAAGCTCGTATGAGCCAGGTGATACTGAGTACCCCCGGACATGCTGGAAGCAGCAGTTTTCCAGAGTAATCCGCTCATACGCCGCGGTCGCGGCGGCGGGTGAAGAACGTCAATTTATTATTTAAGGGAGGAAGAGAATTGCCAAGGAAGGGTAATACACCGAAGCGTGAAGTACTTCCAGATCCAGTATACGGTTCAGTCCTCGTTTCCAAGCTTATTAACAGCATCATGCTGGATGGAAAGAAGAGTGTAGCTCAGAAGATCGTTTACACAGCTTTCGATCAGATTAAGGAAACTACAGGCGAGGAGCCGCTGGAAGTATTTACGAACGCAATGAATAACATCATGCCAGTTCTTGAGGTTAAGGCTAGGAGAGTCGGTGGTGCGAACTACCAGGTTCCTATCGAGGTTAGACCTGCGAGAAGACAGACTCTGGGCCTGAGATGGCTGACAGCGTACACACGCGCTAGAGGCGAGAGAACTATGGCAGAGAGACTTGCTAAGGAAATCATGGATGCTGCTAATAACACAGGAGCATCAGTTAAGAAGAAGGAAGACACACATAAGATGGCAGAGGCCAATAAGGCATTTGCTCACTTCAGATGGTAGTCGACCTCGAGTTAAGGCAGAGAAGGAGGAAACATGGCTGGAAGAGAATTCCCGCTTGAGAAAACTAGGAATATCGGTATCATGGCCCACATAGACGCGGGCAAGACCACTACCACCGAACGTATCCTTTTCTATACAGGTAAGACCCATAAGATCGGAGAGACTCACGATGGAGCTTCTCAGATGGACTGGATGGAAGAAGAGAAGGAACGTGGAATCACTATTACTTCTGCTGCTACGACCGCTCATTGGAAGGGCCACAGGATCAATATCATTGATACGCCGGGACACGTAGACTTCACGGTTGAGGTAGAGAGATCACTGAGAGTTCTGGACGGTGCCGTTACGGTACTGGCCGCTAAGGGCGGTGTAGAGCCTCAGTCAGAGACTGTATGGAGACAGGCAGAGAAGTACGGCGTACCTAGAATGGTATTCGTCAATAAGATGGACGTTATGGGAGCTGACTTCTATAAGGTCATCGATCAGATCAGAGACAGACTGCAGGCTAACCCTGTAGCTGTACAGCTTCCTATCGGCGCTGAGGACAGCTTCGTAGGAATCATCGACCTCATTAGAATGAAGGCCGAGATCTACGAGGATGAGCTCGGAACTACGATCGATGAAGAGGGTATCCCTGAGGATATGCTCGAACAGGCTCAGGAATGGAGAGAGAAGATGCTCGAGTCTGTCGCTGAATGCGACGAGGATCTTATGATGAAGTTCCTGGACGGAGAAGAGCTCACAGAAGAAGAGATTAAGAGCACTATCAGAAAGCAGACTATTGCTAACGAGATGGTTCCTGTTATGTGCGGATCCGCGTATAAGAATAAGGGTGTACAGATGCTGCTCGACGGCATCATCGACTACATGCCATCTCCAGTAGATATCCCACCTATTAAGGGCGTTAACCCTGACACAGGTGAGGAAGAGGATAGACCGTCTTCTGATAAGGAGCCGTTCGCAGCTCTGGCATTTAAGATCATGACAGACCCGTTCGTAGGAAAGCTCGCTTTCTTCAGAGTCTACTCAGGAACTCTCGATTCAGGTTCATACGTATATAACTCCGTTAAGCAGGACAGAGAGAGATTCGGAAGGATCCTTCTCATGCACGCTAATAAGAGACAGGAGATCGATAAGGTATATTCCGGAGATATCGCCGCTGCCGTAGGTCTTAAGAACACTACGACAGGTGACACACTCTGCGATGAGAAGCACCCTATCATCCTCGAGTCCATGGAGTTCCCGGATCCTGTAATCGAGATCGCCATCGAGCCTAGAACTAAGGCAGGCCAGGAGAAGATGGGCATCGCCCTCGCTAAGCTGGCTGAAGAGGACCCTACATTCAGAACTTACACTAACGAAGATACAGGTCAGACGATCATCGCCGGCATGGGTGAGCTTCACCTGGAGATCATCGTAGACAGACTTCTCCGTGAGTTTAAGGTAGAGGCTAACGTAGGTAAGCCTCAGGTATCCTATAAGGAGACCATCACTAAGGCCGTAGACGTAGACCATAAGTACGCTAAGCAGTCAGGTGGTCACGGTCAGTACGGACATGTTAAGATTAGGGTCACACCGAGAGAGCCGGGCGAAGGATATGAGTTCACGAACTCTATCGTCGGCGGCGCTATTCCTAAGGAATACTTCGGAGCTATCGAGGCAGGTATCCAGGAAGCTATGCAGAATGGACCTATCGCCGGCTACCAGGTAGTAGACTGCGGCGTAGAGCTCTACGATGGATCTTATCATGAAGTCGACTCATCAGAAATGGCATTTAAGGTAGCAGCTTCTATGGCATTCAGAGAAGCCGCTCAGAAGGCTGATCCAGTTCTTCTCGAGCCTATCTTTAAGGTAGAGATCACTGTTCCTGACGAATACATGGGAGACGTTATCGGAGATATCTCCGGAAGACGTGGCCGTATCGAAGGATCAGAGATGGATAAGGGAGCTGTAAACATCAGAGCCATGGTTCCGCTTTCCGAGATGTTCGGTTACGCGACAGACCTGAGATCTAAGACTCAGGGACGTGGTATCTATGTAATGCAGTTCGACCACTTCGAGAAGCTGCCGGATAATCTGGTAGAGAAAGTCGTAAATAAGTAATTAAATATAGCAGCCATAATAATGATTATTCAGCTTTAAGTTGAAGGAGGAAAATATCATGGCAAAAGAGCATTTTGACAGAACTAAGCCGCATATCAATATCGGTACTATCGGCCACGTAGACCACGGTAAGACAACACTTACCGCAGCTATCACATACGTTCTGCACGAGAGATATGGACTCGGCGAGGACGTAGCATTCGATCAGATCGATAAGGCGCCGGAAGAGAAGGCTAGAGGAATAACTATTTCTTCCGCACACGTAGAGTATGAGACACCGAACAGACACTACGCTCATGTAGACTGCCCGGGACACGCTGACTACGTTAAGAACATGATC
>JAQXJR010000024.1 GCA_029009055.1 Eubacteriales bacterium | reverse complement strand
AATTCCGATTCATCCAGTGTAATATTTATTTGAGCCATGATAGTTCCTCCTTTGTTTTAGTTGGTCGTTAAACATTATACAGGAGCCTTCATGGCTTTTCTTATACTATTTTCTTTTTACACCATTATATGGACGTAATGTCTCAGCGTCTCGCCCGGAGGCGAGCTTAAGGCCCCACGCTTTGCAAAACTTCCGGAAATGTGCCATGGCACCGGGGTCGGTCGAGTAGACAGCGTCTTCTGATGGCAGAAAAACCACGCGCTGCTCTCCTGATGGTTTCACGAAGCGGATGGAGTATAGTTCGTAAGGCACGCTTGTATCTGACCAGCTCGCGTCCATACCCTCCTTCTTCCAGACCACAGGGTATCTCTTATCGAACATGGAGATGTGAAGCACTGTAGGTGGGTAGTCGTCCGTTACGAACCAAGCCGGATCATTGGGGTCAGGCTCTTCGCCGGGCGCCAGGCCGGCTTCGACGGAGTCCTTACGCGTCTGCTTCTCTTTGCTGCTGATGGATGCCCAGCATATTATTGCGACGAAGGCTGTAACAGGTAACGACCACATCAGCGCTGACAGCAAAGCTTCTGCTGGCATATTACTGTCTCGGATCTTCATTATCAGGATAGGTATGAACAATATGAAAAACGTTAGAGCTACGCAGAAGGCGGTTTCCTGGAGTTTTGCTTTTTTTCTCTTTTCAAATTCTTTCATGATAGTCTAGGCTGCCAGCCTTCGTAACTACAGGTTTTCCATCCGCGTCGATGAGGACCGTCAAGCCACCCGCGAAGCCGGCGCCTCCGGAACGGTATATGTAGTTGACACCGGTCACAGTATCGACGATGATTTCTACGCATTCAATTTCAGTAAGTTCTGGTGTTTTTCATTCTATTAAGATAATGATTTTCAAGATAATTATATAAGCCGAGCAGGCTGGCTTGGTAAAATGCGTGTAAATTCGGCGTACCTTTACTGTAAGGACTATTGACGAGTAGTTAGGGAGAATATAATATATGTTATATAACATATGTTACATAACGAGGAGGGCTGAAATGCCGCCAAAAGCTAAGATAACTAAGAAGATGATCCTGGACGCTGCTTTTGAGATAGTCCGCGACCAGGGCAATGAAGCTCTGAGCATCAGGGCTATAGCAGATAAGCTGAATTGTTCGACCCAGCCGGTAATGTATAATTTCACGACCATAGAAGATGTACGTAGAGAGACGTATAAACTGGCTGACGAATACCATACGTCATACATAATGCCGAAAGGAGATAAAGGATATGACCCACTTCTGGAGCTCGGCATGAACTATATCAAGTTCGGGCGCGATGAGAAGAACCTGTTCAGATTCCTATTCCAGACGAACAGCTTCGCGGGATTAAATGTCAGTGACCTTATGGCAGACCCTGAAGGCATGGATATGATCAGGATGGTATCAGGCGGTTTTGGCTGCTCAGAACATGAAGCCAGGGAAGCGTTTTTCGATCTATTCGTGGCAGCGCACGGAATAGCGAGTCTCCTCGCGAATAATGCCATGGAGTACGAGGAAGAGACATTCCGCAGAGTGCTTGAAAATACCTATAGCAATCTGCTAGATCGATGATGATTGAATCGATTGTTCAATTGAGGATGAGAAAGTTATATGAGAAGAAAGAGGTAACGTTCGCTGTACTCTGGATAGTCGTTTACTGCGCGGTAACCATTCCTATCCGCGGCGAATTGGGGGATGAAAGCGTCTGGGGAACGGTCGCTCTGCTCGCCATAGCTATATCCGCGACGATTTTCGTTAAGAAGAATCACCTGGAGGATAAGTACGGGCTCACAGGATGGCCGCGGGATTCTCGTAGATATCTGTATTTCATTCCTATGTGGTTCCTTTCGACCGGGAACCTGTGGGGAGGTTTCGGCATAGCTTATAAGGGCATGAGCCAGGTCTACGCCGTGATCTCCATGCTGCTTATAGGTTATGTGGAAGAGCTGATTTTCCGCGGCTTCCTGTTTAAAGCCTTAGAAGCTAAGGATGGGTTGAAGGAGGCTGTGATAATCTCATCTGTCACATTCGGTATCGGCCACATAGTGAACCTCCTCGCGGGCCAAGCCAGTCTGCAGACGGTAGTGCAGGTTTTCTTTGCTATAGCCTGGGGATTCATATTCACGTTCGTGTTCTATAAGAGCGGCAGCCTGATCCCGGGGATTATCGCCCACGGCCTCGTCGACGCTTTCTCGAAATTCTCTAAGGGGTACGGGGTGGAAGCTGCCACGACGCTGGATTGGGTCTACATGGGCGTTACGATCTTAATCGCCATAGTCTACGGCTCGTATCTGGCTAAACTTCCGCCAGCAAAGCCTGATAAGGCTTGAGGCTCCGCCGCGCGTCGGCTAAATAGTATATTTCAGGGGAGAGCAGTTTAGCCCTCCCATTTTTCGTTTATGAGGGTAAAATAGTACTAAAAAGGGTAAACATAAATCTGACATATGATTTTGCTTATTGGAGGGAATAATGAGATATTATACAGTGATCCAGGACGGCCGGGAGCAGGTAGCGGCTAGTAAAGATGGGCAGGAGCTCTACATATTAAACGATTTCGAGGACATGAACCAGCTCATAGAAGCAGGCGGCATCAGGGAGATCCCGACGGGCGCGGAGCAGGTAAGCGCGGACGCGAAAATCATATCGCCTATCCCGAGGACCAAGCAAGATATGCTTTGCTTAGGGATAAACTACTCAGACCACGCCGTAGAAGCCGGCAGGTTCTCGAAGGAAGCTTTCGGCGGTGAAAGACCGGTGCCTATCTTCTTTTCTAAGAGGGTGAATTACTCTCAGGGGCCGGACGACATCATCCCGGCATACGAGGGGCTGGTGGACTCCCTGGACTATGAGTGTGAGCTGGCTGTAATAATCAGCAAAGACGCTAAGGATGTTAAGTCTTCCGACGCTCAGGATTATGTGTTCGGATACACGGTCACGAATGATGTCAGCGCTCGAAACCTTCAGACCAGCCATAAGCAGTGGTACTTCGGTAAGAGCTTGGATGGATTCGCTCCTATGGGCCCTTGCATAGTGAGCGCGGACGAGTTCGCTTTCCCGCCGGCTCTTAACATCACCTGTAAGGTGAACGGCGAGCTTCGCCAGGATTCCAACACGGCTAACCTCATAACGTCTATCCCAGTTATCATAGAGACTCTGACCAGGGGCATGACTCTTAAGGCGGGGACGGTTATAGCGACCGGCACGCCTTCCGGTGTCGGCATGGGCATGCAGCCTCCTGTTTTCCTTAAGAAGGGTGATGTGGTAGAATGCAGTATCGAGGGCATAGGGACGTTGAAAGAAACTGTTGAGTAGTTTCGGGGAGAGATTTCCAATCGCAAATAGACGATGCGTGCTGGGAGAGGCAGAGATCAGCTCGTGGTGTTTGGCTGGATGCGATCGGCTAAATGTCTTTAATAAATCTAAATGAGAGGAAATTAAGTAAAATATGGCAGAATATAAGGATTATATGGTCCGCGCTATGGCGGCTAACAGGGAACTCAGAGCGTTCGCGGTAACGAGCCGCGACCTGGTGGAAGAGGCCAGGAAGATACATGGCATGACTCCGGTCGCCGCGGCAGCTCTGGGGAGGACTATGTCAGGCGCTTTGATGATGAGCTACATGCTTAAGGGTGATGACTCCAGGCTGACTATCCAGTTTAAGGGTGACGGACCGATGGGTCCGATAACCGTTACAGCTGATAATAAAGGGAACGTTAAAGGTCTGGTAAGAAACCCTATGGTGGTGCTTCCGTTAAAGAACGGCACTCACTTGGACGTGGGCGGAGCTGTCGGCCACGGGACGCTTAACGTCATGCGCGACATAGATAAGGACCACACATATAACGGCCAGGTCTTGATCCATTCCGGAGAGATAGCGGACGATCTCACATACTATTTCGCTGAGTCAGAGCAGATCCGCTCTTCAGTGGGCCTGGGCGTTAAGGTCGAGAAGGACCTGAGGGTAGGGGCGGCCGGAGGCTTCATAATCCAGCTCATGCCATTTGCTAGTGAGGAAACGATTTCCAAGCTGGAGGAAAACATCAGGGAATGCGAATACGTCACAGACATGCTGGCTAAGGGGATGACCCCGGAAGAGATAATACAGGAGGTCCTGAAGGGCTTCGACGTGGAGTTCACGGAGAAGATGCCGGTACGCTTCCATTGCGACTGCAGCAGAGACAGAGTGACCAGAGCCTTGAAACTCATCGGTGAGGATGAACTACGCTCATTGGCAGAGGATAATCAGGACCAGGAGATGGTATGCCATTTCTGCGGGAAGAAATATAAGTTCACGGCCGAAGAGATCCGCGGCATATACGGGGAATTCTTGAAGGAGAAAGCAGAGAGAGCGGCAGCTAAGGATTCCGCTGAGAAAGGAGAATGATATGTTAGGAAATTTCACTTATGTAAATCCGACCAAGCTGTATTTCGGTCCGGAAGCGATAGAGAATTTAAGCGATGAGCTGGGTCACTACGGCGATAAGGTCTTGCTGACGTATGGCGGCGGCTCCATTAAGAAGAATGGCATATATGACGCGGTCATAGCCGAGCTGGAGAAGGCCGGGAAGACTGTTATAGAGGTGCCTGGCGTCATGTCTAACCCTACAGTTGAGAAGCTTTATGAAGGCTGCCAGATAGCAAAGTCGAACGACGTCGATTTCATCCTAGCGGTAGGCGGCGGCTCTACCATAGACTACGCTAAGGGCGTCTCCGTATCGGCCTGGTGCGAGGAAGACCCTTGGGAGAAGTATTATGTCAGGATGGAAGAAGTGGATAACAGGATCATTCCTGTAGGCGCTGTGCTGACCATGGTAGGGACCGGTTCTGAGATGAACGGAGGCTCTGTGATCACGAATCACACTCAGCATCTTAAGATCGGCCGTGTTTTCGGCGATAATGTCATGCCGAAGTTCGCCATCCTGAATCCTGAGTATACGTTCACAGTTCCTAAGAGGCAGATGGTGTCAGGGATCTACGACATATTCAACCACATCTGTGAGCAGTATTTCTCCGGCGATGACGATAATTCCAGCGATTATATAGCTGAGGGGCTTATGAAGTCCGTTATAAAGTCATCCAGGGACGCTGTGGCGGATCCTCGGAACTATGAGGCCAGGAGCAACCTGATGTGGGACGCGACATGGGCTCTGAACACTTTAATAGCCATGGGTAAGTCTGAGGACTGGGAGGTCCATATGATAGGCCAGGCAGTCGGCGCTTTCACGGACGCTCCTCACGGTCTCACTCTTTCGGCGGTATCATTGCCGTATTACAGGCACATAGCCCCTTACGGGCTTCCTAAGTTCGTTCGTTTCGCAAAGGAAGTCTGGGGCATCGTTCCTTCGGATGGCGAGTCTGATGAGGAAATAGCCGAGGCTGGACTTCAGGCTATGGAGAGCTGGATGAAGGAGATAGGAGTTACCCTGAACCTTAAAGAACTGGGCGCGACTCCTGACATGTTAGAGGGCATAGCTGACGGGACATTCCTCTTAGACAGCGGCTATAAGAAGCTGACTAGGGAAGAGGTAATAGAGATACTTAAAGAAAGCTACGAATACGGGCTTTAAGCACTTGTGAATAGCCGACGCGGATCGATTGCCGCAGTTGACGCGGAAATATTCAGATAAACTAAAAAAGGATGCTCCATCGACGGGGAGCATCCTTTTTAGCTTGCCCGGAAACCATTGTGATATCAATGTTTTTCGGGTTTCACGCGCTGTGGACTTACGCGCTGATAACTATATGTATTTCTGAACTAAGAATACAGCCAGGTAGAGGATGGCGGCTCTGGCTAATACCAGATACCATTCGTTGCCACAGATCCCCTGTCTGTCAGCTGCCATAGCCTTAGCTTTCTCAGGTCCGTTAAGATCTGCCGCCGCCTGAGTATTTATATCGCTCAGCTTCAGCATGGACCTTCCGGCGCCTGCGTTATGAACGGGGCAGCCGCTGACGCAGCGCATGCAGTATATGCATTCGCCTTCTCCTATGTTACGAATCTTTCCGTCTATACCGACTTCAGGTGATACCTGGACATCGCGGTCCTTAGCGTTTTCTTTTGTCTCTGCCGAGTCAGAGCTTTCGGACTCGACGGGAGAGGCGGAGCCTGATGCCGCGGATGGCTTTGCTGAATCTGAATTCGTAACCTGCGCATGGCTGTAAAAGTAAGCTGTCGGGCAGTTCAGTTCGCACTGGTGGCACTTACCCGCGCACTTAGCCGGCTTCCTCCCCATAGATGACCATGGCAGCACAGGCATGAAGCTAAAGCAGGCTCCCATAGGGCAGAGGAAGAGGCAGAAGAAGCGGCGGACCAGGCACATGCCGACCATTATGGCGATCAAAACTATGAAGCCTGCCGTGCGTCCGGTCAGGCTGAAGTCTCCGGCGCGGAAGAAAGCGAATATCTCCCATGGGTCGAATTTAGAGACCTTATCGTAGCTTCCGACGAAGCAGAGGATAAGGATACCGGCCAGAACGAAGTATTTCACCTTCATGAGCGTTTTTAGAGCCCCGGTCGGGAGTTTGGCCACGTGACCTCTGACCTTCTTCTGAACGGCGGATGAGGCGTCGTACATGACGTCTCCCAGGAAGCCGAAAGCGCAGGCATAGCCGCAGAAGAACCTGCCGAATACTATCGTGTAGACCAGCAATGTTATAAGTATGGCTATGAAAGGCGTGAATTCCAGGACATCCGTGTTTCCCATCTGCGTCGCCAGGTATTTCACACCATTGAAAGCGGATGAGTAGAGGCCCGGTGCCAGTATGAAGAAGGCCAGCTGGACAGCGCGGTTCAGCAGGACAGATTTCGTCTGCCTGCTTAGTGCCGCGCCGGATTTCTTATTTTTATTATCCATGCCGGCCTCCTACTTCTTCGCTTTAGACAGAGCGGCTTTTACAGCGTTCTTTAAGCCGGTAGAAGAGTAGGTGGCGCCTGAGACCGTTGCTACATCAGTCGTCTGGCTGTTCAGTATATTATCCAGGACCTTCACCGCGGAGTTGTAATATTCAGCTGTTTCGTGAGAAGCGTCTGTTACGTTAATATCTGTGATCGTGTCCTGCTCTACGGTCACCTTGACCGTGATGGTCCCGCCGTATCCTCTGGCGCTACCTGTGTACGTGCCATCCTTATACTTAGCGCTCCCGGAAGCCGAGCCGGACTTCGCTGACGAGCTCTTTCTTATCTGTTTTACCTGGTCAGCGTAGGCTTTCACCTTAGAATTGGCAGCCTGCATCGACTTATGGTAGCCGGCGTACTGATTGTAGAACAGCAATGCGCCGATGATGAGCACTACATCTAATACTTTTATCCAAAAATAGTTGTTTTTCATTACCTTATCCTGAATTCAGAGTGTTTATTTAGCAAAGTTGTATGTTTCAGTTCCTCGCGGTATCAGCTCGCTGCCTTATCAGCGGCAAGCGCCGCTTTAGAAGCGCTGAGCGCTTTTCTGACCGCCCTCTTAAGGGCATTGGAACTATATGTAGCGCCCGTCACTTTATCTACGTACTTATCCTCAGCGCTCTGGATATTCAGGATCTTAGCGATAAGTGTCTTAGCCATTTCTATATAGTCGTCATTGGAAGAACTGGTGGAATCGTTCGTCGTCTTAATGGAAACGATCTTATCGTCCTTAATGGTGACTTCTACATACATATTATAGCCATATGAAGCTACTTTATTGCTGCCAGTGAATGTGCCGTTCTTATAAGTCTTAGGCTCATAAGGCTGGTCGTTGCCGGGGTCTGACGGGTTATCAGGGTTTGTCGGATCATCAGGATTCGTTGGATCGACTGGTGTCACCGGATCATCCGGCTTAGAAGGATTATTTGGCTTCTTGCCGTTCCCGCCATTATCATCGCATGTGCAGTGCTTATCGCAGTTGCAGTTCTTCTTACCGCACTTGCAGCCAGTCTTTTTTGCCTTTTTTGATTTTTTTGAAGACTTAGTGACTGCCTTTTCTAAGGCGTTTTCTGTAGCTGTGATGATACCTCTGGAGCTGAATGTAGCGCCGGAGACGGCATCTACGTTCGTGCTTTGCTGCTTCACCATACGGCTGAGTAAGACTCTGGCGCGGCTGAAGTATGAAGGCGTGTCGCCGTTAGATATGACAGCGATGGATTTTATCTTACCCTTCTTAATAGTCACGCGTACTGTCGTGGTGCCGCCGTTGAAGCCGGCTCCTGAGCCCGTGTATGTGCCATCCTTATATTTCTGATTCTTCTTAAGCTTCGCCTTATGTACTATCTTAGCGCTGCCGTCGGTGGAAACGGTAGAAATGCCTGTTCCGCCCGCTTTCTTAGCTGAGCTGGACGCGGACCTGTTTATCTTAGGCTTCCGGACAGCAGATGGAGTATTTCCGGCTTCTGCTGCTGCCGCTGTCAGCTCTTTATTAAGCGCGTCGACCTGCTTTTGGTCCAGGTCGGCGTATGGGGCGTTGAAGTTGAGCATTCCGGCTACTATCGCTACCGTCAATATGCCCGGCATAAGTGTGAAGATTTCCTTTATCTTATGATTCATTTAGACATTCCTTCCGTTATTCCCGGCTTCAGTTGGTTTATTACTTTACCTTTACTGTCTTTGCCTTAGACCAAGAGGAGTAGAACTTCGTCTTACCGACTTTCTTATATGTGCGGATAGATACACTGTACTTCTTCTTAGATGAAAGCTTCTTAACGACAGCTTTAGTCTTCTTATTGGATGAAACTGTTACTGTCTTAGCTGTCTTCTTACCCTTAACGAAGCGGATCTGATAGCCTGAAGTCTCTTTAGTGTTCTTCTTCCATGTTACTGTAGCGCTCTTCTTTCCAGCCTTAACGCTCTTAAGAGATGTTCCGGCAGGTACGATAGTGAATGAAAGCTTCTTAGAGCCTGTGTAGTTACCCTTCATAGTAACAGTTACAGAGTATTTTCCGACTTTCTTAGCTTTTACTTTGCTTACAGTGTAGTTAGAGCTTGCTACAGCCTTACCATTCTCATCGACAGCCTTAACAGTAAGTTTAACTGCTTTGCCGTTATATTTAAATGATGTCTTGGCGAGTTTTATGCTCTTAACAGCGATCTTCTGCTCAGGCTGTGGCTGTGGATTTACTGGAACCAGTGCTTTCATAGCCGCCTTAAGGGCTTCGTCAGCCTTAGTTACATCTTCCATAGTCGTTGTGTGGTGCGCTAAGTCTGCTACGAGTGCTTCAGCGTTCTCGAGGGATTCCTGAAGTGCGTCCCAAGAATCTGAAGTGTAATCTTCAGCCTTTAATGCCTTAGCTTGCTTTATAGTTTTTTCGAGCTCCGTAGTATCACGTACGTCCTTTTCTGTGTCTATGATATCGATCCCGTAGATAGCGTATGTGATAGAGAATGTAGTCTGCTCTTTTTTTCTTGCGGATGAAGGGTCATTATCATCCATGGCGAGACCGAACAGCAGTCTGAAAGCTCTGTCTTTCTGTGTCCTTCCATAGCTGTCGTTAGTTAAGTCTGTAGGATCCTTCCTGAGCTGTTTCTCAGCGAATTCGTAAGCTATTACAGGATCTACATGCTCCCTTTTAGCTGATCCGAGGTCCTTCTTTACAGTCGCTTCGAAGGTGTCAACATGTTCTTTGTCATTGTTGACTGCGTTCAGGTATGCCTGGATATCAGATACGACCTTACTAGAGAGGTCAGCATTCTTGTTGCTGTAGATATCTGTGAATGTGTATCTAGGCTCTGTCAGGAACTTATATGAATATTTTCCCCTCTGGTAGTACGAGCTGTTATCTGAGTCATCATCATTCTTAGTAGATGCCTTATTACCGTCGTTAGTGCGGACTAGGATTTCCGTACCTTCCTTGAAAGCATCTGTCATTCCGGCTTTTTCAAGGATTGTGCTGAGCTTTACTCCTGTTGCCTTAAAGCTCGTAACGCCTCTCATGCTGCAGAATGACTGGTATGTCTGATTCTTAACGTTGGACATGGACTTTATTTCGTCCATAGTGAATGACTTCTCTGCTAGTACGTTTCCGTCTTTATCCAAGTGTCTAACGTAAAGAGTTTCAGCTCCGTAGTTTATTACTGTGAGCTCTGCGTTTACATCATCGTGGCCAGTGGACTTTATAACGAGGTTGAATGTGTTCTTACGCTTAGGAACTTTATCAAGCTTAGCGGCAGCTATTTTAATGCTTCCGGCTGCGACAGTATAGTCTGTTCCCTTAGCGAGTTCTGTACCATCGAGGGTAACAGATGTGACATCCTTAGCTACGTCTTCTGTTATTCCTTCGAGTTTAACAGTCGCCATATCGGTTCCGCTAAGCGTGACGCTCACAGCCGTAGGCGCTGTAGTTTCAGCCGGCTGTGTATCAGCGAATACGGCTGAGCCTGTCGGTATAATCATGGCAGCTGCCAGGACTATAGACAGGACTTTCTTTCTGAGAGATGTACTCATTTAGTCCTCCTTATTAATATAACAATGCATATTTTTTTCTGCCCGCCGGCGGGCGCCCTAAATCCGGAGCCTGTGAAACTCCGGAAAGCCCACAAGGGTGCCTGAAAGCCGGCAGAGCAATAAAAAAACGCCCCAGGGGGCGTAAAAAACGAACTTAATGGCATGAAGAAATATCCCTGCCGCGCTGCCCGCTGAAGGCAGCTCTTACTACCTCGAAGATGGTATTCCGCAGGACAGCCGCGCCGATCTAGCGTGACAGCCTCTGCCGCGGATCTCATCCACGATACGCTCTCTCCCGCGTCCCCAGGCGGTACAGAGCGAGACCCCCGCTCGTCTCCCGGCTCGTTCCATCAGGAACACACGGTTGCTGGTGCAGTAGGGGATTCAGACCCCTTTCCGTTAGCGATGTCTCTAAGTAGTCATATTAAAGTTGAATGATGTTAATAGAATCTAACTCTATTAGCTTTTATATGATAATACTCGCGGCGGTATTTTTCAACCCAAACATCACATGTTCGATATTAAATTAACAAATATGAAGGGACCTTACATATTAAGGCTGACTTTGCTATGAAAGTGACAAAAAATATCTATAAACCATCCACTGCCGATTCATCGTTCCGCCCCCGAAATGACCAACTTAAGGCGTAAACTCTAGCGTAAGAAAACGGAAAAAGGGTTACCGAAATGGAGGAAAATATGTTTATTATCAGGAACGCGCTCAGGAACGTCGGGCGCACGAAGGGGCGCAGCATTTTGATGGGCATCATCATAATGATCCTGGCCTTTTCTATGTGTATAGGACTCAGCATCAGAGAGGCGTCATCGCAGTCGGGTAAGGCGGCTCTAGCAAATCTATCCGTCACAGCTCAGATCTCTGTGAACCGCGAGAAAGCTATGGAGAAGGCATCCGGGTCATCCGGGCAGGCTAGTAAGTCCGAGATGATCGCCAACATGCCGAAGGAGCTCACGCTGACCCAACTGAAGAAATCCGCTGAGGCGAGCTCGGTAAAATCTTTCTATTATACTTTATCGGCATCTGTGGACGGAGCGGGCGATTTCTCGGCCTATTCCAGCGGTACTAGCAGTTCCGGCTCTTCTGCCACTGCTTCATTCACCACTACAGCCGCTTCCTCGGATTCCACTACCGGCGCTACCGCGTCGTCCGGCGGAGATGATTTTAAGGGCGGCCGTGGCGGCATGAATATGGGCGATTTCACTATCACCGGTTATTCATCTGACGAGGCTATGACAGACTTCACGGATGGGACATCCGAGATCAGCTCTGGTTCTATGTTCGAAGAGGGGACATCTGATATGGTCTGCGTGATCTCCAGCACATTAGCAAAGTATAACGGCCTTTCCGTTGGGGACACGGTTAAGATAGCGAACCCGTCTGACAGCAGTGAGAAGTATAAGCTGAAGATAGTCGGCATCTATACGACTACATCCAGCCAGACAGCCATGGGCCCTGGAATGACAGATTCAGCCAATAACATTTATGTAAGCTACAACACTTTGAATAAGATTATAAAGGCTTCCGCTAAGACTGCTGATGACGGCGAGGAGATCCAGGGCAGGCTGAACGGGACATATGTGCTGGGAAGCGTTTCTAATTACAATAAGTTTAAGAAGGAAGTTAAATCCTTAGGACTTTCCAGCAGCTATCAGGTGGTCTCCAACGACATCCAGGCTTATGAGAACAGTGCTAAGCCGCTGAAGAACCTGGCTAAGTACGCCGGATATTTCCTGATCGTCATATTCGGTGTCGGCGCGGCTGTCTTGCTCGTAATGAACATATTCAGCGCCAGAGAGCGTAAGTACGAGATCGGAGTCTTAAGCGCCATAGGCATGAAGAAAAAGCAGATATCCAGGCTGTTCATAGCTGAGATTCTGGCTGTGACTATAGTGGGAGCAGGCGCCGGTGGTCTGGTAGGAGCACTGGCTTCGAAGCCGATCTCGACTAAGCTGCTCGCGGCGAGCACGGCTTCTCTTCAGAGTCAGGAAAGCGATTCATTCGGAAGAGGCGGCAGCCCGGGCGGACACGGAGGACCTGGCGGAGGAATGCCTGGAAATTCAACGGGAGCACCATCTGATTCTTCAAGTGCGTCAGATAGTTCCAGCCAGTCTTCGGGCTCAGGATCGTCGAATGCCAATGCGCCGGGCGCAAACGGCGCTACTGAGACTCCGAGCAGCGTGAATCTTAAGGTCATCCTGGAGATGATGGGTCTCTGCCTGGCTATGTCCTGTGTAGGCGGCGCGGCTTCCGTCGCTGTCATAAACAGGTCCGAGCCTTTGGAAATACTGCAGAGCAGAGACTGACGCGGCGGCCGGAGGCGGCATATGCGTGAATGATTTGCTGATTTATATAGAAAGGAACAAAAAATGGAGAATGTATTGAGCCTGGAGAAAATCGGCTATTCCTACGGGGATAACAGGGTGCTGAAGGGCGTGGACGCCGGCTTCGAGCGCGGGAAGATCTATGCAATAGTCGGGAAGTCCGGCGCCGGTAAGACGACCTTACTTTCTGTCATGGCCGCGCTGACAAGGCCTCAGGAGGGTAAGATTTTCTGGCATGGTCAGGATGTGACGGCTGTCGACCCTTATGAATACCGCAGTAAGGAGATCGGGGTCATATTTCAGGATTTCAACCTGCTGACCCAGCTGACGGCGGTGGAGAATGTAGAGCTCAGCCTGGAGCTCTCGAAAGTGAACGGTAAGGAGAAATATGACCGGAAGGCTTTGCAGGAGAAGGCGTACCGGGTCCTGGAGTCTGTGGGGATCGGCAGGGAGCTGGCAGATCACAGGGTCTTAAAGCTTTCCGGCGGGCAAAGGCAGAGGGTGGCTATCGCTCGCGCTATCTCTTATGATTCTGACATAGTGCTGGCGGACGAGCCTACCGGAAACCTGGACGGCGAGACGCAGATCGAGATCATGGATGTGTTCGAGAAGCTTGCGGCTCAGGGGAAGTGCGTTATCATCGTGACTCACTCAGATTATGTCGCTCTTCGAGCTTCCGAGAAGTTGGTTTTACGTGACGGCCACCTTATAGATGAGAAGGACCTACAGCGAGAGGCCGACGCGGAATCTGCTCAGACTGTTGCTACGACAGTTGCGGCGCACCCAGTGGGCACTGCAGATGATACGCCGGAATCGGATGCCTTGGATGCGTCAGAGCGTATAAGTTAAATCGTCTTCATTAATAGTGCGTGCCGAAACACGTTAATTGGTATGGATGCTTCTCTTACGAGGCATCCATATTTTCGTATCGAGGGGTTCTGATCATTGAAATGTTTCGTCAAATATATTTAATCCGTTATTATCCTGTTATTTCAAAGAAGTCAGAATATTCACTGCCATCGAAAGCTGAATCACGATTTCCAACATTTGTCAAGTCGATAAAAATTTTAAAATCTTCGATTTTTGTAGAAAAATTCGATAAAAATTTCAAAAACGATTTCTATAGAAATGGATTGTATCTCCATAAGCAGGAAAAGTGTGCTCGTGTCGAAACGTTTATCTGTATGCATGGCGGTTATGCACGATATTCATAGAAATTGATGACATCAGGCGCTATCTCTCATTGCCTAACTACGATACGACTGCCATCAATTAGCGCGATCCGCCCTGTCTGATTCATCTATGCTCTAGCAAAATTTATTTTTTGTAGAATAATTCTACAAAAAATGGCATTTTTAAAATTTTTATAGAATCGGCGAACCTGGCGGACTGCGCGAAGAGATACATTTTGATACTTGAAACGCAAATGTTTAAATCAGAAGTACGAATGCCAATGGGCAGGGAGGTGGCAGCGGCGTCGTTATACAGATTATAGATTGTGTATGGCATGTATTTGTTTTAGACCACAATATATACACGAATTTATTGACTAAAATCACAAATAGTGCTTTAATGAAATCACCGAATCTTGTATACAAGATTTCGCCCGGCATTTATCCAGACACACAAAGCGACACGAGAAATAATGTGTTCGGTAATGCGGGGACTGTGCGGAACTCGTATGCACCTTCGGCATCTAGGGAATTATTAATTGTTTATTGGAGGTTATTGCTATGAAAGTTCTTAAAGGAATAAGTGATTTCGTCAGTAAGTGGATGGCGCTGCTGGCACTGCTAGTGGCTGCTCTGGCTCTGTTCGAGCCGCAGACAGTCGCCTGGATAAAAACATCTTGGGTAAACCCATTGCTGGGTCTCGTAATGTTCGGCATGGGCATCACACTCACACCGCAGGATTTCGCGCAGGTCCTGAAGCGGCCTAAAGACATTTTCCTGGGTTTTGTAGCCCAGTTCACGATCATGCCGCTCCTTGCCTGGGTCCTGACAGTAATATTCAAGCTGCCGACAGCCCTGGCTCTGGGCGTGATCCTGGTAGGCACCTGCCCGGGCGGCACCAGCTCTAACGTCATGACATACCTGTCGCACGGAGATGTCGCGCTCAGCGTATCCATGACAGCGGTATCGACCATATTCGCTCCGTTCATGACACCGTTCCTGACATGGCTCTACGCCGGAAAGCGCGTGAACGTCGATGTTATGGGCATGTTCCTCTCAGTCGTAGAAGTCGTGCTTCTGCCGATCGTAGTTGGATTCGTAGTGAGAATGCTCCTCGGCGATAAAGTCGAGAAGGTCTCCAACGTGCTTCCGGGAATCTCGACCATATCCATTCTGCTGATAATCGCGGCAGTCGTATGCGTGAATTCTGAGAAGATCCTTGCTAACGTCGGAGTCATTTTCCTCGTAGTCATGCTCCACAACTGTGGCGGCTACCTCATGGGATACGGCCTGGCTAAGCTTTGCAAATGCGATGTGACCAAGTGCCGCGCGGTAGCTATCGAAGTCGGAATGCAGAACTCCGGTCTTGCGACCAGCCTGGCCCTGACCAGATTCGCGGCTTACCCGATGGCGTCAGTGCCTGGAGCGATCTTCTCCGCTTGGCATAACATTTCCGGAGCTCTTCTCGCGAGCTATTTCAATTACAGATCCAGGAAGGCGGCCGAGTCTGACGATAAGGCCGAAACGGCTGGTAAGACTGCTGGCCAGTCTGCTTCCTGTTAACATATAGATAGATATAGATAAATGAGGTTATATGACCTGGGGGTCTAGAGGCGAAGACATGGGGGTGTCTTCGCCTTATCTGTTTTATTGAGTTTTTTCGGGCAAAGTGTTTTAGCGTAATGTTCCTCCGGAAGCGCAGGAAACTGAATAGACAAAAATGTTTCATTCTGATGTGTAAATGATATAATAAATCCGTTTGAGCCCTAAAGTGATTTCGTGGGAGTCAGGGCTTATTAGAAAGGAGAATCCATTAATGAAAAGCATTAGAAAAGCGCTCGTGCTGCTGCTTTCCCTCGTGATGGCCATGACCATGACGATCGGGGCATTCGCGGACGACAGCGCCGCGGCTGATAGTACAGCTGATTTCGATAATTCCACTACTTACACGGATGGGATCTATAACGTAGATCCGAATCATGAGACAGACCTTAATATGAATAAGGTAAGGACTACTTCTCCAAGCTTTTATTGCGAGAAGGTAGAGGTGGTTGGCGGTAAAGCTTACGCTGTAATAGCTGTCCAGACACATAAGGCGGATCCTGCTGAAGAAGCGAACGCTAAGTCATCATACATGCACTTCGCGGTAAACTACGGCGAGATCACTAATGAAAATAAGACGGATGAAAACGCTGTTTCTGAGGAGAACAGATACGCCGCGGTGAAGGATCCTGATAAACAGGCGATCTGCCGGGTGAAGATGCCGGTTAAGATCAACGAAGATATGACATTCAGAGCTTATGGCGGCGGCACAGCTACCATGAAGCTTTGGTATAGCCCATATAAGCTGCGCGTCACGCTCGCTGATGACGCTAAGCCGGATGAGACATCAGGAGCGTTCGCGGCAGTAACAGAGGCGGCAGACGCGTTAGTTAAGAATCCTAAGGCAGCAAAGCTAAAGGACGGAAATTACACTGTAGGCGCAGTAGGTGAGGGATATTTCACCGCTTATGCCGGTAATGACGATTCTACTGTAAGTGAGGCCATACTTACTGTAAAGAATGGGGAGCAGACACTTAAGTTCAGGACTGCCGGCACCGGGTATACTAAGGTTTATGTGGGATCCGGAAATAACGCTTATTGGAATCCGTATAGACAGGTAGAGACTGAGCTGGTCTCATATACTGATAAAGAGGGCATCACATCCGAACAGCACTTCTTCTCTATCCCGGTCAGCCTGGCTGAGGGTAAGAATGTCATCCCTGTGGCGGCTTACAGTAAGAAAAAGGCTAAATGGTATGAGTACCACCTTACAGTAACTGTTCCTGTTCAGAAGCCAGCCGCTGTTAAAGTGAAGACATATAAGACATCCATAAAGTCACTTAAGAGCAAGGCTAAGAAGACTGTGACGATTACCTGGAAGAAGGTCTCTAAGTGCACAGGATATCAAATAAAATATTCGACGAAGAAGAGCTTTAAGTCATCTAAGACTGTTAAAATCAGCTCGAAGAAAACATATAAGAAGACCATAAAGAAGCTGAAGAGGCATAAGAAATACTATTTCAAGGTCCGTACGGTAAGGAAGGTTTCTGGTAAGAATTATTATTCCGGATGGTCTAAGGTGAAATCTGTAAAAGTAAAGTAAGTTGATTCTTTGCTGATAACGCTCGGAGGGGTTGAAAAAGCCTCACCGGGCGTTTTTTTGCGGCGCGGGTCCGGGGGCTTGACGGCTTGTGTATAATAGTTAAAAAGGAGCGGGCTATGAATAAGGCTGACAGGGAGAGAAAAGAGAAGACTAAGGGCGAGCTGCTGCGGCTGATAGTACACATGGGTTATCCGGCGGCTTTCGCGGAGATGATAGCCCAGGGGCTCCAGAGCGAGCGGGGCATGGCGCGGATGATAGGCTATCTTAAAGGCGCCAGACCGGAAAGCGCTGAAGAGATAGCGGATGAAATGCTGGCTATCCAGGCTGACAGGGACGCCTGGATCCGGAAGAAGTCTTCCGAATACTATAACTCCCGCTTGAATATATATATGAACGAAGGCTTGGATCCTGACGCGGATCCGGATAACGATGAAGACTGAGTCCTTAAACCTGGCACTTAGAAAACTTGGCAGCGGACCAGATGAGATAGATGAAAAGGATAGACGAAAGGGGAATCGGATTTGATATTAGACGCGCTTAAAGATTCAGTGATAGATACGGTGAAACTGCTGCCTTTCCTGTTCGCCGCCTACCTGGCCATGGAATATTGGGAAGATAAGGCGGGGGATAAAACGGAGAAGTGGCTGAGGAACGCCGGACCTCTCGGGCCGATCATAGGGAGCGTGGCGGGAGTCATGCCTCAGTGCGGCTTCTCGGCGCTCGCGTCCAGCCTGTACGCCGGAGGCGTCATAACGGCGGGGACTTTGCTGGCTGTGTTCCTATCGACATCCGATGAGATGCTGCCTATTTTCATATCCGAGCAGGTTCCGGCGGGGCAGATTCTAAAGATCCTGGGGCTGAAGGTTCTGATTGGAGCAGTTTCGGGCCTGATTATGAACGCCTTATTACTGAAATTCACGCATAGGGACCACAGCGAGGAGGAATTCCACGAACTCTGCGAAGAAGAGCACTGCGAATGCGAGGAGGGAGGCATAGTCCACTCAGCCCTCGTGCACACGGTGAAAGTTACTATTTTTATATTCATAGTGACATTCATCGCGGCGGTTTTGGTTGGATTCATCGGCAAAGACCGAATCATGGCTATTGCCTCCGGCCGCCCGATCCTGGGCGTATTCTTCATTGCTCTGATCGGTCTCATACCTAACTGCGCGGCTTCCGTTATCATAACCCAGCTTTTCCTGGATAGCTTCATAACTGCCGGTCAGATGATGGCAGGGCTCTTGGTAGGAGCCGGCGTCGGCCTCCTGGTACTATTCAGGACGAACCGCCGCCATAAGGAGAATTTCTTCATCCTGGTGTCGCTTTACGCCTTGGGAGTTTTCTGGGGAATAGTCATAACCGCGGCAGGGATAAAACTGTAGTTTTCCGGGCTTTGCCAGCGGATTTCAGCCATTGAGATTGATTCCATTCAGCGGCAAAGTCTGCCGTTTGATGTATTTCTAATAAAAAAGCCGTTTCACGGTCAGGTATCGCAATCGGCGAAACTTATGACCGTGAGACGGCTCGTAATTTATTAGTGAGGAATCAATCTCGTCAAGCGTACATTAAGCGAAAATCAGTCGCTTTGAGCGGAATCAGTCGCTTAAAACAGCGGCTGCCTCTCTTCCGGTCATGCCTTCCTTAACGCCTAATACAGCCGCGGCCTTAGTCATGCCCTTGATTGGGTTAGCCAGGACCTCATCGAAATCTTTACCGCCGACCAGAACAGCCGGATCTGTGAATTTCTCGGCTGCGTCCATGTTAAGGTAGCCGCACATGAGATAACCCTTAGCGCACTGGATCAGGATCATGTTAGGGTGTCCCTGGCCGCCCGGTTCTGTGACAGCCAGCCCCTGGACTTTCTTACCTTCTATATCTATCATCTCTGTAATAACCATGATATACCTCCCTTAATTAAGATCCGGCAACTAATGACCGTAAATCTTAATATATTATACTATTTCACCCCGTCATAAAGAAGTGTATACGAGGCGGTTTTTTAGTATAATATCATTTACGGGAAGGGGAGATAATATTGTTTGAGAAGAAAGCGAAGAGGATAGGTGAAGAACCTACCAGGAAGGAATCCATAAGAAGTTACGTCATATGCTTTCTCGGCTGCACGCTGGCATCATTCGCCATGGCTTTCAATATGAAGAGCTTCGTGGCTGAAGGAGGGCTGTTTCCGGGAAGCCTGGCAGGCGCGGCCTTGCTCATACAGAGGCTGCTCCAGAAGTACGCCGGAGTAAGCATAGCATACTCACTGGCTTACCTGCCGCTTAACATAGTGCCGATATATATAGGAATAAAATATCTGGGGAAGAAGTTCACGGTATTTTCTATATACGTGACGATACTTACGAGTACGCTGACAGACTTATTCCCGCTGATTCCAATCACTTCAGATGAAATTTTGGTATGCATATTCGGAGGCATAATCCAAGGTGGAGCTGTGGCTTCCGCTTTGCTCGCCGGGGCATCTGCCGGGGGGACTGACTTCATTTCTATTTACCTTTCTGAGAAGAAGGGAATAGACGCCTTCGACTATATATTCGCCGGGAACATAGTGCTGCTCTTCATAGCCGGACTCTTCTTCGGCTGGGATAAGGCCCTGTATTCCATCATATTCCAGTACGCTCAGACTCAGATCATACACGCCTTGTATCAGAGATACACTAAGAGGACCATGATCATAATAACAGAGCACCCGGAGGCGGTATACACGCAGATAAGGCTTTTCACCAACCACGACGCCACGCTTTTCAACGGCGAGGGACTATATAAAGGAATGAGAAAGCACATGATCTACTCTGTCGTAGATACGGACGAGGTGGACATGCTGCTTAAACTCATACACGAGGTAGACCCGCACGCTTTTATAAATATAATGAAGACAGATACACTTTCAGGCAGGTTCTACAGCCGGAGGAAGAGCTGAGCCGGTAGTAGAAAGGGGAGAAAATGGAGAATAGAGGAACAGTTTACGTCATAGGCCATAAGAATCCAGATACGGATTCCATCTGCTCAGCCATAGGATATGCCGCTCTGAAGAATATTATTTGCGATAATGACTATATACCTGCCAGGTGCGGGGCTGTAAGCAGCGAGACTCAGTTCGCCCTCGACTATTTCGGGGTGGAAGCGCCGAAGCTCATAGAGAACATATCCACACAGGTGAGCGACATAGAGATAAGGCACACTAAGGGGGTAAGCCGCAAGCTTTCTATTAAGAACGCCTGGAACATGATGCAGGATAATCACGTCGTGACCATACCTGTCGTGAACAGGGATAAGCGGCTGGAAGGACTGATAACAGTATCCGACGTCGCGACTTCATACATGAATGTTTACGACAGCCGCATACTTTCCGACGCTAAGACATCATACAGGAACATAGTCGAGACCATAAACGGAGAAATGGTAGTCGGAAGCCTGGACGGTGAATTCGACCAGGGTAAGGTCATAATCGCGACCGCTAACCCGGATAAGATGGAAGACTACATAGAAGAACACGATCTGGTAATCCTGGGGGATAGATACGAATCACAGCTTTGCGCCATAGAAATGGGCGCCTCATGTCTCATAGTCTGCATAGGGGCTAAAGTCAGCATGACCATTAGTAAGATCGCTGCGGCTCGTGGCTGCAGGATCATCACGACACCTTATGACGCCTATACGGTATCCAGGCTTATAAATCAGAGCATACCGGTCGAGTTCTTCATGAAGAGGAATAACCTGACCATGTTCGACACGAACGACTATCTGGAAGACATAAGCGATGTCATGAAGACTAAGCGCTACAGGGATTTCCCTATCCTGGGAGATGACGGCCGCTATGTGGGCATGATCTCCAGGCGTAACCTGATGGGAGCTCGAGGTAAGAAGGTAATACTGGTCGACCATAATGAGCGCAGCCAGAGCGTGGACGGAATCAGTTCGGCGGAAGTCGTGGAAATAATAGACCACCACAGGGTCGGGACCGTAGAGACCATGGCGCCGGTATTCTTCCGAAATCAGCCGCTTGGCTGCACGGCGACCATAGTCTGGCAGATGTATAAGGAGAACGGAGTAGAGGTGGAACCGAAGATAGCGGGTCTTCTTTGCAGCGCCATACTCTCGGACACTCTGGTATTCAGGTCGCCTACGTGCACCGC
Organism: Eubacteriales bacterium; assembly: GCA_029009055.1. Classification (GTDB taxonomy): domain Bacteria; phylum Bacillota; class Clostridia; order Peptostreptococcales; family Anaerovoracaceae; genus Aminicella. The sequence continues at coordinate 21,437 of JAQXJR010000024.1, read as the reverse complement.
TATAGATAAGGCAGCCGCTGAGGACCTGGCGAAAACGGCGAGCATAAATATTAAGGAATACGCTGAGAAGATGTTTTCAGCGGGCGAGAATTTCTCAACTAAGACGGACGCTGAGATCCTGTATCAGGACTTTAAGCGTTTCACGGCGGGGGACCTGGAATTCGGCGTGTCTCAGGTGATTTCGACCAACAGGGCCGAGCTCGATAAGCTGGGCGCGAGGATCTTACCGTATATGAAGGAGGAGCTCGCGGCTAAGGGCGTGGACATGATGTTCCTGATGCTGACGGATTTCCTGAACGAGAAGACCAGGCTGGTTTGCGCGGGTGATGGTGCAAAGCAGACCGCGAAGGAGGCTTTCGCCGATATAGCTGAAGCCGGGGCGGCTGGCGGGGACGCAGACATTTCCTGGCTGGAGCTTCCGGGAGTCCTGTCGCGAAAGAAACAGCTGGTTCCTAAGCTCATTATGGTCCTGAAAGAAAAATAGAAAGCAGAGAATAAATATTTCAGATAATAGGCGTTAATTTTGATATTTTACGGCGGATAGCCGTGAGAAAGGCGAAGAAAATATAAATGAAGTATGATTTCACGTCCATCCTGGACAGAAGAGATAAAGACGCTATATCTGTGGATTACATCCCTATTAAGGGAGCGGAAGTTAAGGAAGGTTTCGACAGGATCCCTATGTGGATAGCCGACATGAACTTCCCAACGGCTCCATCCATAACTGAGAAGATGGCTGAGAGGCTGGCTCACCCTTCATTCGGCTATTTCATGCCGAGGAAGGAATATTACGATGCCATAATAAACTGGCAGAAGGAGAGGAATGGAGTCGAGGGACTGACTAAGGAGGATATAGGCTATGAGAACGGAGTCCTGGGATGCTTAGCTTCAGCTATGCAGACATTCACTCTGCCAGGTGAGAGGATTCTGCTGAACTCGCCTATGTACATAGGCTTCGGCAGAGTTCTTGAAAGCAACGGCAGAGTCCCTGTCCTGTCTCCATTGAAATTGGATGAGGACGGCGTATGGAGGCTGGATTACGACGACATGGATAAGAAGATCCGCGAGAACGACATCCATTTCGTCATATTCTGCACACCGCATAACCCGGCGGGAAGAGTCTGGAAGAGAGAAGAGCTGGAACAGGCCATGGAAGTGTTTAAGAAGAACGACTGCATAGTCTTCTCCGATGAAATATGGTCAGACCTGATACTGGAAGGACATAAGCATATTCCTTTGCAAAGCCTGTCTGATGACGCCAGGAATAGGGTCATAGCGGCTTACGCGCCATCTAAGACTTTCAGCCTGGCCGGCTTGGTCGGCTCCTACCATATCATCTATAACAAGGCTCTTCGCGACAGGATGGACAGGCAGTCTGTGGCGACTCACTATAACTCCATGAACGTGCTTTCTATGTACGCCCTCATCGGGGCTTACGAGCCTGCGGGCGCTGAGTGGCTGGATGAGCTCATCGAAGTTCTGACCGGGAATGTCGATTTCGCCTGCGATTTCATTTATGAGCGGTTCAGCGGTGTTAAAGTTTCTAAGCCTGAGGGGACATACATGTTGTATCTGGACGTTTCCGGCTGGCTTGAGGAGCACGGCATGACTGAGGATGAGCTGCTGGCTAAGGGAGTTTCCGTTGGTGTCATCTGGCAGGATGGTAGGCCGTTCAAGTTCGATAACACGATCAGGATGAATCTGGCGCTTCCGAGATCCAGGGTGGAAGAGGCTTTCAGAAGGCTGGACGAATATGTTTTCAACGCTTAATTTATAGCAAAGCGTGGCTCGGGCTCCAGCTCGGGCAGCGCCTTGTTTTTTATTAGATATGCGGACAGCGAGGATAAATGAAAAATATATCGGATAAAATAGATAAAAAATACGTAAAAGTCTGCCTGTACGCCTTGGCGACTGTGCTGGCTGGCTTGTTCTTTGTCTTTATATGCTACGAGTCGGCAGGCTTCTGGACGAAACTGGGCAGGGTAGCCGGGGCTGTCATGAAGCCTCTGATCACAGGCATCATCATCTGCTACCTGCTGCTTCCGGTCACGAACTTCTTCGATAAGAAGTTTTCTAAGGGAAGGTCAGGCGGGGCTGTAGCGACCGCGAGCAGAGCGGGGGCTGTCGCCCTTACCGTATTGATAGTAGCAGGGGTGATCACTGTAGCTTTAGCGGCGGTATTCGTCACCTTCTACAGGCAGATCGGCAGCATTGATTTTGTTAAGCTTCAGGATTTCCTTACTCAGCTTGAGAGTCAGTACAGCGACATGGCCAATCAGTTGTCTAAATTCCTAGGCGACCACGGCTTCTCGTCAGAAAACGTGGCTAAAATACTTTCAAGTCTCGTATCTTCCGGAACATCAGTCCTTAAGAACCTGTTTTTCGGTCTGATTTTCTCAATTTACTTTCTTTATGATGGAAAGCGCATAGGAAGCTATTGGAAAAGCGCGGCGAGAAGGCTCTTAAGTCCTAAGTTCATAACCGGTTCTAAGGTATTCTTGAAAGACGCCGACGAAGCTTTCTCAGGCTATATCCGAGGCCAGATGGTAGACGCTTTCATAGTTGGGATCCTCGTTTCCATAGCTTTAATGGTGGCTGGAGTTCCTTACGGAGCCATGATCGGCATCATGACCGGCGTGGGTAATCTGATACCTTACTTCGGCCCTATACTTGGCTACGCCATGATCATAGTGATCTGCTTGGTCTCCGCTGATTTCCAGAAAATGATACTGGGTCTGGTCATATTAGCCCTGATCCAGGTCGTGGACGCTAATGTAATAAATCCAAAGCTTCTGAGCAATTCCATCCACATCCATCCTCTGTTCGTCATAGCTTGCGTTCTGGCCGGAGGGTCCATGGGAGGAGTCCTGGGCATGCTGATCGCAGTGCCTACAGGAGCCTTGATAAAGAAGGAGTTCGAGAGATTCATGGATCATAGAGATCTTAATAAACATCCTGATGCCAGCCATGCTGATGCTTCAGCAGCAAAGCCTAAGCCGGACGAGGCTCCTGTCGCTGCTGCTTCTAGCTTTGCTGGCGCGGATGAAAGCGCTTCTGTCGACCCAGCTTCTAAGGCACCGATCACCGGTAAGCAAGCTAAGGCAGCTGATATCTACGCTATAAACACTTTAGGGATCCCGTCGCTCCAGTTAATGGAAACAGCATCGAGCAAGGTCAGCGACTACATCGCGGACCGCTTTGCTGATGATAAGGATAAGAGGATATTGATCCTGTCGGGCGTGGGAAATAACGGCGCGGACGGAATATGCGTTGGAAAACAGCTTAAGGCTAAGGGATTTCAGCCGACTGTCCTCATAATCGGGAACATGATGAAGGCTACGGACGAGTTCAATGCCCAGCTCGACGCTTTCGGCGACATGGGCGGACAGATACTCTGGTATGAGGAAGACATGGAGCTTCCGGAAACTGACGTGCTGGTGGACGGCATATTCGGCATCGGTCTGAGCCGGGAAGTAGGCGGAGATTATAAGAAGCTGATAGAGGCTGCTGACGAGGCGGAGAAGGAGTTCACTGTAGCCATAGACACGCCTTCGGGCATTAATACTACGACCGGCGGTAAGATGGGCTGTGCCGTGAAGGCTGACGCGACCATAACGTTCGGAAGGAATAAGGTTGGACTCTCTCAGGGCGCGGGCTACGAATACGCGGGACAGGTGATGGTGGAAGAAATCGGGATACCGGACTTCGTCTATGATAAGATCCTGGCAGGAGAAATATAGTATTCCCTTTGCTGTGAAATTTCGGATGGCATGAATATTCCCAAACCCCTTGAGGTCATGATATATTTGGGGTAAAATAGATTTATTAAATTATCTTTAGGTTTATCAGAGGTTTTTGGCTTTGCGATCAGGGATGAGGAAAATATTAATAACGGCAGCGGCGCTCATGCTGGCGGCTTCTATGCCACTCTCGGTATTGGCTGATATCAGGTCGGGTTTGGCTTCCGCAAGTCGTAAGGCGCAGGCGGATTTTCTGAACGGTAAGTATGTTCTCATGACTAAGAACGCTCCTCTGAGTGATTCTGAGAAGTACGGAAAACTCAGGTATAAGGTGAAGCTCATCGGGAATTCTTATAAATATAAGAAGGGACGCACGTATATCAGGACGGAATTCTCGTGGAACTGGACGGCTAAGCCTTCTACGAGGGGCGCCCAGGACACGGCCGCTATGACGACCAGTGAGCTCTTTACCGTGACAGGGAAGTCTAAAGCCGTGATCAGCTATATGCCTCTGGGCGGAGGCAGGACCATTAGGGTGAAAGTTAAAGTTTCACCTATATATTCCGCTAAAGCCGCACAGGTCAGCGTGCCGATGACCAGAACGTTCGCGGGTAAGAAATATTACGCTTCCGGTGGAACTATGAGTGTCAGGTGGAAGGCGTACGGCAGGGTGACATGGACCAGGATAAGCGGAAATTACGGACACGGCATCACATTCGTGGACCCGAGAACCGTGATAAATTCCGGCGCCGTCATATATTTCACACCGAAGAGCCTGGTGGACTATGGTAAGACAGCCTATGTGGACGCTAAGTTCTGGAGGAAGAGTAAGGGGCGCTGACGATTCGCGGCTGATGATGGAGACTGTTTTCGTCAATAGCTGCCGTAATGGCGTTATCATCTTTTGTTATACTTGCCAGTGAAATTTGAATCACGTTTTTCAACATTTGTCAATGTCTATAAAAAACGCGGTTTTATGATTTTTTATGGCTCATCACGGATTTCTGGGGGGGGACAGCGAAAGCTGCCCTCCTTTTTTAGTTCCGCGGCTGCCCTGCCGGTTTTATTGCTTTATGCTTTGCCGGGGTATAAAATTAAAGAGTATGACCCGCCGTAAATGGCGGGAAAAATTTTATTGAAAGGGGCGCTTTCTATGGATATGGAACCGAGATATTTTAAGGTGGCTACCTATCTGCCGCAGGATAAGACGGAAGAACTGATAGGGGCTTTACGGGAAATCACGGTGAATCAGATCGGGAATTACAGCGACTGTATTTCATATTATCCGGTACAGAGCACATGGACATGCCTGGATGGCTCGACCCCTTATATTGGAAAGCCTGGGGAGATAAGCCGCGAGACGGAAGATAAGGTGGAATTCCTTTGCCACGAAGATGATCTCAGGCGGGCCATAAGTGCGATTCGCCGGTTCCATCCTTACGAGCAGCCGGTCATAGACATAATTCCTATGTATATAGCGGAGGATTTCGACTAGATGAGCAGCTGGGACGATAAGATATACGGCCCTGAGTCCATACCTAAGAGACCGGATAGTGAGAATCGGCGAAACCGGCTCGACAGGCGGGGAGCACCGGGCGAGCATGAATGGGAGCACGTAGTTCGGTCTGGAAGCTCAATGGAATCTGACCTGTACGCGGGGGAAAGCCGCCAGCATCAGCAGGCTAAATCGACCGAGCGCGAGGACTGGCGTGATAAGCTCAGGCGTAAGTACGAGCGTAAAGGCCTGGATTTCGTTTGGATGGCGAATCCATCCGTCATGGGCCAGGAGTTCTGCCGCAAGGCCCTCATGTACCAGAACCGGACGGAAAACGTGGATTTCCAGGGCGGTTTCTATAAATATTACCCTACATACGACGATATGGACGATGAGATCCTGAAGGGCTACTTCAGCTGGCGGACTAAAGTAAGGCAAGGCCTATACGAAGATTCGCCTCTTTCATTTATATTCGTTCATGTCTACGAGCTCCTGGAGAAGATAGGGCCTAAGACGCCCGAGGAAGGCTTCAGGCAGCTCCTGGAAATAAAGCGCCATTACCACACTAAGGACTTGGACAGGTACCTGGATAAGTGGCTGGCTGACTATGTCATATATTACGACCTGGGCGGTAAATACGCCGACTATGCCTTCCGTGACTTAAGAGCGAGGGACAGCCGCGTAGACGCATTCTATGACCCGGTGGCTTACGAGCCGGAGGAAGTGCTTAAAGCTGTTGAGGATAAGTCTAGCTACGGCATAGGAAAATCAGCCTTCGTTAAGAAAAACAGGGAGCTTACAGCTTCTGTCGTGAAAAGGGTGATTATTAAGGCTTCAGACTTCTTCGAGGCTAATAAGCTGGGGAGTTTCGCGGATATGTGCTGCGGCAGCCTAGATAGGCGCAGCTACCAGATATTCGAGAACGCGGTTTTCTATGATTATAAGAGATATAAGAGTTTCGAGTATAAGGTAGACCCAATCAGGATATATTACTGCGACGATGGGCTCTGGAGCCTGCAGTCAGTAGAGGCCGGTAGCAACGACAGTAAATCTGTAGTTCTGTCTGAGCTCATGCACGAAACAGACAGGCTGCTCAGGCAGGCGGCTAATTACAGCAGCAAGCTTAAGAAGAAAAGCATGCCGGACAGCCTGGAAGGCTTGGTAAAAAGCGCTATTAAGGATGAGATCATCGCCAGGAGAAAGGCGGCTCAGCCTGTGGTTAAGATAGATACCGGTAAGCTGGCCGGGATAAGGAGCGACGCTGCCGTGACCAGGGACAGGCTGCTGGAGGGCGAGGAAGACGCCTGGGAGTCTGTTATAACTGAAACTGAAGACGTAAAGCCAGAGCCGGAAACTAAGTCCGCGGCTGAGCCTTTGGTTGGCGCGGATGAAGCGGCTGAGAGCTCCCGCGCGGACTCAGGTGAGCCTATAGTGGAGCCGACCGCCGGGGAAGATCTCGGCCTGTCGGACGACGAAAGAAAGCTCATGGCTTTGCTGCTGGAGGGAAAGCCGTATAAGGACTTCCTGGCGGACAGGCACATATTCGCGTCTGTGATCATAGAATCTATAAATGAGAAACTGTATGACGAGTTCGACGATACCGTGATCGATACCGACGACAGCGGGGATCCTGAGCTCGTAGAGGATTATATCGACGATCTGAATGAATTATTCGGACAGAAGTGAGGGGAGTAGTATTGGGTGATAATTCTTTAGCAAAGAAGAAGCGGGTGCCGAGGCGTGTGGCGCAGACCGTGCTGAATTCGCTGAAGGGCGGAGTAGTTCCTAGGATAGGGCTGCCTTACGTTACTGTGGGCAGGAAAAACGAGATAGAGGCTTTGCTGCATGACGTGGATATAGTCGGCGAGGGCGGAGCGTCTTTCAGGTTCATAGTCGGAAGGTACGGGAGCGGTAAGAGTTTCCTGCTGCAGACGATAAGAAATTACGCCATGGACAGGGGATTCGCCGTCGTGGACGCTGACCTGTCGCCGGAGAGAAGGTTGACGGGAAATAAGGGGCAGGGCCTGGCGACTTACAGGGAACTTATCGGGAACCTGTCTGTTAAGACGAAGCCTGAGGGCGGGGCGCTGATGCTGGTGCTCGATAAGTGGATAAGCGGCGTGCAGGCGAAGACAGTCGAGGATACAGGCCTTAACCAAGCGGACCCGGCTTTTCCGGCTGAGGTCGAGAAGAGGATATTCGGGGTCATAAGGGCTATGGACGAAATGGTCCACGGCTTCGATTTCGCTGAGCTTCTGACGCTCTACTATAGGTCTTACGTGGAGGATGATGACGATACTAAGGCTAAGGTGCTAAAGTGGTTCCGGGGCGAGTATCAGAATAAGACGGAAGCCAGGCGGGACCTGGGTGTCAGGGTCATAATCGGAGATGACGACTGGTACGAGTACATGAAGCTTTTCGCGTATTTCCTAGTTCAGTCCGGTTATAAGGGGATGCTGGTCCTGGTGGACGAGCTGGTGAACATATATAAGATCCCTAACAGCGTGACCAGGAATAACAATTACGAGAAGATCCTCACCATGTATAACGATACGCTCCAGGGGAAAGCCCATTACATAGGCATCATCATGAGCGGAACTCCTCAGTGCATGGAGGACAGGAGGCGCGGAGTCTATAGCTACGAGGCGCTGAGTTCCAGGCTGCGCGAGGGGAAGTTCAGCCGCGAGGGAGCCAGGGACATGCTGGCGCCGGTCATAAGGCTGGAGCCGCTGACGTCAGAGGAGATGATGGTTCTCACGGAGAAGCTGGCTGACATGCATGCCGGTCTATACGGCTACGAGCGAAAGCTTACGGATGACGACCTCATAGCCTTCATTAAGGTGGAATACGGCAGGATAGGGGCTGATTCCAGGATAACGCCTAGAGAGGTGATCAGGGATTTCATAGAGCTTCTCGATATCCTGTACCAGAACCCGGACATGGATGTTCGCGGCCTGCTTAAGTCAGATGAGTTCTCCTACGCTGAGTCCGACGCCGTGAGCGATAAGAAGGACGATGAGTTCACAGAATTCACTTTATAGATAACGCAAAGTTATATCGCTGTTTAGGCCGGGCGCCTGCCGCAGGGCAGCTCAGGCGAGGCGGGCAATTCGCGATTTGCTATATAACAAGGGAAAGGCACATAAATGGATATTTTCTCGCAATACGCGCCTTTTATACAGGATTATATATACGAAAGAGGCTGGGACTCTCTCAGGCCGGTACAGGCAGCGGCGGGCGATGTGCTGTTCAACAGTGACGATAACCTTCTCCTGTCCGCTTCCACGGCTTCGGGTAAGACGGAGGCGGCTTTCTTTCCGATAATAACTATGCTGGCGGAAGATCCTCCGGCTTCTGTGGGCTGCATATACATAGCGCCGCTTAAGGCTTTGATAAATGACCAGTTCGACAGGCTGAACGATGTGCTGGAGGAATCCGGCGTTCCTGTATGGCACTGGCACGGCGACGTCTCCAGGACCCATAAGCAGAAGCTAGTCAAGAATCCTTCTGGCATATTGCAGATAACGCCGGAATCCCTGGAAGCCATGATGATGCGCCGCCACGGGCAGATACCCGCCTTATTCGGAGACTTAAGGTTCATAGTAATAGACGAGATACACTCGCTTCTCAGGGGAGATAGAGGCGGGCAGACACTTTGCTTGATAGAGAGGCTGTCTAAGATGGCGGGCGTGAATCCGAGGAGGATAGGGCTGTCAGCGACCATAGGGGATCCGGAAGCTGTGGGCAGACTGCTTTCAGCGGGAACGGGTCGAAAGACCAGGATACCTAAGGTCCAGTCTGAAGGCATGAAGTGGCGGCTATCCATGGAGCACTTCTTCATCACGCCGCCTCAGGCTGGAGAGGAGCCGAAGAAAGGCGGCGCTCCCGGAAAGCCTGAAGAGACTGGATCTGAAAACTTAGCGCTCGAGGGCGAATCTTCTCGCGCGGATAACTATGAGAGTCCAGATGGCCAGGACGCGCCGTCTTTAGACCCTTACGGCGTTTTGGGACCTGATGATAAAACGGATAAGGCGCCTGACATGGCTGACCCGGCTTACGCCTATATTTTCGAGCACACCCGGGGCAGGAAATGCCTGGTCTTCTCTAATTCCAGGGAGGAGTGCGAGGCTGTCACCACGACCATGAGACGGTACTGTGAAGACAGGCACGAGGCTGACCGCTTTCTGATCCATCATGGAAATCTGTCGGCTTCATTCAGGGAGTCCGCAGAGGAACTTATGAAGGAAGACTCCCTGCCGCTTACGACATGCGCGACAGCGACCCTGGAGCTTGGCATAGACATAGGAAAGCTGGAGAGGGCGTATCAGATAGACGCTCCATTCACGGTTTCGGCTTTCCTGCAGAGAATGGGAAGGACAGGCAGGCGGGGCGGCCCGGAGGAGATGTGTTTCGTCATCCGTGAGGATCACGCCGAGCCGAGAGCGCCGCTCCCGGAGACCATACCTTGGAAGCTGCTCCAGGCTATTTCTCTCGTCCAGCTGTATTTAGAAGAACGCTGGGTAGAACCGCCAGAAGAGGGGAGGCTGCCTTACAGCCTCCTGTATCACCAGACCATGAGCACCCTGTATTCCCAGGGGGAGATGACGCCGGCGGAGCTGGCATCCAGGGTCCTGGGCCTCGCGTATTTTAAGAATGTAAGTCAGGATGACTATAAGTGCCTGCTGAACCATTTGCTGGAGATAGACCATATACAGAGGACAGAGAACGGCGGGCTCATAGTGGGCCTTACTGGAGAAAAAGTCGCGAATAACTATAAGTTTTTCGCTGTTTTCCAGGAGAACGAGGAGTTCAGCGTCAGGTGCGAGTCCCAGGAGATCGGTACCATAGTCCAGCCGCCTCCGGTTGGAGATAAGATCGCTATAGCCGGTCATGTATGGGTGGTCGAGGACCTGGATATTAAGCGCCACGAGGTCTACTGCCACCCTGTGAAGGGGAGCGTGCCGGCTTGCTTCGGCGACTGCGCGGGCGATATAAACACGAAGATCCTGGAGAGGATGAAGCAGGCTCTGGGTGAAGATACGGATTACCCTTATCTTCTTCCTCACGCAAAGGCGAGACTGGCTGAGGCCCGCAGGGTTTCCGCGCTCTCCGGCGCCGCGTCACAGACTCTTCTTGATATGGGCGGCAATATGTACTGCTTGCTCCCATGGCTGGGGAGCTACGCTTTCCTGGCACTGGAACGGTTCATAAAGATAAAATGCGGTAAGAAACTGGGACTTAAGGGATTCAACTCTGTTCGCCCTTACTACATGATGTTCAACATGGACGTGCCTAAGAGGGCTTTCTTCAGCATACTGGCGGAAGAGGCCGCTAAGGGATTCGACCCTTTGGAACTGGTCTATCCTAATGAGGTGCCTGTATTCGATAAATACGACGAGTATCTGCCTCAGGAGCTGGTGCGTAAGGGTTTCGCTTACGGCGTGCTGGACATTAAGGGTATGAAAAAGAGGATAAGCGAATGGGCTGATGGAGCGGGGAAGCTGCCGCCGGACTCGCCGTCACTAGTACTGTGACGGATCCGCAGTTCAGAACAGAATCAAAACAGCGAAATCAAACAGCGAAATCAAAGGAGCCCCGGAGGGCAGGTGCCAGAATGGCATACGCTCCCGGGGCTCCTTCGTATCTAGAAAGGAAGAATTAAGCTTTTTCATAGCCGGCACTGCCAGGGGCTTATTGGCAGAGCCGATCCAACGGTTTTACTTTGCTATATAGAACTAAATCAGGTTCGTGTAGCCCATGAGGTACTCGTCGACTTCCTTAGCGCAGGCACGACCCTCAGCTATGGCGTAAACCACCAGAGAAGCGCCGCGGTGAGCGTCACCTGCAGTGAAGACCTTCTCCACGTCAGTCGCGTAACTGCCCTGACCCTTGGTAATGATTGAGCCGCGCTTGGAGGTGTTAACGCCAAACTGGTCGAATATGTACGACTGGCAGCCCGAGAAGCCGGTCGCCAGCAGCAGGAGGTCGCAAGGCAGCACTTTCTCGCTTCCAGGGACTTCCACCATGCTGACCTTACCGCGCTCGTTCGTGATCACGGTGCCGTCAGGGTTCTTCTCAGGCTCGGACATTATGGTCTGGACCGCCTTAATGTGGCCGTCTTCGTCCTTTATTATCTCTTTTATCTTCGTCTGGTAGACGCGAGGGTCTGAGCCGAACACAGCCAGGGACTCTTCCTGACCGTAATCCACCTTCGACGCCTTAGAAACTTCCGGCCAAGGGTTATCTGCCTGGCGCTCGCGCGGAGCTTCAGGCTTTCTTACCAGCTGATGGACTGATTTACAGCCCAGGCGGATGCATGTTCCCACGCAGTCGTTTCCTGTGTCGCCGCCTCCGACGATTATTACGTCCTTACCGTTCAGCATGGACTTAATGTCTATCTCTTCGCCAGATTCTCTGGCTTCAAGCAGCTTCTTCGTTACATCTGTCAGGAAGTCCACCGCGAAGAGGACGCCGCCCGCGTCCCTTCCGGGAACTTTCAGGTCTCTCGGCTCTCTGGATCCGCAGCAGATGACTGTCGCGTCATAGTCCTTTATTATGGTCTGGGCATCCAGGTTGTTTCCTATGTCAGCTCCTGTCTTGAATATGACGCCTTCTTCTTTCATGAGGTGGATCCTGCGCTCCACTATGGACTTATCCAGCTTCATGTTAGGAATGCCATATGTCAGGAGGCCGCCCGGTCTGTCATCACGCTCGAAGACTGTGACTTCATGGCCGCGCTTATTAAGTATGTCGGCGCAGGCGAGGCCTGAAGGACCGGAGCCTACGACTGCTACTCTCTTACCGCTCCTTACTTCAGGAGGGTCAGCCTTCATATGGCCTTCGCGGAAACCTTTCTCTATTACAGAAAGCTCGTTTTCCCTGACCGTAACAGGTGAGCCATATAGGCCGCATGTGCAGGCCGACTCACAGAGAGCCGGGCATACACGTCCGGTGAATTCAGGGAAATTATTCGTTTTCAAGAGCCTGGCCAGGGCTTGATCCCACTGTCCGTTATACAGCTCATCGTTCCATTCAGGGATGAGGTTATGGAGCGGGCAGCCAGTGGTTGATGAGCCGATCTCGATTCCCGACTGGCAGAAGGCCAGACCGCAGTTCATGCACCTGGCGCCCTGCTTCCTGCGCTCTTCCTCATCTATCTGGCTGTGGAATTCCAGAAAATTCCGTATTCTCTCTAATGGCGCTTCAGACGGGTTGTTTTCCCGCTTGAACTCCATGAATCCCGTGCTTTTTCCCATTTTATTTCTCCTTAGCCGTCGCTTTCATAGCCTTCATGTAATCGTTAGGGATGATTTTCCTGAACATAGGCAGCCATTTATCGAAATCTTTCAGTACATTACTTCCAAATTCGGAACCTGTAGCTTCCACATGTTCCCTGATCATGCCCTTAAGCGCCTCAGCGTCCTTAGGGTCTGTGATCTCATACATGCCTACCATTTCCTTATTCAGGTTCAGGTAGAAGTCGTGATCCTCGTCCAGAACGTAAGCTATGCCTCCGCTCATACCGGCGGCGAAGTTCTTGCCTGTCCTTCCCAGTATGACGGCAGTTCCGCCTGTCATGTATTCACATCCGTGGTCGCCGCATCCTTCGACTACAGCCGTAGCTCCTGAGTTCCTGACGCAGAAACGCTCGCCGGCTCTTCCGTTTATGAAGGCCTTACCGCTGGTAGCTCCGTAGAGAGCTACATTTCCAACCGCTATGTTATCAGAAGCTGAGAACACGCTCTCGCAAGCCGGCTTAACTATCAGCTTACCTCCTGAGAGTCCCTTACCGAAGTAGTCGTTACTGTCTCCGGTGAGATCCAGGGTCAAGCCCTTAGGAATGAAGGCACCGAATGACTGGCCGGCTGATCCCTCGCAGTTGACTTTATATGTGTCGTCAGCCAGATCCTGGCCGAATCTGCTGGTTATCTCAGAACCCAGGATGGTTCCGAACGTCCTGTTAGTGCTGGATACCTTATATGAGCTGGTGTGAGGGACCTTCTTATCGAAGCTATCATTAAACTCAGGTACCAGGTCGGCCAGGTCAGCCGTGCTTTCGAGCTTGAAGTCGTATATGTCTTTAGACTCGAAGCGGACCGGATATGCTCTCTCGCCCAATATGGATGACATGTCTATCTTATCGGCTCTGCTGGTAACTCTTCCTAGTCTGGCTGTGAGTAGGTCTGTTCTTCCTACCAGCTCATCCATAGTCCTGATGCCGAGCTTAGCCATGATCTCTCTCACTTCTTCAGCTATATAGAGCATGAAATTCATGACGTACTCAGGCTTACCGGCAAAGCGCTTCCTCAGTTCTTCGTTCTGCGTAGCTATGCCGGCAGGGCAGGTATCCAGGTTGCAGACCCTCATCATCAGGCAACCCATGGTCACGAGAGGAGCGGTAGCGAAGCCGAATTCCTCAGCTCCCAGCATGCATGCTATGGCTACGTCTCTTCCTGTCATCAGCTTACCGTCTGTCTCCAGGCGGACTCTCTGACGCAGGCCGTTCTCCACGAGAGATCTGTGGGTCTCTGACAGACCCAGCTCCCAAGGGAGTCCCGCGTTATATATGGAGCTCATAGGAGCGGCTCCCGTGCCTCCGTCATAACCGGAGATGAGGATGACCTGAGCTCCCGCCTTAGCTACACCGCAGGCTACGGTGCCGACACCGTTCTCAGCTACCAGCTTCACGGATATCCTGGCGTGTCTGTTCGCGTTCTTAAGGTCGTAGATCAGCTGAGCCAGGTCTTCTATGGAGTAAATGTCGTGATGTGGTGGTGGCGATATAAGAGGTACTCCAGGAGTGGAGTAGCGGGTCTTAGCGATCCAAGGGTAAACTTTCTTACCTGGAAGGTGGCCGCCTTCGCCCGGCTTTGCTCCCTGAGCCATCTTAATCTGTATTTCCTGAGCGCTCATAAGGTAGGAAGATGTGACGCCGAAACGCCCTGACGCTACCTGCTTGATCGCGCTGTTTTTATCTGTGCCGAATCTGGTCGGATCTTCGCCGCCCTCGCCGGAATTGGACTTACCGCCCAGTCTGTTCATCGCGATGGCCAGGCATGTATGAGCTTCCTCGGAAATAGATCCGTAGGACATAGCTCCTGTCTTGAACCTCTTCACGATCTCGGAGGCAGGCTCTACCTCTTCGAGAGGGATGCTCCTCTTCTCGTCGTATTTTATGTCCAGGAGTCCCCTGAGCGTGTGCGGCGTTTCTTTAGCGTCCACCATGGCGGAATACTTCTTGAATAGGTCGTAGTTCCCGGACCAGGTGGCGGCTCTTAATGTCAGCAGGACTTCCGGGCTGTACATGTGGTCCTCTGTGTTCCTGCCGCTGCGCAGTCTGTGTCTTCCCACGCTGTCCAGCGTCTCGTCCGTCGAGAGCCCCAGAGGATCGAAGGCGTGATCATGCAGCCATTCCACGCTCTTAGACATCTCTTCTATGCCGATACCCTCTACCGGGCTTACCGTGTTCGTGAAGTACTTCTCTATGACGGACTGCTTTATGCCGACAGCCTCGAATATCTGAGCTGATTGATACGACTGCAAAGTCGATATGCCCATTTTAGATGCTATCTTAACTATTCCGCTCAGTATGGCCTTATCGTATGATTCAACGGCTGCCGAGTAATTCTTATTCAGCATGCCCTTATCTATGGCTTCGAGTATGAGGGCGTGAGCCAGGTATGGGTTGACCGCCAGAGCTCCGTAGCCCAGCAAAGTCGCGAAGTGGTGCACATCTCTAGGTTCCGCGCTTTCCAGGATTATGGATATGGCCGTTCTCTTTCTGGTCCTGATCAGATACTGCTCTATGGCTGATACAGCGAGCAGGGAAGGTACAGCTACATGGTTCTCATCCACACCTCTATCTGACAGGATTATGATATTAGCGCCCTTCCTGTAGGCTCTTTCTATTTCTACGAACAGGTCATCCACGGCTCTCGTGAGCGATGTTCCCGTATAATACAGCAAAGAAACTGTCTCCACATGGAAGCCAGGCTTCTTAACGTTCTTTATCTTCAGCATGTCCATGTCGCTTAAGATAGGGTTGTTTATCTGAAGTACGGAACAGTTGGAAGCGTCTTCGTTAAGCAGGTCTCCGTCTGTAGCCGCGTACACTGTAGTGTCTGTGACTATGCTCTCTCTTATGGCATCGATAGGCGGGTTCGTTACCTGAGCGAACAGCTGCTTGAAGTAGTTGAACAGAGGCTGGTGTCTCTTAGAAAGCACAGGCACTGGGATGTCGGCTCCCATGGAAGCTATGATCTCTGACCCGTCCTTAGCCATCTTCAGGATGACATCGCTGACATCCTCATATGTGTAGCCGAAAGCCTTATATAATCTGTCTCTCTCGTCCTGGGTGAATTGAGGGGTCCTCTCGTTAGGCGCCGGCAGCTCCTTAAGGCTGATGAGGTTCATGTCCAGCCATTCGCCATAAGGCTGCTTAGCCGCGTAAGTTTCCTTTATCTCTTTATCAGGTATGAGGCGTTTAGCCTTCAGGTCTACGAGCAGCATCCTGCCCGGCTCCAGCATGGCCTTACGCATGATCTTCTCCTGCGGTATGTCCAGCACACCGACTTCAGAAGAAAGTATCAGTCTGTTATCATCTGTCAGATAGTATCTGGCAGGGCGGAGTCCGTTCCTGTCCAAAACAGCTCCTACCATGTCTCCATCAGAGAAGCAGATGGCAGCCGGTCCGTCCCATGGCTCCATCATGGTCGTATAGTATCTATAGAGATCCTTTCTGGACCTGGACATAGAAATATCGTTCTTCCAAGGCTCAGGTATGAGTACCATGACAGCGAGTGGGAGCGGCATGCCGTTCATGACCAGGAATTCCAGCGTGTTATCCAGCATGGCTGAGTCCGAGCTCGCCTGGGAAATAGCCGGCAGGATCTTATTCATCTCGCTTCCCAGAACAGGGGAGTGCATGGTCTCTTCTCTGGCCAGCATACGGTCTACGTTACCTCTGATGGTATTTATCTCTCCGTTATGGAGTATGAAGCGGTTAGGATGAGCCCTTCTCCAGCTCGGCATAGTGTTAGTCGAGAATCTGGAGTGGACCATAGCCATGGCGCTCTTATAATCTGGATCCTGCAGGTCAGTGTACAGCTCTCTCAGCTGGTTTACGAGCAGCATGCCCTTATATACGATCGTCCTCGATGAGAATGAAGGTATGTATGTCTGTTCTGAACTGTGTTCGAAAATACGGCGGATAACATAGAGCTTACGGTCGAAGTCTATTCCCTTAGCTATATCTTCAGGTCTTCTTACGAAGCACTGGCAAATATATGGCATGGCGCTTAATGCCTTCTGGCCCAGTATGCTCGTGTTCACAGGCACGTCACGCCAGGTGATGAAACGCACGCCTTCCTTACGGCAGGTGACTTCGAACATCTTCTGCGCTTTTCTTCTCGCCAGAGTGTCCTGAGGGAAGAAGAACATGCCGACGCCGAAGTCTCTCTCTCCGCCCAGTTCCTTCTCAGGGTCCAGACCCATTTCAGCTATTACTTTGCGGAAGAATTCATCTGAGATCTGGGTCATGATGCCTACGCCGTCGCCGTTCTTTCCGGTAGCGTCCTTACCGGCTCTGTGCTCGAGCTTCTCTACTATAGAGAGAGCGTCACTTACTGTCTGGTGGTCGGCTTTACCGTCTATGTTAACGACGGCTCCGATGCCGCATGAATCCTGGATATCAGCCAGGTCCTTAAGCGCCGCGCGTACTTCTCTGACTTCTCTTAGCTGTCCATCTGTGTACTCAGGCAGAGCCTGATGGGAATTGATGGATTCGTCCTTATGGGAATTCCCTTTGAAATTATTGCTCTGGTTATCCATGGTTTTCTCCTGTTTATTTACCGCTGTCTCCGTAGTTTGATAGGTATCTGGCGGAAGGGTCGTTAACATCGCAGCCCTCCCAGTTTTTATTAGGCATCCAGTAGTCTATTATCATCTCCGCCTGCCCCGGATAGTATTTCTCGAATATCTCTCTATAGAGGAGGGATTCCTTCGTGAATGGAGGGCGGTAACTGTACTTCTTAACACCGGCTTCGAATTCTTCATCTGTGTAATAGCTTTCAGCGTATTCCTTAAGATCGTCTACCATAGAGTGGCCGACGGCGTCGCTGAAGGCCGCCTTCTCTCTCATGAGGATCTCTTCCGGCAGCCAGTCACCTTCGAAAGCGTGTCTCAGCAGATATTTACCCTTACCGTATGTGTTCATTTTAACTCTAGGGTCCAGGGCCATGACGTAGCTGGCGAAATCCAGGTCGCCGAAAGGAACTCTGGCTTCCAGAGAGTTGACGGATATACATCTGTCAGCTCTTAACACATCATACATGTGGAGCTCTCTTACCCTCTTCTCAGATTCCTTCTGGAATTCTTCCGGGGAAGGGGCGAAGTCTGTATATTTGTAACCGAACAGCTCATCGGAGATCTCTCCTGTCATCAGAACCTTTATATCAGTGTTCTCATGTATGTATTTGCAAACCAGGTACATACCTATGGAAGCTCTGATGGTCGTTATGTCCCATGTCCCCAGTATTTCTATGACGTGAGGCAGGGCTTCTATGACATCGTCCCTGGATATGATGACTTCCGTGTGGTCGGCGCCCATGTAGTCGGCGGCTTCTCTAGCGTACTTAAGGTCTATGGCGTCCTTATCCATTCCTATGGCGAATGTCCTAATAGGCTTATCTGTCAGCTTCGCGGATATGGCGCATACGAGGGATGAGTCCAGACCTCCTGAGAGGAGGAAGCCCAGAGGGACATCCGAGTCCATTCTTTTCTCGACGCCTCTTATCAGCTTGGTCCTGATCTGTTTGCATGCTGTCTCTACATCGTCGTGCATCATGTTCCTGACCCTGGCTATGTTCCTGTATGATGTGAACACACCATCCTTATAGAAATGGCCGGGCGGGAAAGGCATGATCCTGTCTACGAGGCCGACCAGGTTCTTAGGCTCACTGGCAAAGAC
The DNA here is from genome assembly GCA_029009055.1 of Eubacteriales bacterium. Classification (GTDB taxonomy): domain Bacteria; phylum Bacillota; class Clostridia; order Peptostreptococcales; family Anaerovoracaceae; genus Aminicella. The sequence continues at coordinate 3,235 of JAQXJR010000024.1, read as the reverse complement.
GATTCCTTTATTATGGTCGTAGCCGTAGTAGAGGGGTCTGATGCCGAATGGGTCCCTGGCCGCTATGACGCTTCCGCTTTCGCCGTCATACAGTACCATGGCGAACTCGGCGTCCAGAAGAGTGAACATGTTCGTTCCGTATATCTCATACATAGGGAGCAGGATCTCGCAGTCAGAATCGCTGGAGAAGCTGTAGCCTCTTTCTATGAGGTGCTTCTTAATGGTCCTGAATCCGTAGATCTCTCCGTTACAGACACACCAGCGGTTTCCTCTTCTGAAAGGCTGCATGCCCTCCTCTGTGAGTCCCATGATGGCTAGTCTGTGGAAACCCATATATCCGGCGAAATCATTATTACTATTATTATCAGCGTTCTCCTCAGTAAAATCAATAAGTCTCGTTTCGTCCGGACCTCTGGATATAGTCCTGTCGAATCCGACCTCGAAATCTTCACGGCTTAGTTCACTGCCGAAGTAACCCATAATAGAGCACATAATCAATACCTCCCTTTAATTTACATTGGTTTTCGCGCTTATAATAAAAAACGGCAAGGGCAGATACGGAGGACATCCTCCGCCTGGCTCCATTGCCGTAAATATCTAGTTTTCGGAATAAGGCTCTTATCGCCTGAATTTAGAAACCCTGTTCCGGAAAGTTTCCATATAAGTTTATATAGCGGGACCCCCTTGTCTCGCTTGTATCCAAGATACACCTGAAATGTGCGGATGTCAACACACTTCGGTGAGATTTTAGAATAATTTACAAAAAATAATCGTAATAATTTGTTCGCTTCACAATATTGTGGTAATATTTAACCCATAGGAAAGCGTAAGATGAGAATGAATATTTCAATTGGAGTATATAATGAGTAAAACACTAGAGTTCACTAAGATGCACGGCTGCGGTAACGACTATATCTATTTCGACTGCTTCGACGGCGAGCCGGAAGATCCGGAAGAACTTTCCAGAATCCTTTCTGACAGGCATTTCAGCATAGGCGGAGATGGCATCATCCTGGTATGTAAGTCAGATAAGGCTGACGGTAAGATGAGGATATTTAACGCTGACGGCAGCGAGGCCATGATGTGCGGTAACGGCGTGAGATGCGTCGGTAAGTTCCTGCATGATATTAAAGGTATAGATAAGGACGTCATCACAGTAGATACATTAAGCGGCGTTAAGATCCTGCAGATGTTCACAGATGATAATGACCAGGCGACAGGAGCTGAAGTCGATATGGGTAAGGCGATATTGGAGCCGAAGGAGATACCGGTCGATCTTCCGGCTGATGAGTCAGGGGAAGTCATGAACAGAGATGTCGATATTTCCGGAGAAAGCTATAAGATATCCTGCGTATCCATGGGAAACCCTCACTGCGTAGTATTCGGAGGCGACCCGGATCAGCTGGATCTTCCTGTTATAGGGCCTAAGTTCGAGAATGATCCTATATTCCCTAACAGGGTGAATACGGAATTCATAAAAGTCATAGACGATCATACTCTTAAGATGAGAGTATGGGAGAGAGGAAGCGGCGAGACTCTCGCCTGCGGAACAGGCGCGTGTGCTTCTGTCGTGGCGGCTGTAAGGAACGGCTACTGCCAGGAGAATGAGTATGTGAAGGTCATCCTTAAGGGCGGTGAGCTCGAGATAAGATATATGGATGACGGAGAAGTGTTTATGAAAGGTCCGGCGGAAATAGCTTTCACGGGATCAGTAGAAGTGGATTTATAGAAGAGAGGGGAGCACAGCGGTGATATCCGGTGCTCTCGTTGGAAACACTAGCATAGATGAATTTGCTCAGGAGGAGAATATGCTTAAGATAAACAGTAATTATAAACAGCTTAAGGACAGCTACCTTTTCTATGAAACGGCACACAGGCTGGCGGATTATCAGAAGGAGCATCCGGATAAGAACGTTATAAAAATGGGGATTGGAGACGTGACCAGGCCGCTTTGCCCGGCTGTAGTGGACGCGCTGAAGAAGGCGTCTGAAGAGATGGGCGTGGCTGAGACGTTCCGCGGCTATGGTCCTGAGCAGGGGTATGACTTTCTGCGCGAGAAGGTCAGAGACTATTACGCTGAGAGGGAGGTGGAGCTGGAACTCTCAGAGATATTCATTTCCGACGGAGCTAAGAGCGACTGCGGAAATATCCTCGATATATTCAGCAAAGATAATCTGGTCCTGGTTCCTGACCCTGTCTATCCTGTTTACGTTGACACGAACGTCATGGCGGGAAGAAGAATAATATATATGGACGCTAACGAGTCTAACGATTTCCTTCCGGGGCCTGGAGAGTTCGAGCCGGGGACATCAGCCGAGGACGCGGCTGAGGGACCTGATCTCATATACATCTGCTCGCCTAATAACCCGACGGGCGCGGCTTACGACAGAGAGCAGCTGAAGGAATGGGTCGACTACGCTAACGAGAAGGGCGCCGTAATCCTCTTCGATGCCGCCTACGAATCATTCGCTGAAGGCGACGACATCCCTAGGAGCATATTCGAGATACCGGGAGCCAGGACATGCGCCATAGAGCTTTGCTCACTCTCGAAAACCGCTGGATTCACAGGCACCCGCTGCGGTTATACAGTCGTTCCGCACGACCTGGTAAGAGACGATACAGAGCTGAACGCTCTCTGGCTCAGGAGGCAGACCACGAAGTTTAACGGCGTCTCATACGTAGTTCAGAGGGGCGCGGAGGCTGTCTTCACACCTGAGGGACGCATGCAGATAAAGGAAAACATAGATTACTATAAAGAGAACGCCAGAGTCATCATGGATGCCCTGGAGGACTTAGGCATCTGGTATACAGGAGGCGTGCATTCTCCATACATCTGGTTCAAGTGCCCAGAGGGCATGGATTCCTGGACGTTCTTCGACTTCCTGCTTAAGGAGGCGGGCGTCGTCGGCACACCTGGTCAGGGTTTCGGAAATAACGGCGAGGGCTTCTTCAGGCTGACCGCTTTCTCGACTAGGGAGAATACAGAAGAGGCTATGGAGAGGCTTAAGAAAGTCTTAGCAAAGTAGTGACGCGGGCGTCCCATCCGGGATCGTGGACTTATTAAGTCGGGAACGAATCGCCGGATTTGTCAAGTCCTCAATTGAAAAGTTAATTTCTACCTTCCACCGTGGCTCAACTAGACTTTAGTCTTGCAAACCTGCGGTGGAATTTTCTTTTGCAAGGCAGCCTTAGTGCTGCCTTTTAATAAATGTATTAGACTGTGTTTACCTTTTGA
>JAQXJR010000023.1 GCA_029009055.1 Eubacteriales bacterium | reverse complement strand
CGGATCACCTCCTTCGTCAATGCTTCATAAGCTTTCGCCACCTTTCCGTTTTCATCGTAGGTGAATATACTCTGCCCGGACTTAGCCGCCTCAGCCGCTTTCACCGCCACCGGGATCTGGGTATCGAAGATCCGGATTGCCATCCCGTAGTGGGTCCGGATGCTGCTGATCACATCTCTTGCCAGGTTGGTCCGGTTGTCCACCAGCGTCATGACGATGCCGCCGATTTTCAGGTCCGGATTTATGTGGGTCTTGACCCGGTCGATACTCTTCATCAGCTGCGTCATTCCTTTGGCCGGAAGATACTGGGCCTGCACCGGGATGATCACTTTATCCGCCGCGGTCAGCGCATTGATGGTGATCATGCCTAATGACGGCATGCAGTCGATCAGAATATATTCGTAGTTTTTCTTTACCGATTGGAGAAGGTTATCCAGCACCTGTTCTCTGCTCATGGCGTTCACCAGACTGACTTCCATAGAAGAAAGATCCAGATTAGACGGGATCAGATCCACGCCTTCCTCGTGATGAAGGATCGTATCTTCCACAATGGGTTTGCAGTCTTTGGTGACCAAGTACATCAGCCTGCCCAGAGATTTTTCCAGATCGTCACCATTCCAACCAAGTGATTGAGTGAGATCCCCCTGTGGATCCGAGTCGATGAGCAGCACCTTCTTTCCGGCTCTGGCAAGACCCACGCCCAGATTCAGCGCCGTGGTGGTTTTTCCCACGCCTCCTTTCTGATTGCAGATCGCAATGGTTTCGCATTTTGCCATTCCTAACCTCCTAACTCAGCAGCTTCTGGTCCTTGCTGGGAAACATGTCCCGGAGCCAGCCTTCCACGCAGTACCAGTCAACATATCCGTCATCAAAGAAAGAATCTGCAAATACTTCGCAGGCATCAGGAACTTCACTGATGCAGTAATCCAGTGCCTCCATTTCCGCTGCAGCGGATTCCATCCCATTCTGGCGGAAGATCCTGCCGAGAAGTGCAATCATAGCACCCGGTTCATCCGAACAGGCCTCTGTTTCCAGCTTGCGCACGATCTCCAGGACCACTTCCTCATCCATCTCCTCGGTCATCCCGGCAAAATGCTCTGCAGCTCTCCTGGCAAGTGCATCCACTAACGGGCAACTTGCGCAGCTTTCTGTTTCACGGGCTCCGGTTTCTCCCAGCCCCATCGCAATAATTTTCATTGTTTCCTTTGTTGTAGCCATCTCTTATCCTTTCTCCGAAAGCCGGATAAATAAATAACCCCGCACCGGATTGTGCAGGGTCATGTATTCAGCTTCCGGCTGAAAGGATAAACTTAATCGTCAAGAAATTTTACAAGAAGATCATCAATGGCATCAGTATACCGGTTCTCCTGTATCAGCTTGTTTTTCATTTCGATCAGGCAAAGGACGATGATCCTGCGTTCATCGTAGCTCAGCTTATATTTGTTTCCAAACATCTTTCTGCCCTCCTTTTTCATTATCATAGGGGAGATCCTTTCTACCGGCAATTATGCGAATGAGGCCGTAATGTGAAATTATCCCGTCGGTCAGACTGTCGTGAGGCCCTGCTAACGGCAGGATTATTTCTGCATGCACGTTTGCCGCAGCAGAAGTTCTGTGATATAAAAAAAGTGATGAACACATTGATTTTTCAATGCATCCACCACTTTGGCCGATCTATGAAATAATAGTATCAAATCAGTATCACGCGTTTTTTTCCAGTCGCTGTCCCGGTTGAAATTTCAACGGAAGCAGAAATAAGGCAAACCACTTGCGTCTATTCCAGCTCTATCGTCCCTGGCGGTTTGCTGGTGCAGTCGTAGAATACGCGGTTCACGTGGTCCACCTCGTTCACGATCCTGTTAGTTATCTTCTGCAGCACTTCCCAAGGGATCTGGGCTGAGTCGGCCGTCATGAAGTCAGACGTCGTTACAGCTCTCAGGGCTATGGCGTAGTCGTATGTCCTGGCGTCTCCCATGACTCCGACAGATCTCATGTTAGTTAAAGCAGCAAAGTACTGGCTGATGTCGCGGGCCAGCCCGGCCTTAGCAATTTCCTCGCGGTAGATGGCGTCAGCCTCCTGAACGATCTTAACCTTCTCTTCAGTGACATCGCCTATGATGCGGATGCCTAGTCCAGGGCCCGGGAACGGCTGACGGAACACGAGCTCCTCAGGGATGCCCAGGTGCAGGCCCACGCGCCTTACCTCATCCTTAAACAGCATGCGGAGAGGCTCGATTATCTCCTTGAAATCCACATAATCAGGCAGGCCGCCGACGTTATGGTGGCTCTTGATCGTAGCGGACTTACCCAGACCTGACTCTATGACGTCAGGATAGATAGTCCCCTGGACCAGATAGTCGACAGCGCCGATCTTCTTTGCTTCGTCTTCGAAGACGCGGATGAACTCCTCGCCGATGATCTTACGCTTCTGCTCAGGCTCAGTTACGCCCTTAAGCTTCTCGTAGAATCTCTCGTGCGCGTCCACATGGACGAAATTCAGGTCATATGGACCCTCAGGCCCGAAGACCTTATCCACGCTCTCTGCCTCGTCCTTCCTCAGAAGGCCGTGGTCCACGAACACGCATGTGAGCTGCTTACCGATGGCCTTAGACATGAGGACAGCAGCGACAGACGAATCCACACCGCCGGAAAGGGCGCACAGAGCCTTACCCGTTCCGACCTTCTCGCGGATAGCCTGGATCGTAGTCTCAGCGAAATCATCCATCTTCCAGTCGCCCTTACAAGCGCAGACTTTAAACAAGAAGTTCTTAAATACCTTATCTCCTTCAACGGAATGCGTTACTTCCGGGTGGTACTGAACAGCGTAAAGCTTCTTCTCGTCGTTCTCCATACCCGCAGCCGGGCAGACAGCCGTGGAAGCCGTGATCTTAAATCCTTCAGGCACAGCGGATATATAATCCCTGTGGCTCATCCAGCCGACCGTGTGCTCAGACACACCCTCTAAAATGGTGCTCCCATTGGAAACAGTGATGTCCGTCTTACCATACTCGCTGACCTTAGCCGGTTCTACATTACCGCCGAGCGTCCAAGCCATGAGCTGAGCACCGTAGCAGATGCCGAGCACCGGGATGCCGGCCTCGAAGAGTCCCTTATCATACTGCGGCGAATCCGGCAGGTTCACGCTGTTCGGTCCGCCCGTGAGGATGATGCCGACCGGCTTCTTCGCCAGCAGCTCATCCAGCGGAGTCGTGTATGAGAGGACTTCGCAGTAAACATTCATATCGCGCACGCGCCTGGCGATCAGCTGGTTATACTGACCGCCGAAGTCGAGCACGATCACTAATTCCTTATCCATATAATCTCCTGTCTTTATATATCAGGCGCAAAGCCTCCCCCTGCGCACTTCCCTCCGGGCCGCGGCTCAGAGAGGAAAGCCCGGGCGTAACGGCTTTGCTATGCTAACTAAAGGATCAGAAATAAAATCAGCTAACCCACGCACCCGTCGGACCAGAGATCCGCCCCGCCTGAGTTAGCTGAAATATGCCTCTAATTATCTTATAACGTTCTGGCTGGAGTCACGAAGAGTTACGTCGTGAGCGCCGCCTTCTACGATGGATGTAGCTGAAACGACTGTCAGCTTAGCCTCTCTCTGCAGCTGTGGGATAGTAGTAACTCCGCAGTTGCACATAGTAGCCTTAACCTTAGAAAGTGAGAGGTTAACGTTCTCGGAAAGTCCGCCGGCGTATGGTACGTAAGAGTCTACGCCCTCTTCGAACTTCATCTTACCGCCTTCGCCGCCGAGGTCGTATCTCTGCCAGTTGCGGGCTCTGTTGGAACCCTCGCCCCAGTACTCCTTCACATAGTTTCCGTTAATGTTCAGTCTGTTGGATGGGGACTCGTCGAATCTGGCGAAATATCTTCCGAGCATGAGGAAGTCAGCTCCCATCGCCAGGGCCAGCGTCATGTGGTAATCGTAAACGATTCCGCCGTCCGAGCAAATAGGAATATAGACGCCTGTCTCTTCGAAGTATTCGTCACGGGCTCTCGCCACGTCGATGACCGCGGATGCCTGGCCGCGTCCGATTCCCTTCTGCTCACGCGTGATGCAGATGGATCCGCCGCCGATTCCGATCTTCACGAAGTCAGCTCCCGCCTCAGCCAGGAAACGGAATCCTTCTCTGTCCACGACATTTCCGGCTCCGATCTTAACGGTGTCGCCGTACTTCTCTCTGACCCAGGCCAGCGTTCTCGCCTGCCATACGGAATATCCCTCGGAGGAGTCAATGCAGAGAACATCCGCGCCTGCGTCTACCAGAGCAGGAATCCTCTCCTCATAGTCACGGGAATTCACGCCGGCGCCTACCACATACCGCTTATTCGCGTCGAGGAGCTCATTCGGATGCGACTTATGAGAATCGTAGTCCTTACGGAATACGAAGTACTTCAGTCTCTGGTTCTTATCAATTACAGGAAGAGCGTTCAATTTATTATCCCACAGCATATCGTTCGCTTCGCTCAGCGTCACGTTCTCATCCGCGTAGACCAGCTTCTCGAACGGTGTCATGAACTCGCTTACCGGGGTGTCCTGAGAAAGTCTGGAAACCCTGTAGTCTCTGCTGGTAACGATTCCGACTACCTTCCCCGCGGAGGTCCCGTCTTCGGTAACAGCTACTGTGGCATGGCCTGTCTTCTTCTTAAGCTCGAGGACATCCTTAAGTGTCTGGTCCGGGCGCACGTTACTGTCGCTCGTTACGAATCCAGCCTTATAATCCTTAACCCTCTTAACCATAGCGGCTTCGTCTTCTATACTCTGGGAGCCGTAAATGAATGAGATTCCGCCTTCCTTAGCGAGAGCCACAGCGAGGTTATCGTCAGATACAGCCTGCATGATAGCTGACACCAGTGGGATGTTAGCGACGATCTCAGACTGCTCGCCCTTCTTAAATTTCACTATAGGCGTCTTCAGTGAAACATTATCCGGAACGCACTCTTCTGAAGTGTATCCAGGAACGAGAAGGTACTCGCTGAATGTTCTCGACGGTTCATTAAAGTAGTGGGCCATATTTTCTCCTCCTTAGTAATCTATGCTTATCATCGGTCAGACGCGGTATATTCCGGACCCTTCCGATAAAAAAGTTACAAAACTGCATTTTCATTATGATAATACATTTCCTTCAGCAAAGCAAGCCCGCGTTATCACCTTCCAGGCCTTGGCGGAGAAATAAACATTTTTTTATACGATAGGCGAACGCAAAAACCCCCGCTAGCCCGGCAGGGATAGCTCCCGGCATTTCCCTTTTGCTGATCAAAACAAAAAAACAGCCGGCCGGCCTCCCGGGTCTCCCCGAAAAGCCGACACGGCCATTATATTAAATCAGGTATCAATCTGTTTAATTACTTTATTTACTGCCTATTACATAAGTCCTGGAGGCATGGAAGCCATTCCACCCGGTGTAGGAGCGGAGGAGTTAGTAGCGGCAGACTCTGTTTCGCTTACGTCATATACGCCAGCTTCTGTTGTCAGCAGCATAGCGGAAGCGGAAGCGGCATTCTGAAGAGCGGATCTCGTAACCTTAGCTGGGTCTACGATTCCGGCTTCGATCATGTTTACCATCTTCTCAGAAGCAGCGTCGAATCCGAAGCCGACTTTCTGAGCCTTAACGTCGTTCAGTACTACGCTTCCCTCGAGTCCCGCGTTAGCTGCGATCTGTCTGATCGGAGCTTCCAGGGCCTTAGCGATGATCTTAGCGCCTGTCTTCTCATCTCCCTCGAGAGTATCTACGTACTTCTCAACAGCTGGGATGATGTTAACGAAAGCTACACCGCCTCCGGAAACGAGTCCTTCCTGAACAGCAGCCTTAGTAGCGTTCAGAGCATCCTCGATCCTGAGCTTCTTATCGTTCATCTCAGTCTCTGTAGCAGCTCCTACCTTAATAACAGCTACGCCGCCTGCGATCCTGGCGAGTCTCTCCTCGAGCTTCTCCTTATCATAGTCGGAGTTAGTTGTCTCCATCTCCTGCTTGATAGTAGCGATCCTGGTGTCGATCTCATTCTGATCTCCGGCGCCTCTGATGATAGTTGTGTGCTCCTTATCGACCTTAACTGTCTCAGCGCTTCCGAGCATGTCGAGTGTAGCGTCCTTCAGGTCATATCCGAGCTCTGTGGAGAGGAGCTTACCACCTGTCAGGATAGCTGTATCCTCCATGATGGCCTTTCTTCTATCTCCGAACAGAGGTGACTTAATAGCTACTACGTTCAGAGCTCCACGCAGCTTATTAACTACGAGTGTAGCCAGAGCCTCAGCCTCGATATCATCAGCGATGACGAGGAGTGGTCTGCCTGACTTTATTACCTGCTCGAGAACAGGAACCAGCTCAGAGATGTTAGTGATCTTCTTATCTGTCAGCAGGATGTATGGGTGGTCGAGGACAGCTTCCATCTTCTCGGAATCTGTAACCATGTACGGTGACAGGTATCCTCTGTCGAACTGGCATCCTTCAACTACGTCCAGCTGTGTGTCGAGTGACTTAGACTCTTCAACTGTGATGACCCCGTCGTTTCCTACCTTCTCCATAGCGTCAGCGATGAGCTGTCCTACTACTGGATCTCCGGAAGAAATAGTAGCTACAGAGCTGATGGACTCCTTAGTCTTAACAGGCTCAGCGATATCCTTAATAGCGTCTACAGCTACAGCTACAGCGCCCTGGATACCCTTCTTCAGTACCATTGGGTTAGCTCCCGCAGCTACGTTCTTAAATCCTTCTCTGATGATAGCCTGAGCGAGGAGTGTAGCTGTAGTAGTTCCGTCTCCTGCCACATCGTTAGTCTTAGAAGCGACTTCTCTTACTACCTGAGCTCCCATGTTCTCAGCTGTATCAGCGAGGTAGATTTCCTTAGCGATGCTGACACCATCGTTCGTGATGAGTGGAGCGCCGAAAGGCTTATTGATCAGCACGTTTCTTCCCTTAGGTCCGAGTGTGATCTTAACTGTGTTAGCGAGCTTATCTACTCCGGCGAGAAGCTTCTTTCTAGCGTCTTCTCCGTAAATGATGTTCTTACTCTTAGCCATTTCCCATTACCTCCTAGTCGAGTACTGCCAGTACGTCTGACTGGTTGATCAGTGAATATGTAGTACCCTTATAATCGATGTCTGTGCCACTGTACTGAGCGAAGATGATCTTATCTCCGACCTTAACTTCCATCGGCTCGTCCTCTGTTCCAGGACCTACGGCGAGGACCTCAGCTACAGGCTGTTCCTTCTTCTCAGCTCTCGTGAGGATGATTCCGCCCTCTGTCTTCTCTTCAGGCTCTTCCTTCTTAATCAGGACTCTAGCGCCCAGCGGCTTGATACCTAAACTCATAATTGATACCTCCTGTTTATTATTTCATGCTTTTCATTCTAAGCAAATCCCAGGCTCGGACTTACCGGCCCGGCTTGTTAGCACTCACTAAATTCGAGTGCTAACCGACAATCAGTATTGTATAGCGAGGGGGTGTTAATGTCAACATTTTTTTGGATTTCCGTGCATGGATTTTTTCCGGTGCAAATCCCACCCTAGCCGTCTGCTTCCAGCGCCGAGCTCAGAGTGCCCCAGCGCTTGCGATGTTGGGCTACGGCAGGTGTTACGGTGCCGTTGCAGGGGTTATTTACTGGTGTCACGCATATAGTAGAAGAGATATTGCTGAGCAAAGCCGCCGAGTTCGCCGAACCGCTCACGCGCGAAGACCGCCATGGCTTTCTTATCGTCCTCGTCCAGGCCGTAAAGGGCGTGCATGACCTTACGCACCCAAACGTCGATCGGGAAGCTTTCGTATGCCGCGAGGCCGAATAAAGCGATGCAGTTCGCGACTTTAGGTCCGACGCCCTCCAGAGCCAGCAGGGCGTCGTAATCTGACGGAATGCCTGTCTCGACGACCTGGCGCGCCGTCTTAATCAAATACTTAGCCCGGTAGCCCAGCCGGATCGGAGCCAGGTCCTCGACAGTCAGCCCGGCCAGCTTCTCCGGGCTCGGTATGTCATACGCGCCCGGTAAGCTGGAAGCAGCTCCGCCCTCGCCCGCTCCTTTCGCGGCCTGGGCGGGAGCCGGCTCGCCGGAGGCATCAGCAGCAAGCGGCTTTGCTGATGCATGTGACGGCAGGTCCTCGATCGGCTCGCCGAAATATTTACAAAGATTCTCCACGCAGCCCTTTATGCGCGGGATGTTGTTATTCTGGGAAATTATGAAGTCGACGATCGCTTCCCACGGGTCCTGCTTCAGGATGCGGATGCCGCCGCCATATTCCACGGCGCGCGCCATGATCTCGTCGTTTTCCGTCAACCGGGCTTTGATCGCCGAATAATCGCGGTCCAGGTCGAAGTACGGGCGCCAGATCTCGTTGAACTCACGCTCATCGCAAGGCCAGATCGCCAGCCGCCCGCGCTTCTCCGCGCCCGGCTCAGGTAATAGTCTGACTCTTACCTTCCTATGCATGGCGGTCCCGGTGTAAGACCCGTCTTCGCCCGCGTACCAGCGGAAGCACTGACCGCAGTCGAACATGTCCCGTAAATCTATGTCGTCTATGATTTCTGAAATATACTCGTTCTCCATGATTTCTCTTTTCATCGCTTTAATTCAGCAAAGCGCAACTAAATAAAACCTGCGCTTTACCACTCTAATTCACCAAAGGGCGCCCCAGCTATCTGTTAAATTCCCTTATTTACACCATATACGCCACGGTCACGTCTATCTTCTCGACATTGAAAGCCGTCATCACGCCTATCTTATCCGTCAGCATGGTCTGGTACTTCCCTCCCGTGTCCCAGATGTCGCTATCCGCCTTCACCGCTATGGATACGTCCATTTTCAAGGAGTCTGGAGATGTGTTCTTATAGACTTTCAGCACCCGGTCGACGCTCGGATTCTCCTCAGCCACGCACTCAGCTATGTTATCCAGGACCTTATCAGAAATAAAGAACTGGCCCATATAGCTGAACGTCGGGCGCACGACCGTCTTATCGCTGGCTTCGTCATCGCCGCCGAATATGCCGCCCGTCCTGAACATCTGAGCAGGATTCATGAAATAGCCGGCGAAATCGCGCTTCAGCTGCAAGGTCGGGACAGGAATTATGTGCTTCCCCTCGACCAGCCTCTGCTCCTGAGCTGTAGCCCTCTCCTCAGGTGTCGTTATGTCTTCTATGTGGATCCTCTTAACAGGCGCCGGCAGGCAGAGGCGGGCCGATATCCTGTCAGCCATCCTGTCCGACGTTCCCAGAAGCAGGATCTTATCCGGGTTCAGCTGGGCGATCTTAGACACGACCCTGTCCCTCACGTCGTCATTCCAGAAGAGAGCCGTCTTAACCGCGCCGGCCCTGGTCGGCTGCCTCTTTGCTGATATGCCCGCTTCCACCTTATTATTGCAGATGAAAAGCCCGTCATCTATTATGCTTTCTATCCCGTACTGGGAACATATGTCCATGGCCTTATAGCTCTTACCCGTTCCGCTCGGACCGGTCAATGTATAAACTTCCAAAATCCTTCTCCCCGGGGCCGCGCCGTCACGCACAGATTTAAATCCCTCGCAAAATCTTTACTATGGTTATTTCTGCTGATATAATATAAACGTTCAATTGAACTCTTTTACACAGGAGGTTATATTATGGCTTATGAAATTTCTGACGCTTGCATTTCCTGCGGCGCTTGCGAAGCAGAATGCCCAGTTGGCGCTATCTCTCAGGGAGATACACAGTACCAGATCGATCCTAACGCTTGCATCGAGTGCGGAGCTTGCGCGGGTGTTTGCCCTGTAGGCGCTCCTCACCAGGCTTAATTAAGCGTTATTTGCGGCATTTAGCGGCAGATCAGCCGTCTCGCTATAGCAGCGGGGCGGCTTTTTTATTGCGAAGCGTTCCCGCCGTTTCCCTTCGCAGCGCGTCCATTTCGCTGGACTTACTCTATCGACGGCGTTAGATCACGATTCCATGCATCTATCGATATCGATAAAAAGTAAAAAACCGGACCCTAAAGGCCCGGCTTAAAATTACTTCTTCTTAGATTTCCCACGGCCCTCTATGACTTCCTTCTTAGCCGCGGATTCCTTAGCCGCAGCCTCCTGTTTACTGTAGTCATTCATATGATAAGCCAGCGTGTGCAGGCTGTCAGTCAGCTGTACGTTCTCCACCGCCACGTGGACCGGCACTTCTATCTCCACGGTAGAGAAATTCCATATGCCCCTCACGCCCGCGAAGCAGAGCTTATCGGCCGCCGCCTGGGCGTTACTGCTCCCGACGCAGATTATGCCTATATCTATACCTTCCTGCTCTATATAGTCGACTATGTCATCGTAATCGCGGATAGTCAGTCCCTCTAGCTCAGTTCCTATCAGTTCAGGCGATACCTCGAATATGGCAGAGAGCTGGAAGCCCTCCTTATGGGAAGCCAGGTATTTCGTTATGGCCTGGCCCAAGTTGCCGGCGCCCAGCATTACCATCTTATAGGCCTTATCCAGACCCAGTATGGCGCTTATCTCGTCATAGAGGCCCTTAACGCTGTAGCCGTAACCCTGCTGGCCAAAGCCGCCGAAATTGTTGAAATCCTGTCGGATCTGGGAAGCCGTGTATCCTATGAGCTCACTGAGCTCCTTAGAAGATATCTTCTCTACGCCTTTACGGTCGAGCTCTATCAGGTATCTTCTGTATCTAGGAAGCCTCTTTATGACCGCGTTAGAGATCTTATCGTTTTTTCTGCCCATGGCCCACTCCTTTCCTGACCGGCGGTGGCTCGCTATGATGAAAGACACTGTCTCAGCGCGGGATCTAAGCCCGCTCTACAGCCGTCCTCGCTCTCTAAAGCGCGCGAATTTCCGGACCTGCCGTCAAAAAAAATACCGCCTGGCGTAAGACGCGCGGGCGGAATGTGTCCGAAGTGAATTAATCCTCTGTATGCTCGTCCACGTATCTTACGAGATCGCCAACTGTCTGGAAACCTTCAGCTTCCTCGTCCGGGATTTCCAACCCGAATTCTTCCTCTATAGACATAATGATGTCGACAGCGTCCAGTGAGTCAGCCTCCAGGTCCTTCATGAGGTTAGTATCCATAGTGATCATAGACTCATCGACACCCAGCTGCTCCATGATGATGTCCTTAATTTTATCGAAAGTCATAATTCCCCTCCTAATAATGCTTTACTTGATTTAATAATAATATCTAGGTTCCACGTTTACAAGTAGAAAATTTAACAATTCAGAGAATAAAGCCGTGCTCGCTTTGCTATCAGTCGAGTTCAGCCCATTCGTCATAGGCGGCGTCCAGCTTCGTCTTCAGCTCTTCCATCTCCCGGCTCAGCTTACCCAGCTTTATGGAACTGGTCGCGGTTTCCGGATCGTACATTTTCTTCTGCAGTTCCTCTATCTGTTCCTCGAGCTCTGTGATGGATTCCTCCAGCGCGTCGCGTTTTCTCTGCTTCCGCCTCTCCTCAGCCTCTTTCTGCTTCTTCAGGCGGCGCTCTTCCATGCGCTCTTCCTTAGTCTTAGCCTTAGCCTCAGACTTCACCTGATCCTGAGACTTCTCCTCGTCCGTCTCCTCGTCAGTGTTCAGGTCCCTGACATACTTCTTACCCGACTCTATGGAAGCCTTCTTCTCCTCGTAGTAATCGTAGCCGCCCTCGTACTTCGTCAGCCCGTCCGGCCCCAGCTCCATGATGGTCGTAGCCACCTTATTCAGGAAGTACCTGTCGTGGGATATGGCGATAATAGTCCCCGGATAAGCCTGCAGAGCGTCTTCCAATGTCTCCTTAGAATCTATGTCCAGGTGGTTGGTCGGCTCATCCAGCATGAGGACGTTATCGCCCCTAAGCATGAGCTTCAGCAAAGCCAGCCTGGCCTTCTCTCCTCCGGACAGTGACCCGACTTCCTTAAAAACATCGTCGTTCGTAAACAGGAAGCGGCCGAGGAAACCTCTGATCTCGCTGTCCTTATAGAGCTTGAATGAATCGTGGACCTCATCCATGACTGTGTTATTCGGATCCAGCTGTTCCTGTCTCTGATCGTAGTAGCCGAACTCCACGTTAGTACCTATTTTAAGATATCCTTCCGTGTATGGGATCCTGCCCATCATTATTTTCAGCAAAGTCGTTTTACCTATGCCGTTGGCCCCGACTATGCAGACCCTCTCGCCTCTCTTAATATCGAAAGCGACGTTGCGGAATATCTCTCTCCTCTCACTTCCCATGCCGAAGGACTTAGATATTCCTTCCCCGAACAGGACATCGTTTCCCGTTCGGTAGTTTTCCTTGAAATTAAGGCCTATGGAGCCGGTCTCGCCTTCCGGCTTATCCAGCTTCTTCATGTTAGCCAGCATCTTCTCCCTCGATGCCGCCCTCTTAGCCAGGTGCTCTGTCCCGCGCTCCTTAAAGCGCCTGATCATGTCCTCCTGACGCTTTATCTCTGTCCTTTGCTTATTATATGCCTTAAGGTCGGCCTCACGCATCTCCCTCTTCTTAGCCGCGAACTGGCTGTAATTCCCGTCGTAGCATGTCATGTGGTGATGCTCTACCTCGAATATCCTCGTCGTCATATGGTCGAGGAAATATCTGTCGTGGGATACCATGATGACAGTGCCGTTATAGTTAGCCAGGAACTGCTCCAGCCACTTAAGCATGCCTATGTCCAGGTGGTTGGTCGGCTCGTCCAGCAGCAGCACGTCCGGCTTCTTCATCAGCAGGCAGGCCAGGGCCAGCCTGGTCCTCTCGCCGCCGGAGAGAGAGCTTATATCCTTATCATAAGTCTCCTCGCCGAAAGCCATGCTGTTCAGGATGCCGTTCATCTGGCTCCTCCAGGCGTAGCCTCCCTTATTCTCGTAAGCTTCCTGGACTTCCCCGTAGCGGGTCGAGACCTTCTCGTACTCGTCCGCCTTAGCCGGGTCAGCCGCCAGGTCCGCCATCCTCGCCGTCAAGTCCTTAAGCTGGGCCTCCATGTCCTCGAAATTGGAATATATCTTCCTGACCTCAGACCTGACCGTGCCCTCGTTACTGAATGTGTCGTTCTGCTTCAGGTAGCCTATGCCGGTCCCGCCTGAAATGAACACGTCCCCCGTGTATTCCTTATCCCTGCCGGATATTATGTCGAGCAAGGTCGTCTTTCCGGCGCCGTTAGCCCCGATTATGCCGACCTTATCGCCGAAATTCACGTGGAAGGTCACCCTGTCCAGGATCACGTCCGTCCCGTATGCTTTAGTTATTCCCGATGCTGAGATCGCTATCATTCATTAACTCCATTCATGACTGTAATTTCTATTATCACCCTAGCAAAGCGCGTCCGTCTTCTCTGCCTCCGGCCTCTTAGAAAGGCAGGTCGGCGTAGGCGTCCAGTTCCAGATCGTCCGCCCCATATTTCTTATATTTATAGTAAGCGGCTGCCGCTATCATGGCGCCGTTATCCGTGCAGAGAACAGGCTCTGGCATACATAGCTCTATGCCCCTTTCAGCGCAGGCCTCTGAGAGCTTGGCTCTTAAGCCGGAGTTCGCGGCTACGCCTCCGGCTACCACGACCTTCTCCTCTCCCTCTCTCTCGACAGCCATCATGGTCTTATCGACCAGGACGTCGAGGACAGAAGCCTGGAAGCTGGCCGCTATATCAGGTACTGAAACTTCGCGTTTCTTCATCCTCTCGTGGTTTATGTAATCCAGGACCTGGGTCTTAAGTCCGCTGAAGCTAAAGTCCAGACTGCCCTTCTCCAGATAGACTCTCTTAAACTCCACGGCGTCAGGGTTTCCTTCCTTAGCAGCCTTATCTATCTTCGGTCCACCCGGGTAACCCAGTCCTATTACTCTGGCTACCTTATCGAAAGCTTCTCCCGCGGCGTCGTCTCTAGTCGCTCCCAGCACCTCGCACTCATTGTAATCGTTTACCTTAATTAGGTTCGTGTGGCCTCCGGAAACTACCAGAGCCATGAATGGCGGCTCCAGTTCTTTATACTGTATGTAATTGGCGCTCACGTGGCCGTGCATGTGGTTCACACCGACTAGAGGGATGCCCTTTGCCCATGATAGAGCCTTAGCCGTGGCTACGCCTATTATGACCGCGCCTATGAGACCCGGTCCATGCGTGACACCTATCAAGTCTATGTCATCCAATGTTACGCCAGCATCTTCCAGAGCCTGATTCACGCAGTCGTTCACGTTTTCCAGGTGGCGCCTGGACGCGATCTCCGGCACTACTCCGCCGAACTTAGTGTGTATGGCTATCTGAGATGATATGACGTTAGACAGCATGTCCCTGCCGTCAGCTACCACAGAGACAGCCGTCTCGTCGCAGCTCGATTCTATTCCCAATGTAAGAAATCTGTTATCTTTCATATGTATCCTCTTAAGGAAAATTATATCTATGATTCCATGCCCGGCATCATGTCCGCCTCAGGATTCCCTATCCTGCGCATGATGAGAGCATCCTCGTTATTATCTCTGTAATAGCCCTTCCTCACGGCCGCCTGTTCGAATCCCAGGTGTTTATACATGGTTATGGCTGAATAATTCGTCTCCCTGACTTCCAGAGACACGGCCTGAGCTCCACAGCTTTCCAACAGGGCTAAAGCTCCCTGTACCAGCATCTTACCTATGCCCAGGTGTCTGACGTCAGGAAGGACAGCCACGTTATTTATCTCCGCCTCGTAATCTATGAGCCAGGCGCCGACGAAGCCCACGACCACGTCATCCAGCTCGGCCACGACATAGCGGGAGTTCTGATTCTCCACCAGGTCGTATTTCAAGGCTTTCTCGGACCAGGGATCCGGTATGCACTCATTCTCTATGGCCGAAATGGCTTCCAGGTCTTCCGGGTCCGCCGTTCTTATAAGTAAATCCGCTCTACGCATCTATCTCCCCATAAATTTCGCGAGTTTAGCCTTACGCATCTTCTCCAGAGACCCATCCTTCAGCCTTTGCTCGGCCTCGCTCTCTCTCATGTAGTCAGGGAGCATCTGGTCGTATGTGAGGAAAGCTCCCTCGCGCGCCTTCTTCGCGCCCAACTCAGCCGTCATGGCTGCCGTCTGGTAACGGTGAGCCTTATCCGCGAGCTCGTATCCACTGAGCTGGTCCTCATAAGCGTCTATGCCGTCGCCGTAGAAAACAGGGTCCAGATCGTGTTCCTTAACGAAATCCAGGACATCAGTAAGCATGTACGGACCCGGCTCCATGAGCTTATCTCCCATCTCCGAGAAAACAGCCCCGTACACCTGGCCGCGCCTGGCGTTGAATATGACAGCCAGAGGCTTCGTCCCTTCGCCGCCTGCCAGGCAGGTGAACTCTTCCAGTGTTGGCACTGAGATGCAAGGGATGTTTAAAGCCTGGGCTATGGCTCTGGCTGTGGATACGCCTATCCTGATCCCTGTGAATGATCCCGGTCCTACTGATACCGCGACCGCTCCCAGCTCTGACTTATCCACGCCCTTCTCCTTAAGAGCCTGGTCAGCCATGGTCATTATGAGCTTCAGGTGAGTCATAGGCTCTGTCCCGCACTTCATTACAGCAGGCTCAGAGCTTTCCGTATCTATCACCGCCGCGGAACATAACAGCCCCGTAGTTTCTATCGCTAAAATGTACATCTGTAAATTCTTTCTCCGTCTTTATCGCCGTATTCCATGAAAATGACATAGCTGTCGTCCGGCAAGACCTCAGCTATCTTATCTGCCCATTCTATCACACAGAGCCCGTCTCCCGCTATATAGTCGTCTCCTCCTATATTCAGCATGTCCAGGCCGTTCTCCAGCCTGTAGGCGTCGAAATGATAGAGCGGCATCCTGCCTGACAGGTACTCGTTCATTATGGTAAATGTCGGGCTGGTCACGGATTCCGTCGCTCCCAGCGCCTCTGCTATGTATTTCGTGAGCGTCGTCTTACCGCAGCCCAGGTCTCCTATGAGGGCGAGTACGTCCCCCGGCTTAGCCATGTCGGCTATCTCCCTGCCCAGCTTCTTCGTATCGTCTTCACTATTAATGATGATTTCTCTCATATCCACCTCACGCCCGAGCTTCATCTCACAGACCCGCTCATTCCGCCGCGGTCTTCTCTATTATATTGCAAAGGCCCTACAGATGGAACTCCTCGCTGGAGAGCCTTATAAGCGCGTCCGCGTATATCCTTATCATCTCGTAGAACCTCTTCATCTCAATTCTCTCGCCCACCTGGTGCATGATGTCAGGGTCTCCCGGGAATAGGCCTCCGAAAGCGACTATATTAGCGGACGCTCTGGCGTATGTTGCTCCGCCGATCACTATAGGCCCGTTCTCAGTATCTCCCGTTATGTCCCTATAAGAACCGAGAAGTGTTGAAATGAGCTCGCTGTCCGGCTCGAAATACAGCGGGGCGCTGTCCTCGAGCTTCACCAGGCCTAGACCGTTCTTCTCTATGGCAGGCATGAGCTTCTCGTAGACGTCATCTGCCGTCTTAGTTACCGGGTAGCGGACATTTATGGTCACGGTGATGGAGCCGCCATCGTAGTTCAGGAGTCCGACGTTGAATGTCAGGACTCCGGACTTACTGTCCTCCATGGCGCAGCCTATGAAGTCACCTGTGGTATCGAAACCTATGCTGTCGTTATAGAATTTAATGAAATCTGTAATGTCGTCATTCTCGAAATGGAGCTTCCCCAGGAACTGGAACATGATGGATATGGCGCTCAGGCCTTCAGCCGGCTTAGCTCCGTGAGCTCCCTTACCGCGGCTCGTTATCTCCAGGGCGGACCCTGTCTTACGCGCCTTAAGCTCGTAGCCTGTAGACTCTGAAAAAGCCTGGACCTGAGCCTTTATGTCGTCGTAGACCTTCTTATCCTTATGACTTACTACGGCTCTCGCTGTTTCAGCTACCATATTAACGGCTGTACCGCCCGACAGACTCGTGAGCTTCAGGCCTGAGGCTGATGTGCCGGGACGGTCATTCGCTATTTTCTTTGCTATAGTGAACGTCATGACGCCCTTCTCGCCGTTAAGTGCCGGAAAGTTAGCGTCCGGCGTGAAGCCGAAGTCAGGAGCCCCGACATCATTAAGGTAGTGGATTATCTCCTCACCTGTTTCCTCGTCCAGACCCATTATGAGGCGGATCTTCCTCGCCGGCTCATAACCAACTTCTTTCAGGGCTTTCATGGCGAAATACGCGGCGAGCAGCGGACCCTTATCGTCCGTAGTGCCCCTGCCCCACATATAGCCGTCTATGATCTCGCCGCTGAACGGTCCGTGCTCCCAGCCTGTTCCAACGGGTACGACGTCCAGGTGGCCCAGGACGCCCACGATTTCATCTCCTTCGCCGAACTCTATATGACCGCCGTAGTTATCGGAATTCTTAACGGAGAAACCATCGCTCACGCCCTTATCGAGCATGAACGTGAAAGCGTCCTGTACACCCTGACCGAACGGGTAGTAGTCCCCATTCTCAGCCGTCACAGGCTCTGCCCCGACGCTGTCTATCTGTATGAGTTTAGATAAGGTCTCAGCGGCCTCATCCTTCTCCCTCTCTATCTCTTCTTCTACTTTCCGCTTAAGATCTTCAGCTACTTCTACCATATAAACACCCCCGGCTAAGCCTGGAAAATAATCTTACAAAAAACGAAAAGAGGAGCCGTCCACTTAAGGACGGCCCTCCGACACGCTACATAACAGCTTCTACACCCTGGACTCCGGGAACAGCGTCTACCAGTATGGACTCTACTATGCCCTGCATGGTCATCTGGGCAGCCCCGCATCCGACGCAGTGGCCCAGGAGCCTTACCTTAACTATGTTATCATCCGTTATGTCCACGAGCTCTATGTCGCCTCCGTCTGATCTCAGGATCATCCTGATATCGTGGAGGGCGTCCTCTATCTCTTCCCTCTTACTCTGAAGGTCTATATGCTCTTCATCATCCTGGGATGGATCTCTATAGCCATAATCAGTCATATCGTTACCCTCGTATTCCTCAGGCGAAGCGTAGCCGCCATTCTGGAACGATTCCTGGTCCTTCTTCTCTTCCTTATCGTCTCTATTGAAAAAACTCATATCTCGTATTTCTCCTTTTCGGTCTAGACCGTGACATTCTGAAAATTATATACCCTTACGGTCCAGGAATCAAACAGAGTTACTTATTACCGTAAAATTTCTTCTGGTCTTCCGCGACCTTATCCAGGAGCTCAGGTGTCCCCAGCAGATCTATCATCTCCAGGAGCTCTCCCATATCGTCTATCCTGTTTATGACGCCTCTGACCTTAGCTCCTCCCGGAAGCCCCTTAAGATAGAAGCCGGAGACCTTACGCATCTCGCGGAGGGCTGTGTATTCCCCTTTAAGTTCCACCATATCTAGGAGCTGCCTCTTCATCATGGCCTTCTTCTCTTCCAGGCCGGGAGCCGGTTCAGCATCCCTGCCAAACCACCAGTTCGACAGATCCCTGAATATCCAAGGGTTACCCAGGGCTCCTCTAGCCACCATTATAAGGCGGCAGCCCGTAGCCTCCATGATTGACTTTGCTGATTCGACATCTGTGACATCGCCGTTAGCTATGACCGGAACCGACACGGCCTTCCTGACTTCCGCTATTCGGTCCCAGTCCGCCCGTCCTTCATAATACTGGACTCTGGTCCTCCCGTGCACAGCTATGGCAGCCGCGCCTCCCGCCTCAGCCGCCTGAGCGACCTCGACAGCGTTCATGTGGTCCCGGTCCACGCCCAGCCTTATCTTCACCGTGACCGGCTTGGATGTATGGGTGGCAGCCGCGTTTACGACCTTCTCGACTAACTCAGGATCCTGCATGAGGGCAGAACCATCGCCGTTCTTAAACACCTTAGGAACAGGACAGCCCATATTTATGTCCAGGATATCAGTCGGAAGCGGCTCCAGCTTCTCCGCCGCCTCGGCTATGAGTTCCGGCTCGTGGCCGAATATCTGGATGGCGACAGGCCTCTCACTCGGATATGTGTAGAGGAGAGACTTACTCTTCTCATCGTTATAGTGCAAAGCCCTAGCGCTTACCATCTCCGTGTATGTGAGCCCGGCGCCCATCTCTTCGCACAGCCTCCTCATGGGGGCGTCCGTGAAGCCCGCCATGGGACCCAGTAAAAACGGCGTCTTAAGTTCGACGCCGCCTATAGATAATTTCTGTTCTTTATTTTCCATTAATACCTTTATTTCCGAGTCAGGTCTTATTCCGCGTGGTTCCAGTTATCCGCTACGGAAGGATCTGTAGCCTGCCTGTTATGGAGGTGCGGATTCTTCTTATAGATTATGGAGAGACCCTCCAGCGTCAGCATCTTATCGACTTCATCTATGCAGGCTACGCCGGATGAAATGAGAGTCGCCAGGCCGCCGGTCGCTATGACCTTAACTTCCTTACCTCCACAGTAGTCAGAAAGCTCTTTAGACATCTTAGCGACTACGTGCTCCACGAGACCCATATGGCCGTAGATGAGGCCCGACTGCATGCTCTGAACAGTGTTCTTGCAAATGGTCTTACCCGGCTCTTCCAGTTCTACTTTCGGCAGCTGGGCCGTCTTCTCGAACAGGGCGTCTGACGAGATCTTAAGACCCGGAGCTATGGTTCCGCCCAGGTACTCAGCCTTATCCGTAACGGCGCAGAATGTGGTAGCTGTTCCGAAATCTATGATGATGAGCGGTCCGTGATATTTATTATACGCTGCCACGGCGTTAACTATTCTGTCAGCTCCCACCTGCTTAGGGTTATCGTAGCGGATGATAAGTCCTGTCTTAACACCGGACTCTACTACTATCGCCCTTCTGTGGAAGTACTTTACAGACATGTGCTGCATGGTATAAAGCACGGAAGGAACTACTGTGGAGATTATGACGTCCTTAACGTCGCTCATCTTCTGTCCCTCGAACGTGAACAGGTTATTTATGAGCATACCGTATTCGTCAGCGCTCTTATTAGAGTCTGTCTCGAATCTCCAGTTCGTGACCAGCTTATCTCCGTTAAAAAGTCCCAATACCGTGTTAGTGTTTCCGATATCGATCGCGAGTAACATAATTCCTCCTCTGTGACAGCCCTTTCCTATCACTAAGGGTCTATCCATGGTCAATCACTTTATTTTATTACCCTTTCGAGGCGCTTCAGCGCCAGGGCCATAGTAAGCGCGGGTACCACGCGGTTAGCTGTGATCTCGGCACCTAATATCTCGTTTATCCTCTTAAGCCTGTACTGGACTGTGTTAGTGTGGATGCCCATGAACTGGCTGGTCTTAGAGCTGTTCATACCGGCATCCAGTACGAATGTTTCCAATGTGTCGAGGAGCTGCTTAGCCTTATTCTCTCCCAGATCTTTATCGAACGGGCTCAGGAGCTGAACGAAGTTCTTCTTAAGATAGCCGCCCTGGACCTGGATGTTTATGCAGTTGGATACCAGGGTCAGGTCGTATTTAGAGAACACCCTCTTATAAGGGAATACTGTCTCTACGAACGTCCAAGTCTCATATATGAGGCGGAAAGCGTCTCCGGCTCCTTCTATGCCGTTAACGCCTGTAGCCTGGAATATCCTGACTCTCTTATTCTCTTCCTTCAGCTCGTCGTAGAGACCTATGCAGGCCAGCTTAGCTCCGGCGTTCTCCTTAGAAAGGGTTCCTGAGCTGATTATGATGCCGTTCGTTTCGTCCCCATCAGATACCCTGACGATCTCGAAGCCTTCTCTCTCCTCGAAATTATTTATTATTTCCTCGCAGGCGTCAGTTTCAATGCCCTTTGCGTAGAAAACACTCAGGATTTCCGCCGGATCCAGCTTCATCTCGTCCTTCAGAGAGTAAGCCAGACTCTTATTATCCCTGATCAGAGCCTTAATGAACTCGGACTTCACATCGCGCTCAGGCGTGTACTTCCACATACCCATAGCCAGCTCTATGATCTGGGCCAGTTTCGTTATCTCCGCCGCGGAGTAATTATCATTATTATCTACGATCATCAGATAATAGCGCTCGCCGCCGACTTTAACCGGACCCCAATATGTAACGACGCCGTTTACCTCTATGAACGTATAAATGCCGGAATTATCGAACTCCTTCTTCTTACCGAGTTTAATGGCATCCTCTACTGTGGCGTTCTTCCTGGTCTCTACCACTAAGACAGGGTTGAAGTCCTTAGAAAGCATGATGACCTGGAACTCGTTCTTAATAGCCGCTTCTTTCAGGGCTGTCTCGAAGCTTGTGTGCCTCTCGAAGTTCAGTAAATGGAATATGGTGTTATTAATGAGGTCGTTATCGAAAGAATCGTTATATAAGATCCTGTTCATGACCCCGTCTATGACATCCGCGTAGCCATCCACGCTGTCTGACATAATGATAAGAGGAAGTCCAGCGTCCTCAGCAGCGTCTATTATGCCTGAAGTCGTGACCTTCTCCTCACTCTTATGGAAAACCACGAGAGCCGCGACCTTCTGCTCAGCCAGGAGCTTAATGATCTTAACGATCTTATCTTCCTGCCCCTCCAGGCCGTGGAATGATGTGAGGACCATCTGATCCTTAACGCCGTTCTCCTTCTTAATCTCCTCCAGGTCGGATGAATCCATGACCGAGATGGATTTCACCCTGTTATTGCTGTGCTTCTTCCCTGCCGCTAAAGTGCCCTTCACGAATACATCCAGGGCCAGGCAGTCATCAACTGTGATCTTCATGTCAGCTCCATTCTTTAAAGAAATATTTTATAAATTATGCACGTGAACCCGCGCGGTTCTTCCTTACTACAGCAAAGCAATTCCGCCTCATAAGGCTTTCGCCTGCCGCGCTGACCGGCTCACCGCGGCGCTCCCGCTTCCGGCATTCCGGCTTTCACGTAAAAACCCCAGAAGCCGGGGAGCGTCTCCGCTCCCATATGCCCTCCGGGGGTAATGCTCTTTATTCCTCGCTATCCTTATCTGACTCTTCTTCAGCGTCATCGTCAGCCGACTCGTCCGGCTGCACACGGTGCTCGCCTTCTGCCATCTGGCTTTCAGCCTCTTCGGAATCTACATGCTCGCTCTCAGGCTCGCCGTTTTCCACCTCGGCTTCAGCAGCCTTTTCGGAAGCGACGGCTTCCTGCTCAGGCTCAGTCTGGGAGCCGGAGGCATCTTCAACAGATGGCTTTGCGGCCTGATCATCAGACTCAGCTACGTCAGGCTTCTGCCCCGCGAGACCCACGAGACCGTTATACTCGCCAGGCTTCTCAGCTTCCTCCCTCTGCTTCAGGATCATTTCTTCCTGAAGCTCCAGAGCTCTCAGCTTCTCTTCCTCGCGCTTCTTCTGCATCTCCTGAGCTTCCTTCTCATTCTCGACGCGAATCTTCTCTTCCTTCTCCCTGATCTCGTTTTCTATATCGTCAGGTGTGGCTTCGCCGGTGTACAGCTTCTCGAACTGTTCTCCGTCCAGGGTCTCGACTCTAATCAGAGCCTCAGCTACCCTGTTCAGCTTATCCATGTTCGTCTTAAGGATGTCTTCAGCCTCTTTATAAGCGGCTACCATGATCTTACGGACTTCCTCATCTATCTCGGAAGCGACGCCGTCAGACCAGTTCTTCTTCGTCGTGTAATCGCGGCCGAGGAATGGCTCGTCAGAACCGCTGTAGTTCACAGGACCCAGCTTCTCGCTGAAACCGTACTTCGTCACCATAGCCCTGGCTATGTCTGTAGCGCGCTCTATGTCGTTAGACGCTCCTGTGGAAATATCATCTAGTGTCAGAGATTCGGACACACGGCCTCCCAGCAGGTGGACTATCTGGTTCTTCATGTTCTGTCTGGTCTCGAAGAACCTGTCCTGTTCAGGTAGCGCCAGAGTGTAGCCTCCCGCCTGGCCTCTAGGGATGATAGTTATAGTATGTACAGGGTCTGAGCCCGGTATGCTTCTCATCACGATAGCATGACCGGCTTCGTGGAAGGCTGTGAGCTTCTTCTCCTCAGGGCTTATAACACGGCTCTTCTTAGCAGGGCCGGCTATTACCTTCTCTGTAGCCTCCTCTATCTCCGTCATCCTTATCCACTTACCGTTTCTTCTGGCCGTGATGAGAGCCGCCTCGTTCAGCAGGTTCTCCAGGTCAGCCGGTGTGAATCCAGGCGTGCCTCTCGCTATGATCTCCGGTGATACGTCCGGAGCCAGAGGTTTACCCTTAGAATGTACTTTAATGATTTCTTCTCTTCCTTTAATATCTGGGATACCTATGGTTATCTGCCTGTCGAATCTTCCCGGTCTCAGAAGAGCTGGATCGAGTACGTCAGGACGGTTCGTGGCCGCCATGACTATGATGCCGGTATTCTCGCCGAATCCGTCCATCTCTACTAAGAGCTGGTTCAGGGTCTGCTCGCGCTCGTCGTTACCGCCGCCTAATCCGGCTCCTCTCTTACGTCCTACAGCGTCTATCTCATCTATGAATACGATACAAGGCGCGTTCTTCTTAGCCTGACCGAACAGGTCACGGACTCTGGAAGCTCCGACACCGACGAACATCTCTACGAAGTCAGAACCGCTGATCGTGTAGAATGGAACACCCGCCTCTCCTGCCGTAGCCCTGGAAACGTATGTCTTACCTGTTCCCGGAGGGCCTACGAGCAGCACGCCCTTAGGTATCCTGGCTCCTACGTCCTTATATTTATCAGGATCCTTCAGAAAATCGACGATCTCCTCCAGCTCCTGCTTCTCCTCCTTCAGGCCGGCTACATCCTTAAATGTGATCTTCCTGCCCTGATCCTCTGTGTAGAGCTTAGCCCGACTCTTACCGAACTGGAAGGCTTTCCCGTTTCCTCCCTGGTTCATCATTATGTAGAAAAGGAAGCCCAATGCCACCACCATTATGATGGTCGGTATCAGCGATAGTATGGTCTGATACGATTTCGGGTCATCCGTATGGTATGTTAATGTCTTATCGTGCATCTGCGGCAGGATGTATTTCTCCTCCAGCCACTGCAGATCTACTATATTGGAAGCGTAGGCGTAAACGTATTTATCCTCGCCGACCTTCGCCGTTATCTTCATGTCGGTGATGTTTACGTCCGTCACCTTCTTAGCGTCAAAGTACGATGTGATGGTGGAAAACTTAACTTCCCTGGTCTCGCTCTTCATGCCGCCGTTATACATTATGCCTGCCATAAGCACCATGAGGAAGATCATCACATAAATAGCGACGTTCTTAGTGAACCTTTTCAATGGTCTAACTCCTTCTTATCTCTAAATCCTAGTAAAAAAGCCTCTGATTCGTCGAAATTCTATGAAAAACACGAAATGTTTCTGTGGGCTTCCATTCCGGGTCAGCTTTTACAGAATAAATAGTTTGTATCACGAAACAAATTTATTCAGATATTTTATCATACCAGACTAAATCATTCAACACGTTAAGGGCTTTATTTAATGTTTACCACAATAAAAACAGTTTTCGTTTCCTCTGTCACCCGGCCGAAAGCCGAGTATCTCGCCCTGCCGCGGAAAAAAATTCCCGCCGGTATGAATAAGATCTCGTGTCCTACGGCCGCCATCATGACCCGGTCCCTCGCGTCCTTAGGCACTTTATCGTCTATGAACAACTCTTTTATCCTCTTATGTCTGCCGTCCGGTAGTTCTATGAAATCCCCGGCCTGCCTGGTCCGCCATGACACCAGCGCCTCGAATCCCTTACCGAACCTCTCTTCCAGCTTCTCCGCGTCGAAACCGGCGTATTCTCCCTTACTTAGATTCTTTTCTTCCGCAAAGAATTCCCGCGCTGTGAGCTCGCGCTGACCCCAGCCGGCTCCACCTTCTGCAGATCCACCTTCCGGCAGCGATTGCTTTTCCGGCGCTGCCTGAAGTGTAGAACTTGGTTCCGTGGATCTTGCTTTTTGCCGGCCGCAAGTTCCTGCCTCCGGCGCCGCAATCTCGAGCTCTCCATATATCATGCGCGCCCGGAAGCCGTGCGGAAGGTCTATGCTGGCTGACGGCTTGCCGCTGAAAAGTATGCCGTCTACGCTTTCCAAGTGGCGGAATGTGAAATCTTCCTTAAAGCCCGCCGCCTTGAAAGCCGTCCTTAATGTCCTCAGTCTGACAGCCTTTTCCGTTTTTCTGAGCACATCGCCATTCAGGCGGATCCGACCGTATTCATTGTTCACTGTTGTTATATCGTCATTGCCCGTTATTACCGTATCGTCATTAGGCGATGTGTACGCGTCTGTTGCAATAACTCTACCTTGAGCCGCGAGTCGTGCTTGGCAGCTATCGCCGGAGGCAGAAGCGTAGAGGGCTTTGCTCTCTAAATCGAAGTAATCGCGGTCGAGCCTGGCCGTCTTCCCCAGCCTCAGTATGGCGGCCTTCACGTTCGGGTTGAATTCTTCGAGGTAGGGGATCATCTGCAGCCTCACGCGGTTGCGGGCGTATTCCGTATCCCCGTTCGTGTAGTCGACGCGAGGCTCGAGGCCCTCCTCGCGGCAGTAGTCCTCTATATCGGCCTTAAAGCAGTCCATGAGCGGGCGGACGATCTCGAAGCCCGATTCGTCGCTCCGCCTGTAATCCATGCCTGCCAAGCCGTCCGTCCCGGTCCCGCGGATCAGCATGCGGAAAAGTATGGTCTCGACCTGGTCGTCGGCGTTATGGGCGACGGCGATTTTAATGCGACGGCGCGGGACTCCAGCCTCTTCCAATGCCTTCGCTTCTTCTCTGAATGCCCGGTACCTTGCGTCTCGACCCGCCTCCTCTTCCGTCAGGTCTTGCTCCGCCGAAGCCTTCGGCGCGTCGAATATCACCGTCCGCTCCGGCACTCCGGCCCGCGCGCACATGTCCTCGACATACTTCTGGTCCTCCTCCGCGTCGCCCGGCCTGATTTTATGGTTGACGTGGATCGCCCTGATTTCCAAGCCTCCGCGCTCCGCCGCGCCTCCTGGACCGGCTGCGCTCTCAACACTCGCCGCGTATTCCGGTTTTACCGAATTTGCTGCGGCAGCCGCCTCATACTCGGCCCGCAATTTGCACAATATATGAAAAAGGCATGTCGAGTCCGGTCCGCCCGAAAATCCGAGTATGACATGGTCGCCCGGCTCCATCAGGTGGTTCTCCTCTATCGTTTTTCTGACTGTTTTCTCAACTTTATGCATGTCCAGCTCCCTGCGTTGCATAAATATCCATTATTTTCTTTATTAATTAGCAAAATTCTGCCGACGCTAGCCCAGCTCCGCTTGAATCACGATTTCCAACATTCGTCAAGTCGATAAAAATTTTAAAAAGGGCGTTTTTTGTAGAAAAATTCTATAAAAATTTCAAAAACCATTTCATAGCCAGAGGCATCTGCACCCGCGATCACGCTTTGCAAAGTCGACCCTGCCGAGATTTCATGTCCATGTCGTCATTTCGCCAACTTTCACGACAAATCCAGCCATAATGTTCAGAAAAGCCGAACATTCTTTATGCATACTCTATACATTCCAGCCCTTGCGATGCCCAGCTTAAAGTTGACAACACTCTATAGAATCGAAAAAATTATTTTTTGTAGAATAATTCTACAAAAATCGAGATTTTTGGATTTTTTGTAGAATCGAGCGGTCGACCGAACACAGATCGTATACAATCTTACCGAAAGCCGTTGCTTCGAGCGTGGATCGTATACGATTCCGGCACTACTCCACGCCGTAGAACCTGCAGGCGTTAGCGAATGTCGTGTCGCAGACCTCCTCATACGAAACGCCCTTGATCTCGGCGATTTTCTCCGCCACGTACTTCATGTATGGTGAAATGTTCTCGCGGCCTCGAAGCGGCTCCGGCGCCAGGTAAGGCGCATCCGTCTCCGTCGTCAGGAAAGCCAGCGGCACCGCCTCCACCACCGCCGGCGTCTTCTTATTCTTCTTAAAAGTCAACGAGCCGCCGACGGAAATCGTCCCGCCGAGCCTCACGTATTCCTTCGCGACATCCGCGCTGTAGGAATAGCAATGCATGAGCACCCGGCTGTCTGGGACTAGCCCGCCGCTGCCATCAGGTCGCTTCGGGAAGAAACTCTGCCTCTCAGCCGAGAAAGCGCCGTTTTCTTTTAAAATATCCAAAGTGTCCTTACAGGCCTCACGCGAGTGGATCACAATCGGCATACGCAGACGGTTAGCCAGACGGATTTGCTTCGCAAACCAGATTTTCTGAGTCTCCGGGTCCACGTCGTCGTAGTGGTAGTCCAGCCCGATCTCGCCGATAGCGCGCACGCGGTCGTGGTTCGCCAGGTCAGCGATGAAGTCCAGGGTCTCGTCCGTCGCGGCGCCGCATTCGTGGGGGTATATTCCCACAGCAGCAAAGCAGAACGGGTATTTCTCAGCGTCGTGAACCGCGAGCAGGCAGTCGTCCGGGTTCGTGCCGGTGTCGACGACGTATTTCACATCGCTGTTCTCGATCTTCACCGCCAGCTCGTCCCTCCCAGCCTCATCATATCTTTCGTCATCTATATGGCAATGCGCGTCAAATAGCATGTTTATTCTCCCATTTCCGAAATATTCAGTCTTTCCCCATACAACGGCTCGAAAACCGCCCGGGTTCCATACGCCCGGGACGAAAAAGCCCGAGACTAAAACGTCCGAAGCGAAAACGCCCGAGGCCGAAAATCAATACCAGGCATCCGAGCTAGGTTGATACGTATTACTTATACCCAAAATCAAAGCCCCGGGCGTTTATTTATCTATGATAATCCCAAAAAAGAAAAACATGACACCCCGGGCGGCCCTGCCATCAGGCGGCCGCCCTTCGGCGTCATGTTTTATTTTACGTAAACCCGTCAGAACTCAAAAGCCCGAAACTCGGGGCGCCCGCGGCAAGACGCCGCAAGCGGCCGCGTCCCGAGAGCCGCATCATCAGCCCTGCAAGCCTTGCCTTATATGCCGCGCCTCTATGTTCTTTATTCCACAGCGTTTCCGTCTTCAGCGTCTGTCGTCACGAGTTTCAGGTCATTCTCGCCGTTATCAGCGTAGATGATCATGCCCTTAGACTCGAGGCCTCTGATCTTACGAGGCTTCAGGTTAGCTACGACTACGACGTTCTTTCCTACCATATCCTCAGGCTTGAAGTAGTCAGCGACGCCGGAAATGATCTGGCGGGTCTCAGTTCCCATCTTCACCTGGAATACCAGCAGTCTGTCAGCGTTAGGGTGCTTCTCAGCCTTCAGGATCTTACCAACTCTCAGGTCTATCTTCTCGAAATCGTCGAAGACGATAGGATCCTTAAGCTTGAGAGGAACATTCTCCGCATCGGAAGCGCCGGAGGCATCAGCAGCGGCAGATGGCTTTGCGGTATCAGCGGCGGCGGCATCGGAAGCCTCGGGCTCGCCATTAGCCTCAGCAGCAGCCTCAGCCTTCATCTGCTCCTTGATCTCATCGAGAGCAGCCAGCTCCTTCTGTACATCCAGCCTCGGGAAGAGGACAGGACCGCGCTTAACAGTCTGACCGTCCATCTGGTCGAATACCATGGAATCCTCCCAAACCACAGGAGTGTCAGCCAGGCCGATCTGCTCACGGATCTTCTCGGACGTCGTGTGCATGTACGGAACCAAGAGGATAGAGATTATTCTCATAGCCTCAGCCAGGTTATGCATACAAGTGTCCAGCTCAGCCTTCTTAGCAGGATCCTTTGCCAGGACCCAAGGCGCCTTCTCGTCTATGTACTTATTAGCGCGGCGAACGAGAACCCAGATGTCTTCCAGAGCCAGGTTGAACTGGAACTTAGCCATGTGCTTATCCACGTTAGGAGCCACGTTCACAGCGATCTCCTTCAGGTCCTTATCGAACTCATCCTCTGTCTCGGCATGTGGAAGGATGCCGCCGCAGTACTTCTCTATCATGGATGTGGACCTGGAGATCAGGTTACCCAGGTCGTTAGCCAGGTCATAGTTCATGCGGTTTATCAGGACTTCGTTCGTGAACACTCCGTCCTGACCGAATGTGTACTCCCTGAGCAGGAAGTACTTAAGGGCATCTACGCCGTAGCGGTCTATGAGGACTACAGGATCTACGACATTACCCTTAGACTTAGACATCTTACCGCCGTCTATAAGCAGCCAGCCGTGTCCGATGACATGCTTAGGAAGAGGCAGATCCAGTGACATCAGCATAGCAGGCCAGATCACAGAGTGGAATCTGACTATTTCTTTGCCGACGAGGTGAACGTCAGCAGGCCAGTACTTATCGAAGAGCTCAGGATCGTCAGGATAGCCGAGAGCCGTGATGTAGTTCGTCAGAGCGTCCAGCCACACGTAGATGACGTGCTTAGGGTCTGTCGGGACCTGGATGCCCCAGTCGAATGACGTTCTGGAAATGCAGAGGTCGTCGAGGCCCTGCTTCACGAACTCTATCATCTCGTGGCGGCGGGTGTCAGGCTCCAGGAACTCAGGCTGGTTCTCCAGCAGGTCCAGGATCTTATCCTGATATTTAGAAAGTCTGAAGAAGTAAGCCTCCTCGCTTTCCTTATGGACCTCTCTGCCGCAGTCAGGGCAGTACTTACCGTCCACGAGCTGGCTCTCTGTCCAGTATGACTCACAAGGTGTGCAGTACCAGCCTTCGTATTTACCTTTATATATGTCGCCCTTATCGTTCATCTTATTGAAGATAGCCTGAACGCGCTTAACGTGGCGCTCCTGGGTCGTCCTGATGAAGTCGTCGTACGAGATCTCCATGGTCTTCCAGAGCTTCTGTACGCCGCTTACGATCTTATCGACGTACTCCTGCGGTGTGACACCGTTCTTCTCCGCGATCTGCGCTATCTTAAGGCCGTGCTCGTCTGTTCCTGTAAGGAAGCGGACGTCGTAGCCCTGGAGGCGCTTGAAACGCGCCATAGCGTCAGCCATTACCGTGCAGTATGTGTGCCCGATATGGAGGTTAGCGCTTGGGTAATAGATAGGTGTGGTGATGTAATACTTACCCTTATACTGTTTTTCTTCGCCTGAATTCACTGGCATATGATCATTCCTTTCTCAAGCCCGGTCGAATGAGACCAAGGCGTTAATATTGTAAGGATACCACAATTAGAGATATTTAATCAAATTTTATTATACCGCAAAGCCCGTCCTCGGCTTTCGGCGCGCGCCGGCTGCTGCGGATCCGCTTTGCTGAGTTAAAAAGCCTAGCCGACCAGATCGACGTGGGCTTGTAGGGCTTGCTTTCTGGCTGTTTATTTATCCAGCTCCGCGATGAAACCGCGCATTTCCTTCTTATAGGCCTCAACGCCCGGCTGGTTGAACGGGTCGACACCGAAAAGTTTTCCGGACACAGCGAATTCTGTCTCGAAGAAATAGATCATCTCGCCGACGTACTCCTCTTCGAGATCGTATATATCGATTGAAACGACCGGTGTTCCCGCCTGGATGTGAGCCGCGAGCACGCCCTTCTCAGCGCACTCGTTTATCTGCTGGATAGTCTTGCCGGCGAAAGGCTTGATCGCGCTTTCCGGTATGTCTTCGTCCTCGGCCGCGTTCTTAACTTCTATGAACGTCTCGAAGAATAACGGCGATCCCTGCTGCAGGAACTGGCCCATGGAGTGAAGGTCGCGGGAGAACATGAGAGAAGCCGGGAAGACGCCCACGCCTTCCTTACCTTCCGACTCGCCGAAGAGCTGCTTCAGCCACTCACCGAAATACGCGAAGTACGGGTCGAAGAATTCGTAGATCTCCGTGGTCTTCCCCTGCTTATAGAGGATGTTGCGGGCTATGGCGTAGTCCAGTCCCTTATCAGCAAAGCCTTCCCCTGTCTCTAGCTTCTGAGCGCCTGCTATGAGTTTATCTATGTCTATCCCGGCGACAGCTATAGGAAGGAGGCCTACCGGCGTTATTACAGAATACCTTCCGCCTATGTCGACCGGCAGCTTAAGGACGGTCTCGCCCTTCTCCTGCGCCTCGTCATAGAGGTAGTTCGAACGGAGTTCTGTTATCACATAGGTACGCTTTGCTGTCTCTTCCTCGCCGTACTTATCCAGCATGTATTCCTTGAAAATTCCGTACGCGGACAGGGTCTCTGTCGTGGATCCGGACTTCGATATGACGCAGATGCTGACGTCGTGGCCGTCCATCTCGCGCATGAGCTCGTGTATGTACCTGGCGCTGAAATTGTAGCCTGCGAAAACGACTTTCGTCTTAGCCCCGACCGGCTCGAGCAGGTCTATGACCGCTTTCGCGCCCATGAAGGATCCGCCGACTCCCAGGACGAGGAAGTAGTCGCTCTTAGCCTGGATCTCTGCGGCGATTTTCTTTATTTCTTCAGCCTTCTCGCCGGCGTACTCTGACGGAGCGTGCACCCATCCTGTGAAGTCCAGTTCTCCCGATCTTATGTCTCGCAAAGCGTCTGCGGCTTTACTTCTGAGTTCCGCGAATTTCTCTTCCGCTATGCCTGTATTCTTAAGTTCTACAGAAAGACTCATTTCTACCTCCCCTTTAATATCCCAATTCTCACGGGCAGCACCCAGGCGCCGGGGCTCGCTATCTGGCTCCCGGGCTTGTTTTCGCGCCGGGCCTTTCTTTCCGGCAATATCCCGCGCCCGGCTGCCCACTAGTATTAATATTATATTCTCATAAGCGGGCAATGTCTATTTAAGAGCTTGTAAACTATGCCCGGAGGAACGCGGCTTCCCGCACCCGGTCCTGCGGAGCCGCTCCGCCGCACCCCTCCGGTCTAATGAAAATCCATAGGTTAGGACTGGCTCCGGGCCAGTCCTTCCGATTCGAGTCTTATGGTGGCAGCCCTAACCGGGCTGCTTCATTTAAATTCAATAGGAAGAAACCCGAACCGGGTTTCTTCCAAAAATGTTTTTTTGAAGTGCTATGCCCGAACGGAACAGTCGATAAAAATTTTAAGAATCGCGATTTTTATCGATCTTTTCTGCAAAAATAAGAAAATGCTTGGACATAGCACAGTCAAATGGGGCGGATCGCACCTCTGGTAGACAATCACATCGCAATTAAGCGATTCAAACAACACCCCAACGCTGCCCCAATGTCGCCAATTCCGCAGAATATCGTGCAAGAATGCCAGGAACACTAGTAAGTGTTTCTACTCGTGTGCGATCCGCCTCCAGTATAAAAAACAATCGAGTTGTATACGAACCATTTTCTATAATTATTATCGAATTTTTCTACAAAAAACGAGAAAATCGAATTTTTTATCGACTCCAAGTTTTATGGTAAACCAATACCATTTACTCCTGTTTTATGGTCAACCATTATACGCATCATAATGAACGATTTGATGTGTAAATCTGCGCGTAACAAGCCAAGTTAACAGTTTCCTAGCCACAACCCAAAGCGCACAAATTCCAGACCGCAGAAAATCAACGTTTATCCGATACTTAGTGTAAAAGTGACTATCTTTCGGGCTGTACCGGCTGTCCTGGCCTGTAAGCCCCGAACACAAAAATTCCGAGCCCTTAAATGCCCCGAGGCTCGGAATCTGGCGTATGATCCCGGGCCTTGAACAGTTAGACCCGGGATATTCAGGATGGTATTGTGAAATGAGAAATTGATTGATATATATTGCTCAAACGCCCGGTCCGGGCCCTCCCGTTAGGGTCCTAGAGTCCGCCGCCAATCAGGAAGAGGATTAAATGCGGGCCCCTTAGGTATCCCGCGGGATCATACGAGGCCGGGCGTAGAACAAGCTTCATATTATAAAACCTATGCCAGCTCCTCGTATTTCAAGGCGTCAGCGTTCTGGCTTCCGGTGGAGATACGAACGACCTTCGCTACGTTATAAACGAAGATCTTACCATCGCCCATGTGGCCTGTGTACAGAGCCCTCCTGGCTGCCATGATGACTTCATTTACAGGAACTGAGGAAACGACGATCTCGACCTTAAGCTTAGGGATGAGCGTGCTTTCGACCTTAGCGCCTCTGTAGTACTCATCGTGACCCTTCTCAACGCCGCAGCCGGATACACGCGTCACGGTCATGCCGGTGATGCCGATCTCGTCCATGGCCTTCTTCAGGGTCTCGAACCTCTCCTGCTTAGTGATGATGATTACCTCGCTCATGCCAGAAGGACTTTCCCGCAAAGCAGGAGCTTCTCCGCTCTCTGAGCTCTCTACGTCCTCGCTGTAAGCAGGGATGCCGGAGGCAGCGTCAGCGGATGGCTTTGCTGCTTCAGCCATCTCAGCCAGTTCTTCTTCGGAAGCGCCTGTAACATCGACGAGCCTGCCGAACGGATCCGGCAAAGTCGCGAATCCAGCGTAAGCGCTGTCGAGACCATGCTCCATCTTATCGAGACCTACGATCTCCTCTTCTTCGGAAACTCTGAGGCCTACAGTGTGCTTAAGCACGAAGAATGTCAGGAAAGCCATAACAGCTGTCCAAGCACCGATGACTACGAGTCCGAAAAGCTGAACTCCCAGGAAGTGGAAGCCGCCGCCGTAGAACAGGCCCTGCGCTTCAGGCATGGTGTCCGTTCCGCAGGCGAAGAGGCCTGTGCAAATGATACCCATGATTCCGTTACCGCAGTGTACCGCTACAGCTCCTACAGGGTCATCGACCTTAAGCTTATAGTCAAGCAGCCAAACCAGGAAGCAGACTGTGCATCCGGAGATGATTCCGATCATGAATGAACCGAATATATTTACGGCGTCGCATCCGGCTGTGATAGCTACCAGTCCGGCGAGTGAGCCGTTAAGTGTCATGGAAACGTCTGGTTTACCGTATTTCAACCAAGTGATGGTCATTACTGTGCAGCTTGCTACGGCCGGAGCTACTGTAGTTGTAGCGAATATAGTCGACAGCTGCAGGCTGTTGGTCGCAGCGGCTCCGTTGAAGCCGTACCAACCGAACCAGAGGATGAATACGCCGAGGGCGCCTATCGCGATGTTATGGCCCGGGATGCCGTGTGGCACGCCGTCCTCATCATACTTACCGATACGAGGTCCGAGCATAGCCGCGCCGATGAAGGCTACGAGTCCGCCGACGAAGTGGATGACGCCGCTTCCGGCGAAGTCGTGGAACCCCATATTAGCGAGGAAGCCGCCGCCCCATACCCAGTGCGCTTCTATAGGATAAATGAACAGGCTGATGACGAAGCTATAGATACAATAAGCGATAAATTTCGTTCTTTCCGCCATCGCTCCTGATACTATAGTCGCTGCTGTGGCGCAGAATACCAGGTTGAATGTAAATAAGGACCAATCTGTGTTAGCGAAGTTGAAGAGCGGGTTTTCGCCCCATCCGAAGAACCCTCCTACATCTTTACCGCAAAGCAGGCTGTAGCCCAGGATCAGGAACGCGACTGTTCCCAGACAAAAGTCCATCAGGTTCTTCATTATGATGTTTCCTGTGTTCTTAAGTCTGGTGAATCCGGCTTCGACCATGGCGAACCCGGCCTGCATGAAGAATACGAGCGCGGCACCTATTAAGTACCAGATGCCGAACACCTGTGATAGAATATCTGCTGCTGACATGGCAGATCCCCCCTTTCGATCTACAAAAGGTAAGTCCAGGTTCCGGCAAGAATTATCTTTTATAACGTCAGCTCTTTAACTGATGGACCTAGTGTAGCACTATAATTGTTTTTACGCAAGCACATTTTGGATGATTTTACAATTTTATTGATGTATTTTTGTTTATACAACCCATTTGTATTTTTGAAAAAACACTTTTGACCCCGCAAAAGCCCATATGCCGATGGATACCGTCACTCTGCGCTGCCGCCCGGATGCCCACATAGCCAGACTTGCTGGCGCTTTGCACTGCTGCCGTGAAGCCCGCGGAGCCAGGTGCTGGCGCTTTGCGTTGCGGCGAGCGGTGTTGCAGGCATTGATATACAGTGCTTTGCGTTGCGGCGGGTGGCCTAGCAAAAATGTTCTTTATATGTACCCACTACAATGATGGCATTCGCACAAAAATTCAATTATCCTGATTTAGTGCGAATTTTTCTACCAAAAATCGAAAAATCGCAATTTTAGTAGAACTTGACAAATGCTGGGAATTGTGATCCGAGTCTGTATTCCTAGATTCGAAGCATCACTATCAGATACGCGGCAGGCGGTAAACGGCGCGCTTTCCTTAAAAAATCATAATAAGCCGCGAAAAACTTCCATATAGATTGCGAAATCAATATAATAGGGATTTGAAGCAAAATGATCGCGACAAATCAAGACAGCCCAGGCCAACTCAAGGTAAAGCGCCCGGACGAAAGGAGATTCTACATATATATGGATAAAAACACGAAAGCCAGCGGCATACTGCTGCCGGTGTTCTCTTTGCGGTCGAAATATGGGAGGGGTCGGTTCTCCAGGGAAGCCTACGAATTCATCGATTGGCTCGCTGGCGCCGGGCAGAGCTACTGGCAGATCTTACCGCTGAACCCCGCTGGGACCGCGCTGTCGCCGTACATGCCGACGTCATGTTTCGCGGGCGACCCGGCCTTCCTCGACCCTGAGACCCTTTATCAGAAGGGCGTGCTCTCACGGGAGGACCTGGATGACCTTGCAGAGTTCCACGACCCGAGGCATTTCCAATACGTGCTGAAACAGGCTTTTCTGCGGGATAAGACAGGCTTCGAGGCGAAGATCGCTGGCGCTAGCTGCGACTCAGCAAAGCAAACCCGCCAGCCATCCCACCTGGGCAGCACCGCCAGCAGCAAGGGTGCCTACGCGGGGCACGGCTGTTCGGACAGGATGGAAAACTTCGAGTTGCTCAATAAAGACCGGCTGGACGACCACGCCCTATTCAGCGCCTTGAGCGAGCACTTCGGCACGCCGGAGTGGCTGACATGGCCGGAAGAAATAAGGCTGAGAAAGCCCGAAGCCATTGCGGCATGGGGCGAGCAACTCGCGGACGATGTCCGGTTTCATAAGATCCTGCAGCTGGAATTCTCATCAGAATGGAAGAAGATCCGCGACTATGCCCATAGTAAAGGAATAAAAATCATAGGCGACATGCCATTCTACCCAGGTCGGGACGGATGCGACCTCTGGGCCCACAGGGACCTATTCAAGACCCGGCCGGACGGGTCGCTAGACAAAGTCTCAGGCTGCCCGCCAGACGCCTTTGCTGCGGAAGGACAGCTATGGGGAACGCCGGTCTACGACTGGGAGAAGATGAAGAAAGATAGGTACGCCTGGTGGATTAGACGGCTCCAGAGAAACCTCGACTACTACGATGTCATCAGGCTGGACCACACCCGCGGCTTCGAAGCCTACTACGAAATCCCGGCAGGCGCGCCGACCGCCCTCGAAGGCGAATGGCAGAAAGGGCCGGGAACGGGACTTTTCAATGAGATCCGCGCCCAGCTCGGGGATGTCAGCCTCATAGCGGAAGACCTGGGCTACATCACGGAAGACGTCCACCAGATGATCCGCGATGCAGGACTTCCGGGCATGAAGGTCCTGCAGTTCGCGTTCGACTCCGACTGGACGAACCCCCACCTGCCTATAAATTTCAATGGTCCCGCGGTCGTATACACCGGGACCCACGATAACGACACCGCTCTCGGCTGGTACAGAGAAGCGCCCGCCTGGAAGAAAAAATTCCTGACATTTTATATCCGTAAGGAGCTTAAGGGGCGCTTGATACCGGCGCTTGGGATCGGCTCGCCTGAGAACGGGTCTGATGACGGGTATGACGAAGGGGAACCGGCGGGACCGGTCATGGCGGAGCCGAAAGCCGCGCTCGCGCTGATCGAGGCTGCTATGGCGAGCGGGGCGGGTCTCGCGGTCGTGCCGATCCAGGACTACCTGGGCCTGGGCAGTGAAGCCCGAGTGAACACGCCGGGAACCATCAAAGGAAACTGGACATGGCAGATGCCGCAAGGCACCTTAACAAGAGAGCTTTGCGGGGATATAATGAAAATCACTGAGCATTTCGGACGGCTCAACAAAAAATAAAAGCGTTGAGCTTCTGGCAGCTCAGAATTAAATACGAGTAATTGGTATTAGGAGGAAGAATTGGCTGATAATCAGGAAAAACCTAGCGCTACGCTTTCCGAGCTTTTCTGGTCTTTCGCTAAGGTCGGCGTCATGACATTCGGTGGCGGCATGGCCATGCTGCCTATGCTGCAGCGCGAGATAGTGGAAAATAAAAAATGGGCCACGGACGAGGAAATAGCGAATTACTTCGCCGTCGGCCAGTGCACTCCGGGCATCATAGCGGTAAACACCGCGACATTCATAGGCTATAAGACTCGCGGCACGCTGGGCGGCATCATCGCCACCCTGGGAGTCGTGTTCCCAAGCGCGGTCATCATCACGCTGCTCGCTGGCATTATCAAGCGTTTCGAGGAAAACCCGTATGTAACGAAGGCCTTCATGGGCATCCGTGCCTGCGTGGTCGTGCTCATCCTGGAATCCGTGCTCAAGCTCTGGAAGAGCGCCGTGAAGGATAAGATAACCCTAACGATCTTCCTTGCCGCGGCGGTGCTCGCGATAATCGTCGACATTTCCCCTGTAAAGATCGTCATCGGGGCTATAGCTGTCGGCATAGTATACGAGACGATTCGTAGCCATAAAGCTGTTGAGACTGCAGATGCTCAGGCAGCGGCCACATCTTCCGGCGCCGCCAGTGAAACGACCGGAGGCGCGCAAGCCAGAGACGAAAGCGCGGATAGCTTTGCTGGCGAAAATAAAAATGAAAAAACTGACGGAAATGACGAATTCGATGGAGAGGAGGCAGAAAAATGACGAAATTCGCTCTTCTCTTAAAATTATATTGGGAATTCTTTAAGACCGGGCTATTCTCGATCGGCGGCGGCCTCGCTACCCTGCCTTTCCTGTCAGACATGGGCGAAAGGACCGGCTGGTTCACCCAGGGGCAGCTCGCGGACATGGTGGCGGTTTCCGAATCGACCCCGGGCCCTATGGGCGTTAACTGCGCGACCTACGTCGGCTTCACATCCGCCGGCCTGCCGGGCGGCATCATCGCTACCCTCGGCCTCATCACGCCATCGATCATAGTCATCCTGATCATAGCGGTTCTCCTTAAGCAATTCAGCGATAACCACTATGTGCAGGGCGTATTTAAATGCCTGCGGCCTGCTTCCGTGGCTTTGATCTGCTCGGCGGGCTTCCTCGTCGCTCAGCAGTCTCTGTTCACGTTCTGGAAAGCGCCGTATTACCCGTTCATCAGCTGGAAGGCGGTCGCCATCGCGGTCTGCGTCTTCATCGGCAGCCGCTATGTGCCGAAAGCGAAGGATTGGCACCCGATCATCTGGATCGGTCTGTCCGCCCTGGTCGGCATCCTGATCTTCTAATTACCACATTAACTATCTACCTCCATCCCCCAGGGTGGAGGTTTTATTTTGCAAAGCCTCCCCGCAGCACCTCGCTCCGCGCCTGAATTTCCGGTCAAATAAAAGGTTCTTCACGGATTTCTGGGGGATGAAAAATAAGAGAAGAGAAAATTAGACATTGAAAAAGAGCATCGGTTGTTCCATTCTAAGTAATAACCACAAAACCACGAAAGGAATGTGAACCAAATGCTCTCTATGTCTAGTAT
>JAQXJR010000022.1 GCA_029009055.1 Eubacteriales bacterium | reverse complement strand
ATGAGTTGTCAGGAAGACAGTCATCTTCTCCTTCACCCTCAGTTCATGTACCACGCACCAGATGTTCTTCCTCGTCTGCGGGTCGAGGCCCGTCGTCGGCTCATCCAGTATCAAGATTTCCGGCTCGTGTATTAAGGCTCTGGCTATATCTATCCGCCTCTTCTGCCCGCCCGAGAGCTTCCCGACCGGCCTCTTCAGCAGCGGCTCCAGCCCCAGCAGGCCCGAGAGCTCTCCGAGCCGCTTCCTGAAATCCGCCCCGCTTATCCCGTATAAAGCCGCCCGGCTCTTCAGATTATCCATTACCGTGAGCGGCTGGTCGAGGACGGAATTCTGAAATACGACCCCGATTCTCTCCGCTATATGGCTCATCCCCTTATCTATGGACTCGCCACAGACCGTGATCTCGCCCGCGTCTCTCTTCAGCTGGCCGCAGATCATATTTATGGTCGTGCTCTTCCCCGCTCCGTTCACGCCGAGAAAAGCGAACAGCTCTCCTTCTCTGACGCTGAAGCTGAGGTCTGAAACGGCCTTCACATCCCCGAACGACTTATTCAGGCCGCTTATCTCTATCACATTCCTTCCGGGTCCCGCCATGTCATCCTCCCCGCGTTTCCGCTATCCCGCAAAGCCTTATCTTCTGCCGGTTGGTAACTAATATTACAGAAAATCCAACATTTCACCACTGTCTTAATGCACGACTTATTGCTTAGTATTTTCAAAAATTCTGGAATTGCGCGCTCTTGAATTCTCGGCTTTTACTATCGCCATTCTATCATTTATATGACACACTTATGTAAAACATACATAAAATAGCTCTCAACCCATGTCACGAAAAAAGACCATCCCGATCTCTCGAAATGGCCTTCATTCACTGCGTCACGGGGGACTCGAACCCCCAACCTACTGATTCGTAGTCAGGCACTCTATCCAATTGAGCTAGTGGCGCATGTCTTAAGTTTTTCACTACGGTTAAATATTATACTGATAAAAACCGGCCCTGTCAATGATAAATCTCACTGGCAGGGCTGGATTTTATTACTATTTTCACTAAATTGGCTTTATAAAACCAGCGCCGAGCCAGAGCCCGGAGGGACAGAAAGCGATTCGGCTTTGCTGGGTGACAAGAGCGGAAAGCCCGGTCTACTTCATCCTCTCTTCAGCGGTGTCGCGCTCCTTCAGGATACCTTCCTTATAAGCCTGTATCAAGGCTTTCAGGTCGTCTATCTGCTCGTTCAGCATCTTACCCTTATCTGTGTCCACGATCAGCATTCTCTCAGGCAGGTTCTGCACAGTCTTTATCACCGGTGAATGGAATACCTGACTGCCGTCCGGCTGGAGCGGGCTGTATGGCTTATGCTCAGCCAGTGCCATGAATCTGGAGTTGAATATGAACGTGTAGCCGGCTATGCCCGTCTTCTTCTGGTAAGCCTTAGCTATGCCGCCATCGATAATGTACAGCAAACCTTCTCCGCGGACAGGACTTTCGCCTTCCTTACTCTTAACAGGCACGTGACCGTTAAGGATCTTACCGCGCGTAGGGTCGAGGCCGAACTCGCGGAGTATGTTCTCGCAGGTAGACCGCTTATTTATGGCTTTGTAATATGAGTTCGTCTGCTCAGTATGAGTCGCCTTATCAGCGATGAACAGACGTTCGAAAGTCGTCATCTTATCTTTGCCGAATAATGGGGAGTCAGCGCCTTCCCAGAGGTACCACATTATGTCGCCTCTGTTACCGCCTATCCTGCACTTCTCCGGCGCGAAGTAGACGTCCCTGATCTCATCGTCCAGCACGTCCATCATGGCCTTACCGGCGTAGTGCTTCCCGGCTATGTCCATGCCCAGGAAATTTCCGTCCTCGTCCATAGGCATGCAGCCATGGTAGAGGAGGTTCCCGTTTATAGTCTTATAAAGCGAGCCGTGCGAATAGAGGAACCTTATGTGGTTCTGCAGCTTCTCAGAGTTCAGGATCGAAGCTTCGATAGATTCCATGACGAATGTCTCGTCCCTGGTCAGCGTGTACGGATCCTCAGGGTTAACTGTCGGAAGGTTAGTGTCCTTAAGTTCGTATTCCTTACCCTCGATGGTGATAGTACCCTTTAGGTAGTCTATCTTATCAAGCAGCAGCCTCTTATCCATGTGGAACTCAGGATGCTTCATTATGCCCTGGCCTTCCAGCTTGAACTGGATTATGGCTATGGCCTTATTCATCTTAGCCGCCAGTTCCTTCTTCACCGGGTCGTATTTATTAAGATCCAGAACATGCGGCATGAAGGCGTCGCAAGGGTCGTCGGAATATGTTTCCTCCGCGAATGTGGCGAGCGGTCTCAGGTTTATGCCGTAGCCGATCTCCAGCATGTCGAAGTTATTATAGGAAATATTATTTCTTAAAATATTAGCTATGCACTTCCAGTTGCCGACAGAAGCTCCCATCCACAGGACGTCGTGGTTTCCCCACTGGATGTCTACGTCGTGGTATTTCATCAGGAAGTCTATAATATCGTCAGGGTGAGCTCCTCTGTCGAAGATATCACCTATGATATGGAGCTGGTCCACAGCCAGAGTGCTGATGAGCTCAGCCAGTTCTTTTATGAATATCTCAGCCATTCCGCCTTCTATGATAGAGGAGATGATGGCCTGATAGTAATGAGCCTTATTGGCTTCGTCGTCCGCGTGCAGGAGCTCGTCCATGGCGTATCCCAGGTACTTCGGCATGCGGCGTCTTATCTTAGATCTGGTGTACTTAGTTGATACCGACTGGCAAATGGTTATCATCCTGTAC
Source organism: Eubacteriales bacterium (assembly GCA_029009055.1). GTDB lineage: Bacteria > Bacillota > Clostridia > Peptostreptococcales > Anaerovoracaceae > Aminicella. The sequence continues at coordinate 8,857 of JAQXJR010000022.1, read as the reverse complement.
ATCACTGTGCTGCACCATTTATTAAAATCAGGCTCGGATTTCTTCCTGCGCTTTATCTCGGCGTCAGCGTTATATATCAAGGCCGCCAGATCTTCCCTGTCTGTATCGTCCAGGACACCTCCGTAATGCTCGTCTATCTTAGCCTTAATGGTTCCGGAAGCGCTCTTCAGCATGTGGATGAAAGCCTCGTGCTCACCGTGGATATCGCTGAGGAAGTATTCTGTTCCCTTAGGCAGGGCCAGGATAGCGTTCAGGTTTATTATCTCTGCCGAAGCGGCGAGAATGTTAGGATAATCATTAGACAGAAGTTCGAGAAATTTAATATCCGGCATTTCCTGTACCTCCAATAATCAGCAGCGGATCAGTTGTTCACTTTCATGATGTTAGCGCCCAGAGCGCGGAACTTCTCCACGAATCTCTCATATCCTCTTTCTATATGATAGATCTCGGAGATCTCAGTCGTTCCCTCAGCGTAGAGACCTGCCAGCACCATAGCGGCTCCGGCTCTCAAGTCTGTCGCTATGACCTGGGCTCCTTCCAGCGTGGACCCACCCGGTATCATAGCCTTATTGCCGTCCGTAGTTATGTTAGCTCCCATTCTGTTCAGCTCAGCCACGTGCATGAAGCGGTTCTCGAACACTGTCTCTATTACAGTGCTCGGTCCCTGAACGGTCGTGAGGAAAGCCATGAAAGGCGACTGGATATCAGTCGGGAAGCCCGGATAAGGCATGGTCTTAATGTCTGTGGATACCAGTTCCTTCTGATCTCCTATCACTCTCATGCCCTCGTCTTCCATCTGGATAACGACGCCGCACTCACGGAGTTTAGCCGTTATAGGCTTTATATGATCCGGAAGGACATTCCTGATAAGTATGTTTCCTCTGGTGATAGCGGCTGCCAGCATGAATGTGCCTGCCTCTATCCTGTCAGGGATGACTGTGTGTTCGCAGCCATGGAGCCTCTCGACTCCTTCTATCTTAATGGTGTCTGTTCCGGCGCCTCTGACCCTGGCTCCCATTTTATTTAGGAAGTTGGCCAGGTCTACGATCTCAGGCTCCTGAGCAGCGTTCTCCAATACAGTGGAACCCTTTGCTAAAACAGCGGCAGTGATGATATTCTCTGTCGCGCCTACGCTTGGGAAATCCAGGTAGATCTCGGCGCCTACCAGCCCGCCTTCCGGAGCTATAGCCTCGGCGTAAGTATCGGCGGATATGACCTCAGCTCCCAGAGCCCTGAAACCCTTAAGATGCAGGTCTATAGGCCTGGAACCTATGCTGCAGCCTCCCGGCATATGGACCTTAGCTCTTCCCGTCCTCGCGAGAAGCGGGCCCATTACCAGGAAAGACGCTCTCATCCTCTTAACCAGGTTATAGTCAGCCTCATTAGTGGATATCTCCTCGGCCTGGATTTTAAGGACAGACGGACCCATTTCCTCCGTCTTAACGCCTAAGGACTCCAGTATCCCCTTCATGACATCCACGTCCCTTAGCGCAGGAACATCGTTTATGATACACTCGCCGTCCGCCAGCATAGCAGCAGCCATGAGCGGCAGGACCGCGTTCTTAGCCCCGCTGATATCTACAGTTCCGCATAGCGGATCACTCTTCTGAACTAGAAATTTCGCCAAATTATTCCTCCGTCCCGGCGCCCGAAGCCACGGGTCCGAAAACAAGGCATAAGCCCCGTCTCAGCCCTCTTCCGGCGTAAAAGACATACCAAATACAAACTAAAAATACCGATTATACGGTCCCTCTACAGCTTCTTCAGCTCGTCCAGGCAGTCCTCGCAGATATACTTACCGCGCACTTCCCTGACGTTCTTATCTTCGCCGCAGAAAACGCAGCGAGGGGAATACTTCTTCAGGACGATGCTGTCTCCCTCCACGAACACTTCCAGGGAATCATCCTTACCTATCCCTAAGTTCCTTCTGAGTTCGATTGGGATGACCACACGCCCGAGAGCGTCTACTGGTCTGACTATTCCGGTAGATTTCATGTTACGATCCTTTCAAAAAACAAACAATCTTTAGTTACATCAACTATTCAACCATATATTATTCGGCTAATTATCCGCCTATCAGTTCGCTTCTTCGTCGTCATTCATTTTCTTAACATAAGAAGCGCCTGAAGCGACTGCCTTACCTAAATTCACGACAGCTCCGATCAGGTTTTTATTCCCCTTCACAGCTTCCGACAGGTCCGAGAGCGCTGATGTCACGTCGCCTATGACCTTATCCGCCTTGTCAGCGTGCTTCGCCGTTATGCCCGAGACCTTAGAAACGTCCTCCATGACTTCATTCGTCTTCTTAATGGTCTTAATCAGGTGTATGGTGAGTACTACCAGGCAGATGATGAGGACCGCCAGGGCTATGAGAACTATCCCTACCAGTAAATCGTGTACATTGATCGTGATCATGCTTAAATGCCTCCTGAAAAATTTACCGTTATTATACCATTTAATGCCAGCTTCAACAATTTAATGGCTAAGTGTCTATAGCAAGGGGAACTCGCCGCGCCTCCCTCCGGGCAGCGCCTGACGCAAGCGTCATGGCTTTGCTCGAAATCCGAGCCAGCAAAGCCGCCCCGCAATTCCTCCCTCCGGGCCGCCTATTCCCTTTCGTACATCACTAAGAGCCTCTTCGAGAAGCTCTCGTCGTTCTCCCTTATATTCAGCTGGGGTAGGAAGTGGACCCCGGGATTTCCGCCTTTAATGAACCTGAACATGGCTAGCTCCGGCTCACCCTCTGGCTTCCCGCTTATGAGCTGGGCGTCTTTAAGCTCCAGCCTGTGCCCGGCGGCTTTCTCAACTATCTCTGAGAATCTGAAAGCCTTATGGATCATGAACAGCTCACCTCTATCCTTCATAAGGTAGGCCGCCGCGGAAAGGAAATCTTCCAGATCGGCAGTCACCTCGTGGCGGGCCAGGGTCTTAGCGTTATAATCGCATTTAATGCCCCCGTCCTCAGCTATGTAAGGGGGATTGGAGACCACAGCGTCGAAAGACCCCTGGCCCAGTTCGTAAGCAGGCTCGAGCCCAGACGCCCCGCCATCCGACTTATTCTTACCAATATCAGCCACATTAGCGTTAATGAATGTCAGCCTCCCGGTAAGCCCGTTCTCTTCGGCAGTCGTCTCGGCCAGGTCTATGTTATCCCGGTTTATCTCGACTCCGACTATCTTCTCGAGCTTCGTCTTATGGGACAGTATGAGGGGGATTATGCCGTTTCCCGTACCCAGGTCGCATGCATTACTGTACACCCGCCTCCTGTTGATATATCCGGCGGCGAAGGCGGCTATCATCACAGCGTCCACGCCATAGCAGAATAATCTGTCATCCTGATATATCTTCAAATCATCGAATCCCGTGGAATCAAGCCTGATCAAATCGCGTCCCCGCTTTCTCTTCGGGCGGATCCCCGAAGCTTATTCCTCGCGGCTCTGTTTCTCTCCGCGGTCATTCCCGCGGTTTCTCCTGCGGCCTGAGGACCTGCGTCTAGCGCCCTGTCCTTCTGACTTCGTTTCGCTGCCACGGCTGTCACGCCCGGCCACTCGTCTCTCGCTATCAGCTTTCCCGCGCTGCCTCTGACCGCCTCTGTTTCCGCGGCTCCTGGCCTCATCTCGGCCGCCTCTGTTTTCACGGCCATCAGCCCTGCCGCCTCGACCATCGCGCCTGCTTCTGCCGCCCTGGCCTTCGCCGCCATTACGACCTTCAGCTTCTTCTCCGGAGTTTCTTCTCCTTCTGCGCCTTTTTCCGTTTCCTCCTGCTTTCTGACCCTTCCTGTCATTCCTTCCGGAAGCGCCTTCTTCTGAACCGGACTTATCTTCATCTGCCCTGCCGCCATTCGCGGAGGCAGCGTCCTTATTCCTGCCTCTTCTCCTGCGATTTCCGCCCCGGCGTCCTCGGCCGTTGTTCTTTGCTTCTGAAGCCTCTTCTGACTTATTATCGTCTGCTTCTACACTGCGGTCTTCGCCGACCTCTTCTTCTGACCCGAAAGCGGTCTCATCCCTGTTTTCTGCCTTCTCCGGCGCGTCGAGCCTGGCAGCGTTCACTTTCTTAAAGCGGCGCTCCTGCTCTTCTCTGTTGAGTTTTCGGTTTTCTATCTCCAGGCTCGGTGAATTGTATTCCACCTCAGGCATTACTTCGAGTTCTTCCTCGTCCTCCACGTCATCGTGTTCAGGGATGAACTCTCCTACTTCGCCCAGATCCGCGAAAGTTCCTCTTCCCAGGCATCTGAGCTCGCCCTTCTTGAATTCGTATATATCGGAATCCAGCTTCTCGTTACCGTTCCTGTCAACTTCGCCGGAGTAGAGTCTGACCTTAACTATGCCTCTTAAGATGTCTGTGTCTACGGCTTTACCCAGGCCCTTCTCCGTCTGCACGCGCTCGTTGAGAGAAGGCATGCCCTTCTTCAACTCCTTATACGTGTCATTCTCGAAATTCAGGCAGCAGAGCAATCTCCCGCAGACGCCGGAAATCTTAGACGGATTCAGCGACAGATTCTGTGTCTTAGCCATCTTAATGGATACGGACTGAAAATCCCTCATCCATGAAGAACAGCAAAGGCTCTTACCGCAGCATCCTATGCCTCCCAGCATGCGGGCTTCGTCTCTTACTCCCACCTGTCTGAGCTCTATCCTCATGTGGAAAATAGATGCCAGGTCCACTACCAGTTCCCTGAAATCGACCCTTCCATCGGCTGTGAAATAGAAAATTATCTTATTATTATCATACGTGTATTCCACGTCTATCAGCTTCATCTCGAGGCCGTGCTCTCTGATCTTCTCTCTGCAGATCCTCTTAGCCTCGTCATTCTGGGCCATGTTACGGTCGTGCTTCCTTATATCGTCGTCGCTGGCCTTCCTGACTACCTTCTTCAGCGGCTGGACGATCTGATCGTCCGAGACTTCAGTATTTTCCAAAGTCACGATCCCGTATTCCGTTCCCCTGGCAGTCTCTACTATTACGCCCTCATCCTTAGCGAAAACGAGTTCGCCCGGGCTGAAATAGTACATCCTGCCGCACATATTGAACTTAACTCCAACGATTTCCGTCATTATATGATGTCCTCCAATTTCAGGACGAGAGCGCGTATGGCATAGTTATAGCCCGCGTTCATCCTTATAGCTTTCTTCGTGTCCTCGACGGTCTGAACTGCCTGGCTGCAGCCTTCCAGCCCGTATTTCGCCCCGTTTTCGTGCATATCGGCCGAGAACTGCTCCTCTACCGCGTCCAGCAGGGACAGGGCGTCCTCCCTGGAACTTATCTTACTATCGAGCATCTTCTTAATATCGAAGAAATACCCTCTTTTTCTTATACTATTAAGCAGTTCAGCCGCGAAACCGGTCCATTCCGTCTCATTTCCATCGCTGTTCGAAACGAGCCTGATCTTAACGCAGCGGGAATTTATGGTCGGGAGCAGCTCGAGCGAGTTCTCGAGAAGCAGCATGATCACAGTCCCCTTAGCCGGCTCTTCCAATGTCTTCAAGATCCTGGTCTGTGCTCTGGCTGTCATGGATCCGGCGGATGATATTATGGCGATATTCCTGTCTCCCGCTGACGGCCTGGAGAGCAGCCTGCTCTGGAGTTCCTCTAGGTCGGCGTCCTTAATGGAGCTCACCGCGCTCTTCTTCCCCGAACTCATCCCCGGGCGGACTATATACATGTCCTCGTAATTTTCGTCGTCTATCTTACGGCAGGCCGGACAGGTCCTGCACCCCCTGCCCGGTCTTTCTTTGCAAAGTAAAGCCTTAGCGAACGCTTTCGCGAATCCCTCTTTATCGACTCCTGTGTCGCCTTCAATTATATAGGCATGGCTGACCATGTCTTCGGCTATGGCTCTCTCCAGCCTCTCAGCCGCGCTGCCGTATATCCTGTAATCAGAAAGAAGCATTACTCCAGCTCCTCCGAGTCCGAATTTCCAGGGCGAGCACCGCTCGCGCCTTCCGCGCGCGTCTTCCTGTCCTGGAGCATCTCGACCTCGCTCCTGATCTCAGCCGCTATCTCTTCCGGCGCCTTAGATGCGTCTATGACGCGGATCCTGTCAGGATAGCGCTTCGCTACCTTTAAATAGCCAGCCGCCACCTTCTCCATGAAAGCGTCGCCCTCATTCTCGATCCGGTCAGCCTCGCCGCCACGCGCCGCCATTCTCTCCCTGGCAGCCTGCCTATCCAGCATCAGCAGCAAAGTCATATCAGGCATGAGGCCTCCGGTCGCGAATTCGTTTATATCTACGACTGAGCTCCCCAGATCCCTTCCAAATTCCTGGTAAGCGTAGCTGGAATCCACATATCTATCGCAGATCACGTTCTTTCCGGTCTCTAAAGCCGGCTCTATCACTGTCTCGACCAGCTGGGCCCTGGAAGCAGCGTAAAGCAGGGCTTCCGTCCTGGCTGTCATCCCCCTGGATCTGTTATCGAGAAGGACCTCTCTCACGCGCTCGCCGATCGCCGTGCCGCCGGGCTCCCTGAGATACACGCATTCCTGCCCTGCTTCCTGAAAATATCGTCTTAAAAGTTCTATCTGCGTGGATTTACCGGTACCATCCGTACCCTCGAAAGAAATAAAAAGGCCTCTAGTCATGATACCTCGCGCCGCGCCCGTTTCTTCCGCCGCCGCGCTTCTTCCCGGTCCCTGAGAAACCGAATTTACTGCCGGCAGCCTCTATCAACTGCTTATATAAGTAAAAAAACAAAAATAGTGCGGGAAGGCATACTAATATCGCGAATACTGCTTTCAATAATGTCATGTGCCTCTCCTCCTATGGAAGTATTTTACATTATAGCGGGCTATAAAGCAACCGTATGGGGAAGCTAAAATCGTTGAATTGGTAAATTTTAACATGTATACACGCGCGAACACTTGAAAGCCCCTCCGCCTAAGCCTATTATAATAGTAGCACGGGAGCCTTTACCGGCCTCGGCTGTAGATTCGCGAGCCCACACCGGCTCAGAGAGGAGAAGCTTATGTCTGGCTATCCTGAATTTTCGAGCTCTTGTTCGAGCTCATGTACGAACTCATTTAACAGCGCATTTAAGAGCAAATCTAAATTGGCATGTGCCTTCACGGCAGTTTTATTTGCTCTTATGCTGGCTTTCACCCTGGAATCCGAGCCTGCTCACGCCGCTACATTCGCGACTAATAACAGCGGGAAGACATCGTATTTCTGCGCGTCCAACCGCATATACAGGTTCAATGCCAAGACCGGCAAGGCGAAGAAGATCCGCACATTTAAGAACACTTTCAATGTATCCGATGTCCGCTGCTACCGCGGCTATCTTTACTTTACTTTGAATAAATATGCCGGGACCGCTTACACTGAGAACTACATCTACCGCATGAAGACGAACGGTAAGAAGCTTAAGAAGCTCGCGACAGGCCGCTCTCCTTTCATCCGTTCCGGTAAGATCTACTACACGGCTCAGCGCAGGACCACGGCGGATGCGTCTTATGTCACTGTAAATAAGGGCGCGGCGGTCATGACCACAGCCGGGAAGAAGAAGAAAACTCTCGTTAAGATGGCAGATGGCGCTAAGATGGTCCTTTCTAATTCCAAGCTCTACATCCAGCACAGCGATAACAGGAACCCTGTCTACGAGTACAGCCTTAAAGGAAAGCGCCTCCGCACCATCATGATTTACTCCACGTCCGGCGCCAGCCCGATGTTGGAAGCCAGCGATAATAAGTATCTTTATTTCGTGGATTACTACCATAATGAGGTGAGAGTGCTCACGGCTGGCAAGACTAAGACATCCAGGATCTGGAAGATCCCATCTTTCGACATAAAGACCAGCCAGGACTATACGTTTTGCGGCGCGGCGGGCGGCTACGCGTTCAAGTCCCGCTCTAAATACAGCAGTACGACATATTCAGGCTCTGTCCTCTGGATGAGAAAGCCTTACAGTAATAAGACATATAAGATAAAAGGCATGCCGAAGATGAAACCTGTCCGCGTTCTGGCTAAGAATGGTAAATGGCTGATAATTGAATTCGCGAAAGTTGGCAGAAACGGTAATAACACCTATGTTTCCCGCATAACCACGTCAGGAAAGAAATATAAAGCCTTGGCTTCGTATTTTAAGTCATGATCCAAATACAATCGGGCAATATAATCTTAAAATAATAGCGAAATAGTCTTAAAATAATACCCCGTTGAGAAAGCCGATAGCGGTCCTTCCCGACGGGGTATTTAATATTATATGTCCTTACCTGAAAATCCCAACCTTTTCAAAAACCATAGTCGCCTGGATCTTATCTCCTCCAAGGAAACCTTTTGATCCGGAAGCAGATGTTGTTATTGTATGAAGGCGGTATCCCTTGGCAGCCTGCTCATTTATTACCTTTTGTAAATTGGTCAAGCTAGCCGTACCTGACCCGGTTCCCAAAAGCTTTTCAGTTAACACTACCTGTAAAACAACATATAGGTCATCATTATTGCTACTAGATTTTCCAACAACATCATCCCAACTCATTTCATATCCTCCTACCAAAATTGATTAATTTACCATTAATATAGTCTAATTATAATAGATTAGGATAAATAATTAATCTTAAATCTCCATGCGAAAACCGGCAACACTCGCAGCGCATCTGTAAGGCTCGTTCCTCCGCTCGCGGATGCTCGCTACGCTGTCCCGTTAAGCACGTATTTCATACAGTAGTTATTAAATGAAATACTAAAAAAACAGGACACTTGCATGCCCTGCTTTTTAGCTGAACTGGCAACGACCTACTTTCCCAGGCAGTCGCCCACCAAGTATCATCGGCGCGGAGAAGCTTAACTTCTGTGTTCGATATGGGTACAGGTGTGACCTTCTCGCTGTAGTCACCGGATTCAGCTTTCTTCAGAATACTTTGGTAC
>JAQXJR010000021.1 GCA_029009055.1 Eubacteriales bacterium | reverse complement strand
AAGAAGTAAAAGAGCGCCTTTAGGCGCAGCCCGAGGAAGATATGCGGTTGACGGAATCTTTCGGGGCGCCTTGAGACGCTGCTAGTAAAATGCCCTTTTAGGGCTGGTACAAACCACCAGTTTCACTGGTGGTTATGATTTAAAATCGGAGAAAACCCTGAGGCAGGATTCCCGACCAAAAATGTTTTTTTGAAGCCATAGTCCGAGCGAGGCGGTCGATAAAAATTTTAAAAATCGCGATTTTTGTAGAATTTTTCTACAAAAAAGTCAAGTCGCTCGGGCATAGTGCAGTTAGATGGGACGGATCGCGCTAGTTGCGGCTATACGAATCGCAGTTAGACGATGTGAATATATGTTTGATGTCGTCAATTCGGCAGAATTTCGTGCAATAATGCCATGGGCTGGGATAAGTGTTCCTATGAAAGAGGGATCCGCATCTTGACTGAAAAACAATCCGATTGTATGCAAATCGTTATTAAGATTTTTATCGAATTTTTCTACAAAAAACGGCGAAATCTATTTTTTTATCGACTCTGATTTATATGGTAAACTAGACAGCGCATCAAAATGCATAACTTGGTGCGTAAGTATGCGTGCCGCAAAGCGCAATGTCCTAAAGCCGCGAGTCGCAAAGCCAGCCATCGCAAGCTCCAGAGACTCCAAGCGGCCGCCCGCCCGCAATCCTGCGCCGCAAAGACCCAAACCTCAAGCCGCTATGAACTCCACATCAATGATTTTCTCAAATTCGAAATTATGTCACATATGTGAGTGGCTTTCGATTTCAATTACATAGTCCTGGATTTATTTACATAGTCCTGGATTTATTTATATAGTCCTGAATTTATCGAAATCAACTCTAGTCGGAACTTAGTGTAAAATTGACTTGATTCCGAATAGAGCCAAACACATCAAATTTAGATGGTGTCATCGGGCTGCGTGTTAAGGGCACTCGATCGGTGAAGAACAGAACCCGAGGGGAATTCGCAGGGTTTTCTTTGCAAAGAAAAAAAAAAACTATGCCCGATTTCACCTGCGTATAGTATAATAATTTCTATTTAGAAGGGCTTTTTTTGTGTGGAGAAAATAGATGACAGAACCGCTGATCGAATTAAGAAACATCACTAAATCATATGGTGGCGAGAACGTCCTGGACGATTTCAGCCTCTCGGTAGAGAAGAACGAATTCATTACTTTGCTCGGGCCATCGGGGTGCGGGAAGACGACTACGCTCAGGCTGATCGGAGGGTTCGAGAAGCCGGATAAGGGACAGGTTTTCTTCGAGGGCGAGGATATCACCGACGTGCCGGCGAATAAGAGGCGGGTGAATACAGTATTCCAGAAGTACGCTCTTTTTCCGAACATGAACGTCAGGGAGAACATAGAATTCGGCCTGAAGATCCAGAAGAAATCGCCGGAATACATAGCGGATAAGGTGAAATATGCCTTAGAGCTAGTTAATCTCGAGGGGTATGAGGAGAGGAACATATCCCAGCTTTCGGGCGGTCAGCAGCAGAGGATAGCCATAGCCAGAGCCATAGTGAACGAGCCGGAAGTGCTGCTTCTGGACGAGCCTCTGGGGGCATTGGACCTGAAACTCAGGCAGAACATGCAGTACGAGCTTATCAGGCTGAAGGAAGAGCTGGGCATAACGTTCATCTACGTTACACACGACCAGGAAGAGGCCCTGACCATGAGCGATAAGGTCATAGTAATGAACGGCGGTAAGATCCAGCAGATGGGGACGCCGGAAGAGATATATAACGAGCCGGTTAACGCCTTCGTGGCTGACTTCATCGGTGACAGCAATATCATAGACTCTGTCATGGTGAGGGACGAACTCGTTAGGATCTGCGGCGTAGAGTGGCCTTGCGTCGATAAGGGCTTCGGCGAGGAGAAGCCAGTGGACGTCGTCATCAGACCTGAGGATATAATCATAGGAAAACCGGGCGAGGGCAGGCTGGACGGTAAAGTAATAAGTAACATATTCATAGGCATCCACTACGAGATGACCATACTCGCTGGCGGCTTCGAATGGCTGGTGCAGAACACTGTGAGCCATGAAGTCGGAGAGGAAGTCAGCATAGATGTCATCCCGTTCAATATACAGATAATGCATAAACCTATAGATAAGGAAGAGGAGGCAATAGACCTGGATGTATAAGAAAATGGCTGTGCTTCCTATGGCCTTCTGGATGGTCTGTGGCATAGCGCTCCCGCTGCTTCTGGTCGTCTATTACGGTCTTACGAATATAGACGGGGGATTCACGCTGGAGAACATAGCCGCGGCCTTCGAGCCTGTGCATTTAAGGGCTATAGGACTATCACTCGTATATTCGGCTATGGCGACGATCGTATGCTTCATCATGGCTTTTCCGCTGGCGGTAATATTAAGGAAGCTTGGTAAGATCGGTTCCAGGCTCATGACATTCATATTCTTCATCCCTATGTGGGTGAACTCCCTGCTCAGGATCCAAGCCTGGCAGGTAATACTGGATAAGAATGGGCTCCTGGATACGGTGCTCGGCTTCCTGTCACTGCCTTATAGGCCGGTGCTGAACACGCCGGCAGCTGTGGTCATCGGCATGGTATACGACTTCTTTCCTTTCATGCTGCTCCCTATATATAACCAGATGGTGAAGATAGATGAGAGCGTGCTCGAAGCGGCGGCCGACCTGGGAGCATCTAACGGGACCATTATGAGAAAGGTCGTGCTCCCATTGACATCAGCGGGTATCGTGTCGGGAGTCACCATGACTTTCATGCCGGCCCTGACTACATTCGCCATCACAGACCTCCTGGGAGGAGGTAAGGTCTTCCTCATAGGAAACATAATAGAGCAGGAATTTACGACCAGCGCTGACTGGAACCTGGGCTCGGGCCTGTCCTTAGTCATGATGCTGTTCATAGTTATCGGCATGGTGGTTTCCGCCCGTTTCGGCGAAGATGTGGAGGGTGAGAATGAGAAGAAAGCTTAATATACCTTCTGTCGTCTATCTGATAATCATCATGGGCTTCATATACCTGCCTGTGGCGCTTTTAATAGTCCTTTCCTTTAACTCGGGTAAGTCCATGTTTAAGTGGAACGGCGCCTCTCTGGTCTGGTATAGAGAGATGGTCCACGACGCGGCTGTGGCCCATGCCGTGAGGAACACGTTCTCCATAGGTCTCATAGCGTCCGCCATCGCGACCATGATCGGCACCCTGGGCTGCATAGGCATGCTTTTCGTGTCAAAGAAAACCAGGACCGCGATAGACGCGCTTAATAATATTTCTTTGCTGAACGCCGACATAGTGACCGGGATCAGCCTCATGCTCTTCTTCATAGCCATAGGCCTGTACCTGAATTGGGGGACCGTTCTCGCGGCTCACGTCACGATATGTCTTCCTTACGTCATCCTGAGCGTTTGGCCGAGGCTGAGGCAGATGGGGCGGCTGCATTATGAGGCGGCGCTCGACCTGGGCGCGACGCCTGAGTACGCCTTCCGTAAGGTCATAATCCCGGAGATAATGCCAGGCATCTCGGCCGGTTTCATGATGTCGTTCACCATATCCATAGACGATTTCGTCATAACCCACTTCACCCGCGGCGCCGGAGTCGACACCATATCGACACTGATCTACAGCCAGGCGAAAGTGGGCATCAGGCCGTCGCTCATCGCCATTTCGACCGTGATATTCATAGCCGGCATAGTGATACTGGGGCTGGCGGATAAGCTGTCCAGCAGAAAGTTGAGTTTAGGGAGTATCATTGGATAATAGAATTAGAAAATATAGCAAAGCCCTTTGCTGCATAGCCATCCTGGTATCGCTGATAGCCCTGGCATTTCTAACGTCTTGCGGCGCGAAGGATAAGAACGAGGTCAGGGTGTATTCGTACGGCGACTACGTGGATCCTCAGGTCGTGAAAGACTTCCAGAAGGAGACCGGGATCGAGGTCATACTCGACACTTACGACACGAACGAGGAGATGTACCCTGTGATAAAGAACAGGGCAGGCGTCTACGACGTCATCTGCCCGGACGCTTATATGGTCCAGCAAATGAGTGAAGAGGGGCTTCTCTCCGAGATAGATAAGTCCAAGCTCCCGAATTATAAAAACATCGGGAAGCGGTATCTGGATATGGCGGAAAACTATGATCCGGGGAATAAGTACGCTGTGCCTTACCAGTGGGGCTACACGGTCATCATGTATGATAAGGCCAGGGTGCCGGAAGGAAGCGTCGATTCTTGGAATGACCTTTGGGATAAGAAGTACCAGGGTAAGATCGTCATGATGAACAGCATGAGAGATACGTTCGCGATCGCTCTTAAGGCTGACGGGAACTCCATTAATACATTGTCGGAGGCTGAGCTTAAGAAGGCCTGCGACAGGCTTATAGCCCAGAAGCCACTCGTTTACCGCTACGCTAATGATTCCGCCCGCGACTCGCTCATCGGTGGCGCGGCTGAGATCGGAACTGTCTGGAATGGCGAGATAATCTACAGCACCGGGCTTAATAAGAAGCTCAGTTACGTCATACCGAAAGAGGGGACGGAGGTCTTCGTAGATAACTGGTGCATACCGAAGAACGCTTTTCATAAGTCTAACGCCGAGAAGTGGATAGACTACATGTGCCGGCCGGATGTGGCTTATAAGAATTACGAGTACTTAGGTTACAGCACACCGAACGAGGGTGCCAGGGCCTTGATGTCTAAGCCCGAGAGGAACGATCCGGCGCTCTTCGCTTCTGATGAAGTGCTTAAGAAGAGTGAGACCCTGAAGGCTCTCGACCGCAAGGGAAAGAGGCTGTACGGGGATTATTGGAAGATATTCAGATCCGCGGACTAGAATCGACACCTGGCACTGCCAGTGAGTTCTATAAAAACATTCGAAAACGCCGATTTTTATAGAACTTGACAAATACTGGAAATTGTGATAGGGCTCTTGTCGTCAAAGTCCACCTCGGCTGTCTTCGCTTTGCAAGCAATATCAACGCATTGCTTTTATCACCATACATTCCTATTAGCAAAGCAAACTCATTAAGCAAAGCAAGCCCAGCAATTTAGCTAAATCATTCCTGCAGAGCACAAAAAAGGGGACAGCTTTCGCTATCCCCCAGAATACCGTGATGAGACAAATTTATTTCTTCGTCTTCACTGCCTTAACAGGTGACGTCTGGCCGTAGAGTGTCTTACCGTCCACGACTGTGTAAGGCGTGATCGTAACGTAGTAAACTGTCGCTTTCTTACCCTTTATGACGAGTGTGTTCGTCTTCGGGTCCTTAATGTTCTTCGTCTTAGCCAGCTTCATGTTCTTCTTAAGAGACCACTTCACCTTATAGCCGGCGCAGTTCTTCTTATCCCAGGTAATACGGACGTAACGAGACTTAAGCCCTTTGCGGGTCCACTTAGTGCTCTTAGTCGCGGAGGCGAATACTGTCGTGGAATCGCCGGACGCTCCGACGTAATTTATGTCGTTCACAGTTGTGTACGGTGTGCAGCTGGCCGTGTAAACTGTGTCAGGCTGTGTCTGGACCGTAGCAAATGCTGATGCTGTGTTTATGAGCTGGCTCTGTCCGTCTCCGGCTTTATATGTCAGGAGGTAAGCGCCCTGCTTGTTCGGGTCCCATGAGAACGTAACGTTAGCTGCTGTCTGATCCAGAGACGCCTTCAGATCCTTATCTGCCATGACGCGGTAGTAAGCTTTAGACCACTTACCGTGGTAGGTAGTCTTAGAATTTACCTTCTTCTCGGCGCGGACGACTGTCGCCACGCGGACGTTATCCTTGACCTTAAGAGTGTAGGTCAGCTGTTTCTTAGTGCTGACGTATTTCCACTTAGCGTCGTCCAGCCTGTAGCCGAGAGTATAATCTGTGGCTCCGGAAACCTTCTTGAACGTTATGGTCTGCTCGTTCGTGTCGCAGTTGACGACCGTAGAGCTTACCTTCACCTGAGCAGGGGACTTAGATGTGACTTCCTTATTATTAGGAGCGTTTATCTTCTCTTCCTCTGTCTGAGGCTTAGGCTCCGGCTTAGGTTCCGGTTTTGGCTCCGGCTTAGGCTCAACGGCTGTCTTTACATTCTTAGTTCCGATCTTATATGTCAGGCAGATATCGTTAGAGTAGGCGCCGATGCCCTTCAGAATTATGCAGGCAGTTCCCTTCTTCACGTTATTCATGTAGGAGAGTACGTAGTCCTTATTCTCCGTGAGCTTTTTAGTGCCGTACTTAACGGTGACGCCGTTTATGACCGGGCTTCCCGTTACTTTCATCTGGGAATATGTGAGCGTAGCCTTAGCCTTCCTGATGGACTTAGTCCCGGCATGAGTTCCGGACCCCTTCTTATTATAGTACCAGAAGTTTCTGTCCACGCTGCCCTTAATGCCTGAAATGGAGCCTGTGGAGGAATACTGCCAGTAGTTTACAGGAAGAGAATACTGGAGTTTGCTGTAATACTGAGCCATCCAAAGGTCGCTGTAGCCGGACTTCTGTATATCGTCCATGTTCACCTTACAGCCGGCAGGGTTGCTCACGATGTCGCTGATAGAGATGTATGAATAGAACATAGGGGTGTATCCCGCCGCCCTGATAACGTTCATGAACTCTATGACATTATTGGACATACGCTTTCTCGCGTACTTAATGCCGCCGCTCTTCACCCAGGAATTCCACTTAGCTGGAAGTCTTCCCTGACCGAACTCGTAATCCATGATAACAGGCTGCTGCGGTGTGAAACCGTTCTTCTTTATCATGTTAACGACGAAATTAGCCTCTGTCTTTGCTTCGGCGATAGTCGCGCAGTTGGAATAGTAGTAGAAACCGATAGCCAGGTTGTTAGCCTTAGCTCCCTTAGCGTATTCCAAGAACCTGCTGTCCTGGTATGTCTTAAATGTGGAAAGGGAAGTGAAACCGCATCTGATGAGGGCGAAGTCTGTGCCGCTTCCGGTCTTTACCTTAGACCAGTTTATGGACCCCTGCCAAGCGCTTACGTCTATTCCGTCGAAAAGCTGCTTATTGGAGTCGTAGCTGTCGGCTGGGTGGGTGTAGACCCTGCCGTTCCTCGTAGCTGTCGCTGCCAGGGCAGTGCCGGTCATGATCACGAGGCAGATGACTGCCATGGCTAATGTCATTATGATGTTTCTTATCTTCGAGCTTTCCATGTTTCTATACCGAATTTTCCTGTGCTATAACTTCCTCCAGTAAAGTCGGAGTTCTTAAGAAATCTTAATGAAAATAATAATACATTCTATGATTTTGTCAAGTTGATGAGTCTTTTGTGAAAAACCGTCATATTTCGGGAAAACCTTGCAATTCACCCTTGTTTGGGCTAATATTCCTAGTATCGCATATAAATGGGTACGGAATAAATTTCTTAAGAGATATTAAAATCTTAAGGAGTTTCTTAAGAATTGACGGTCTGTTTTCTTAAGAATCTTAAGAAAACGCCGGGACGGAAAAGCGGCCGAAATGGCTTTGCTGCCGGGTCGGATGATTAGGATCGGTGTGGCCTTGCTATGTGGGTCGGATGACTGAGGCTGCTGAGCGGCTTTGCTGGGTGGAGAATGAATGTACGGGTATGTCAGAGCTATTAAGGATAATATGACGGCGGACGAGCTAGATAGGTACCAGGGCTATTACTGCGGGCTTTGTAAGGAGCTGGGGGCTAGGTATGGGCAGAAGGCGCGGATGCTCTTAAGTTACGACATGACGTTTCTAGCATTGTTGCTGTCGTCGGTCAACGCGGACGCTGATAATATTTCACGGGAAAAATGCATTCTTCATCATATTAAGGCTAAACCTGTGATAAAATCTAAATATAATGCTTACGCGGCGGATATGACTGTGATCCTGGCTTATGAGAAAATGCGAGATGACAGGCAGGACGGGAAAGCCGCTTCAGGGGCGGCTCTTAAGATTTTCGCGGGAGCCTACGCGGAAGCCTGCGGGAGAAGGAACGAGGCGGCGGCTTTAATAAGGTCGAGGCTGGAAGCTTTCTACCGGGCAGAGAAAGCGGAAGAGAAGTCTTGTGACCTGATGGCGGATCTATTCGCTGAAGTCATGAAGGTCATATTCTCAGGCTGCGATGAATTCAACCGTGAAGCGGGAGAGCGCCGGGTCAGGGTAATGGCTGAAGCCGGGTCCAGCCTGGGCAGATGGATATATCTGATAGACGCTCTCGATGATTTTCGGGACGACATGAAGTCGGGGAATTACAACCCGCTGGTCATGGAGTACGGGGAGGATAGAGACTCCGCGGCGGAAGACTTAAGGCCGGCGCTTTACAGGCATCTAGGCTTGCTGGGCCAGGATCTGGATCTGCTGGATCCTAAGAAAGACCTGGATTTAATAGAGAACATAACTTATCTCGGGCTTCGGGCGAAGACTGAGGAGATAATAAAGGGGCAGAAGGATGAGTAAAGATCCGTATGAGGTGCTGGGCGTGAGCCGGGGCGCCTCGCAGGAAGAGATTAAGAAGGCTTACAGGAAGCTGGTCCAGAAGTACCATCCTGATAAATATCAGGGGAATCCGCTTCAGGATCTGGCGGAAGAGAAGATGCGCGAAATAAATGAGGCTTACGAGGCTTTGACCGGAGGTCATAGCGGCGGATCGGGCGCCGGATCAGGTTATGGCTCGGGTGCGGGCTACGGCGCCGGATCCGGGTACGGCACCGGGGGGTACTATGGCCAGGGTTACTCCGGATTCAGCGGCGGGGGGCCGCTTAATGAGATCCGGGCGGCCATTATGCGCGGGGACCTTCAGACGGCGGAGCGGCTGCTCGCGGCTGAATCCGACCACACTGCAGAGTGGATGTTCCTGAACGGCGTCGTCGCCTATGAGCGCGGTCGTACATCCGAGGGTATGAGGGAGGTCCGCCAAGCTATGGACATGGACCCGAATAATAAGGAATATCAGCAGGTATACGCGCAGATGAACGGCGCGGGCAGCTTCTACGGCGGCAGGTCCGACATGCAGGGCTACGGCGGCGGTCAGGACTTCCCTATGTGCTATGCATTGCCTTGCTTCTTCCCGTTCTGCTGCTGATGATATCGACATTGCGGAATTACGGAGATTTGTTTTCAGCATTTACGGAAATTCCGAACTTGCGATTGCTGGCTTGGCTTGAATCACGAAATTTCACGGTTGTCAAGTTCTATAAAAATTTCGTTTTTTCGATTTTTTATAGAATAATTCTATAAAAATAAAGAAATTCTTTTGGATACATGTTGATCGTATCTTGAGTGCACGGAGTGACGGGCACTTTCAGCTTGCTGAGAGACGGATTTGCACGGAGTTATTCGGAATTGACGACTTCTTAGTTGATTTCGCAAAGCCTAATTGCGATATGAACTCACTGAGCTGGCAATGGGGTCATGAAGACCTGTGGTATCTACAAGAAAAAAATATTTTTTATAGAAAAAGTCTATAAAAAATCAACTTGTTAAGATTTTTATAGAACGCACCATGCTGGTGAAGGACAGAATAAAAACATTTTTGTGGGATGCCGCCCGCCGCAATAGGAAATATAGAAAACATACGTTAAGATCTAATTCAACTATAAAATAAGAGGGGGAAATATATGGCTGCGCTTTGGAGCGGTAGATTCGAGAAGGACATGGACGCGCTCGTTAAGAAATTCAACGCGTCTGTCTTCTTTGACCAGAGAATGTATAATGAGGATATTAACGGGAGCATAGCCCATGCCAGGATGCTGGCTAAGCAGGGCATAATCTCGGAAGAGGATAGAGACCAGATCATCAGCGGCTTGGAGAAGATCCGCGGTGAGATAGAGTCAGGTGAGATAGTATTCAACGTGGATGACGAGGATATCCACATGGGAATAGAAGGCAGGCTGACTCAGGACATAGGAGACGCCGGGAAGAGGCTGCACACGGCCAGGTCCAGGAATGACCAGTGCCAGGTGGACGGCCGCCTTTACCTTAAGAAGGAAATCAAGGCCATCCTGAAGGACTTAATAGACCTGGAGAGCGTGATCCTGGAGAAGGCTGAGAATTATAAGGATACCATAACCGTTGGATTCACTCATATCCAGCACGCCCAGCCTATAACACTCGGCTTCATGATGATGGCCTACTTCCAGATGTTTAAGAGGGATATAGAGAGGCTTCAGGACTGCCTGGACAGAATGGACTACTGCCCGCTCGGAGCCTGCGCCCTCGCCGGGACTACATTCCCGATCGACAGGGCTCAGACGGCTGAGGAGCTCGGCTTTAAGGCTCCGACTGAGAACGCCATGGACTCCGTAAGCGACCGCGATTACATGCTGGAATTCTTAAGCGACGCGTCCATCTCCATGATGCACATTTCCAGATGGGCAGAGGAATTCGTCTGGTGGAACTCGTCAGAATTCTCATATATAGCTATAGACGACAGTTTCTGCACAGGTTCCAGCATAATGCCGCAGAAGAAGAACCCTGACATGGCAGAGCTCCTCCGCGGTAAGAGCGGCAGAGTCTACGGCGACATGATGCAGCTTTTTACCGTCATGAAGGGGACGCCGCTCGCGTATAATAAGGACTTCCAGGAAGATAAGGAAGGCGTGTTTGACGCTGTGGACACATGGAAGATCTCGCTGGAGATATTCGGTAAGATGCTTGAGAAGACTGAGTTCAGGCGCGATAAGATAGAGAATGCCCTTAAGGTCGGATTCCTGAACGCGACAGACATAGCAGAGCACCTGGCCCAGAACGGCATACCATTCAGAGAAGCCCATAACATAGTCGGCAGGATGGTGAAGCTCTGTGAGAATAAGGGCTGCCAGCTCGAGGACCTGACGGATGAGGACGTCCGCTCAGTGGACCCGAGGGTGACGGAAGAGATGCTCGGCGACATAAGCATAGAAGCCTGCATTAACGCCAGGAAGTCTTTCGGCGGCACAGCTCCGTCGGAAGTCGAGAGACAGATTAAGGTCGGCCGCGACTGGCTTGAGTCCGTGAAAGCGGGCGAATAAGCCGGAAGGCTGATTTCGCAAAGGGAGCACGAGCCGGATGCCTCTAGCGCATTGCGAGCACCGAAAGGCGAGCGTGAGCATGGCGCCTGCGGAGTGCCGCAATGCAGGCGTCGCAAGGCGAGCACTGACCGAGCGCCGGAGATTGGGCTCGGTCAGTTACTGCGAAGGAATATCGGGAGCCCCCTTTGCTGGATAAGAAAATAATCATTTACATAGATCTTCAGGAAGATCGCGTTTATTAGCACACTCATTTACATAGGAGGATGAGATGGATAAGAAAGAGTACGCTCTTAAGAAGCACGAGGAATGGCACGGAAAGCTGGAGGTAGTGAGCAAGGCGCCTATCACCAATAAGGAGGAGCTGGCTGTAGCTTACACACCGGGAGTCGCGGAACCTTGCCTCGAGATCGCGAAGGACGAGAGCCTAGCATATAAGTACACGGGTAAGTGGAACACAGTAGCTGTTATCACAGACGGAACAGCAGTACTGGGACTCGGCGACATAGGACCATCAGCTGGCATGCCTGTAATGGAAGGTAAATGCGCCCTGTTTAAGACTTTTGCCGACATAGACGCTATTCCTATCTGCCTGAACACTAAGGACGTCGACGAGATCGTGGACACTGTTTACCACATTTCTAAGAGTTTCGGCGGCATAAACTTGGAGGATATCTCCGCGCCTAGGTGTTTCGAGATAGAGAGAAGACTTATCGATATGTGCGATATCCCTGTTTTCCACGACGACCAGCACGGAACAGCCATCATAACTTCCGCGGCCATCATCAACGCGCTTAAGGTAACGGGCCGCGAGCAGGGTGGTCATAAGATCGTCATAAGCGGAGCCGGTTCCGCCGGAATTTCCATCGCTAAGATGTTCAACAGACTGGGCTTCGGCGATGTCATCCTCTGCGGCCACGCCGGAACTATTTATCCGGGCGCTCCATATAACAATCCTGCCCAGGAGGAGATGTCTAAGGTGACGAATAAGGAGCACTTCGCGGGAACCATGGCTGAGGCTCTGGTCGGAGCTGACATTTTCGTCGGCGTTTCCAAGCCGAATGTCCTCACCGGGGATATGATAAAGACTATGGCAAAGAATCCTATAGTATTCGCTCTGGCGAATCCTGTTCCTGAGATCCTGCCGGATAAGGCTCTGGAGGCGGGCGCCGCTGTCGTTGGAACAGGCCGCTCTGACTTCCCTAACCAGGTAAATAACGTCATAGCTTTCCCTGGCATCTTCAGAGGCGCTCTGGACTGCCGCGCTCATAAGATCACAGAGGAAATGAAGGAAGCTGCGGCTTACGCTATAGCAGGCGTCATCCCTGATGATGAGCTCAGAGCCGATTATGTTCTGCCAGACGGCTTCAACCCTGAGGTAGTGAAGGCCGTGGCTGAGGCTGTTAAGGACGCTTACGAGAAGTACGGCGATAAATAATTGAAATGACCGGGGCCCATGGGGGCGGACGGACGTCGAAAGTGCCGGGGCGGCTTTGCTCGGGGATCGAGGCGGTCCTAAGCTCTCCAGCTGGCCCCGTTTTCATTAGTTTGGGAGAAAGAGGTGGATCATGACGGAATTTAGGATAGAACACGACACTATGGGCGAGGTGAAGGTGCCTGCCGATAAGTATTGGGGCGCGCAGACACAGAGGAGCTTCCAGAATTTTAAGATAGGGCATGAGACGATGCCGGCTGAGATCATCAGGGCTTTCGCGGTCCTGAAGAAGTCCGCGGCTATCGCGAATAACAGCCTGGGGAAACTGGACGATAAGAGGGCGGCTCTGATAGAGCAGGCGGCTGATGAGATCCTGGCAGGGAAGCTCGATGGGAATTTCCCGCTCGTCGTGTATCAGACGGGGTCAGGCACTCAGTCGAACATGAACGTGAATGAGGTAATAGCCGGCCGCGGGAACGAGATCGCGGGCGAGAAGGTCCTTCACCCGAACGACCACGTGAACATGTCTCAGTCATCGAACGACACGTTCCCGACCGCCATGCATATAGCCTGCCTGACTGCCTTGGAGGAGCGCGTGATCCCGGCAGCGCTCACGCTTAAGGATACGTTCGCTGTCCTCGAGCAAAAATATTCTGACGTTGTTAAGACGGGCAGGACTCATCTGCAGGACGCGACTCCGGTGACGCTGGGACAGGAGATAAGCGGTTGGAAGGCTATGTTGGAGCACGATGTCGACATGATCCGGGCTTCTGAGGCGGGTCTGAGCGAGCTGGCAATTGGCGGAACTGCAGTCGGGACCGGGCTTAACGCGCCTGAGGGCTTCGCTGAGGCCGCCGCTGCTGAGATCAGCAAAGAGACTGGTTTCGAATTCAGCTCTGCTTCTAATAAGTTCTGGGCTTTGACATCTAAGGACGCTGTCGTCTTCGCGCACGGCGCTCTGAAGGCTCTGGCCGCCGACCTGCTCAAGATCGCGAACGATGTGAGGATGCTGGCTTCCGGTCCTCGCTGCGGTATCGGCGAGCTCATCATCCCTGCTAATGAGCCGGGCAGCTCTATCATGCCGGGTAAGGTGAATCCTACTCAGTGCGAGGCTATGACTATGGTGGCTGTCCAGGTCATGGGTAATGACGTGACGGTCGGAATGGCGGCATCCCAGGGTAATTTCCAGCTGAACGTGTTCATGCCTGTCACGGCTTACGATTTCCTGGAGTCTGCCAACCTCCTCGCCGACGTCATGGTTTCGTTCAATAAGAACTGCGCTGTCGGCATAAAACCGAACGAGGCTAAGATCCGCGAGAATCTGAACAGGTCTCTCATGCTGGTCACATCTCTCAGCCCGCATATCGGTTACGAGAACGCCGCTAAGATAGCAAAGTTGGCTGCCGCGGAAGGCTTGACACTCCGTGAGGCGGCTGAGAAGACCGGTCTGGTCTCATCCGATGACTTCGATAAGTGGGTGGACCCGTATAAAATGATTTAGCTGACGCCCTTCTCCGGTTCGCTGTCCTCGCTTCGCTGCGGAGGCTCACCGGAGGAGGCGTCAGGCTAATTGGAGGAGAAGAATCCGTGATTTTTGGCTTCTGGCTTGCTGTAGCTGGCGGGTGTGCCGGAGCTAACGGTGTTGAAACTTCATTATATTTGGTTTTGCTATGTGTGGATCGGCTTTTGCCGATCCATTTTACGTTGTAGATACTGAATATCGTTCGTATTATTGCTGGTCGAACTTCCGATCCTGTTCAATCACTCCGATATATTTAAATGAAAAATAGCAGCCTCGAATCGCTTCGAAGCTGCTATTTTCAACGTTCTAACTAAAAATCACGGATATTTTCAATCGTAAGCGATGGCTCCATCGCCTGCGAACCTCCGCAAGCGCGAAGCGCTGAGGACAGAGAGCAGGCGATCGGATGCCATCGCTAATTCTTCAGGCTCTGCAGTGGCGCAGGGATCCTGCCGCCGCGATGGATCATCTTTGCTGGGGAGACCTGGTTGACACGCATGACAGGTCCCTTACCAAGCAGACCGCCGAAGTCGAGCTCATCGCCGTCTTCGTAGCCTATAGCCGGAATTACACGAACAGCAGTCGTCTTAGAGTTCACCATGCCGATAGCCGCCTCATCAGCTATGATAGCAGAAATGGTCTCAGCGGATGTATCGCCAGGGATGACGATCATGTCCAGACCAACGGAGCAGACCGCGGTCATAGCCTCGAGCTTCTCTATGGTCAGGCAGCCGCTCTTAGCCGCGTCTATCATGCCCTGGTCCTCACTTACAGGAATGAAAGCGCCGGACAGGCCGCCGACACTGGATGAAGCCATGATGCCGCCCTTCTTAACAGCGTCGTTCAGCATAGCCAGGGCAGCCGTCGTTCCCGGAGCTCCGCACTGTTCCAGGCCGATCTCCTCGAGGACGTTAGCTACGGAATCCCCGATAGCAGGTGTAGGCGCAAGAGACAGGTCGACGATGCCGAACTTCACGCCCAGCATCTCAGCCGCCTCGGACCCGACCATCTGGCCCATGCGGGTTATCTTAAACGCCGTACGCTTTATCTCCTCAGCGATCTCATTCATAGGAGCGTCATCAGGCATCTTAGCCAGAGCCGCGCGCACTACGCCAGGTCCGGAAACTCCGGCGCTTATAACACAGTCAGCCTCACCGACGCCGTGGAAAGCGCCTGCCATGAACGGGTTATCCTCGACAGCGTTGCAGAAGACCACGAGTTTAGCGTCACCTATGCACTGGCGGTCTTTAGTCAGCTCAGCAGCTTCCTTAACGATCCTGCCCATCTTAGCCACAGCGTCCATGTTTATGCCGGCCTTAGTAGAACCGATATTTACGGAAGAGCAGACGAGCTCAGTCTCAGCCAGAGCCCTAGGAATAGAATCGATCAAGGCCTCGTCGCCGGCGCTGAATCCCTTCTGCACGAGCGCGGAGTAGCCGCCGATGAAGTTCACGCCCACATCGTGCGCGACCTTATCCAGAGTCTTAGCGTATTTTACAGGGTCACCTCCGCTCACGCCGACCAGCATGGATATAGGCGTAACTGAAATTCGCTTATTTACGATTGGAATGCCGTATTTCTTCTCTATGGTCTCGCCCGTCTTCACCAGATCCTTAGCGTGGCTGTAGATCTTATCGTATATCTTCTGGCAAGACACATCTATATCGGCGTCAGCACAATCCAGCAGGGAGATACCCATGGTTATGGTCCTAATGTCTAGGTTCTCCTCCTGGATCATGTTTATGGTTTCCATTATATCTGAAAGTTCGAGCATATATCCTCCTTAGATCCTGTGCATGGAGTCGAAGATTTTCTCATGCATAACGTGAACTACCATAGTAGGAACGGCTTCCTGCATCTTCTTCTGGATCTCATCTATAGAAGCGTTAGCTTCCGTGATGTCTATGATCATGGCCATGCAGAATGTGCCGTCGAGGACAGACTGCGATATGTCCGTGACGTTAGCGTTTACCTCAGAAGCGACCGCTGTTACCTTAGCTATGATGCCTACCTGGTCCTTACCGAGGACTGTGACTGCCGCTTTTTGAACTGTACTCATAATATCTCTCCTAAACCTTATTCTCCTCTCGCAAAGCCGCCCCGGCAGCGTCTGCCTCCGGCCTCAGCTCCGCTAAATAGTTAAATATAAGTCATCCGGAAGGGCGCCCCGCGCGGTATTAGCCGCCTGATGCCGATCCGGATGTCATATTCTGTTAACTTATATATTTTACCATAAAAAACCAATCATATTACAGGGGTTATCAGCCTCTTTCTCGGTTATTTTACGGTCATTAAATCAAATTTCTTATCTAACGGTAATATTAAAGCTTTATTTTACAGCTTATATGTCTGGAATTTATTTTCCTCGTCTTCTGTGTCCTCGCGGAATTCATACTCGTTACCCGGCAGGATAGCGTTAGTCAGGATGCCGACGATGGAAGCGATGGCAAGGCCAGAAAGCGTGATGGTAAACTTTGCTATATGGAATGTGACTCCGTCTGTGAAGCCGAGGGCGCATACCAGGATCAGGGCAGCTATGATAGTGTTCCTGGACCTGGTGAAGTCCACGTGGTTCTCCACGACGTTCCTGATGCCGACAGCTGAGATCATACCGTAGAGGATGAGTGAAACTCCGCCTATGGTAGCAGGCGGTATAGACCTGATGATGAAGCCGATCTTAGGCAGGAACGAAAGCGTGATGGCGAAGCCGGCCGCTATCTCTATTACCTTAGGGTCGTAGATGTGGGTCAGAGCCAGAACGCCTGTGTTCTCGCCGTATGTCGTGTTAGCAGGTCCTCCGAAAGCTGCCGCCAGAGCCGTCGCGAGTCCGTCACCTGTGAGTGTCCTGTGCAGGCCAGGATCGCTTATATAGTTTCTGTTCGTCGTAGCTCCTATGGCTGTGATGTCACCGATGTGCTCCATCATGGTCGCGAGGGCCAGAGGGACTATGGTGATGATGGCGCTGATGTCGAACTTCATCAGCGTGAATGTCGGGACGGCTACGATGGCCTGGTCAGCTATGCCCTTAAGGCTGACATCTCCGAGGAGTATGGCGGCTACATAGGACGCCACCACGCCGAGGATGATAGGGATGATCTTCAGCATTCCCTTACCCCAGATATTGAAGAATATAATCGTTACCAGGGCTATGAGGGCGACGCGCCAGTCCGTCTTAAAGTTGGATATGGCGCTCGGCGCCAGGATGAGTCCTATGGCTATTATGATAGGCCCAGTAACTACAGGAGGGAAGAATCTCATGACTCTCTTAGGGCCGAAGACTTTCATCAGCAAAGCGAAGACCAGGTATACCAGCCCTGCTACGAACACTCCGCCGCTGGCGTATGGGAGCATCTCCGTGTTCGGCTTTCCGTCTATCAGTGGAGCCACTGCCGCGTAGCCGCCGAGGAAAGCGAATGATGATCCGAGGAAAGCAGGTACCTTCCTCTTAGTGATGAAATGGAAGAGGAGCGTGCCGACGCCGGCGAAGAACAGTGTCGTGGATACGTCCAACCCCGTGAGGATAGGTACGAGGATCGTGGCACCGAACATGGCGAACGTGTGCTGAAGTCCGAGGATAAGCATCTTAGGGATGCCGAGGACGCTGGCGTCATAGATGCCTTCGCTGAGATCCGATGGCGGTACAGCTTCTGTCTTCTCTTCAGGCTTAAGGTTAGTGGTCTCTTGCATGAGATATACCTCCTGTCACATATAGCAAATTTTTATTCTTATTAATAATATCAGAGATATTTTACGATTCAAGTGGACTGTAAAATATACGCAAAAAAATCCCGGCTCTCGCCGGGAATACATGCTTTATTCGATCTAAAATTTAGTTCAAATATCTGAAGACGCCACGGACCAGGCCCTGGATCTTCACGTCCTTAACTATTATAGGGCTCATGGTGTCGTTCTCAGGCTGCAGGCGGATGTGGCCATTCTCTCTATAGAATGTCTTAACTGTAGCCTCGCTCTCGAATCCATCTATCATGGCTACGACTATGTCGCCGTTATTGGCTGTCTGCTGCTGTTCTACCAGGATGAGGTCTCCGTCCAGTATGCCGGCGTTTATCATGGATTCGCCGTGTACCGTCAGCATGAAGCACTTATTCTTACCATTAATATAGCTGGCAGGAACAGGGAAGCTTCCCTCCTGATTCTCTTCCGCGAGGATAGGAGTTCCGGCGGCTACTCTTCCTATGACCGGTACGTTAACTATGTCTTCTCTATCGTAGCTGTCCGAGTCTTCAGAAGCCCCTGATCTATACGCGTTATCAGGCTGGCCGCTCTTATCTACCAGGACCAGGGCGCGAGGCTTAGCCGGGTCCTTACGCAGGTAGCCCTTAGCCACGAGCGCCTTAATATCCTTATAAGCTGTGGATGTGGATTTAATCCCTATAGCGGCGCATATCTCCCTGACCGTAGGTGGGTAGCCCTTAGCGCTGATCTCAGCCCTCATGAAATCCAGGATAGCGCTCTCCCTCTGTGTCAGTTCTTCTTCATATTTAAGTCTATCTGTCATTATCTGCCGTCCTGTTTCGTCTTGCAAATATTATACTATAAGTGTATTCTACCACCGGGCGAACAAAAAGTAAACGTTTGTTCTCTCTCCGCTGACCGTGTTTGTTTTCGCTCGTTAACCCGTGTGAAACGCTTACGTTTTAAGCGCGGAAAAAATTCAGAAAATGTTTGACATGGGTGGGCCCGAGTGCTAAACTATACGAGTTATTGAAGAAGAAGTCATCCGCTTCTCACCTCACGGACAGGTGTCCGCTGGTAAATATTTCTTTGCTGACAGATGAGAATGTCTGTTTAGGTGAGAATGACAGCGCGGATACTTCGTATCCGTTTTTTTATGCCCTGGATCCCTAAGGGTCCGGTCACTTAGATGGAGGAAAATAAAATTAAGAAGGAAACCTGGATCAACGATGAAATTCGTGCGAAAGAGCTTCGTGTCATAGACGAAGACGGTTCGATGGCAGGTATCATGAGCCTGGACGACGCCCTGGCGCTCGCTGAGAAGCGCGGCCTCGACCTCGTGGAGATATCACCGAACGCTAAGCCGCCTGTAGCGAAGGTGCTGGATTACGGTAAATATCGTTACGAAATTCAGAAGCGTGAGAAAGACGCCCGTAAGAAACAGCATAACATGCAGGTTAAGGAGATCAGACTCAGCACATTTATCGAAGGCCATGACCTTCAGGTGAAGGCTAACGTAGCTGAGAAGTTCCTGAGGGGCGGGGATAAGGTTAAGGTAAGCCTGAGATTCCGAGGTCGTGAGATGGCATATAAGGATAAGGGCAGAGAAGTCATGAACCAGTTCGCTGACCTTTGCTCTGAGTTCGGTCAGATGGAGAAGAAGGTGTCCCTCGAGGGCAGGAGCCTCTCCATGTTCCTGGTACCTAAGCAGGATAAGCCGCGCCCTAAGAATAAGAAGAAGCCGGCTGAGACAGAACAGAACGCTGATAATGGAAACAACTAATTTTAAGATAAGTTAGATGAAGTCATTATACCTAGGAGGAAATTAAAATGGCAAAGAATAAGATGAAATCCCACAGGGGTGCCTGCAAGAGACTGAAGCTCACCGGATCCGGAAAGATCCAGAGACATAAGGCATACAAGAGCCACATTCTTACTAAGAAGTCACAGAAGAGGAAGAGAGGACTTCGTAAGTCTACAGTGCTTACAAGCGCTGATGAGAAGAGAATGCTCAGATCCATGGGAAAGTAGTAACAGGAGGAAATCAGAATGGCAAGAGTAAAGAAGGGCGTTAACGCTCGTAAGAGACATAAGAAAGTATTAAAGTTAGCGAAGGGTTTCTACGGCCAGAAGAAGAAGAATTTCCGCGCTGCTAACCCTGCTGTAATGAGATCTCTGAGATCCGCTTACATCGGACGTAAGCTCAGAAGAAGAGACTTCAGAAAGCTTTGGATCGCTAGAATCAACGCAGGTGCCAGAGCTAACGGCATCAGCTACAGCAGACTCATCGACGGACTTAAGAAGAACAACATCGACATTAACAGGAAGATGCTGTCCGAGATGGCTATCAATGATCCGGCAGGATTCGCTGAACTCTGCAAGATCGCTGCTAATAAGTAGTTTTCGGGCTCGAATATAAAAGAATGATTAACATCGGCAGGCTTCGGCTTGTCGATGTTTTTTTTTAGTAGTAAAATTAAATAATTGAGTCGGGCATAGCGCCGCACCAGAAGGCAGGAGCCGTAAGGAAGCGCGGCAGATATGGATTTGCTCGGTATCCACTTAAACTACAGGAGTATGATATGTCAGCGTTAAATTCAGCAGAGACTTTAGAATCGTTAAGGAAGAGGATAGAGGTAGCGGCGGGGAGGCAGGAGCCTGACCTGGTCATTAAGAACTGTAAGATCGTGAGCGTGGACACGCACGAGATCATAGAGGGAGATATAGCAATTTCCGATGATAAGATTGCGGGGATCGGCGAATACGACGGACCGAACGTTATAGACGCGGGAGGGCAGTACGCTATGCCTGGATTCGTCGAGGGACATATACACATAGAGTCATCGTTTTGCACGCCTGAGGAATTCAGCAGGCTGGTAGTTCCGCACGGGACGACGACGGCTATAGCTGACCCGCACGAGATCACGAACGTAGCAGGTCTCGACGGATTCGACTACATGGTGAGAGCGGCTGAGAAGAGCGCCATGGACATTAAATTCATGCTGCCATCATGTGTTCCTAGCACCGGTTTCGAGAACGCGGGAGCTGTCATAAACGCGGCTGATATGGAAGAGCCTATGGCTGACGCTAAGACATGGGGCCTGGCTGAGTTCATGAACTCCGTAGGCGTGATAAACTGCGATGACGAGTGCCTTAATAAAATCTTAGTAGCAAAGAAGAACGGGAAGCCTATAGACGGCCATTCGCCTTCCCTCATGGGGCAGGGCCTTTCGGCTTACGCTTCCGCGGGCATACATACGGACCACGAGTGTTCGACTCCGGAAGAGGCTCTGGCCAGGCTGAGAAACGGCATGTACGTTCAGCTGAGACAGGGATCCGCCTGCGATGACCTGAGAAACCTGCTTAAGTGCGTGACAGAGTCCAACAGCAGACACTGCATTCTTTGCTCGGATGACAGATCATGCGCGACCATGTTCGAGAAGGGCGACCTGGACGATCACCTGAGGATCTGTGTGGAAGAGGGCATAGACCCGATAACGGCCGTGCAGATGGCTTCGCTGAACGCGGCTGACTGCTACGGGCTGAAGGACAGGGGCTCGCTCACGCCGGGTAAGAAGGCTGATGTGGTCCTGGCTAATGATCTTAAGGATTTCGAGATCACGAAGGTCCTGATAGACGGTAAGCTCGTGGCTGAGGATGGAAAATACCTGCCGGAGGTCGTTAGAGAAGATATAACGCCGGTAATGTCTTCGGTCAGGGTGAAGGATTTCTCTAAGGATAGCCTGAAGATGCGCCTTAAGAACGGACATGTGCGCACGATCGGGATCATACCGGGAGGCGTCGTGACTAGCGAAGAGATCAGAGACGTTAAGCTGGACGATGATGGTGATTTCGTCTTCGATCCGGCTCAGGACGTAGCTAAGATCGCCGTAATAGAGAGGCATAAATACACAGGTAACGTGGCTTTGGCTCTCATAAGCAATTACGGTATTAAGAGGGGCGCTATAGCCCTTACGGTCGCTCACGACTCTCATAACATCATCTGTGTCGGAACTAATAATGACGATATGGAAGTCGCTGTGGCGAGGCTGATCGTGCTGGGCGGAGGCGCTGTAGTCGTGAACGATGGCGAAGTCCTGGCCAGCCTACCGCTTCCTGTAGGCGGACTCATGAGCGACCAGAGCGGTGAGTCTGTGAGGGACAGCCTGGCGGACGTGCATGATAAGGCATTCAACGTTTTGGGAGTGAGCCGCGAGGTGGAGCCTCTTATGACGCTTTGCTTCATGTCGCTTCCTGTAATACCTAAGCTGAAGCTGACAGACATGGGCCTGTTCGATGTAGATAAGTTCGATTTCGTAGACGTTCAGGCGGACTCGGAGGAATAGCATGATACTCATAAAAAACGGCCGGCTCATAGACCCGGCTTCGGGAACAGACGAGCAGTACGATATCCTGATAGATGAAGGGAAGATAACCGCTATAGGGCATTTTCCTAAGCAGGATGAGAGTGGATATATAGATGAAGTTATTGACGCTTCCGGGCTTACGGTAGCTCCGGGCTTCGTGGATACGCATGTGCATTTCCGTGACCCGGGCCAGACCTGGAAGGAAGATATAGTAACGGGTTCAGTCGCTGCTGCTGCCGGTGGATATACTACGGTAGTATGCATGGCGAACACGACGCCTCCTCTGGACAGTGTGGAGGCTCTTAAGGAACTTCAGGACAGAGAGAAAGACCTTCCTATAAATGTCCTTAACGCCGTTTGCGTGACTAAGGGAATGAAGGGTAAGGAGCTCACGGATATGGATGCTCTGGCTGAGGCGGGCGCTGCCTGCTTCTCTGACGACGGACTTCCTATTAAGGACGAGAAAGTGGTGCTCGCCGCTCTTAAGAAGGCTAAGGAGCTGGGTAAGGTAATAAGCTTCCATGAGGAGGATCCTGACCTGCTGGAAGGAAGAGGCGTGAATAAGGGCGTCGTCGCTGACCGGCTTGGGATAAGGGGAGCATCAGCCGAGGCTGAGCAGAGCCTCGTGGCTAGAGACTTGGTGCTCGCGGAATATACCGGTGCTCGCGTCTGCATGCAGCACGTTTCCAGCCGCCTGAGCGTGGAGCTCATCAGGCTGATGAAGAGGGCGGGTGTAGACGTGGTCGCTGAAGCTACGCCGCACCACTTCTCTCTTACGGAAGAGGCTGTCCTAACTAAGGGAGCCCTGGCTAAGGTGAATCCGCCTATCAGGACCGCGGAAGACAGGTATTCCATCATATACGGCCTGCAGGACGGGACACTGGACATGATCGCGACAGACCACGCCCCGCACACGGACGAGGAGAAGGCTAAGGGACTCATAGAGGCTCCGAGCGGCATGATAGGCCTGGAGACGGCTTTCGCCCTCGGCATGACTAACCTGGTCTCTGCCGGCTACATGACGCTGCCGCAGCTTATAGAGAAGATGACGGCTGCCCCTGCTAAGGCATACGGACTTAACGCTGGCAGGATAGAAGAAGGCGGCCCGGCTGACATAGTCATACTGGACCCGAACGAAGAATGGACAGTTACTAAGGAAGGCTTCCATTCTAAGTCATCCAACTCGCCGTTCGTAGGTGAGACCCTGAAAGGACGCGTGAAGTACACTATTTGCTCGGGTAAGATCGTTTATGAGGAGAATCGTTAATGAGACTAGACGGAAAGACAGTTCTGATCGGTGTGAGCGGCGGCATAGCTGCCTATAAGACGGCTTATCTCGTGAGCCGGCTGAAGAAGGCGGGGGCTGACGTGAATGTCATAATGACCGAGAACGCGACGAAATTCATAAGCCCGCTGACATTCGAGACCCTGAGCGGTAACAGATGCTCTGTGGATACTTTTGCCCGTGACTTTAAATATGATGTCGAGCATGTTTCCCTAGCAAAGAAAGCGGACCTGTTCATGGTGGCGCCTGCCACTGCTGACGTGATCGCGAAATTCGCTTACGGCCTAGCTGACGATATGCTGACGACGACGTTCCTGGCTTCGGACTGCCCTAAGTACGTGGTTCCGGCTATGAACACCCGCATGTACGAAAATCCTCTCACTCAGGAGAACATCAGGAGGCTTAAGCATTACGGCATCCACGTCGTGGACCCTGCCTCCGGCTACCTGGCTTGCGGCGACACTGGCGCGGGGAAGATGCCTGAGCCGGAAGATCTATATAAATACATAGAGAGAAGGCTCGCCAGGGATTACGGCGAGATGGCCGGAAAGCGAGTTATAGTAACTGCCGGAGCCACCATGGAGCACATAGATCCTGTTCGCTTCATAACCAATCATTCTACGGGTAAGATGGGGTTCGCCATCGCTAAGGATTGCGCGGCCAGAGGGGCTGACGTCACGGTCGTGACCGGCCACGTGGAGGCCGAGCTTCCTGCTTTCTGTCACATCATAAGGGCGGACAGCGCCGAGGACATGTACAGGGAAGTCATGGAAAGGGCCGACAGCACGGATTATTTCTTCATGGCGGCGGCTGTGGCTGATTTCACGCCGATGAACGTGGCTTCTGAGAAGATAAAGAAGCATGAGGGTGGCATGACCATAGAGCTGGAGAGGACTCAGGACATCCTGGCTTCTGTCGGCGCTTCCCGAAGAGATGACCAGTTCATTTGCGGCTTTTCTATGGAGACTGAGCATATGCTGGAGAATTCCCGGGCTAAGTTAGCAAAGAAGAATTGCGACATGATCTGCGCGAACAACCTGCGCGAGAAGGGGGCCGGCTTCGGGACCGACACGAACATAGTGACATTGATTACTAAGGACGACGAGACCAGGCTGGACATCATGTCTAAGGAGGATGTAGCGAAGAACATAGTCGATAAGGCTCTGAAGCTTACCGGAGTGAAGGCTGAGTAAACCGCACGCGGAAGCGAGACTGAGACGGAACTTGCCGCGCTGTAAGCTCACTTGAACTGGGGCTTGATGGGTCAGAAATTGAATAATGTATTGGATAGAAGCCTGCCGGGCCAACTGGCAGGCTTTTTTGATGCGTTCGCGGCCCGCCATGCCGGTCGTTTCCACGCTAGGGCTTTGCGGTATATTTATTCGCGGGGCGTGGAGCGGCCCGGATGGCTTTGCTGGAGGAAAAGGAAAGGTCACGAAATGTGTGAGTAAGGTGAAAATTTGGTTCTTCACGGATTTCTGGGGGATGAAAAATAAGAGAAGAGAAAATTAGACATTGAAAAAGAGCATCGGTTGTTCCATTCTAAGTAATAACCACAAAACCACGAAAGGAATGTGAACCAAATGCTCTCTATGTCTAGT
>JAQXJR010000020.1 GCA_029009055.1 Eubacteriales bacterium | reverse complement strand
GTCATTTATAAAGAGACGGCCGTCGGAGCGGGAGATATAAAGCTGTTCGCGTCTCTGGGCTTCGTAACAGGGCTGGACGGGATGATCATCATATTCATACTCACAGCATTGATATCGGCCGGACATCTGATTTGGCGCATGATCAGGCATAAGGTGAAGAAGGGCGATTCCGTCCCTATGGTGCCATATATCGCCATAGCTGCCGGGATATATATGATATTCCTGAGCGGGAGGAGCGATCTGGCCTTAGGCATCCTGTTCGGCTAGCGAGAATCTATGACATATGAGAATATATGACATATAGGAAGATCCTTTTGACAATAGAATACGATGGGACAGGCTTCTCCGGCTGGCAGAGGCAGCCTGGGAAGAGGACGGTCCAGGGCTTGCTGGAGGAAAGCCTCAGCAGGCTGATGGGGACTGAAGTTCTGGTAACGGGCGTGAGCCGGACGGACGCTGGTGTCCACGCACTCGGCCAGAGGGCTGTGTTCGAGGGTGACTTCGGGATCCCGACTGACAGGATACCGGTGGCTCTTAACAGCATCCTTAAAGGCAGGAGCCTCAGGCCTTCCGAGAATTCGGATCTCAGGATAGTCCGGGCGGAAGATGTACAGGAGAGCTTTGCTATAAGGGGAGATTCTAAGGGTAAGGAATACAGGTATCTCATCAGGAACTCCCGGGACATGAGCGTATTCGAGCGGAACCGGGTCTACCAGGTGAAGGAGCCTCTGGACATCGAGAGGATGAGGCGGGCGGCATCGTACATCACAGGAACGCGCGATTTCATCTGCTTTCGGGCGGCAGGAGCCAATCCGGATGTTTCGACTGTTAAGACCATATACAGCCTGGATGTGGACCGCGACGGCGATCTGATCACTATAACCGTTCGGGGAACGGGCTTTCTATATAACATGGTCAGGATCATAGCCGGGACCCTGGTGGACGTCGGTGCCGGCAGGATGGAGCCTGATTTCGTGGAGAAAATAATAGAGTCTAAGGATAGGAGGCTGGCTGGTCATACGGCGCCGCCACAGGGACTGTACCTGGTGAAAGTCTTCTATGACGATAGCATTAAGCAAAGCGTGCCGGGCGCTGATGCCGCTGGCGAAGGCTGCCGCGCGGTCAGCTGCTCATTAAACAGCTTCGAGGAAGAGTGATAGAAATGATATTGGATGAAACTTCCAGGCCGGGCTGGGATGAATATTTCATGCAGATGGCGGAGCTCACGGCTCAGAGGTCGACCTGCTTAAGGCGCCATGTCGGGGCGGTCATAGTAGTGAATAAGCATATAGTCGCGACGGGATATAACGGCGCTCCTTCGGGACTAAAGCACTGCGCTGAGCTGGGCGGCTGTCTCAGAGAGAAACTTCACGTGCCGTCGGGCGAGAGGCATGAGCTTTGTCGGGCCCTTCACGCCGAGCAAAACGCTATAATCCAGGCTGCCACTCTGGGTCAGAGCATAGCCGGAGGCACGATCTACATTACGAACCATCCGTGCTCTATTTGTGCGAAAATGCTGGTGAATGCCGGGCTTAAGAGGATAGTCGTGAGGAGCGGCTACCCGGATGAGCTGGCTAAGAAGATCCTGGACGAGGCGGGGCTGGAGGTCGAGCTGCTTCCGGCTGAGAACGCGCCGATCGATCAGCCGGTCGAGTCCGAGCCGATCAATTTATCGGTCGAGTCCGCCGCCGTTTCTGAGAGCGAAGAGACTATTAAACATGAATAGAGAAATAGACTTACATTTTATAATCATAGCCTTCCTTACGGCCTTCGTAGTGGCTCTTCTGGTGACGCCGGTCGCCATAAAGCTGGCGCCTAAGATCGGAGCCATGGACGTGCCGAAGGATAACAGGAGGATGCATAAGAAGCCGGTTCCGAGGTTTGGAGGCATGGCGATATTCGCGGGGACCATGGTCTCAGCGCTGATTTTCCTCAGGGATGATCCTCTGGTAAGAGCCGCTATGGTCGGGGGCTGCCTCATATACGCTTTGGGCGTGGTCGATGACCTTAAGAACCTGGGAGCGAAGACTAAGTTCCTGGCCCAGACCTTGGTCGCCATCCTAATGTACTACATGGGTCTTAGGATAAGATTCGTCGGCATGATCTTCAGCCAGAAAAATTATAATTTCGGCACGGTCATGTGCTTCATCGTGACCGTCCTCTGGATAGTCGGCATAACGAACACCATAAATCTAATAGACGGCCTGGACGGCCTCGCTGCGGGGGTATCGGCGATCTCCTGCGCCAGCATAGCTTATGTAGCATATATTCACGGAAGCATGTTCGGCATGATGTCCGTCTGCACTTTAATGATGATAGTGGCAGGTAGCGCCCTAGGCTTCCTTAAATATAATTTCTACCCAGCAAAGATATTCATGGGTGACAGCGGCTCGCTTTTCCTGGGCTTCATGATAGCGGTGTCGGCTGTGATCGGGCCGCTGAAGCGGTCGACGCTCATAGCCGTCGTTATACCGGTCCTAGTCCTGGGCGTGCCTATTTTCGACACATTCTTCGCTATTTTCAGGCGCGCCGTAAATGGCAGGCCTATCATGCAGGCGGATAAGGGCCATCTGCATCACCATCTCATGAGGCATGGCTACGGCCAGCGCCGGGCTGTGCTGATGCTGTACTGCATAAGCGCTATCCTGGGCATGTCTTCTGTCCTCCTGAGCCGCGAGCTCTATAAGGACTGCGCCATCTTGATCCTGATCGCCCTCACGCTGATATATTCACTTCTTACGGATCTGCACGAGCTGACCCCGAAGGTGAAGAATGATAACGCCGGGGTCCCGCCGGAGCAGCTGAAGAAGGAGGCTGAGAAAGCGGCGAAGAAGCAGGACTCCGCTGTGGAGAAGGCTGTGCTGAAGGAGGTCAGGGAAGAGGCTCTGGCGGGAGCCGCGGCTTCCGGAGCTGATAAAGCTAAGTCTGAAGCCGATAAGACCAGCGAGCTCCTGGATCTTCTGGAAGCCAATAGTTATAAGAAGTAATAAAAAGGCACGATGGGGTTCGCCCAACGTGCCTTTTTCGTGCTCTCGTAAATCTAGCAGTTTATATTGGAATGTCCGCATTGTTTCACTATCATTCCCTTATTATTTCGCTATTCTTTCACTATTATTTCACTGTTATGAATCCTATTTATGCGCAACTGTACGATTGGTTAAAGCGGACGGTCATAATTGTGAGGTTTGAGGCTAGTTGCAAATTGAGCTTGAATTGAGCCCTGAATTTGCAAATGAGTTGTATACGATCGGCGGGCTCGGCATGGATGTTGTAACATTTACCTCTGCTTGCCCCTGTGGATTTACGTTTTGTGATTTATTCTTCAATTAAGCTCGTATTTTTTAGAAAAATCCAGATTATGTAAACTGGACGAGTCCTCGCCCGGATCGGCTTGAAAGCACCTAATACTTTGCTATATAAAACCTACTGAATAAGCCCGTAGAATCCTAGATTAATTGAATATTCAGAATTTTCCCGACCGCCTAGTCCTCTCCAGCAAAGCTCGACCCTCCAACTCCTGCTCTGTTCGGTCCGATTTTGTAAATATTTATGGCTATTTCGAGGAATTTATCACGAAACGTGAAATTCAGCGGCCAATAGACCATTATTGTCACAATTGCGTCAGCAGTCGGCATGCTTGGCTTTGCGATCTCGGCATCAAACATCGCCCCAACAACCTCTTAAGAAGCCTGAATTTCCTTAAGAAATATGATGCTCGGGCGGATCTTTGGACATAGTGTTGACGCTCCGGAGCAAAGCCATAAACCCAGCGAGCACGCCGTGAAAATGGCAGCGAGCATCATGCGAGCACCGCAAGGGACGGTAAAATTGGGATATACACCAAAATATATGGCAAATAAATTAGTGCGTAGGACAACCGATGTGAAGGTTTTGTAAAGGGCATGTGAAATTGAGTCGTGTATACAGAGCGCGCGGCATTTATTAAGTATAATTAAGACAAGTTAATTCTTAAGAAAACGCAAGGAAACGGTATATGCAGAAGCAATTCATGAAGGTGGCGGCTCTGACCGTCGCGGCAGTCATTACTCTGGCAGGTAGCGGGATCATCCCGAGATCTGTTTCCTACGCAGAATCTGAGATACAGAAGAGTCAGGCAGAAAGCGCCGCGCAGGCAGAGAACGCGGCAGACGAGACGGCTGACCAGACCGCTGCTGAGGATAAGGCGGCGGACCAGGATGCGGGAAAGCAGGACGAAGTTAAGGACACTGCTTCAGAGGGTACGGAAAATAAGGATACAGAAACCAACGCAGAAGTAAAAACAGAAAAGAAGGAGCTCACTGCCGAGGAGAAGGCCAGGATCGCTAAGGAGAAGAAAGCGGCTAAGAAGCTCTATCTCTCCCAGCAGAAGAGTCATAAGAAACTCGTTAAGAGAGAGAAGACCAGGGCTAAGGCAGCTGCTAGGAAGGAAGCCATCGCTTCATATATTAAGAGCAGAGGCATTTCATCCGGCACAGCGACCAGGTACGCCGAATACTTCGCTAAATACTCGGATAAGTATAACATTAAGGTCTCGGCCCTCATGTCTGTAGCTCAGCACGAGTCCAACTTCCACGAGACAGCCCACAATCCGGCTGGATATTGGGGAATGATGCAGTGCTCACCGGGCATCGGTAAGAGATGGGCCGGAGTCAGCGCTTCAGGACTTCTGGACGCTAAGTACGGAATAAAGGCGGGCGCCGGATATCTTAAGTACAACCTTAATGAGCTTAAGTCATACAGAATGGCTTTAGCAGGGTTCTGCGCCGGGACTTATGGAGCAAAGTCCGGAAATTACAATCATTCTATGGTCGATTCTCGCGTCAGGGTCATGAACCAGATCGAGAAATACATCAATGCTCGCATGGATAAGGAGAACATCTAACGAGAAGCCGGCTGTAAAAGCAATAGCCAACAGTTTGATATCTTAAAATCAAATATTTTGAGAGTTTATATTTTAAAATCAACTATCTTAAAATAAAAGATATTAAGATAAGTAATCTTAAAACTGGATATTGGTGAAATCGATTCATCTGACATAGCCGCGGCCTCGGGCCGCGGTTTTTTCGTGCTCGGAGGGCAGGCGCGGGCGGAGCTGGGCTTGTGCTAAGTGCCCGGCAGGGGCGGAGCGAGGTACGAGCGCAGCGGCAGAAGCCGGATGGCAGGCAGGCCGGGATGGCTTTGCGGTGGGAGAGAGTTCCAAAAAAGCCGCGAAAAGTATATAATGTAACGGAATGTCAGAAACCGCCTCCAGCGGGCGTTATTAATATCAGGGGGAATCATTATGGTAGAAGTCACCGCGGTGAAGTTCGAAGACGATAAGCTGGTCATACTCGACCAGACTAAGCTTCCGGGCAGGGAAGAGTACGTTACTTTAGAAACTAAGGAGGGCGTTTGGGACGCTATTAAGAAGCTCATGGTCAGGGGAGCTCCAGCCATCGGGATCGCGGCGGCATACGGCCTCTACGTGACCATGAGAGACAGCGAGACGGCGGACATACATGAGTTCGTAAGCCGGGCACAGGAAGCCGCGGACTACCTGAACAGCTCCAGGCCGACAGCCGTGAACCTGAGCTGGGCCCTTAAGAGACAGATGAAGGCTTTGAGAGAGCTCGAGAGCCAGGAGAAGAGCGTGGACGAAGCCAAGCAGACCCTCCTCGAGGTAGCTGACCAGATCCGCCAGGAAGACGAAGACTCCTGTAAGGCCATGGGTGAATACGGGCTCAGCCTGCTGAAGCCGGGCATGGGCATCCTGACCCACTGCAACGCCGGGACTTTGGCCACAGCTAAGTACGGGACCAGCATAGCGCCGCTCTACCTGGGTCAGGAGAGGGGTTACAACTTCCGCGTGTTCTCAGATGAGACCCGCCCGCTCCTCCAGGGAGCCAGACTCACGGCCTGGGAGATGGTGAAAGCCGGCATAGACGAGACAGTCATCTGCGATAACATGGCCTACACGGTCATGAAGAAAGGCTGGATAGACGCTGTCATGGTCGGCTGCGACAGGATGGCGGCTAACGGCGACGGCGCGAATAAGATCGGCACGGCCGGCCTCTCGGTCATAGCGAAGAGCTTCGGCATCCCGTTCTACATGTTCGTTCCGACATCTACCATAGACTTCGACACACCGACCGGCGACGACATAACCATAGAGCTCAGAGACGGCGAGGAGATCCGCAGCCTCTGGTACGCCGAGCCGCAGGCGCCGGAAGGGGCTAAATTCTTCAACCCTGCCTTCGACGTCACGCCGGCTGAGAACATAACCGCCATAATCACGGAAAACGGCATAGTGAGGCCGCCATTCAGCGAGAACCTCCGGAAAGCCGCTGAGAACAGGCTGGAAGACTGATGGCTTACAGAGTTAGACTCCGCCAGTTCGACGGGCCTTTCGACCTCCTGGTCTACCTGATCGAGAATTCCCGCATGGATATCTACGATATTAAGATATCCGAGATCACGTCCCAGTACATAGAGTTTCTGGGCACCATGCAGGACATGAACGTGGAAGTGTCTTCGGACTTCCTGGTCCTTGCCGCCGAGCTCGTGAAGATCAAGTCCCAGATGCTGCTGCCGAGAGCGCCTCAGGACATCAGCGCGGGCGAGCCCGAGGAGGACCCGAGGGAGAGGCTGGTTTCCCAGATCTTAGAATATCAGAAGTGCAGGCGGGCAGGCGAGGCCCTGGCCGAATGCTACGACCGGGCGGCTCGAAGCTTCGAGAAACCTTGCGACGACATAAGCCAATATGTGAATAACCCCGAGGTCTATCTGGACCTGGACACCGATGACCTAGCAAAGGCCTTCAATTCTTTCCTTTCTAGGAAGCACAGGATAGAGGAGGCCCGCCGCCGCTACACGAGGCTGGAGCGCGACCGAGAGACCATGCAGAACCGCATGCTGATGATCCGGGATATTTTCAGGTCCCGAGAGGCGGACGGCCAGCCGGACAGCGTGGATTTCCGCCGGCTCATACCTAAGAAGTCCGACGTATCCGGCCGCTACGAGACCGTGGTCAGCTTCACGTCCATGCTGGAGATGATGAGAGAGCGCTATCTGGACGCCGACCAGGAATACAATTTCGGGGACATAACTGTGAAGCGGGGGACGCGCGACTGGGACGATGAGCTGCCGGGCTTAGATGAAGACCTAGCAAATCCATCTGCCGACAGCGACTCTGTCCCGCAGGCTTCGAAATCGCAGACTTCCGGGCACCCGACTACCGAGTCATCAACTAAGGAACCGGTCGAAAAGGAATAGATTTATGGATAAAGATAAGATGAAATCAGCTCTTACGTCCATGCTTTTTATATGGGGAGACCCTCTGTCAGCAAGGGACGCGGCTGAGGCGCTGGACGCTGACACGAGCCAGGTAAAGCAGGCGCTGGAAGAAATAGCGGATGACTTTGCTCGTGAGAATAAGGGGCTCATAGTCCGCAGGATTAAAAACTCCTGGCAGTTGGTGACAGCCCCGGAAAACGAAGAATATATAAAGAAGCTCTGCACGCCGGTGAAGAAGAAGAAACTCACCCAGGCGGCCCTGGAGGTGCTGGCGATCGTGGCTTACAGGCAGCCGGTCACTAAGGGGCAGATAGACGAGATCAGGGGCGTGAAGTGCGACAGGGTCCTGGCCGGACTGGAGGAGAAAGAGCTCGTTAAGGTGGTCGGAAGGTCCGACTCGATCGGAAAGCCTTATCTCTATGGGACGACGGATGAGTTCCTGAGGAAGTTCGGATTTTCGTCTATTAAGGACCTGCCGGAGATAGGCGGGCCGGACGAGATCGTCGCGGCCGACAGCAGCGAAGACCAGCTGGCCTTAGAATTCGACGAGCTGGAAGAGCCAGGCGAGGAAAACGCCGGTGAATCTGAAACCGCTGGATCTGAAACCGCTGAAAACGGGGACGATTAGTTTATTGGTACGACCTGGCGCGCTAACTAAGGCGCGTGGAAATATAATATGATAAGAGCGGGAGAACGAAGCTCCCGCTTTTTTATTTCCATTCAGCCAGAGATGCTAGGTCCGCGCTGTGGTAGCCTTCGAAATCGAAATAGCCGCCCAGCTTCTCTTCTATCAGGTCATATAGGCTGGCGCCTTCAGGATTCTCTTTCTTCTCCGACATGATCTTCTTATAGAATAAGCGGCAGCATAGGTTTATGTGGTCCTGGTAAGAGGCGAAATGCCTGGAAAGCTCTCGCATGTAACGCGAGCACAGACCGTCGAAGAATACCGAGCACGGGTGCTGGTATCCATCGTATTCGCTTATCCAACTGGCGACCCAGCGGGGATTCCTGAGGGTTTCCTTTGCTGACTTATACATATGCTCCACATACTCAGGTATCTCATCACCAGTCAGGTCGGCTATCTTCTGGTACTCCAGTTCCTGATCGGCGCCTCCGAAATTCGCTTCGGCAGTGTCGGAAGTAAAGCGATAGATAGTGTCTCGGAGCTTTCTCGTGGCTTCGCTCTGAGTCGCGACTATGTTATCCTTAAGCTTTTCTAGCAGAAAGAGCTGATATTCGTTCATTTCTTCCTTTTTCATGAAAGATCCCCAGAAATAGAAGGCGAGCATCTCAGCGTCAGTTTCGTCTAAAATGTCAGAATCACCTATGTTGACATCGTCCATCTGCCCTGGTTTACGAATTTCACGCAGGTTCTCGTCCGGTATCGCTTCGGTCAGGAGATCGTTAAGGCGCGCCTGGTCGTTATTCCCCTCCAAGCCGCTTATTACCTTACGCAGCAGTGATTCCTGGTACTGGGTGTATTTAATGTCCCAGCGGATCTTCTTCTCTTCCCTTAGCAAATAATACAGGGCTATGTCAGGCGACTTCAGGATCACGGAGATGTCTGCCAGCTGAAGCCCCAAGGCTTTAAGGCGCATCACGGACGCCAGCGCGTTTATATCATCGCGGCTGAAATCGTAGTAGCCGTTCTCGAGCTGTTTCGGGTGGATCAGGCCTTCATCTATATAATAATGGACAGTTTTCTTACTGAGTCCGGTCAGATTAATAACTTCCTTGATTTTCATAACTATTCGCCGAAACCCTTTCTATGACATCATCTAAAACTATTCTACAGCGAGTGTGTAGCAAATGAAAGCGGAACCGTTCCCCTAGGGGGATGGTTTTAGTGCCGCAAAAGATTCCTGCAAGCCCTGTTTTTATGAAATCAATGTGATAATTGTGGCTTACAAACGAATAGCAGACTATAAAATTGTTCAAATTAATATATTGACCGTGAATTCGGGGGATTGATTACCATTTAACTAAAGAAAGAAAGCGCCGCGGGCGCGAAGAGAAACCTAGATATTTGATCATGATATTAGAAAGGAGATCAAAGAAATGGATAGGAAGGTAGCAATCATCACAGGAGCATCTACAGGAATCGGAGCAGCTTCAGCATTAAGACTCGCTCAGGACGGTTTCGACCTTACTATAGCTTCACGTACAGAGTCTAAGCTCGATAAGGTAGCGGAAGAGTGCCGTAAAGAAGGCGCTGACGCTCTGGTCGTAGCGGGCGACATGAGTAAGAAGGAAGATGTTAAGGCAGTTTTCGATAAGACCATAGAGCACTTCGGAAAGTTGGATTTCGTATTCAGCAACCAGGGCGTCCTCATGGAGCCTACACCATTCGAGGAGATGACAGAGGACCAGTTCGACCTCGTAGCTCAGAATAACTTTAAGTCCACATTCCTCATGCTGATCGAAGCTACTAACGCTTTTAAGAAGTTGGGAACTCCGGGAAATGTCCTCGCGACAGGCTCGTCATCAGGTATCCGTCCTGAGGCAGGCTTCGGTGTGTACTCAGCATCTAAGGCAGCTGTCATCCAGCTCGTTAAGGACGCGGCCATAGAGTGCGGAAAGCTCTACAATATCCGTTATAACTGCCTCTGCCCGGGCGGTTTCACCACTCCTATGACTCAGATGGTAACAGACGTTCTTACTAAAGACGCTATAGAAGGAAAAGACATGGGTAACTTGATCCGTCGTTCCATGCCGGTGCTTCTGCCAGACAGGGACCTGGGTGACACCAGTGAGATCGTCGGTATAGTATCCATGATAGCTTCAGACGCTTCCACATACATGCAGGGTTCCGTTATCAGCGTAGATGGCGGCATCACACTGTAGACGTTAGTAAATAGATCCGGTTAAGAATAGGAGGAGTTATGAATAAGATCTTCGAAGAGGTCAGCTTCGGTAATCTGACCCTGAAAAACAGGCTCGGCATGGCGCCTATGGGGTTTATCCACGACGCGTCCGGCGGCATAGATGATGATGAGAAGGCATACCTGGTAGAAAGAGCTAAGGGCGGCTTCGGCATCATATATCCTTCCGCTCACACAGTTATCGATAAATATGAGAACCCTATGTTTTCTGGCAACTACCTGGTTTCCTACCAGCAGGCCATGCAGCTCGAGGCGGCCGTGAGGGAGATCCATCGTTACGGGGCTAAGGTGGCTGTCCAGCTCACGCCGGGTTACGGCCGTGTTAATGTAGGAACTCCGGATGTCACTGAGCATGTTTCAGCCAGCGATAACACAGCTTACTTCTATCCTGACGTTAAGTGCCACGCTCTTACAGTCGAAGAGATCCAAGAGATAGTACAGGCTATGGGACAGGCGGCTTGGTTCGCTAAGGAAGCCGGCGTGGATATCCTGGAGATCCACGCCTACGGCGGATACCTGATAGACCAGTTCATGTCTAAGATATGGAACAGAAGAACAGATGAATACGGCGGATCTCTGGAGAACAGGATGCGTTTCTTCAATGAGTGCTACGGAGCTGTAAGAGCCGTAGTGGGACCGGATTACCCGATTTCCGTTAAATACACACCTGTCCACGATATAGAAGGCGGAAGGACTCTGGAGGATGAGGGTATAGAGATAGCTATGATCCTCGATAACATGGGCCTCGCCTACATCCATCTCGATGAGGGCTGCTATGAGAGATGGAATAAAGCCATCCCAACAGGTTATGACCCAGCTGGCTCACAGATCCATATCGCTAAGGCTCTGAGAGAAGCCGGTATAAAGACTCCGTTCACTGTTCAGGGGAAGCTTAATGACCCTGAGATGGCTGAAGCTATACTGGAAAGCGGAACAGCAGACCTGATCCTTCTCGGTAAACAGTCTCTGGCTGACCCGTATTATCCTAAGAAGCTGAAGAGCGGCCATGTAGAAGATATTGATTTCTGCTGCGGCTGCTGCGAATGCCTTAACGGCG
This sequence comes from Eubacteriales bacterium, assembly GCA_029009055.1. Classification (GTDB taxonomy): domain Bacteria; phylum Bacillota; class Clostridia; order Peptostreptococcales; family Anaerovoracaceae; genus Aminicella. The sequence continues at coordinate 45,638 of JAQXJR010000020.1, read as the reverse complement.
GTGGGCTCGGCTCTCACGGAGCGGGATGCGCTATAAATCCTCGTACCGGCGTGGAGACTAAGTTCCCTATCCTCCAGGCTAAGATGCCGAGAAGGCTCCTCGTAATTGGCGGAGGCCCTGGCGGAATGTTCGCCGCTAAGATGGCAGCTATGATGGGCCACACAGTAGAACTTTGGGAGAAGTCAGGCAGCCTGGGCGGAGACCTTAAGGCAGCCGGCGCCCCTTCATTTAAGGCAGACATGAACCGTTACTACCATAACCTCGAGACACAGGTATATAAGCTGGGCGTTAACGTGAGGCTCAAGACAGAGGCTGATAGAGAGTCCGTGGATAGATTCGCTCCGGACGCTGTAATAGATGCTACAGGAGCTAGCTCAGTCATTCCTCGCGTTCCTGGAATCGATGGTAAGAACGTCGTAGAAGCCATCCGCCTCATGGAAGGTAAAGAAAGCGTCGGTGATAAGGTCGTTATCATCGGTGGCGGTCTGGTAGGCTGCGAAGCTGCCGTAGACCTCGATAAGAAGGGTAAGGATGTCACCCTGGTAGAGATGATGGATGATATCCTCATGACAGCCAGCATGGCGCTAAATGAGAAGAAGGGGCTCATGGACCTGATTCAGGCGTCTGGCATACATATCCTCACTAAGACTAAGGTCGACGAGATAAAGGGAACAGAGGTCGTGGTTGAGAACGAGCAGGGTAGTACCAGCATCCCATGCGATAACGCTGTATACGCGGTCGGATTCAGAGCTGATCACAGCCTGGCTGAGGCGCTTCACGGAGCTGAGTATCCTGTATTCTCCATAGGTAACTGCCAGAAGCCTGGTAAGGTCTGGGACGCTGTACACGACGCTTTCCATATCGTACGCCAGCTTGACGACCTTATCTGAGGGTGGATTTCATCAGCAAAGAGATTCCGCGGGAGCGATTCTCCGAACTTTACGGTATATCAGAGATAAAATAGAGGCGGGGCCGGGGCGCCCCGCTTTTCCTTTGCTCGGGAACGTATGGTCGGCGGGGGCACTTGACATCGAAATGCCGGTAAAGTATGATAAATAATATCTATGTACTTATAGAAAGGTGGAGATAGAGATGAAGAGAATTATGACATTAGAGACCAGAGATCTCAGAGCCAGCATGGAGAACGGCGGATGCGGCGAGTGCCAGACATCATGCCAGTCAGCTTGTAAGACTTCATGCGGAGTCGCTAACCAGAAGTGCGAAAAGAGCCTGTAAATGATCCATCAGTACAGGTTAAACGGCTATAATATCGTTTTAGACGTTAATAGTGGTTCTGTGCATAATGTGGATGATGTCGCTTACGACATCATCCGTTATTTTTCTATGGCGATAGATGAGGGCAGGGAGCCTGACCGCGACGAGATCGTCAGGAAGATAATGGACCAGTATGGGGACCGCGAGGATGTCACAGTCCGGGACGTGAACGACTGCATAGATGACGTCATCAGCCTCAGAGAAGCCGGGAAGCTCTTCGCGGAGGACATATACAGACCGAAAGCCAGCTACCTTAAGGATAGGCACACAGAAGTGAAGGCGCTTTGCCTGCATGTGGCGCATACTTGCAACCTGAACTGCTCATATTGTTTTGCCAGCCAGGGCAGGTTCCACGGCGAGAGAGCGCTCATGTCTTTCGAGACAGCAAAGCGCGCCATGGATTTCCTAATAGAGAATTCTGGGAACCACAGGAACCTGGAGGTGGACTTCTTCGGCGGCGAACCTCTCATGAACTGGGATGTCGTTAAGAAGACGGTCGCTTACTGCAGGTCCATAGAGAAGGAGCACGGGAAGAATTTCCGCTTCACACTCACGACTAACGGCGTCGGCATTAATGACGATGTTATAGAATTCACTAATAAAGAGATGAATAACGTGGTCCTGAGCTTGGACGGCCGTAAAGAGGTGCATGACCACCTCAGGAAGACAATAAACGGCGAGGGAAGCTACGATACCATAGTCCCGAAGTTCCAGAAACTCGTGGCTGCCAGGGGCGACCGCGAATACTACATGCGAGGGACTTATACACATAATAATGTGGACTTTACTAAGGACTTGTTCCATATGGCGGACGACCTCGGGTTCAAGAGGCTTTCTATAGAGCCTGTAGTCTGCTCGCCGGACGATCCTTACGCTCTTACGGAAGAGGATAAGCCGAAGATCTACGAACAGTACGAGATCCTGGCTAAGGATATGCTCAGAAGAGAGAAGGAAGGAAAGCCTATAACCTTCTACCACTATATGCTGGACCTGAAGTGCGGCCCTTGCATATATAAGAGGATATCCGGATGCGGATCCGGCACGGAATACTTCGCCGTGACACCATGGGGAGACCTGTACCCATGCCATCAGTTCGTGGGCGAGGAGAAGTTTAAGATGGGCGACATCTGGAACGGCATAACCCGCGATGACATCAGGCAGGATTTTAAGATGTGTAACGTGTACGCGCGTAAGGACTGCGACGAATGCTGGGCCAGACTCTACTGCTCTGGCGGGTGCGCCGCTAACGCTTACCACGGCACGGGTTCCATTAAGGGAACGTACGAGTACGGCTGCGATCTGTTCAGGAAGAGGATGGAGTGCGCCCTGATGATGAAGGTGGCTGAAGCCGCGGGAGACGCCGGGGAAGCCGGTGAGGCGGCCTACGCTGACGCGCTGGGAACTGCTGAGTGCGGGGATGACGCGGCTTGCGGGGACGCTGACTCCTGTAAGGCCGGAAGGTGCGAGTAAGCCTGGAAGGGCATACGCGGACGGATTTTGCTGAGAGGCTGCAAAGGAAAACCGCGGACGGATTTGCTAAGCTAATGTGAGCTGGAGGAATAGATGAGGATAAATAAATTCATAGCTCAGGCGGGTGTTACCAGCCGCAGGAAGGCCGACCAGCTCATAGCTGACAGGAAGGTCAGGGTGAATGGCGCGGTCCTGACGGAGCCGGGGTATGATGTGCAGCCGGGCGATGAGGTCCGGGTCGATGGCAGGGTCATAGAAAATTCGGGCGAGGCGAAGAAGGTTTACTACGCCATGAATAAGCCGGTGGGCGTCATAACGTCTGTGTCTGACGACAGGGGCAGGGCTACGGTCCTCGACCTGATAGAAGACCACGATGTGAGGATATTCCCGGTCGGGAGGTTGGATTTCAACACTTCGGGGCTGCTTTTCCTGACGAATGACGGCGATTTCGCTTATCATCTGTCGCACCCTAAGCATAAGGTGAATAAGACGTACAGGGTGAGGATAAATGGAAACATCTCGAAGGCGGCCCTGGCTAAGCTGCGTCACGGTGTGGATATCGGCCATTTCGTGACATCGCCGGCTCAGGTGAATGTCATCATGTGGACGAAGCATTCCACGCTTCTCGAGGTGACGATCCACGAGGGTAAGAACAGGCAGGTGCGCCGGATGTTCGAAGCGGTCGGTAAGCACGTCCAGGAGCTGGAGCGAATACAGATCGCGAACATTCCGCTCGGGCATTTGAAGCCGGGCACGTACAGGAAGCTGAATCCTGACGAGGTTTCTTATCTGATGGGGCTGTAGAGGCTTGCTGAACTTGTGGCGGGATTGGATTTTGGCTTAGCGAGGCTTGCTGCGAGCTTTGGTTTGGGGAAATTCAGAGTATTCCCTTACTTTCATGAATCCTGAGCGGTTTGCGCGGCACTCGTTTGGGGAAATTCAGACTTTTACCTTATTTCCGGATCGGGCAAGGCGGTGATCTTATGGGAAGAAGATATGATCTTATCAGCACACTGAAAAAGACGGAGGTCGGCTTAAGTGTCGTTACTTCTGTTACTATTGAGAGCGGCATGCTCGTAAGGGATAATAAGACGGGCTTGGAAGTCATCTGCCTGAAGATGACTAACGCGGACGCTTTCCCGATCGGCGCTGTGAGGGTGAAGCTAAACCTGTTCCGGGCGCCGGACCAGCCGGAAGCGCAGGAGCCAGAAGTCCAGGAGAGTGCTGAAAATGCTGAGGTTGAGGCCGCTGCGACGTCTGAAGTAGTTGCGGCGTCTGAAACTGCTGCGGAAGCTACTGAAGATAATGAGGTTGCTTTTGATGCGGAAACGAGTTCTGTTGCAGCGTCAGCTTCTGACGAAATCGAAAGTAAAGCAGATGATAGCGAGCCGGAAGCCGCGGCGGATACTAAGAGTGAAAATGCGGAAAAAGTCGGGGCGAAAGCTGTAGAGCCTGATGATTCCAAGGTGAGCACCGATTCTATCGCGGCGAGCACGGAGCCGGTTCCTTTAGATGAGCCTATGTATTATGTCTATAATAAGATAGACGTAGGCGTCGGCGAGACATTCGGCGAGGTGACGCTCATTCCTATGCCGGAAGGCGTGGACATAGTTGATTTCACCGTCGCTGTGGACGAGGTCGCCTTTAAGACCGGCGACGCGCCGGTGGAGCTTCCGCTCATGCCTGCTAAGAAGGGCCTTAACACAGCTGGCTTCTCGGAGTTCATAGAGGGGACCAGCACGGACGTGGTCCAGCACCTGAAGCCTGAGCTCGAGAAGAAGCGGAAGAAGAAGGCTAAGAAACATAATAAGAAGAACCAGCTCGACGTCTTCACGCTGGAGAGGAGCGACGCTGTGAACGATCCGCATAATCTGGCGGGCATCATAGTGGTCGGCCTCATAACCGTGGTCGTCCTGGCTGTGTTCATAATGCTGGCTTTCCTGTAATCCATTCATATAGCAAAGCCGATCCTTGGGGTTTCATGTCCCATTATATTTAGATAGGTAAAGAGGTGTATCAGAAGTTGTTGATTTCGGCTTCTGATACACCTCTTTTTGTTTAGAGTGATGCTTTCACGTGTGATATGAATGCGTTCAGGGCGTCCATGGACTCGAACTTCACCATGGCGGAAGCAGGCTTGCCGCCGCCCTTGCCGCCGTAAGCGCGGGCTTCCTCCTTAATGAGCTTGCCGGCGTTATAGCCCGCGTCCGTGTTGGCGCAGGCGACAGCGAGAGCGTGGTCGGCGTCGATCAGGAATACATAGTCATGGATAGCGCCGGTAAGTTTCTTTGCTATATTGAAGAGGTCGTCGGAAGTCATGCCACGGTACTCGACAGCCTTGCAAGGCTCCATGGCGGAAGCCAGGGCGGACGCCTCAGCCGCGGTAAGGCTTTGCTTGAGGATACGGATCTCGTCGTGCATCTCGTCGTCCTTCGCCTGGAATTTATGGAATTTCAGCAGGGCGTCCTCGGTCCCGGCGGACATGCCGACCGCAATGTCGTAGAAGTCGTCGAAATGGCGCTGGGCGTGGCGGAAAGCGCGCTCCCCGGCCTCCATGTACATGCGCGTCATGCCCTTATTCGGCTCGATCTTGTAAATCTTAATCATGCCGACCTGGCCGGCCGCGCTCGGGTGTGTCCCACAGCAAGGGCAGCAGTCGTCAGGCCTCGGCAGGCTGCCTATGGTCACGATAGATATGTCTTCGTCGAAGGCCAGGTGCTTCCTGAGCGGCATGCGCTCCGCCTCCTCGCGGGTCTCGAAATGCTGGGTCGTGACCGGGCTGTTCCGCCAGATGACGCGGTTAGCCTCGAGCTCTGCTTCCTCAGCCATGGCCCAGTTTATTCGATCGGGCGCTTTGTAATTTTCGTCCTCAGGCAGGGTGTCCGGATCGGCTGGGTCTATCGAGCAAAGCTTTTCCCGGTTCCAGCCGCTCCGCGGCAGTTCGAAGTCTATGACCATGAAGTCGTCTGACATGTGGAAGCCGCGGTTCACAGCGCCGAACAGCCTGTACATGGCGCCGGACAGTATGTGCTCGCCGCAGTGGCGCTGCATGTTATCGAACCTCCTGGACCAGTTTATTTCCATTAGGACTTCTGTGCCCGGCGCGAAGCGGGAGATATCCACACCCGTAGCGTCAGCCGTGTGGATTATGCTGCCGACAGATACACTAAGGGATTTATCAACAGATTCGCCGGAGGTTTGGTCAGTGGCGCTGCTGTCCGATTCTGCGCCGGATTTCGAAGCGGTTTCCTCTACATCTATTATATTAAGCGAGTTGGACCCGTCCGCCAGGCTGATCGTGCCTGTATCGCATGACTGACCGCCTCCGGTCGGGAAGAATATGGTCTGATCGAACGTCAGATACAGCTTGTCGCCGTGAGCCTCGGCGGACAATATATGAGAGAAACAGGTGTTTTTATAAACGTCGTCTTCGAACAGTTTTTTCGTCTTCATGAGAGCTCCTTTTTACAGAAAAATCCAATTCTAAGGTAATTTAAATTGTGGATAACATACCCTTGACAAAAAACTTACAATTCCCGTAATCAGCCGATTCAAGCGGTTTCGGCTTTTAAACTTTCCACATCCGTGTCCGGGGAGGATTGTATACGATTTTTGGAAAATCTGTGGATAATAGCCCCAAACGGCTTGAGATTAACGTTTGGGAGCTGTGAAAAACATAGGTTCGGTCAGAGCCTTTAAATCTGCCCCTTGACTTTAAAATCAAATTCGTTTAAAGGGGCGCCGCAAACCCACAGCAGCCGGTGCCGCAACCCGCGCCGCAAGGCAATGTCGCAAGTTCCATCTTTGCTGCGGCTGCCGGAGGCAACAGCGCCGGGCCTGCTTTGCTCGGGTGGCAGAGTCACTACCACGATTCTACCACGAAACCCGGCCCCGGCCCCTGATTTTTCGACAAAGACGCGTATTCGTATATTGAATGCGTAAACATTATTGTTATAATATCCTTACCTTATTGAGAGCGGTTGAGGGAATAGGCCCTTTGAGACCCGGCAACCCGGCGCATAGACGCGTCGAAGGTGCCAAATCCTACAGGCTGTGAGCGTGATCCGGAGGAAATTTCGGAGCGCGGCCCGGTCTGAAAGATGAGGAAATGACAGGAGATCCGATCATGTCTTTTCTTTATGATAAGGGAAAGACATTTTTTAATGCGCGGAAATCCCTTTGCTCGATAAGATAAAAAACATTTTAAGATATAACCATAAACATAAGGAGTAACAGATGAAGAAATTCTTTACATCAGAATCCGTTACTGAGGGACATCCTGATAAGATCTGCGACCAGGTATCAGATGCCATCCTCGACGCCATTCTGGAACAGGATCCGCAGGGCAGAGTTGCCTGCGAGACTACGACTACTACAGGCTACATCATGGTAATGGGCGAGATCAGCACATCAGCTTATGTGGACATCCCGACTATCGCCAGACAGGTAGTTAAGGAGATCGGCTACGACAGAGCTAAGTACGGTTTCGACGCTGAGACATGCGCTGTTCTGTCCGCTATAGACGAGCAGTCCGGCGATATCGCCATGGGAGTTAACGACGCCCTCGAGCACAGGGAAGGCGACATGGATGAGGAAGACGCGACAGGAGCCGGCGACCAGGGCATGATGTTCGGTTATGCCTGCAACGAGACACCGGAGCTCATGCCTATGCCTATATCCCTCGCTCATAAGCTGGCTCTGAGACTGGCTCAGGTCAGGAAGGACGGCACGCTCTCATACCTCAGACCTGACGGTAAGACTCAGGTTACAGTAGAGTACGACGACGATAAGGTTAAGCGCGTGGACACTATCGTAATTTCCACCCAGCACGACCCAGACGCTACTCAGGAGCAGATAAGAGCTGACCTCATCGAGCACGTTATTAAGCCTATCATTCCGGCTGACCTGATCGACGACGACACTAAGATCCTGACGAACCCGACGGGCAGATTCGTTATCGGCGGACCTCACGGAGATTCCGGCCTCACAGGACGTAAGATCATCGTAGATACATACGGCGGATACGCTCGCCACGGCGGCGGCTGCTTCTCCGGCAAAGACCCAACTAAGGTTGACCGCTCCGCGTCTTACGCCGCGAGATATGTAGCGAAGAACCTCGTTGCGGCGGGCCTGGCTGATAAGGCGGAGATAGAGCTTGCTTACGCTATCGGCGTGGCTGAGCCTGTTTCCATAATGGTGGATTCTTTCGGAACTGGTAAGTTCGATGATGAGAAGCTGGCTGAGATCGTAAGGAAGCATTTCGACCTGAGGCCGGCCGCTATCATTAAGAACCTCGACCTGAGAAGACCTATCTACAGGCAGACAGCAGCTTACGGTCACTTCGGCCGCACAGACATAGACCTCCCATGGGAGCACACAGATAAGGTAGACGAGCTTAAGGCAGAGCTGAACTAATCGCCTCGGCATATACGTTTAATTTACCGCCTCGGATGGCTTAGCCGTCCGGGGCGTTTTTTATATTGCTTAGATTCTCCTACAGCAAAGTCCTTCCGCCGCCGCCCGCTCCAGCGCTGCCCGGAGGGGAAAGCACCGGGTGGACTTTGCTGGAGGAAAAGGCGGGAATCGCCGGGTGGGAAGCCAGCTTCCCTATCATGTCCCTATTTATCCCATATGTCCCCGAAAAAGGTTGACAAGCCATGAATAATGAAGTAAATTTTTGGTAATGACGACAAAAAAGGAGTAAACACATGGGATTGAAAGTAGCTAAATTCGGCGGATCGTCCGTCGCTGATGGTTTCCAGCTGGCGAAGATGAGGGACATCATCCAGAGCGACCCCGACCGCCGCTATATCATAGTTTCCGCGTCGGGGAAGAGGTTCCCGGGAGATAATAAGATAACAGACCTCCTCTACCTCTGCCTGTCGCAGATCAGGAACAACATTTCTTACGACCAGGTCTTCCAGGTCATATCCGACAGATTCAACGCGATTAAGATAAAGCTCGGGCTGAACATAGACCTGGACAGCCTTTTCGACGAGATCCACGATAACATTAATAACGGCGCGTCGGAGGACTACGTCGTGAGCCGGGGTGAGTTCATCACAGCTAATATCGTATCAGCCTACCTGGGCTACGATTTCGTGGACACACAGAACCTCATTAAGTTCGACAGGCGCGGCAGAGTCATGATGGAAGAGACGAATAAGCTCCTGGCAGAGGAACTTAAGAAGCATGACCGCGCTGTCATTCCGGGCTTCTACGGTTCGGACGCCCAGACAGGTAACGTGAAGGTCTTCAGCCGCGGCGGGTCAGACGTCACAGGAGCTCTGGTAGCCAGAGCCGTAGGCGCCGACATATACGAGAACTGGACAGACGTATCCGGCTTCCTCATGGCAGACCCGAGGATAGTTAAGGACCCTGAGCCTATCCATAACATCTCATACATGGAACTGCGCGAGCTCTCATACATGGGCGCTTCCGTTTTGCACGAAGACGCCGTGTACCCGGTAATGCTGGCCGGCATTCCTATTAATATTAAGAACACGAATAAGCCGGAAGACCCGGGCACCATCATTACGTCCGAACACGACCCGGCTGATAAGAGAGTCATAACCGGAATCGCCGGAAATAAGGACTTCACGGTAGTCGCAATCTATAAGAACGGGCTGAACAGGGAGAAGGGCTTCGTCAGGAGGCTCCTGTCCATCACAGAGGATAACGACATCAGCTTCGAGCACATCCCGACCGGGATCGACACAGTCTCCATCGTAATCTCTAATGACGAGATCGACGGTAAGCTCGACGACTTCATCGAGGACATAGAGAACCAGCTGAAACCTAACTGGGTGAAGGTGTCCCACGACATTTCCCTCATCGCGACAGTAGGAGCCGGAATGAGCAGGAGAGCCGGAGTTTCCGCCAGACTCTTCTCAGCCCTTGCCGCGGAGGACATAAACATCAGGATGATAGACCAGGGCTCCAGCGAGATGAATATAATCATAGGTGTCGAGAACGCGGACTTCGAGAAGGCTGTACGCGCCATATACGAAGCCTTCGAGGAGATCTCGCCGACGAAGACTGAGGCATAGGTTATTCAGCAAAGCCATTCCGGCGGATCTTCCCGTCCGGGATCTGGAGAGTCATAATTCGGAAAATATTGATTATCAGGAGCGGTCCTAAGAGGCTGATTTTTCAACCACTTAGGGCGGCTCTTTTTATTGAGCTTTCTCGCGGAAAATTTTCTATAGCCTGGAGCTTACAGCGCGGAAATATGAAGATTATGTAAAAATAGTTGACAGGTCAATCGAATTGGTTGACCTGTCAATTATTTTGACTATAATAAAGGTTGACTAATCAACTATAACGATTTCACAGAGCTTTCGGAAGCGGCCGGAAGACGAAGGCAGAGGCCAGAGGCGGGAAGCGATGGGAAGGCTTTGCGGGATGATAAATAGGGGGAATACATTGGAGAATGAAGCAGCCAGACACCTGATGTGTGTCGCGAGGAAAATAAGGATGTGCTCGGCTGACATAGCTAAGAAGTACGACCTGAGAGGGGCGGAGATCCCTTTCTTCATCAGGCTGAGCCACGAGGACGGGCTGACGCAGGCTGAGCTTACCAATATGGTCGGAGTCGATAAGGCTCTCACGACCCGGGTCATAAGGACCATGGAACAGAAGGGCTTCATTATAAGGAAACAGGACGAGAACGATAAGCGCCAGAGCCGGATATACAGGACAGAGAAGGTCGAACAGGTGAAAGCTGGATTTTTCAACGACATGAAGGCGTTCTACGGCGCCATAAGCGGCGGCATAGGCGATGATGACATGGAGATATTCGACAGGGTCCTGGTCGCGGTAGACCGTAACATGGCTGAATACATGAAGCGGGAGAACGTGTCGTTCAGCGAGCTCCACGTAAGACGGGAGCCGGATGGTGATTTTCGGGATAGCGATGTCCGGGATGGCGATAGCCGGAATGACGAGCGCGAAGAAGGGGATGAGCGGAAGTGAAGAACATATTTAAGAACCTCCTGCCGTATAAGAAGACGGTAGCCCTGCTCGTGGTCCTGCTGCTGATCCAGGCCTACTGCGACCTGGCACTTCCGCAGTACACTCAGAACATCATAGATGTCGGCATACAGAATAAGGGCATAGAGCACATACTGCCGGAGAAGATGACGGCGGACGAGTATGAGGAAGCGCAGATATTCATGACCGCTAAGGAGAAGAAGAGTTTTACGGCTAGCTACTGGAAGTCTGATAAGAAATATAAAAAGCAGGTGATCTACGTACGTAAGTCGCTGGAAGAGGAGCAGCTCACGGAGCTCGATGATGAGCTCCTGACTCCTATCGTGCTCACCTACCAGATGGGTCACACGTCCGTGAAGAATTTTAAGGACACGGTTAAGGGCTTCATAGAGCGGTCTGCCGAGTCGGGGAATCTCCCAGACGCGGCTTCTTCAGCAGCAAAGCAGTCTGCCGGCTCTAGCGCTCAGGCAGCGGCCAGGGCAGGGAGCCTTCCGGCTTCAGCCGTGACGCCGGAACAGCGGAAGGCTGCTGAGAAGGCCGGGAAAGAGGCTCAGGCTAAAGCCGCTAAAAAACTCGCGGCCAGCATAGACGACATGTCCGTAGCCCAGATCAGAAAGCTTACAGGCCTTAAGGTCAGGACATTTAAGGCTAAGGACGAGAACGGGGACGTGAAGACCTACGTGGACATGCGCCCAGCCATGAAAGCCATGATAGACAGCGGCGCCATGACAGAAAGCGCCATGGATAAGGCTAAGAAGCAGCTCGAGAAGACAATAGATTCTGTTGGAACTAATACACTACACTCTATGGCTGTAACCTACGCCGCTGAGGCTGATGAGGCTGCCGGCGTCGACGTAGATAAGATACAGAAAGCCTACCTCTGGAGCGAGGGCGGCAGGATGACACTTATGGCTCTGATCATGGTTATAGAAATGGGGCTGGTATCATTCTTAGCTTCCAGGGTCGGAGCCGGAGTGAGCAGAGACTTAAGAGACAGGGTGTTCACCAGGGTCATGGGCTATTCCAACGCTGAGATGGATAAATTCTCCACAGCGTCTCTCATAACCAGGTGCACGAACGATGTCCAGCAGGTACAGGTGGTCATAACCATGTTCCTGAGGATAGTCCTCTACGCCCCTATCATGGGTATATGGGGAATACTTAAGGTCGCCGGGACAGGCGCTCACATGGGCTGGATCATAGTCCTGGCCGTCCTCATGCTCATAGGGCTCGTCATGCTGATGATGGCGGGTACGCTTCCGAAATTCAGGAAGATGCAGGGTCTGGTGGACGCTCTTAACAGGGTATCCAGAGAGATACTTACGGGACTCCTGGTCATAAGAGCTTTTGGCCGGGAAGACCTGGAAGAGGAGCGGTTCGATAAGGCGAATAAGGAGCTCATGGAGACCCAGCTCTTCACGACCAGAGTCATGACCATGATGCAGCCGACTTTGCTCCTGTTCATGAACCTGCTCGTAGCCCTGATAACGTGGATATCGGCTCACCGCATAGACCAGGGGACTCTTCAGGTAGGAGCTATGACAGCCTTCATCACATATTCCATGATGATAGTCATGGCTTTCCTGATGATATCCGTCATGTCCATAATACTGCCGAGAGCGTCGGTTGCGGCTGACAGGATAGATGAAGTGCTGAAGACAGAGTCATCCATAACAGACGCGGCCCAGCCTGAGGTTATAGAGCCTGAGGCGCATAGAGGCGAGGTGACGTTCTCGCGCGTAGATTTCAGGTATCCCGGAGCTGAGGCGGATGCCATCCATGATATAGATTTCACGGTAAGCGATGGGAAAACGCTGGCGATCATAGGGAGCACCGGGTCAGGTAAGAGCACGCTCGTAAACCTGATACCTAGGTTCTATGATGTTACAGGCGGGCAGGTGCTCGTGGACGGTAAGGATGTCAGGAATCTCACGCTTAAAGATCTAAGAGACATGATAGGGTTCGTGCCTCAGAAGGGCGTCCTGTTCTCGGGAACCATAGCCTCGAATATCAGGTTCGGTAATGAAGAGGCAGGTGACGATGAGGTCAGGGCAGCTGCTGAGATCGCCCAGGCTGAAGACTTCATAGAAAATAAAGAGGATAAGTACGACAGCGCCATAGCCCAGGGCGGCAGTAATGTGTCCGGCGGCCAGAAGCAGAGGCTGGCCATAGCCAGGGCCATAGCAAAGAAGCCTGAGATATTAGTCTTCGACGACAGCTTCTCCGCCCTGGACATGAAGACAGACGCTAAGCTCAGGCAGGCGCTGGAAGATAAGATAAAGCACGTGACTAAGATCATAGTAGCCCAGAGGATCTCAACGGTCCTTCATGCTGACCAGATCATAGTCCTGGATGAAGGTAAGATAGTCGGTAAGGGAAAGCATGAAGAACTTCTGAAGACATGCGATGTATATAGAGAGATCGCTGAGTCGCAGCTTTCCAGAGCAGAATTGGGATTGGAGGGATAGACATGGCAGACGAAAGCATGAAAGTACACCCTCAGAATTACAATCCCCATCGTGGTCCGAGAGCCGCTATGGTTCCGGGCGAGAAACCGAAAAACGGCCGTGAGGACTTAAAACAGCTCTCCAGATATATGGGGAAACTCAGGTATGTGGTCCTCCTGGTCATGATAGTAGCCGCCACGGGTACGGCATTCCGCGTCGTAGGGCCTAAGGTCATGGGTAAGGCTACCACGGAGCTGGCAGAAGGGCTTATGAGGAAGATAGCCGGGACGGGCGGAATAAACTTCGGTAAGATAGGCAGCATCCTGGTAATGACAGTCGTCCTATACGTTGTCGGGGCTTCGCTGACGTTCGTTCAGAGCTGGATCATGGCTGGGGTCACTCAGAAGCTCTCATATAAAATGAGGCGGGACATATCTCAGAAGATAAACCGCATGCCTGTTAAGTATTTCGAGAGCCACCAGTACGGAGACGTGCTCTCCAGGATAACGAACGATGTCGACACATTCACACAGGGACTGAACCAGAGCGTGTCCATGATCATATCATCCATAGCCACCATAGTCGGTGTGACTGTAATGATGCTGACCATATCGCCTCTGATGACGCTGATAGCCATGGTCATAGTGCCAATAGCGGCAGTGCTCATGGCGGCCCTGATAAAAGTCTCACAGCGGTATTTTAAGGATCAGCAGAACTATCTGGGCGACATAAACGGCCAGGTAGAAGAGGATTTCTCCGGCGAGCTGATCATAAAGGCTTTCAATAAAGAAGGCGCCACTGTTAAGCGGTTCAGCGAAACGAACGATAAGCTCTACGCCACGGCCTGGAAGTCCCAGTTCCTGTCGGGAATGATGCAGCCTGTCATGGCTTTCGTCGGTAACATCGGCTACACAGCTGTCGCCATATCGGGAGGCATGCTGGCTATCCGGGGAACCATTGGAATAGGAGACATACAGGCCTTCATCCAGTACGTGAAGGAGTTCACCAGGCCTATGCAGCAGATAGCCCAGGTCATGAACCAGGTCCAGTCCATGCTGGCCGCTGTGGAGAGAGTGTTCATCTTCCTCGGTGAGGACGAAGAAGAGCAGACGGCAGATGAGCCGGTACAGGTCGAAGGTATTAAGGGAAATGTGGTATTCGACCATGTGAGGTTCGGCTATGATCCGGATCAGGTCATAATCCACGATTTCAGCTGCGATGTGAAGGCCGGTCAGAAGATAGCCATAGTCGGCCCTACAGGGGCTGGTAAGACCACCGTCGTAAAGCTGCTCATGCGCTTCTACGATGTGGATTCCGGCGCCATCAGGCTGGACGGCCATGACCTGAGAGACTTCGACAGACGCGCCCTCAGGGAGAATTTCTCCATGGTCCTCCAGGACACATGGCTCTATTCGGGAACCATAATGGAGAATATCCGCTACGGCAGGCTGGACGCCACGGATGAGGAAGTCTATCGCGCCGCAAAGGCAGCCCATGTAGACCACTTCGTGAAGACGCTGCCTGACGGCTACTACACAGTCCTGAACGAGGAAGCGACCAACATCTCCCAGGGTCAGAAACAGCTGCTGACCATAGCCAGAGCCATACTGGCCGATAACAGGGTCCTGATCCTGGACGAGGCCACATCTTCCGTAGATACCCGTACAGAGGAACTGATACAGTCAGCCATGGATAACCTGATGGCAGGCAGGACCAGCTTCGTCATAGCTCACAGGCTTTCGACCATTAAGAACGCTGACATGATCCTGGTCATGCAGCATGGGGATATAGTAGAGCAAGGCACTCACGAGGAGCTCCTTTCTAAGGGCGGCGCCTACGCTGAGCTTTATAACTCCCAGTTCGAAGGCGAATAAGGGCTCTATCGAATCGAGGACTGAAATGCGCGAACGAATACGCGGGTTTTATTTGCTAAATGAGTATAATTTAGATTATAATTAACCAACTGACGCTAACTATTGCGGTAAAGGAAAGGAAAACACTTGATAAAAACTATTGCTAAGAGCATCCGGGAGTTTAAGAAGAACTCCATACTGGCTCCGCTCTACGTGTCGCTGGAGGTCGTGATGGAGGTAATAATCCCTCTCATCATGGCTGAGCTCATAGACGACATGGAAGGCGGAACTCTGGGGACTATACTTAAATACGGGATCGTATTATTCGTTATGGCCATGCTGTCTCTCTTCTTCGGCTCACAGGCCGCGAAGGAGGCTTCTACCGCTTCATGCGGGCTGGCTAAGAACCTGAGGACAGACCTGTTCGGTAAGATCCAGGAATTCGCCTTCTCAGACATAGACTATTTCACGTCTTCGTCACTGGTGACCAGGATGACCACAGACGTGACTAACGTGCAGACGGCGTTCGCCATGCTGGTAAGGGCAGCTTTCAGAGCGCCTCTCATGATCATCTTCTCTGTGGTCATGGCTATGACTATAAACGTTAAGATGGCTATGATATTCATGGTCATGGTACCGGTCCTGGGCGTGATCATATTCACCATAGCCATTAAGGTCCATCCTATATTCGTCCGTATTTTCAAGAAATACGACAGGATGAATAACGGCGTGGAAGAGAACATAGACGGCATGCGCGTCGTTAAGTCTTTCGTCCGTGAAGACCACGAGATGGAGAAATTCCACGCCCAGAGTGAGGAGGTAAGGCAGGACTTCACACACGTAGAGAAGATCCTGGCCCTGAATAACCCGGCCATGATGGCCGCCATATTCACGTCGATAACCTTGATAAGCTACCTGGGAGCCAGGATAATAATCACGACTCAGGGCTCAGCCCTCACGACAGGTGAGCTGTCATCGCTCATAAACTACGGCGTGCAGATTTTGGCATCCGTTATGATGCTGTCCATGGTATTCGTACTCTGCATGATGGCGGAGGAATCCTGCGAGAGAATCGCGGAAGTGCTGACATATAAGGCAGCCATAACATCTCCTGAAAACCCTGTCACGGAAGTTAGGGACGGAAGAGTGGACTTTAACGATGTGTCGTTTAATTATTCGAAAGACAGCGATAACTGCGCTCTGTCAGATATAAATCTGCACATAAGATCCGGGGAGACCGTTGGAATCATCGGAGGCACAGGTTCCTCTAAATCCTCGCTCATCCAGCTCATATCGCGTCTGTACGATGTGACTGAGGGAAGTGTGGAAGTAGGCGGAGTGGATGTTAGGGACTACGACCTGGAAGTATTGAGAGACCAGGTAGCTGTAGTTCTTCAGAAGAACGTGCTCTTCTCCGGCACCATAGCCGATAACCTGCGCTGGGGTAAGCCGGACGCGACGGATGAAGAGATACAGCACGCCTGCGAGCTGGCTCAGGCAGATGAATTCGTCCAGGGCTTCCCTGATAAGTATCAGACCATGATAACCCAGGGCGGAACGAACGTGTCCGGAGGACAGAAGCAGAGACTGTGCATAGCTAGGGCTTTGCTGAAGAAACCTAAGATCCTCATACTGGACGACTCGACATCCGCTGTCGACACTAAGACGAACGCCCTGATCAACAGGGCCTTCGCTGAGGAGATCCCTGACACGACTAAGATCATAATCTCCCAGAGGATAGCTTCCATCCAGGACGCGGATACGATCCTGGTAATGGAGGGCGGCCGCGTAGTCGAGATGGGCAGCCACGAGGAGCTCATTAAGCAGGAGGGATTCTATAAAGATATTTACGAAACACAGATGGGAGGCGAGGACTGATGGCTAAGAATAAGAAAGCCGGAAGGCGGGCTGTTAAGCCGGGCACAGCCGGACGCCTCTTAAAATATATTTTCTCTTACTATAAATGGAGGATGATAGTCGTTATCATCGGCATCATCATCTCCGGCATATCGGGCGTAGTGGCCAGCGTCTTCCTGCAGAACCTGGTCGACACAGCCATAACCCTGGGTATAACTAAGGGTCTGGACGCTGTCTGGCCTAAGCTCGTAGGCATAATCGGCGTCATGATAGGCTTCTACCTCTCAGGCGTCATAGCTTCGCTCATCTACACTCAGATCATGGCGACCGTGACCCAGGGAACTCTGAAACACATGCGTGACGACATGTTCGATAACATGGAGGTCCTGCCGATAAGATTCTTCGACACTAACCTGACGGGCGACATCATGTCCACATACACGAACGACACGGACGCCATCCGCCAGATGATAGGCCAGTCCCTGCCGGTGCTTTTCCAGACGGGACTCACCATCGTGGCTTTAGTTTACTCCATGCTGAGGTTCTCACTCTGGCTATCCATAGTGGTATTCGTCTTCATGTGGATAATGACCAGAGCTACTAAGAGCCTGGGCGGCGCCTCCGCCAGGAACATGGTCGACCAGCAAAAGACTCTGGCGGCTGAAGAGGGCTTCGTCCAGGAGATGATGGCTGGCCAGAAGGTCGTTAAGGTCTTCAACCACGAGGACGCGGCTAAGGCTGATTTCAAGAAGTATAACGATGACCTGTTCGAGGCCAGCGATAAGGCTAACCGGGCCGGTTTCAGGCTCATGCCTGTCCTGGGCAATGTCGGGAACCTCATGTACATAGCTGTGGCTATAGTCGGAGGCGTCCTGATAGCGGCGGGCGCTGTGAACGTGTCTCTCCAGGGCGTGAGCCCGCTCACCATCGGCGTGATCGTGGCCTTCCTGTCCATGGTGCGTCAGATGTCCCAGCAGATAGGCCAGGCGTCCATGCAGGTATCCATGGTGGCTCTCGGTATGGCCGGAGTCAGCCGTGTGTTCGAACTCATGGATCAGGAGCCTGAGGCTGACGAGGGCACGGTCGAGCTCGTTAACATGGACCGCGACGAGAACGGCCGCATCATAGAGGCTGACCATAACACGGAGATGTGGGCCTGGAAGCTTCCAGTCGACACCATAACTAAGGAGCAAAGAGCAGCCGTTAACGCTGGCTCTGCCCATGCTTCCGCTGGCGCGTACGCCGCAGGCCAGCCGGATGGCGAAGAGGAGAGCGCGGCCGATGGCCTCATGGGGGCTTCCATCGGCGGCGCGAATATGACTGCTGTCGCGGCGTCGCTGAATTGCCATGACGCCGCTGCCGGGAGGCTTACTAAGGCGGCCGAGGCCGAGTCGAAGGATGAGGATGATGATAAGATAGGTATCGAGGGCTGGGCGCAGAACAGTGAGGAGCGTGACGGCTATATCTACACGCCTCTTAGGGGCGAGGTGACGCTGGAGCATGTGGACTTCTCGTACGTGCAGAATAAGCTGGTGCTCCATGACGTATCTTTATTTGCAAAGCCTGGTCAGAAGATTGCCTTCGTAGGCGCTACTGGAGCCGGTAAGACGACTATCACTAACCTGATAAACCGCTTCTACGACATACCTGGCGGTAAGATCCGCTACGACGGTATAAATGTCAGCCGTATAAAGAAGCCGGCCCTTAGAGGCTCCCTGGGCGTCGTGCTCCAGGATGTTAACCTCTTCACGGGCACGGTATTGGATAACATCCGCTACGGCCGCCTGGACGCTACGGATGAGGAGTGTAAGGAAGCCGCGAGACTGGCAAACGCTGAGAGCTTCATTCTCCGTCTGCCTAAGGGTTATGACACCATGCTGACGGATAACGGTTCTGAGCTCTCACAGGGCGAGCGTCAGCTCCTGTCCATAGCGAGAGCCGCTGTAGCCGACCCTCCTGTAATGATCCTGGACGAGGCTACTTCTTCTATCGATACGCGTACGGAGCAGCTGGTCCAGGCCGGCATGGATAACCTGATGAAGGGCAGGACCGTGTTCGTCATCGCCCACAGGCTCTCTACTGTCCGCAATTCCGACGCCATCATGGTGCTGGATCACGGCCGCATCATAGAGAGAGGCTCCCATGACGACCTCATCGCGAAGAAAGGCGTTTATTACCAGTTATATACCGGCGCTTTCGAGCTGGAGTAGCGCTCGCCCGGAGGGATGAGGGCAGGATGGCTTTGCTCGAAAAATTACCGGGTCTCCACACTCTGTTCACGAGGTGAAAAAATATTTCGATTAGTATATAATGTATTAATAAACATTAGCTTGTGCGGTGGATGCCGGACCGGGCCGAATGCAGCTTTTGTTCGGAGAAACGGAGACGTTATGGACAGACTGATCACTATTAGCAGGGAATACGGAAGCGGCGGCAGGATCATAGGTAAGATGGTCGCTAACATGCTGAATCTGCCTTTCTATGATAAGGAGCTGATCGACATGGCTGCCAGGAAGAGCGGGCTTTCGAAGGAGATCATAGAGTCGGCTGAGCTCAGGGCTAAGAGCTCGCTATCTTACACATTATCATCGACGGTAACGTTCGGTGAGGGCTTCGGCGGCGACACGATTCCTATGAACGAGAAGCTTTTTCTCACTCAGTTCGAGATCATTAACCAGATCGGAAGAGATGGGAAGGGCGTCATAGTCGGAAGGTGCGCTGATTACGTGCTCAGGGAATTCGAGAATGTGACGAACGTGTTCATTTTCGGCGAGTACGAGGACAGGGTGAAGCGCTGTATTAATCAGTACGGCGTCGACCCGAAGGAAGCCGAGAAGACTGTGAAGGCTTATGATAAGGCGAGGGTGAATTACTATAATTACCACACGGCCAGTAAGTGGGGAAGTTATAAGAATTACGACCTCATGATAAACACGAGCGTGCTGAGTGATGAGGCGGCGGCGAAACAGATAGTTGAATTCGTGAGAAACCGCGACTATACTCAGAGTATCGAAGACTAGCCGGGGAGCGTCGGTATGGTCTACTAGAGACTTGGCTTACTAGAGGCTTACTGGTTTACTAGAGGCTTACCGGAGACTTAAGGCTTACTGGAGACTTACTGGGATCGGCATCATGACGGGCCGGATCAGCCCGGATAATCGTTCATCCTCCCGTAACGGAGGAGTTAGGGGGTAAATCATGAAGAAGAAGGATAAGAAAGAGAAGGAGCTGGCTTGCGAGGCTAAGGGCCTGTCTGACGCTGCTAAGATCGCGCTCGCTATCACGGGCGTAGGAGTCGTAGCGGGAGTTACGCTCGTAATCGGTATTGATAGGGTCATGAAGAACATTTTCGTTCATGAGAACTGGCCTGATGAGGAGTGGTCCAGCGATGACTGGGCTGGCGAGGACCTGGAGAACTAGGCTGCAGCCGGGTCAACATCTTAAAGCCAGGACGATATCTTAAAATTTAAGGTTTATCAGAATTTACGGGGGATAGCGAAAGCTGTCCTCCTTTTTTAGTTGTTTGCGGACGTGGTTTACCAGACTCACCAGATTCATTTGAAAAAAATCGGGGAAATTGGTTGATATTTTCATAATCTATGAAGGATCTCTAATCGCGGCTGTTATTTATTCAAATGACTCGTAGAACTTCGCTTCTCTCCAACAGCAAAGTCGACCTGGCCTCGTCATCTCCGTATATATCCGCAATAACATGCATGTTCATGCGTCTTCTCCACGGTTTTCGTTTGTATCAAAGCACATTTCTATAGTATTTCTATAGCAGTTTTCAGGTCAGCCACGATCTAACTGGTGATTCTCATACTTCGGCGGTGGCTATTAAAAATAAAATAGCTCGAACGCACATATCTTTCAGACTCTAAAAATTTATGGAGCATTTTCTCCGGAATTTTCATAATGCTCTCTTAGATCGTATACGATCAGTAGGATGTTGGTTGAGTATTGGTGTGATTTAGGATGTATACAGACTTAGGATGATCGACCCAGTTCCGGCAGCGGGGAATGCCCATAGGTGGGGCTGGGTGAAATCCGTGTTGAGCTGCTTTGTGATAAATATCGGCGGATGGGCATGAATATTTACGTTTTGTGACATATCTACTGATTTGAAAGGGAAATTTTACAAAAGAAGACTGGAAGAAGCTGGAAGCGCGTTCGTGGCGTGGCTTTGCTGGTGGACTTGTGTGAAAGCCAACACAATGCAGGTACTACAGCGGTTGTATTGTGTTTGAGCCGAGACATTATGTGCGTTTTTACTGGGTAGGACCGGGGAGGGGCTTTAGATGAAGAGTGAGCGCAGCCTCGGATCGGGAATTCTGTAAATAAATCTGGTCTATTTTGAGATTCTATCACAAATTGTAAATCCAGAGCCCCTTGACACGAAAAATATCACAAATCTAGAAGGCTATGAATTAGTATTCGTTCAATTCTTTATCCCCTGTGAAGAACCGCAATTAAAGAAACCGGGTCTGCCGTTGATCGGCAGGCTCGGTTTTAGGTGCTTGGCAATTGTTAATTCGCTGCTTGGCAAGCGTTAATTCGATGCTTGGAAAGCGGCTGTTCGTTGCTATAACGCGGTTATTCGTTGCTTGTAAATGTTTAGTGGCAAGGTCTACAGTGCACATGTTGGCGCATGTGGCCGCAGGACTCGAAGCGCGTGCCTCGAAGAACGGACCAGTTGCTATTTCTCGTACACCGTCTTCGTGTGCCAGATGTCGCGGGCGTAGTCGCGGATGCTGCGGTCGGCCGAGAAGCGGGCTGCCATGGCGATGTTCGTAGCCGACTTAGAGTACCAGAGCTTCTTATCCTCATAGTCCTCCTGGGCGATTCGGTGCACCCGGCGGTAGTCGGCGAAATCGTACAGGCACATATACGGGTCGGCGATGCTGTAAGACGGCTCGAGCAGGTAGTTCTTCAGATTATTGAAATCCTTCCCGTTAAAGCCGCGGCCCAGCATGTCCACAGTCTCCTTCAGCAAAGCATCGCTGTTATATATGTCCCTGGCCACATAGCCTTCCTGCAGGTGCTGGGTGACTTCCGGAGTCGTCTGCCCGAAGATGTAGATATTATCCGGGCCCACAGCCTCGCGCATCTCCACGTTAGCGCCGTCGAGAGTTCCGATAGTCAGGGCTCCGTTTATCATCATCTTCATATTGCCGGTACCGGAGGCTTCCTTCCCCGCGAGAGAGATTTGCTCGGAAATATCGGTGGCCGGCATCAGGGTCTCAGCCATGGACACACTGTAATTCTCCAGGAATATGACCTTAAGCTTATCCCTTACCTGAGGGTCGCGGTCGATCTCCTTACCCAGGTCCCAGATCAGCTGGATGATGAATTTCGCCAGATAATAGGTCGGCGCCGCCTTAGCCGCGAAGAAGTACGTCTCCGGCCTCTCCACGGAATCCGGGTCGTTTTTAATCTCTATATAACGGCTGATTATGCGCAGGGCATTCATGAGCTGGCGCTTATACTCGTGCATACGTTTCGCCTGGACTATGAATATAGAGTCAGGGTCAGGCGCATCCACGCCGTATGATTTAATGCGGTCCACGAGGCGCAGCTTATTCTCGCGCTTTATCTGCTCCAGGCGTTCCAGCACGGAGCTGTCGTTCCTGAAGGAGTCGAACTTCTCCAGCTGAGTCCCGTCTGTCCTGTAGCCCGTTCCGATCGTCTCATCGAGCAAAGCCGCTAAGCCCGGATTAGCCTGGCACAGCCACCTTCTGTAGGCGATGCCGTTCGTTACATTCGTGAACTTATCCGGATCCGTCACGTAGAAATCGTGGAAAAGCGATTTCTTCAGGATCTCGGAGTGCAGCTTCGATACGCCGTTAACGCTGTGGGAGCCGATGACGCTCAGGTTAGCCATTTTAACCAGGTTCCCCTCTATAGGAGCCATGTAGTCTATCTTAGCCTGGTCGCCGGGATATCTGGACTCGGCTTCCAGCCTGAACCTGCGGTCTATCTCCCTTAATATCGCGGAAACTCTAGGCATCATGTCGCGGACTATGTCGCGGTTCCACTTCTCCAGAGCCTCGGCGAGCACCGTGTGGTTCGTGTACGAAACAGAGTTATATACCTTATTCCAGGCGTCTTCCCAGCTTAAACCGTAGTCGTCCAGGAATATCCTCATCAGCTCAGGGATTACGAGAGCAGGGTGGGTGTCGTTAATGTGGATGACTATCCTCTTCTCGAAGCCGTCCAGGGTCCCGTACATCTTAACGTAGTCGCGGACTATGTTCTGGGCGGAAGCGGATACCATCAGGTACTGCTGCTTCAGGCGCAGTTCCTTACCGTCCTGGATGTTATCTGCCGGGTAGAGGACCTTAGTTATGAGCTCGGCGGAATTGGCCCGCTGAGCCGCTCCTGTGAAATCCCCGTTATTGAACAGGGCCATGTCGAAGCCCTCAGAATCCCTGGCTGACCAGAGTCTGAGCTTGCAGACGGCCTTGCTCTCGGCGCCGGAGATGAATATGTCGTAAGGTACAGCCTCGACTGTCTGCGGGTCGCGGAGGTTATATTTCAAGGCCCCGTTATCCCAGTATTCATCGTAGTTTCCGTAGAAGCTTACCTTAAATGTGTCCTCGGACCTCTCGTTCAGCCACACGCGGCCGCCCGGGAGCCAGTTATCCGGGAATTCCGTCTGCCAGCCGTCTATGATCTTCTGCTCGAACAGACCGTACTCGTAGCAAAGCGAATATCCTGTGCAGTCGTAGGACTGTGTGGCCATGGCGTCCATGAAGCAGGCAGCCAGCCTTCCCAGGCCTCCGTTACCTAAGCCGGCGTCCGGCTCGTTCATGAAGACTTCCTCCGGCGTGTAGCCCGCCTTCTCGCAGATCTGGGCGAAAGCCTCCGACTCGTCCAGGTTATAGAGGTTATTCTTAAGGGACCTTCCGATGAGAAATTCCATGCTTATGTAGTAGATCTTCTTCCTGCCGAGCTCGTTTCTCTCTATCTTACGTCTGTCGGCGTTGAAAGCCAGGCGCTTCTCGTGCAGCTGCTTATTCGTGTATGCCGCGGCTGATTTATAGATGTCGCTGGCGCTGGCCTTATCCAGGCTGGTGTGGAGGACGTTCTCGAGGTAGACCTCCATGTCCTTCTCCATAGCCTCTCTCTTTTCGTCCAAGGTCGGCTGCTCAGTCTTAGCGCCGCGGCTCTTACGGGGCGCGGCTGTTTTCTTAGTGTTCTTTCTTATCGCCATATATTATCGCATTCCTTTTCTTATCATTCAGCAAAGTCTTAGCGCGGGCGGCTCCCGCCGCCGGCTTTCCGGTCCGTCCCTCCGGGCTCGTTCCCCGTCCGGGAATCGCCCGCTTCGGGTCATTATACCAGCTCTTTATAGAGCTCTATGTACTTACGGGCGGAAGCGTCCCAGCTGAAGTCCAGGTTCATGTCGTGCTGGATGAGCTTCTCCCAGTTCTCCTTATCGTAGTAGCGGTTTATAGCGTTATTCAGAGCTGTCTTCAGGGCGTCAGACGTGAAGTCGCGGAACGTGAAGCCGCTTCCGTCTCCCAGTGTGCAGTCCTTAACGGAATCAGCCAGGCCGCCTACTTCGCGGACTACAGGGATGTTACCGTATCTCATGGCTATCATCTGTGACAGGCCGCAAGGCTCCATCTTAGAAGGCATGAGGAATATGTCGCCGCCGGCGTAGACCTTACGGGACTTCTCCCCTGAGAACTCTATGAAGCATTTTGCTTTATCAGGGTGTCTGTATGTGAGACCCTTAAAGAAGTCTTCGTACTGCTGGTAGCCTGTTCCCAGCATGATGAACTGGATGTCGTTATCGTAGAGCAGGTTATCTATGATGTCGAGGACCAGATCCATGCCCTTAGCCGGTACCAGGCGGGATATCATGGTTATGATAGGAACGTCCTTCTCAGGAAGGCCGGCCATCTTCTGCAGGGCCTTCTTACACTCTTTCTTACCGCTGATGTGGACAGAAGAGTAGTTAGAAGCCAGAGCCGGGTCGCTGGAAGGGTCGTATGATACTGTGGATATGCCGTTCAGTATGCCTCTCAGCTTATAGTCGTGGCTCCTTACTATTCCGTCCATACCGCAGGCGACTTCCGGCGTCTTAAGCTCTTCCGCGTATGTCTCGCTGACAGTGGTGAACTCGTTAGCCGCGGCTATGGCGCCCTTCATGAAGTTCACGCCGTTATTGAATTCCAGTATGCCGTTCTCGCTTTCGCTGAGTCCGATAAGTTCAGGCAAGACTTCGCTTCCGTAGCTTCCCTGGTATTCTATGTTATGGATGGTGTAGACAGTCTTAGTGTATGGACGCCTGTAGTATGAATTCTGGTAGACAGGTACCATAGCTGTCTGCCAGTCGTTAGCGTGCAGGATGTCAGGGACGAAGCCGTCCATCAGGTCTACAGCTTCGAACACAGCCTTAGAGAAGAATACGAATCTCTCGGCGTCATCGTAGTAGCCGTAGAGGCCCGGGCGTTTGAAGTAGAACTCGTTATCTATGAAGTAGTATTTAACTCCGCCCTTCTCGAGCTCGAACAAGCCCATGTACTGGTGTCTCCAAGTGACGTCGACATATTTATAGCCCAGGAAGCGCATGTTCATCCTGAAGTCCTGGCTTATGTCATCGTAGAGAGGCATTATGACCCTGCAGTCTGTCTCACCCGTCTGATTCAGAGCTTCAGGCAGAGATCCCGCTACTTCTCCTAAGCCGCCGCTGCTGGCGAACGGTACGCACTCAGGCGTCACGTACAGAATATTTATCTTCTTCATTTTCTTAGCCTCATCATTTTCGAAAGTCTTATCTGTTCCGGTTTTCTCAACTTTCGCGGCAGGTTTAGCGGCAGTCTTCTTAGCAGCCGTTTTACGAGTCGTGGTCTTAGCGGCTGTCGTTTTCTTAGCCGCGGTTTTCTTAGTTGATTTAGCTGATGTCTTAGTCGTCTTAGCTGTCTTAGCTGTGCTCGCGGCAGTTGATCTAGCCGCGCTCTTCTTAGCAGTGGTCTTCTTCGTGGCTGTCTTAGCCGTGCTCTTAGCCGCGCTCTCGGTGCTCGCCTTGGAATCAGTCGCTTTCGCGGCTGTCTTCTTAGCTCTGGTCCTGCGGGCAGGCTTCGAAGCCTTAGTTTCCGTTTCCTTCGCGGCCGAAACCTCAGCCGCGTCTTTAATTTCCTTATTTATTTCCATATTGATACCTCTGTTTCCCGTACCAAAATCTTCCTGATGGTTATACACGATAATCATAGCATAAACAGAGGCTTCAGTCTAATTTCCGCTCTTTAAATACCCAGCAAAGCGATATGCTTATATTTCCGGCTCTTGCCATATAAATAACTTTTATTTACGGCTATAGGCCGGGTTTTTGTTATATAATTACTGGAACAAAGAACGAGAAAAATAAGTGCGGGATAGAGCCCGGAGGGAACGGCAGAGGGAAAGCTTTGCTGTATATGTGGAGACGCGGGAATGAGACAGAAGACTTACCGTCTGGAAGTAACGGATGATATAAATGACCTGATAGAGAAGATACGTGAGGACCATATAGTCGAGGGGCCTGGCCGGAGTTTGATTCTGGTGAACGAATTCGTGAAGATAACGGATAAGGAACTGGAGGACGCGCGCCTGCTCCGGGAGGCTTTCCCGGGCGTCCACATTATAGGGGCGACCATGTTCGGGCCGTCGTCGCCCGCTGTCGAGATGTTCGAGGGGCTGATGATGACGGTGCTTACGTTCGACAGGAGCGGCTTCGACATATTCAGCTACGACTGCCGGAAGACGCCGGTGAAGGAATGCGGCAGCGATTTCAGCGCTAAACTCAGCGGTATAGAAGACGCTCAGGGAATACTGTACCTGTCAGCGGGTAAACTGGCTGTCCTGGAGTTCTTCCTGAAAGAATTTTCGAGTGAGCTGGACAGGGTGCCTCTGTTCGGCATACCGGCAGGCGTTTACGACCAGCAGAGCGATGACCAGCCTGAGATTTCTCTGGATGGGGAAGTTTTCGATGAAGGCATAATAACCGTGGTATTCCACGGGGAGGACCTTCACGTCCGCGCCGGCTTCTGCCTGGGCTTCAAACCTATGGGGCCTCAGATGCAGGTAACGGACGGGGACGACACGGGCCTGGTCACAGCCATAGATGATATGAGGCCTATGGACATATATTCTAAATATTTCCGCATAACCGGCCATAAGCCTACTTTCGAAGAACTATGCCATTTCCCTTTGCTCGTGGGAGAGGGGGATACCCTGACGACCAGGATACCACTGACATTCAATAAGGGCGGCTTCTATTTCAGCACATCCATACCTGTCGTGAATAAGGTCTCATTTTCTTACGCAAAGACGCAGGACCTGCTTAAGGGCTCTCTGAGGCTGGCTAATTATATGGCTGATTTCGGGCCGGAAGCCATGATAGGAGCTGTGTGCGAGAGCAGGCTGGTCTGTCTGGGTAATGAGCTTGGCAATCGTGAGATGGGCTATTATAGCCGGGTGAACCCTGATGTGTTTACGGGCTTCGGTTATGGCGAGATCCTGAGGATAAACGGTAAGGGCGGCTTCAGAAATGGATCCTTCGTCATGGTCGGCATGAGGGAAGGAGCTAAGAAGCTCGAGATACCTGAAGTAAAGGATCCTGCCGTAGACAGGCTCATAAGGATAGACCCTGTCATGGCTGACTGGCTGGTCACATTCCTGGAAGAAGCCTCGAAGGATATGAAATATAAGGCCCACCACGATTCCCTGACAGGCCTCTATAACAGGGAGGCCCTGGAACAGCGCCTGGACAGGATCCGCCGAGGCTACAGGATATTCATGTTCGATGTTGACAGATTCAAGGATATAAATGACCTGTTTGGCCACGACAGAGGGGATAAGGTCTTAAAGAGAGTCGCCAGAGTGACGGAGGCTGAAGCGGGTAAAGGAGTCCTGGTCTACCGGTTCGGGGGAGACGAGTTCCTCTGTCTGTCCGATAAGCTGGATGACGTCGAGATGATGGAGACAGCCGAGCGGATACGAAAGGGTATTCGAGGGGATAAGTTCCTCGCGTCCATGGGCGTCACCGTATCGGGAGGAGTAGCCGCCAGTCAGTCGGATGGCAGAGAATTTAAGGATGTATACCACGAGGCGGACCTGGCTATGTACCATTCTAAGCATTATGGTGGCGACAGGGTAAGCCGTTATACGGATAAGCACGAGGCGGAGATGGATATTAGGGCCGGACTCTACCAGTTCCCGAGCGAGGCCGTCCGCTTCATAGAGAGGTCAGAGGCTCCTATGTGCTTCTACCAGCTGCTGAATCATGATTACCATATTCTTATAGTATCAGATGGCTACTGCCGGATGATGGGCATGTCCAGACAGGAGGCTATGGTCTATCTATCGGTTCATAGCATGAGTAAAGTCAGTCCGGATGACGCTTACAGGCTACGCCGATCTATACTCGAGATGGAGCAGAGGGAGAAAAACAGCATAATATATAAATGTGAGATAGGAGGCAGCTATCACGACATTCTCTGTATACACAGAAGGGTGGAGATTGAGGATGATTCCCTGGTAGTTTCCTGCCATATATGCGACCTGGATGACGCTAGGGCGGATGTGAGAAGCGAGTTCGAAGATTACATAGCTTCCCAGAAAGATAAGTATTATCTGGATGAGATGACAGGACTTCCGGGAATCAGGTATTTCAACGCTTTCGCGAACCGTAGGCTCGATGCCATCAGGGAAGACGGTAAGACTCCTGTCCTCGTCTACTTCGATGTTACAGGCATGCACGCCTTTAACGACAGGTTTGGATACGCGGAGGGTAATAAGCTGCTGAGTATTGTCGGCCGCGTCATAGCGGCTTACAGACCTGGTAAGATGATTGTTAGATATACAGACGATCATTTCATTCTCATAGATGGTGGATTTAAGGATCCCGAAGAGAGGCTGCGTGATATAAATCGAAAAATAGTGTCACTTATGCCGAAAGGCGATCCGTCTGTTAAGGTGGGCATATACGAGTGCCGCGACAGGAATGAGACGGCTGTGTCCTGCCTGGATAAAGCCCGCCAGGCCTTTTACACTATCGGAGATGACAGGAATAGATTCCTTTGCGTATATAGCGATGAAGTAAAGAATTATTACTCGGACAGGGAGTATGTCATAACGCACTTCCGGGAAGCCCTGGATAACGGTTGGATAGAAACGTATTTCCAGCCTATACACAGGACGCTTACAGGGAAGCTGTGCGGGTCTGAGGTCCTGGCCCGTTGGGTGGATCCTAAGAGAGGCGTGCTGGAGCCGGACAGCTTTATTCAGGCCCTGGAGGACACCCGCATGATCTATTTACTGGACCTGGAGATCGTGAGGCAGGTCTGCGGGAGGCTTCGGGACTACTTCGACAGGGGCGTAAGCACTCAGGCTCTATCCATAAACCTGTCCAGGGTGGATTTCCAGACATGCGATATATTCGCTGAGATAGAGAAAATCAGGGAGAGATACGCTGTGCCTCCTGAATATCTTCATATGGAGATAACTGAGTCTGCCCTGGTATCCAGCGGAGCCGGGATAGAAGAGGCTATAGAGAAGTTCAGGAGCCATGGTTATGCTGTCATGCTCGATGATTTCGGCGCCGGCTATTCGTCTCTCAACACACTGAAAGACTTCGGCCTGGACTGGATAAAGATAGATATGAGTTTTATGACCGGCATAGAGGAGAGTCAGGCGGGAAAGACCATAGTAACGTCAGTGGTCGAACTAGCAAAGCGTCTTGGCGTGCACACTCTGTGTGAGGGTGTGGAGAATGAGGCGCAGTACGATTTTCTGAGGGAGATAGGCTGTGAAGCCTGTCAGGGTTATTATTTCTCACGGCCGCTCCCAGCGGGAGATATGGTAAGGTATGCTTTAAGCATGAAGGATGAGAATTATGAACCGCTGAGCGAGTACGGCTATTACGAGAAAATAGGTATGCTGGATATGACGGATGATCCTATGGGAGACAGCGATGACCAGGGCAGTCGGCCGCTGGCTCTAATAGAGAAAGGCGAGGATGGCGCGCTCAGGGTCGCTTTCATGAATCACGCTTTCGAGAGGCAGAGGAGCGAGTTCGGCTTCTCCCACTTAGATTTCGAGAGGAAGATAAACGGAGGCTCAGGGGCCATGCGGGCAGCCATGTTTAATATGATGGAAGAAGCTAAGGCTGAAGGTATGGCGGTCAGGTCCGTGAAACGTCCGGGCGGCGATGTGAGAATCAGCGTGCGGCTTCGGTTCGTAGCGGGAGATGGCAGGCGCGAGATGTACGCCGGGATGCCGGTAGTGATGAAGGTTTAAAGTTGGGCGGTAGATGGGGATTTAGCTTATGAAGCAATGCAGACCAGAATCTACATTCCGGTGCTGGCAGTGCGTTCTATAAAAACATTTAAAATCATCGGTTTTTATAGAACTATTCTATAAAAAATTCTTTTTGGCCGATGGTGCAACGTCTATTTTCGAGCTGATTCTCTTCCGTCGGCCTTCACATCGTAATTAGGCATTCTATAATGAAGAAAAATGTCGGCAATTCTTAGAAATATCGTGCAACCAAACCTCTTCATATAGAAAAAGCCACCTTACACGCCGTATCACGACGCAGAGGTGGCTTGTATCCAAGAGAGTTTTATTGTTTTTATAGAATTATTCTATAAAAATTCAAAAAATCGCGATTTTTATAGAACTTGACAAATGCTAGGAATTGTGATTCGGCTCTTGCAGGCAGATCAAGCCCAGCAAACCAAGCCCAGCAAACCAAGCCCGGCAAAGCCAACAACGAGCTGTCATCGCTTTGCAAGCAAAATCAACGCGCTATTTCGCATTATTACCTGTTTTCCATGAGTTTCTCCATGCCCCGGTTTATGCCCTCTATGGACATCTGGAACATAGGGAATTTAGGGGCGACATCCTTAAGATAAAAGTATGTCTCGTTCAGGTACTGCTTCTTAGTCGGCGTCTTCTGCGGGTGGAGCCAGATTATGTGTTCATATTTCTGGCGGAAGAGGGTGAACCAGCGGATGGATGGGTCCTTCGGCTGGTCCCATGTCTCCCATGTGAGGCCGGTCATGAGCTCGTCCATGGACATCTCGGCGTCTCCAACTATTATGACTCTGTAGTCTTCAGATATGTTTTTAAGTATCCAGTCTGTCGGCACAGTGCGTGTCTCGTCCAGGGTCGGGTCCTTATATACTTCCTTCCTCAGACAGTTGTGGAAGTAATATATCTTAAGGTCCGCGAAGGTGTTGGCCTTCTTCAGCGATTGGAAAAGCAGGCTGGTCAGCCTCTGGTGGGGGTACATGGATCCGCCGGAATCTATGAGCATCATGAGCTTCAGGGTGTTCCGGCGAGGTTTCCTGTATTCCACGTGCAGAATGCCGCCGTCATCGCAGGTCTTCCTTATGGTCTTATCTATGTCGAACTCTGTGGCCTGTTCGTCTGTCCGCCGCGAAAGCTGGCGGAGCCTGCGGAAGGCCATCTGGAACTGGTGGGAGTCTATGGTGTTATCGTCGCGCCAGTCGCGGAAATTCCTGTCGCCGGCTACTCTGAAGGCTGATCGATAGGCTGACGTTCCGCCGACCCTGACGCCTCTCTTATTCATGCCGTGGTTTCCGAATGCCGTGTAGCCGCCGGTCCCGACCCACCTGTGGCCGCCGTTATGCCGGCGCTTCTGCTCTTCCAGCCTCTCAGCCAGCATGTCTTCTATTTCCTTCACGGACATTTCGTTGGATGACATGGCGTCTATCATATCCTGGCTGAACTTGAAATTCTCCGGGTGCTCTAGCCATTTCATCATCTCGTCCGATATCTCCTGGAAGTCCAGATCCTTAAAGAAAGCTGTGAAGGCCTGGTCGAACTTATCGTAGTCTGTCTCGCTCTTCACCAGAGTCGCCCGGCAGAGCTGGTAGAAACCGGTGAACGTGGACCCGTGCAGGCCCTGGTCCAACCCGTCCATCAGGGTCAGCCACTCGTTCATGGACACCTTAATGCCGTGGGCGCGGAGGAGGAGGAGAAAATCTATGAACATATTACCGCCCCCAGTAATTCAGTTCTTTATCATCGCGGGCAGAGCCGGCTGAGCGGGATGACTTCGCTGACTCTAATGTGTCCAGGTCTTCGTTCTTCTTAAGCAGGACGCCTGCCATAGGGATCTCTTCTTGAATGCGGGCGGGCTCTATGCCGCTAATAGTCAAGGCCTGCAGCCAGTCGAGCAGCTCGGATGTGCTCGGCTTCTTCTGTATGTCATCGAGGCCGCGGATCCAGTAGAAGGCTTCCAGGGCCTGATCCAGTACGTTCTCCTCCAGGTCAGGAAAGTGGACGCCGATTATGTCGCGCATGAGGTCCTTACCCGGAAAAGCGATGTAGTGGAATATGCATCGGCGGAGGAAGGCGTCCGGCAGCTCCTTCTCGGCGTTGGACGTTATGATGACGACCGGGCGGTGCTTAGCTTTCACAGTCTGGTCGATTTCCGGAATGTAGAATTCCATTCTGTCCAGCTCCCAGAGCAGGTCGTTCGGGAATTCCAGGTCCGCCTTATCTATCTCGTCTATGAGGAGGACGACTCTCTCGTCTGAGTCGAAGGCCTCGCCGATCTTCCCCAGCTTGATATAGTGGGCTATGTCGTCCACGCCCTCGTTCCCCAGCTGGCTGTCGTAGAGCCTCTGCACGACGTCGTAATGGTAGAGTCCGTCCTGGGCCTTAGTGGTGGATTTAATGCTCCAGGTGATTAGCGGCATGCCGAGCGACTCAGCGACCGCCTCCGCCAGGGCCGTCTTCCCCGTTCCCGGTTCTCCCTTAATGAGCAAAGGTTTCTTCAGCGCCATGGCTATGTTCGTGACCTGTCTCAGGTCGTCGTCTGCTATGTAATTACTGCTTCCGTTAAATACTTCGTTCATGTCCTACCCCGTTCGATTTCCGAATCTATACTGTGATTTTATTTCGTTTTTTCTCTGATTTCCCCGGTTATTCACCGAGCAAAGCGATTTATCCTCATTATATCACTCTGTGCCGCCGGGCGGGAGAACATCCTGGAAGGTCCGCGCGGTGCTCCCTTTGCAAATGGCTGAATTTCAACGAATGTGCCGGTTTAGAAGCAATTTTAAATTGTCAAAAGAGATTGTTAAATCGTTTACAAGCGCCGCGAATCGTACTATAATTTCGGTGTAATCGGGTTAGTGCGCCCTCGGGCGGCCGGCCGGTTATAAATTGTTTTGACCGGAGAAAATGATGATAAGATATCGCAGCATAGAAACCAGGGATTATGATCCGCTGGCGGATATTATAGGAGAGATGTGGGCTACGCCTAATGTCAGGAAGTCTAAGGCTCTGACTAGGATCTACGGCCGCATGGTGCTCCTGTTCTTCCTTTCTAAACATTCCTACGCTTGTGTAGCTGAGGACGATGGCACCGCTGTCGGCGTGGCTGTTACCAGGGATCAGAGTGATGATTTCGTCTGGGGGCATCATGTTGGGGATTTCGTTCCGACTGTGTTCCATTTCGTGGACGATTCCACCGGCATGAGCGAGTTCCAGCACTGGACAGGCTACTGTAATTATTCAGCTGAGATAGAGAAGCAGATGGATCGCCGGGATTTCGACGCTGAGCTTCAGCTTTTTATCCTGAATAAGGATTACAGGGGGCAGGGAATCGGATCTGGGATGCTGCAGCATGTCTTAGAATTCTGGCATAAGCGCGGTCTTAAGAAGTTCTTCCTCCACACGGATACGGCCTGCACATGGCAGTATTACCAGGGAAGAGGCATGGAGAGGATCGCGGCTCTTAAGACGGATGTGATAAGCGGACCGATTCCGAATGTGGAACTCTTCGTTTACGCTGACGATGTAGATAAGCAGTGGGCCATGTATAAGGACCAGATAGCTTTATAGGATTATAACCGGAACTTATAGTTTAATAGAGGATGCGGCAGACGGGGCCGTGAAAGAAGGTCGTTTATGATTAAGTACAGAACTTTACAGGATGAGGATCTGGATGTACTGGCGCGCATGTCAGGTGAGATGTGGGCTCCTAAGGATATTAGATACAGTGAAGATCTGAAGTTCCTCTATGGCGAACTGCTCATGTATTCGTTCATGATGAAGATGTCATACACATGCGTAGCTGAGGATGACGGCAGGGTAGTCGGCATGGCTGTTTCCAGGGACGTCAGCGACGGGCTTATCTGGACTAAGTACGTCAGCGGGTTCGCTGAAGCGCTCATTAAGGTGAACAGAACACCGGGCGGCGACAGGCTCATGGAGTACTGGGACGAGTACGTTCCTTTCTGTGATGAGATGGACGACCAGACAGACCTCACACCTTACGGCGGAGAACTCCAGCTCTTCCTGGTAGACCCTGAATACAGAGGTAAGCATGTTGGTTCAGGCATGTTCCAGCATGTGCTCGAGTTCTGGCACAGGAGAGGGATCAAGCAGTATTATCTGCATACAGAGAACTGCTCATGGTATCATTATTATGAAGGCAGAAACATGAAGAGGATCGCCTTCCTGCCTACTACGACATGCCTGGGCGAGGTCGAGAATCTGGAGATGTACTGCTTCGCTGATGATGTCGAGACCCAGCGCGCTAAGTATAAGGATAAGATAGAGCTGTAGCATAGAGAAGTTCATATGGGAATTTCACAGGGGCCGGAAGGCCCCTGTTTTTTTGTGTTTCCAGACGGCAGAGCCTGAAAGCGCAGGGAAGGACTTGCGGTATACATGATGAGGATGGCTTTCGATTGACATGCATGAGAGCCGCAAAGGAGATTTCGGGACTTTTTCGGGCAAATACAGCGATAATGTCACAAATCGGGATATATCTGGGAATTCAAGGCGGAATAGAATGTAACGTGATATTGACAATGCATTGCAATGAATGTATTATATTATTACAATGGAGGTGTAAAATGGCTAATGTAACATTCCGTATGGATGACGATCTGAAAGCGAAGATGCAGGTGCTCGTAAAGTCGCTTGGCATGGATATGACAACAGCTTTTAACATATTTGCTACGCAGGCAGTGCGCGAACAGAGGATTCCTTTCGAAATCACAATGGATGTGCCTAACAGAGAAACACTTAAAGCATTTCAGGAAGCTGATGCTATAAAGAGGGACCCGGACGGTTCCAGGGGGTATACAAGCACTGATGAGATGTTCGAGGATATTCTGAAATGAGATATGAACTGCATCCTACTGCCACATTTAGGAAAGATCTTAAGCGTGTCGCGAAGAGAGGGCTAGATTTATCGCTGCTTAAAGAGGTTATCGATGTGCTAGCCGAAGGCGGCACACTGGATGATAAATACCGGGATCATGAATTGAGCGGCAACTACAGGAGAAGACGCGAATGCCATATACTCCCCGACTGGCTGCTCATATATGAGTACGATCGAGGAAATCTTATTTTGATTCTCACAAGAACCGGGACACATAGCGACCTTTTTAATAAATAATTAATGTAACTGCATATCCGCAGGTAATGATGCTTGCGGTTTTTATATTTTATGCAGATTGTCCTGGGGGAACACTCAGGGAGTTAAGTATGATAATTTACAGGAGCCTGCGGGCTCCTGTTGTTTTGCGCCTCCGGAAGGCAGAGCCTGAAAGCGCAGGGAAGGAAGTTATGCATTATAAGAATGGCAGGAACTCTTACGATACCGTGACCCAATATAATTACGACGGCACGAAAACGGTGACTAAGAGGACATATAAATATAAGAAGTTCTATAAGAAGACCAGACTCGCGAAGCTTACGGAGTCCTCTGCGGATAAGGCCGTGAATTCCACACAGACATTCACATACTATAGGAATGGCCTGGTAAAGAAGTCCACAGCTAAGAGCGGTTCAGGCGATGAAGTCTATGTCAGCTACTCCGACGAATATAAGTATAAGAAGGGTAAGGAAGTCTACTGCAAGCACACGAACCTGCTGAATAAGGAGACATCGACGACTAAGACTTCATACAATAAGAAGGGATACACATCTAAGATAGTAGCGGTCAACGGAAATTATAAGACGACCATGGCATACAGCTATAAATACTATAAGAAGAAGTTCATAAAGCAGGAGATCGTTAAGGAGAACGGTAAGTACTCGACTAAGACCGTATACTCTAACTTTAAGGCATATTAATATCATATAGCAAAGCCAAGCCGCCCCGGCCGGGGCGGTTTTTTAATGCCTCCGGCCTTCAGGGCAGAGCCTGAGCGCAAAAGGAAAGGCTTTGCTGAGGGATGAGAATTAGGCGTGGGATGAGGTGTTTTGTCAGCTTGTAAAGAAGTCATCCATAGGCTAAAATTATAGTAACTGATTATGCGTTTTATGGAGGTGATCTGTATGGCGGAGAGAGCCGGGAAGAGACAGGACATCACATTTCAGAAATACGTTTTCCATAGAGGCGTCGACTTCATGAGCTACGAGCTTTTCGGGGCTCACAGGCTGAAAGGCGGCAGGGCTAAGAAGAGCACATGGGTCTTCAGGGTCTGGGCGCCTCAAGCCGCGTCCATAGCTCTGGTCGGTGATTTCAATGGCTGGGACGTATCGGCGGATCCTATGGAGAGGCGGGAGGACGACCCGACTATATGGGAAATCACTACAGATAAACTCGGCGTGGGTGACCTATATAAGTATGCCGTCACATCCGACACAGGGAAGACGGTCTATAAGGCTGACCCGTACGCATTCTGCGCTGAGAAGGGCGAGTTGGAAGACGGCAGCCTCAGGGCTTCTGTCGTCTGGGACATAAATAAGAAATTCGCCTGGAGTGACTCTAAGTGGCTGGAGAAGAGGAAGCAGGTAAATCCATACGAATCTCCTATGAACATATACGAGATGCATATGGGATCCTGGAAGCGGAAGGAAGATGGCAGCTTCTACAGTTACAGAGAGCTCGCAGACCTTCTCATTCCTTACGTTAAGAAGATGGGCTACACCCACATAGAGCTGCTTCCGGTAACGGAATACCCTTATGAGGGGTCTTGGGGCTACCAGGTGACAGGCTACTATGCTATCACATCGAGATACGGCACGCCTGACGACTTTAAGTACTTCATGAACGAAGCCCATCGGGCGGGCATAGGCGTGATCATGGACTGGGTTCCGGCCCATTTTCCTAAGGACGAGCACGGGCTCATAGAGTTCGACGGTCATCCTCTCTATGAGGACCCGGATCCGCTTAAGATGGAGCATAAGGGCTGGGGGACCAGAGCTTTCAACTTCGGTAAGCCTGAAGTCGTGAGCTTCCTCGTTTCCGACGCCTATTATTTCTGCGATAAATTCCACATAGACGGGCTCAGGGTGGACGCTGTAGCCGCCATGCTTTACCTGGACTATGACAGGGAGCCGGGTGAGTGGAGGCCGAACGACGAAGGCGGAAACCAGAATAAGGAAGCCGTGGAATTCCTCCAGACCATGAACGAGAGCGTACTTACGCACCACCCGGGCGTAATAACGGTGGCGGAAGAATCGACGGCCTGGCCTAATGTCACGAAACCGCCTGAGGACGGAGGCTTAGGCTTCAACTTTAAGTGGAACATGGGCTGGATGAACGACACGCTTTCCTACTTCCAGACAGACCCTATATTCCGTGGCGGCATACATAATAAACTGACATTCGCCATGACATATGCCATGAGTGAGAATTACATCCTGCCTATATCGCACGACGAGGTAGTGCACGGGAAGAAGTCCATGGTAGATAAGATGCCGGGAGAGTACGACGATAAATTCGCCCAGCTCAGGGCCTTCTATGTCTACATGATGACCCACCCGGGGAAGAAACTCACATTCATGGGGTCGGAATTCGCCCAGTTCATAGAATGGAACGAGAAGCAGGAGCTCGACTGGCTTTTGCTTGGGTATGAGAAGCATAAGAAGATGCAGGGCTTCGTTAAGGAGCTGAATAAATATTATGAAGATACGCCGGCTCTATGGGTCCGCGATGACTCATACGACGGTTTTCGCTGGATAGACGCGGATAACGCGAAGGATAATGTCTTTACTTACTACAGATCTGAAGACGCGAACGCGGATGATTCGTCCGTGGTAATGGTAGTGCTGAACCTGTCGGGACTCGATTTCCCGAAATACGACATAGGCATACCTGACGGGGAATATTACGAGCGCGTTATAGATACAGATATGGTCCACGCCGGAGGAAGAGGCTATAGAAAAGGTAAGAGATATAAGGTGCTCGCGGGCAGCTGCAACGGTTTCAGCCAGCATGTCACAGTGCCTCTCCCGAGATTTTCCGGAATGATCCTTGAAAGGAGGCAGCATAATGGCTAGAAAAAAATGTATCGCGATGCTCCTGGCGGGAGGTCAGGGGAGCAGGCTATCCCCGCTTACGACCAGTAACGCCAAGCCGGCGGTCCAGTTCGGTTCCAGGTACAGAATCATAGATTTCTCCCTGTCCAACTGCGTGAACTCCGGCATAGACACGGTCGGCGTCCTGACTCAGTATCAGCCTCTCGAGCTGAATGATTACCTGGGCATGGGAGCGCCATGGGACCTGAACCTGAGGTTCGGCGGACTTCACGTCCTTCCGCCATATCAGGCAGCAAAGGGCGGCGACTGGTTTAAGGGCACTGCCAATGCCATATACCAGAACATCAGATTTATTAAGCAGTACGATCCTGAATACGTGGTCATCCTGTCAGGCGACCACATTTACAAGATGGACTACTCTAAGATGCTGGACGCTCATATAGCTAATAAGGCGGACTGCACGATAGCGGTGATAAACGTGTCCCTGGAAGAGGCTTCCCGTTTCGGCATCATGAATACCGATGAGAACCTGAAGATAACAGAGTTCGAGGAGAAGCCGGCTCATCCTAAGAGCACGCTCGCTTCCATGGGAGTATACATTTTCACGACAGATAAGCTCATAAGCTATCTGGAAGCCGATGAGGCGGATCCGGATTCATCCAACGACTTCGGTAAGAACATAATTCCTAATATGCTGGGCGACGGCCAGAGGCTTTTCGCCTACGAATTCCAGGGCTACTGGAGAGACGTAGGTACCCTGGGATCTTTCTGGGACGCTAATATGGACGCTATAGATGAGACTTCCGGCCTTAAGCTTAATGACCCTGAGTGGAGGATCTACTATAGACATTCATACAACTCACCTCTCTACGCCGGCGAGAAGGCTAAGATCCATAACTCCATATGCGGAGACGGCGATATGGTAAACGGAAGCATAGAACACTCCGTGCTTTTCAATAAGATAAGCATAGAAGAAGGCGCCGAGGTTAAGGACAGCATAATCATGTCCGGAGCTACTATTAAGGCAGGCGCTAAGGTAGAGTACGCCATCGTAGATAAAGGCGCTGTCATAGGAGAAGGCGCTAAGGTCGGAGGACCTAAGGCTGATGGCGCTGAGCTTTCAGTTATAGCTAAGAACGTTACTGTGGCTGACGGTAAGGAAGCTTCAGGCATCGTTACAGAAGACGTGGAATAGGAGGCCGAGAATGGACGCGGTAGGTATTATTTTCGCAGACGCTTATGACGTTAACCTGGACCAGCTTACAGGTCCGAGAACACTCGCGGCTCTTCCATTCGGCGGAAGATACAGAGTGATAGATTTCAACCTCTCCAACATGGTGAACTCAGGGATCAGGAACGTAGGTATCGTTACGACCCAGCACTACCAGAGCCTCATGGGACACGTGAGAGCCGGAAGCGAGTGGGATCTGGACAGAAAGTCATCACACCTGACCTTCCTCCCACCTTACTCTCTGGACGGTGAGACTACCATGTATGAGAACAGACTGGAAGCCCTCCAGGCTAACCTTCACTATCTGACGAACGTGAAGGAGAAGTACATAATCATGACCAGCTGTAACTTCATAGCCAATATAGACTTCGAAAAGATGCTGGACTACCATATTAAGTCGGGCGCTAATGTAACAGGCCTGTATGTAAAGAACGTCCTCAATCCTAAGGATGATGTCGTTTCAACAGTTTACAGCGTCGAAAACGGTAAGATCACAGATATCAAGTCCGGAACCACCAGGCACGATGGCATGTTCTACGCGACGAACACATATGTCATCGGCAGAGAATATCTGATAGACATAATCAAAGAACTGGCGGGAAGACGCGGTAACAGTTTCAGGACACATGTCGTTATGCCGGAAGTTAAGGCCGGTAAGGCAGCCGCTTACTGCGGTGGCGAGACAGTCCTCTTCCTCGATAATCTGCAGGGCTACCTCCAGGCCAGCCTGTCACTCCTGGATAAGGACATAAGGAACGAGATATTCTATAATCCTGACAGGCGCATAATCACAGAAGTTAAGGACAGCGCTCCTACTAAGTATG
The DNA here is from genome assembly GCA_029009055.1 of Eubacteriales bacterium. Taxonomy (GTDB): domain Bacteria; phylum Bacillota; class Clostridia; order Peptostreptococcales; family Anaerovoracaceae; genus Aminicella. Next base: position 5,440 of record JAQXJR010000020.1, on the reverse strand, counting down.
GCGACACGGCTGAGATAAGCAACTCCCTCATAGCCGACGGAGCCCTCATAGAAGGTAAAGTCGTGAACTCTATCATATTCAGGGGCTGCCACATTAAGAAGGGCGCTGTAGTTGAGAACTCAGTAGTCATGCAGGATTCCACGATCGGTGAGAACGTCCGCCTCGGCTACGCTGTCTTAGATAAACAGGCTATCATAAACGATAACAGGATGCTTTGCGGTTACATAACCCATCCGTTCTTCGTAGAGAAGAAGACCGTTATTTAATTCATACAGCAAAGCATATACGGCTTATGGCCCTTGCCATCGTGGCGCGTTTAGGTATTGCTTTTGAAGCAAAGGCGTTTAGGTATTGCGTTTTGCTTTCGTGAAAAGCCAGAGGCAGGGGCGCCGATTATAAAATATTACTTGAAAGAAGGAACTTTATTTTTGAACGAAGCCGACTACATATTCGATTCCCGGGATGAACAGTTTAAGGAACCCTTCGGCGCCCTGGAGGCGGGCCGGCCGGCGCGCTTCCGAGTGCTCGCGCGCCGCGCTGCCGGCATCGCGGCAGCCCGGATGGCGGTGAAGTATGACCGCCATCCGGAGCCGGCCCGCTACGATATGAAAGCGGAAGAGACCCCGGAGGAAACAGACGACTACATCTGCTACTCCGTGACTGTCCCTTTCTACGACCGGGGTCTCTACTGGTATTCCTTTGAATTTGAAACGAAGAGCGGCCTCGTCAGAGTCGGAAGAGGAGACTTCGGCCGAGCCAGACCCTACCGGGAAGGCGAGAATCTGGCCGCCTGGCAGCTCACGGTATATAAAAGGGACTATCAGGTCCCTGAGTGGCTGGAAGGCGGCGTCATCTACCACATATTCGTAGATCGGTTTTGTAAGAGCGGAGAACGGGTAGAGCTTCCGGGTAAGATAAACAGGGATGACTGGGGCGGAACGCCTGAATGGAAGCCGGTGAATGGCGAGATCTTAAATAACGACTTCTTCGGTGGAAATCTGGATGGGATCCGGGAGAAACTCCCGTATTTGGAAGGACTTGGTGTCACGTGCCTCTATTTGAGCCCGATTTTCGAAGCCTACTCCAACCATAAATACGACACGGCGGACTACTCGAAAATAGACCCCATGTTCGGAGACGAAGAGAAATTTAAATTACTTTGCGGAGAAGCTAATGATCGGGGCATCAGGATAATCCTGGACGGTGTTTTCTCTCACACGGGAGCGGATTCTGTCTACTTCGATAAATTCGGCCATTACGGCGGGCACGGGGCTTACAGCGACCCGGACTCGAAATATCGGAAATGGTATTATTTCCGAGACGACGGGACATACGAATCCTGGTGGGGCATAAATACACTCCCGAGGATAAATAAGAAAGAGCCGTCTTACGTGGATTTCATCTGCGGCGAGGACGGCATAGCGCGGAAATGGCTCAGGGCCGGGGCTTCGGGCTGGCGGCTCGATGTGGCTGACGAACTCCCGAACTCTTTTCTCGAGAAGTTCGCTGAGGCAGTTAAGACTGAGAAACCTGACTGCTACCTGGTGGGCGAGGTCTGGGAGGACGCGTCTAATAAGATATCGTACAGCGAGCGGAAGAATTATTTCGAAGGGAATAAGCTGGACGCTGTAATGAACTACCCACTCCGCCAGGGGCTGATATCGTTCATAAGGAACGGAGACGCCGGACGGCTGACAGACGCTGTCGACACTTTGCTGGAGAATTACCCGCCTGAGGTCATGAACTGCATGATGAATAACATCGGGACCCATGACAGCGTGAGGATACTGACGGCGCTGGGCGGACGCGACTTAGGTCCTTACCCTTCCAGGGAGGAAGAGGCGGCAGAGCGCATGAGCCCGGATGAGCGCGAGCGGGCGGTCAGGATGCTGATGATAGCCTCAGCCATTCAGATGACCCTGCCGGGAGTGCCTTGTATCTATTACGGCGACGAGGCGGGTATGGAAGGCTACTCCGACCCGTTCAACAGGGGCTGCTTCCCTTGGGGGCATGAGAATCGTGAGCTGCAAAGCTGGTACAGGCGGCTTATCGCCTTCCGGCGGCGGAATCCTGTGTATAGGAAGGGCCTTTACAGGCAGGTCGCTTCGTTTGGCGGGCTTTTCGCTTTCGAGAGGTTCGATAGGGATGAGGCCGGTAGGCCGGTCGGAAGCGTCATAACTGCCGCTAACTGCGGCGGGGTCGAGGAGGTCCTGGTCGTGGGCGAGAACAGGCGTGACGTGCTGACCGGGCGGGAGTTCCGCGAGAATATCACCATATTCCCGGGCGAGGTCCTGATCCTGGAGACGATGGAATAGCCGCGCGTGAAAGTAAAGGCAGTAAAAGCCGGCTGCCCGAGCGGCAACGATCACGCAAGTTTCCAGGTTCGAACGCAAAGGCCGCAATTGCTCGAATTCAATGACAGCAATTGCTCGGCTGCCGAACGCAAAAGCCTTTGCGAAAACATTAAATTAGTAAATACAGTTAATTTTAAGATATAGGATATTACTGCTACGGACGCGATTTGCTCGGGGGTGGAGCTCCGGCGGGCGCGGAAATTTTTAAGGGGAGATTGAAGAAGAATGGATTCGAGTTACAGAAAATATCGCTACTGGTTCACCAGCGGCTATGTTGAAGAAGACGCTCTGGATGACCTGAGGAAGATCCAGAATGACGAAGAAGAGATAGAGGACAGGTTCGGGAAGCTGCCTGACTTCGGAACAGCCGGGATCAGGTGTGTTATGCGCTTCGGTCTGAACGGGCTTAACGTATACACTGTCCGCCTTGTGACGCAGGCTTTGGCTGACGTTATTAAGGAGAGCGGCGAGGACTACAGTAATGGTGTCGCGATCGCCTTCGACTCCAGGAACCACAGCAGGGAGTTCGCCCGCGAGGCTGCCATGACTCTGGCGGCTAACGACATTAAGGCTAACCTGTTCGACTCCCTGAGGCCGACGCCGGAACTGTCATACGCTGTAAGACACACGGGCTCCATAGCCGGGATCAACATCACTGCCAGCCATAACACTAAGGAATATAACGGTTATAAGGTTTACTGGAGCGACGGCGCCCAGATAGACCCTGACCTGGCGAAGAAGATCTCCAACCGCATGAACGAGCTGGACATTTTCAACGACGTTAAGTGGATCAGCTTCCGCCAGGCTTCCACGCGCGGGCTCATAGAGTACCTCGATAAGGAGATGGACGATGATTACGTGTCCGAGGTCGTGGCTCAGTCCGTGGCTAAGAAGGCCGTAGCAAAGGAAGGCCAGTATATGACTATCGTCTATACTCCGCTGCACGGCGCCGGTTATAAGCTGGTTCCTAGGGTCCTCCGCCAGATCGGCATCCAGAATGTCATCACTGTTAAGGAGCAGATGGAAACTGACGGTAATTTCCCTACGGTGAAGTCGCCTAACCCTGAGAATAAGGAGGCTTTCGAGCTGGCGTTCCAGTACGCGAAGGCGAATAATGCCGACCTCATCATAGCGACAGACCCGGACAGCGACCGCTGCGGTGTGGCTGTGAAGCACGGAGAAGACTATGTTTTGCTGACTGGAAACCAGATCGGCTGCCTGCTCCTGGACTTCATAATCAAGGCATATAAGGACGAGGAGAAGCTGCCGGAGAACGCCGCTGCCGTGACTTCGATCGTTTCTACGCCTATGGCTGACGTTATCTGCGAGATGAACGGCGTTAAGATGTTCAGGACACTGACCGGCTTTAAGTTCATCGGCGAGAAGATTAAGGAGTTCGAAGCTACGGGCGATTATTCGTTCCTGTTCGGCTTCGAGGAGAGCTATGGCTTCCTGAAGGGGACATACGCGCGCGATAAGGACGCTGTAGTGGCTGCTATGCTCGTGGCTGAGATGGCTTGCTATTACCAGCAAAGACGTTACACGCTTTATCAGGCTCTGCAGGAGCTCTATAAGAAGTACGGCTATTTCGAGGAGAAGGTGACTTCCATAGAGTTCGAGGGCATAGACGCTCAGGAGAACATGAGTAAGGTCATGGAGGCTCTGAGGAATGACGATATAGACCAGATCGGCCTTAAGGTCCTGAGGGTGAGGGATTACCTGAAGGATGAGGTGAAGGATCTGACGAAGAGTCCGTTCGATGACCCTGAGCCGGAGAGCACGGGCCTGCCTAAGAGTAATGTCCTGTATTTCGAGCTGGAGGGCGGCTGTAACGCTATATTCAGACCGTCGGGAACTGAGCCGAAGATAAAGCTTTACACTATGGCTAACGGCGAGTCTCAGGAAGAGGCTGATGCCCTGTTCGACCTGGTTCAGGGCTGTGCTACGGCTATGCTGGCTGCCGGCGTCGAGGGAGACCTGGAAGGCATTAAGGAAGCGGGTATCCCTAGAGAGCCTGAAGAGGAGATCGACGAGGCTGTAGGTGAGGCTATCGAAGAAGCGGTCGAAGCTGAAGCTGCAGAGGAAGCTGTTGAAGAGGCAATAGACGATGCTGTGGAAGAGGATGTGGCTGAGGATGCCGTGGTCGAAGAAGCGGCAGAGGTAGAAGCTGCTGAAGAGGCTGTTGAGGCAGAGGAAGCGGGCGCAGAGGAAGCGGCAGAGGAAGCTGCCGATAATGAGGAATCGAGGGTCGAGATCGCTGAGGAAGAGGCTGTCGATGCCCTGGAGTTGGCTCGTCGCGAGCTCGAGGCTGCCGAAGCCGCGATCCTGGGCATGACATCTGAGGCTGAAGCCGCGGAAGCCCTGGAAAAGACTAACCGAGCTATGAATACAGCTGTTGAGGCTGAGCAGGCAGCCCAGGCAGCCGCGCTTTCCGAAGAAGCAGGCGAGGTTGAGGCTGAAGCTGGTGATATTGCCGCTGATGGCGAGCCTGATGGGGATGAGCTAGTCGAAGACCTAATTAAACAGGCTGCTAAGGACGCTGTCGATGGAACTCAGGAGACAGGCTTCGTTATAGTCGATTCTGACGATCCGGGTTCTGATTTCGTTCTGGTCGAGACGGAGCAGTCCAGAGACGGCATGGAGATCGTCCGCCGCGAGGAGTCATCTCTTAAGACTCGTGAGGATGGCAGTATAGTCGCTACCGAGACCGTTACAGAGGAAGCAGCCTCGGCGGATGTTGAAGAGGCTGGCGATGAAGCTGCTGATGAGTCCGAAGAGGCCGAAGCTTCTGATGAGCCGGTGGATGACGACCTTCTCGATCTGCTGATGGCTCACAGCTATAAGAAGAATTAGTAACGCGTTAGATCCCGGCGGCAGTCGGGCACCGCGTGATTTAGTATGGATAGGGCGCTTTCCCGAGACTCGGGAAGGCGCCCTTCTTTTTATTTGGTTCTTCACGGATTTCTGGGGGATAGTTGATGACTATCCCTCATTTTGTTTTTTCTGTCTCACTGCCGGCAGCGAGGAATATCTCACGAGTGTGAAGAAGTATTCATCATTTCGGTACCCATATCCTATTCTCTTCG
>JAQXJR010000019.1 GCA_029009055.1 Eubacteriales bacterium | reverse complement strand
ATATTTATTTGAGCCATGATAGTTCCTCCTTTGTTTTAGTTGGTCGTTAAACATTATACAGGAGCCTTCATGGCTTTTCTTATACTATTTTCTTTTTACACCATTATATGGACGTAATGAAGTCCGACCGTCCAGCTCCTACTCGGATAGACCCAGCTCGGCCAGGTTTTGTAAAAAATCATCACCATTTCGAGTGATTTATTACAAAACGTGAAATTCAGAGGCTAATAGGCCATTATTGTCACAATCGCGACAGCAGTCGGCATGCCTGACTTCGCGATTCCGACATCGAGCACCAGGCGAACCACGACCGCAAAGCCCAACAGGCATACGAATGACAATTCGCACGATGCGCATCACGCCCAAATTGCCACTAAGCCTGTTACCGGAGCAGCATTTAAAATGAAAACGCCCCCACCGCCCGAAGGCAGCGGAGGCGCTAATGCACTTATATATGTCGATTCAATGTTTCAATATTAATTAATGCAGGCGTAATACTGGCGCAGCAAAAACAGTGGCTCATCCGAGGAAAGCCAATCAACTAATCCCTGCCATCACATGTTCTTCAGCGAATATTCCGCGTAGGCTCTCTTAATATCCTGCAGCTTCCTCCGGCTCACCGGCAGCAATGTCCCGTCCTTCAGCTCCAGGTCGCTCTCCGTGATGTTCCGCACATAATCGAAATTCGCGATCAAGCCCCTGTTGCACACATAGAAATGCAAGGACTCGGTCAGGATCAGCTCGAGCTCGCTTTGCCGTATGCGGACCTTATGTTCGCTCTCGTTCTTCAGGTGCAGGTAAGCGTAATGGCTGCGGAACTCGGAGTACATAAGCTGACTCACGTTAACGGTGAGCCCGCCCGGGAATGTGATCTCATTCGCGTCCTCTATGATCTTCGGCATGATCTCATCCAGCAGGCCGGCGATCTTCTCGTCGCTGTACGGCTTCAGCAGATATCCCTCCGCCTTCACCTCGTATGATTCCGCCGCAAAGTCATTACTGGTGGTTATGAAGACCAGCTTGGTCCTGGTATCGTCCTTACGGATCTCACGGGCCACATCTATCCCGTTCATTCCCTTCATGATTATGTCGAGGAAAATCAGGTCGAACCTGTGCTCTTCAGCAGCGTCATCCGGGGACTCCCGCAAATAAGACAGCAGGTCTTCACCTGAGTGGAATGCGCGTATCTCCGGCACTTCAGCCGGGCGCCCACGGAAAATCTTCTCTACGGTCTCGGTCAGCGTATATATTTCATTTTCACGGTCGTCCACGATCGCGAACCTCATATCGATAAGCTCCTTTCAAAATGTTCTTAAATTCCAACATAATTATAAATCAAATTTATTGATATAGGATATAGCTATTCACGCCACCTTAAAGCCGAATACGCCAAACGATTGAATGGGGATATTCAGATTTCTTAGAATATCCGTAGATGACAGTGGTATATCACTGAATCATCGAACTTAATCACCGAAGGGGACCCTTAAGGCTCCGCGCGTCATCCTGCGGAGCCACGAGGTGACCCGAAGAGCAATCGAGTGGAATCAATTGATATGTTGCGGAATCGTTCGATTGGCGCTGCATACCTATCTTAAATAATAAATATTAGCAACTAACGGAATATTCAGAATATTCAGAATATACAGAATATTTATAGAGATAGAAAGAAGGATAGGTGAACAAATGCGAAAGATGAAGAAAAGAAGCATTTCAATCTTAATGGCGTTTTTGCTCGCCGCATCCCTGGCAGGAGGTTTCACCCTGGCAGGAAGAAATAAAGTGCCGGCGAGTTATGCCGCCGAAGCAAAGCAGACCGCTGCTTCCAGCTCTGCTAACGCTGTAGCTACCAGTGCCGAGCAGGGCCAAACCGAAAATGACCAAGTTGCCGATTCATCCGTTGGTACTAATACTGCTGCAACAGATGAAAACGCCAATGGCGCTGTGAACGAAAGTGATGACGCTCAGGCTGCGGATGGCGCAGCTAATGAGGGTGAATCCGCTACTGCGGATGGAAGGGCGAATGAGGAAGGTGCCTCCACTGCAGATGGAGCAGCTAATGTAGACGGTTCAACCGCCGCAGACGACTCTAAGCCGGAAGGGATCTACCTGGTCGGAGGCGCGAATGCCTATGAAGTTAATCTAACCAGACCTGCCAGCCCTCTGCGTAAGGCGGCTAGGGCAGCTTCGAGCCAGGACGTTCCTGAGCACCATAAAACGCTCACCCAGAAAAAAGATGAAAATGGTAACGTCATCGAGGATATGTACACTCTGACCCTGGACATTAAGGGCATGGTCGAAGTCAGCGAGAAGCCTAAGGTAGACGTGCTTCTGATCGTGGATAAGTCAGGCAGTATGAGATACCGGATGAGCGATAATAATGAACCTGGTCCAAACGAGAGCAGCAGGATGCAGATCCTGAAGGGTGTCGTTACCGGAGCGGGCGGCCTAACGGATACCCTCCTCGGCACAGCGGCAAAGGAGAACCTGGACGCCAGGATAGCGGTAGTCAGCTACAGCGGAGATAAATATAACAATCCGGAATATGATACGCCACATAACGACGCCACCCAGGTACTAGGTTGGACGGACAGAAAAACCACAGTAGATAGCGCTATAAATGGAATCACCGCAAACGGCGGTACCAACTGCGAAGCGGGTTTAAGAACAGGCGCCGAAACACTTGGCTCAGCTAGAACAGATGCGGCTAAATATGTGATATTCCTCACAGATGGTGAGCCTACGCTTTTCTACGCAAACGGTAGCGATTACGGATATAACAATCGATATGACTATCATAAGTATACTGCGGGAGTGACCCTTGGACATGGAAATGAAGATGGGGCTGGATCGAATGGTCGTTATGACTATATATACGATGATAAAACTGGGAAATTATTAGGCGATGGTTGCTGTTCCCAGAGAGCATATGACCAGCTGGCGGCTATTAAAGGCCTGACTGGCTTCTACTCCATAGCCTTCTCCAGTGCCGGAAGCACGGACTTCACTACAGGAATGTTAGATCATACAGACGCTACGCATAAAGCTGCCTACAGCGGCACTGACATACAGGGCGTTATAGACGCGTTTAAAGAGATCGGAAGATCCATAACATCGCTCACTGGCGCGTCCATACACGATACCATGAGTAAATACGCTGACGTGGTCATAGACGGAAGTACCTTCGACGCCGGCGATGATTACACTTTGCATGTGAAAGACGCGAATGGTAATGAAGTGGAGGGAGAAGCCGCTAAAGCCTTCGACGAAGCCACGCTGAATGGGAAGCAGCTCACGCTTAAGTTCAAACAGAATTACGCATTGAATCCGAATTACACATACTCGATAAGCTTTGACATCAAGCCGAGTCACGACGCGTATAAGGAGCTGCTGGAGAATGGCGAGGATTGCTATAAGAACCCGGCAGGCGACGGAACGGGTTACTTCTCCAACTATGGCGCCTATATCAGCTATGATTTCGGAAACCAGAAAGGTGTGAATGTCAATTATGATGAGAAGCCAGTGTTCGCGCTGGCGACTAAGCAGATAACCGTGAATAAGGCTTGGAAGGACATGAATGGGAACGACCTTACGGTAGGCCTTCCGGAGTCGGTTTCCATGAAGCTGACCGGAAAGCACGAGGGTCAGGCAGACGTCACGAAGCCATTCGACGTTAAGAGCGGGGAGGGTTGGACGAAGACCATCACTGTTCCGAAGAACTACTTCACTTATGAGGTGGCAGAGGATCCGGAGACACCGGGATTCGATGTTTCAATAACAGGAGACGTTAACAGTCAGGAGAATCCGGAGGCTACTGTTACGAACACCCAGAGAGGCCATGACATCACTGTAGTGAAGAAAACGATTGGCAGTTTCGCTGATGAGTCTAAGGAGTTCGACATCACTTGCGCCTTTACGGAGAATGGCCAGGATAAGACACAGAAATTCAGCCTTAAGAACGGCGCCTCAGGCACTGTTAAGGTTCCGTATGGAGCTGAGGTGACCATCACCGAGGCGGATTACTCGCCGACTTACACGCTTAAGAGCATGGAAGGCAAGGCGAAAGGTGAGAATGGTGAAGAGACAGCCGTAGGAACATTCGCGGATGGCACATACACGGTGACTATAGCCGGAGATACGACAGTAACGGTCACTAATGAGGCTAAAGACATCCCATTTACCGGACTCTTTAAAGGCGATGATAAATGGTGGGTAGGAGCCGGTGTGGTCGGACTGATCGCGGTCCTCGGCCTCATGGTCTACTTCCTCGAGCACCGGTCGAGAAGACGGTATAAGCATTAGGGGGCGCCCATGAAGAAACAGGAAGCTGAGAAGAAGAAACAGCCATCCATACTCATGGACCTGGAATTCCTTTTTCTGAAGATCGGATTCATAGCCATAGTCATGGTGTTAATGTTCACCCTATTATTCGGGATAGTGCAGATGCCTGATAACACCATGAAGCCGGCCATTAAGGAAGGAGACCTGACCATATTCTACAGGCTGCAGAAGAACTACGTGGCAGGAGATGTGATCACGGTCGAGTATAAGGACGAGACCCAGGTAAGGAGAGTCGTGGCTGTGGCCGGAGACACAGTCGACATCACAGCCGACGGACATTTGGAAATAAACGGTTACTCGCAGATCGAAGATAACATATACGTCGAGACTTTGCCATATAAGCAGGGGATAAAATTCCCGGTGAAGGTGAAGTCAGGCCAGGTCTTCGTGCTCGCGGACGACAGAAACACACCTATAGACAGCCGTCTCTACGGCCCGGTCGATATAAGCGCCACCCACGGTAAGGTCATGACGATCATCCGCCGGCGCGGCATATAAGTTCTAAACTATTTTCAAACGATCGCTAAATAAGGACGAAACAGTTGAGATAGAAAATCAATATTATTCAATTTCAAGGAGGATGTTATGAAGAACTTTCTTAAGAAAGCACTCGTAGTAGCCATCGGCGCGGCTACTGTAATGAGCATGTCACTCGTTTCCTTCGCGGACACGACACCGCTCACAGAAGCGCCTAACGTTAATAAGACCATCACATACGCTGACGGAGTCACACTTCCGGGCGACGCTGTGACCATCACTTTCACACAGAAGGATAATGGCGCGGGCCAGCCGGTCAAGGTAGCTGACGTAGCTATCCCAGCTGTTACTAAGGACGCGACTAACGCTAACTTCGCTTCCGGAACTAAGGTAGACCTCGGTAAGATCGTAGTCGATAATTTCGCAAATGCTAAGCCTGGCCTCTACACATACAATGTGGCTGAGACTTCTCCAAAAGCGGCAGCAAATGGATATGGATGGGCTGTAGGCGGAGAGACATACACACTCCGTGTATATAAGACAACAGATGGTCTGTCATACACAGTTGAAAACAGTAAGAAGGAGAAGGTCGACAGCATCGACTTCACTAACAAATATACTAAGACTTCAACTCTCGAAGTCAGCAAGACCGTAACTAATAAGGAATACGAGAGTGAATCTCCATATAAGTTCACTATCACTTTCACTAACGACGACAAGAACGCTGCCGTAAATAAGGACACATACACAGGAAAAATCGGTGAGACCGAGGTTACATGCAAGGTTGGAGAAGCAACTTCCTTCGAACTTCAGGACGGCGAGAAGCTCGTCTTCAGCGATGTTCCTGCCGGAACTAAGTACGTCGTAACTGAGGATGGCGGTAAGAACTTCACAGCTACATATCAGGTTACTACTGACGGAAAACAGGCAGCAGCAACGAAAGTCGATCAGGGAAAGAAGCTCGAAACAGGTGAGCAGAAGCTCGGAAGCGAAGGCGATAATATCGTAGCAGTTACTAACGATTACACACCAGTTACCATCACCGGTATCATCACTAACTCACTGCCATACGTAACGATGATCCTCATCGCGATCGCGGGAATCGCTCTCTTCGTAGTCGGCAGAAGAAAATTCAACCGCTAATAGAAGAAAATCATGAAAGCGATCGATAAATGATTTTCTGTAAAACTGTTTAGGATCTTATGGAAGAGTACGATACTCAGAAGAAAGATAGAGATACTTCCCGGTCAGATTCCCTGGCCGGGAAGCTTATCCGCTTTATAAGCAGATGCGTGGATATGGTCATACTGGTCATACTCCTTATTATGCTGCTGTTCGGCGCCTACACGCTCTACGATACGCACCGGATCTACCAGGAAGCGGAAGGAACCGAGTTCGAAACATATAAGCCGGAAGAGAACGGGACGGGAAACCTGTCATTCCAGGACCTTCGGGCGATAAATCCGGATGTCATAGGCTGGCTCACGGTTTACGGGACTAACATCGACTATCCGTTGGTGTATTCCGATAAATTCGACGCCTACATAAACACAGATCCGACAGGTAAGTTCACCCTGGCAGGGTCTATATTCCTGGATTATAAGAACGATCCGAAATTTAAGGATTTTAAGAACATAATTTACGGACATCACATGGAGCACTCCATGATGTTCGGCGACATCGATAAGTTCGCTGACCGCGGCTACTTCGATGACCATAAATACGGAAACATTTACTATAACGATAAAAACCACGGCATAGAATTCTTCGCCTATTTCGAGGGCGACGCCTATGATAACGGCATATACGACGTTAATCTGACGACCGACGATCAGAAGGCAGAGTTCCTTCGGTATATGAAGAGGATCGCCATGTACACGAGGCATGTAAGCGTAGACACGGGCGACACTGTGGTCCTGCTCTCCACATGCGCGGGCGATACGAACGGGCGTTACATTCTGGCCGGTAAGATAACAGATAAGACATATAGGGATCCTTTCCCTGCGGAGGAGCAGCCTTATTTAGGCGGAGGAAGTTCTTTCTTAGCAAAGCTTCCGTTCTGGTGGTGGATCCTCCTAGGAGCAGCGCTTCTGATCCTGCTCGGCTTTGCTATAGGCCGGGGGAGAAAGCGTAAACAAAGACGAATGAAGCAGGCAGCCAAGCCTGATGAGATAGAGTAAAACGGAGGTAGTAAGATGAAGCTGGCGAATAGAGCAGTTCGATTCACGGTAGCGATAGTCCTCGCCTGGGTCATGGCGCTCGCGGGCGGAGCTTCGTACACGGCATTCGCTGTGGAGACAGCGCATCCGACGGACCTGACGGTGAAACAGACGTGGAAGCTAGACCCTAAGGCAGAGAAGGACCCGGCTTTCGACAGCGCCGTTAAATATGAGATAAAAGCCATAGATTCGGAAACGACTGACGCAGCAGAGACTCCTATGCCGGGCGGCCGGGTAGGCGGAACTTACGAGTTCACGCTTAAGGGGAAGGACGCGGAAGTGAAATTCCCATTCAACAGCAAAGCTGATAACGCTATAAGCTTCCAGCACGCCGGCATTTACGCCTACGAGGTGAGGAGCGCGGTCCAGGGCGAGCACGGAGATTACACATACGATTCAGAAGTTTTCACCGTGAAGGTCCAGGCCCTGAACTCTAAGGATGGCGTGACACTCGAGAAGATGGTAGTCGTCGACAGCGAGGGTGAGAAGCCGAAAGACGTTGAATTTAATCATGTCTTTGGCAAGGAATATCCGCCAGACCCGGTAACGGTCGATTTCCTTAAGGTGGAGAAGAAGATTAAGGGAAATCCTAAGAAGGATTCGACGTTCTACTTCACGCTTAAGGCTTTGGAATCCAGCGCCATGAACGCTAAGAAGATGCCGATGCCGGGGAAGTCAGAGACGAAAGTCACAGGCGAAGGGCTTTGCTCGTTTGGGAAAATCAAATTCACTAAGGCTGGATCATACACTTACGAGATAAGGGAAGAGGCCGGGAGTGATAAGAATTATAATTACGATAGCAGCGTATATCGGGTGACGTATCAGGTGTACAGGCAGGGCGCCGGGCTGAAGGCGGACGCTTCCATCCAGAGGCTCCTGGGCTCCGGGAAGCCGTGGAAGGCTGCTGACGCGGTCGTGTTCACGAATAAATATAAAGGCGGCATCGCGATCACGGGTGACACGAGTAAGATCATGCTCTGGGGCATCGTGCTGGCGGCGGCTGTGGCTGCGCTCGTGGTCATCATGATCAGGAGAAGGAGACGTGGATAACGGACGCGGGAACGGATCCGGGAAGGAATCACGGACCTTGCTCCGAGGCTTGCTTCAGGGTCTGCTTCGGGGCGCGAATGTCTTGGTCGAGCTCGCCATAATAGCCTTCTTCGTCGTAACAGCCCTCTACTCCGCCTACACTATTTACGATACGAATAAAATCTATAAGGCTGCGGATGTGGCGAATTTCCAGACCTACAGGCCTGAGTCCCGGGGGCGGAACCTGAGCTTTCGGGAGCTGCAGGCGAAGAACGATGACGTCATCGGCTGGCTTAAGGTCTACGGCACGGGCATAGACTATCCGCTGCTCTACTCGAATGAGTTCGACGCTTATATTAACAAGGACCCTGAGGGGAAGTTTTCTCTCGCTGGGAGTGTTTTCCTGGACTATAAGAACGCGCCGGACTTCGGGGATTTTAAGACTATTATCTATGGCCACCACATGGAGGACGGGCTCATGTTCGGTGACCTGGATAAGTTCCGGTCGAAGAAATTCTTTAGGTCGCGCCGCTATGGGAAAATCTATTATGGCGGGAAATACCACGGCCTAGAGATTTTCGCCTACTTCCAAGGTGATGCTTACGACGACGCCATCTATAGCGTGATCTCGGGCGACCGGGCGGCGGCTCGAAGCTTCCTCGATCTTGTCAGGCGCAAAGCCATCTGGTACAGGGACTTGGGTGTTAAGCCGAGCGACCACATCGTCCTCATGTCGACCTGCGCGGGCGATACGAACGGCCGCTACCTGTTGGCAGCGAAGATCACCGATAAGGTCCAGGCGGATCCGTTCCCGCCTGAGGAGAATAAGACCTTCCTCGAGGGCCCGGGTAAAAATTTCATACGCATGCTCCCGTTCTGGTGGTGGATCCTGCTCCCATTGGCATTACTGATTCTGGCGCTTCTGATCCGGTTCGGAAGACGGAGGAAAGACCTAGACGAGCGGTAATTGCGGTGATTGCAACTCATGATTAGATGTTGGGAATTGCGAGGTTGCAATTGCGATATACTATTGCGATCGGCGATTGGGTTTGGGTTGCAATTGATGCCACATGATAATTGAATACAAGTTTCTTTCACACTTCTTTTTAGGAGGCGCTCCCCTGGACCATACGAGCGATAAACTGGGGCGCCTCCGATTTTTTTATCAGAAACCCGCTTCGGGTTTCTACCATTCAGAGATAAATGAAGCAGCCCGGCGCAGGCTGCCACCATGTAATTATAATCGTAAGGACTGGCTAGCCAGTCCTGACCTCCCACCTTACCTGGAACGGCCGAAGGCCCTGACCGCAATAGCCTGAGGCTTCGATCGCAAAAGCCAGAAGGCTGCTAATGCGGGATCGCTTTGCTATATAAACAGACTTTAAATTGGCGGATTAGATATAAAATATATTAATGACACAGCATAGAAAAGTGCATGACCTGAAAATGGGCTGTTTTTGTTGAAAACATGAAATTAAGATGTTAGTATTGTCATTGTCAAACAAAGAGACACCTTTTCGAAAAGAGCACGTAACGCGAATGTAAGTATCGCTTAGTTCGATATAAATATTATGGGAGGAAATATAAATATGAAGAAGAAGGTATTATCAGTAGTTTTAGCGCTGACGCTCGCCGTATCGGCTGTAGCGCTTTCAGCTTGCGGATCATCCAGTAAAGAAAACGACGTAACTATCGCCATTCCTAACGATACGACCAACGAAGCCAGAGCTTTGCTCCTGCTCCAGGATAACGGCTACATTAAGCTGAAGGACGGAGCCGGCATCACAGCCAGGGTTAAGGACATCGAAGATTCTAACGGCATCACATTTAAGGAAGTTGAAGCCGCTCAGGTCCCTAACACACTTAAGGACGTAGACTTCGGCATCGCTAACTCCAACTTCGCTATCGACGCTGGGCTGAACCCTGTAGACGATTCACTCATCATAGAGGGAAGCGCCGCTAAGTACGCTAACATCGTAGCGGTTAAGAAGGGTAACGAGAATGACCCTAAGACTAAGGCTCTCGTAGCTGCCCTGGAGAGTAAGCAGGTTAAGGAGTTCATAGAGAAGAAGTATAAGGGCTCCATCGTTTCCACAGTAGAGAAGCCGGGAGACGGATATGATCCAGACGTTGATTATTCTAAGCTTAAGGGAACTAAGATCACAGTAGCCGCTTCACCTGCTCCGCACGCTGTAATTCTTAGAGAAGCGAAGAAGATCCTGGCTAAGAAGGGCATCACGCTCGACATTAAGGAGTTCACAGATTACGTTCAGCCTAATAAGGTCGTAGACAGCGGCGAGATCTTCGCTAACTACTTCCAGCACCAGCCATATCTGGATGACTTCAATAAGGAGAACGGAACTAAGGTCGTATCTGTAGCTGCCATCCACAACGAGCCTATGGGACTCTACCCAGGAAAGACTAAGAGTCTGGACGGAGTTTCCAAGCTTAAATAGTTGATTCAGGGCGAGGCATAGCCAGGTGAGACCGCTTCATGTGGTCCAGCAAAGCGAACCACAGCCCGGATATCAGGGTCCCCCGGTCACGTTAAGGCGCCGGGGGGCTCTTCGTATTTCCCCGGCGGGCGGAGCCTGCGCCCGCAATGCCAAAATTCGCAGCCGGCACTTGCGCCGGTCAACTGTAACCGGGCATTGCGGTCGGCGTTTGCGGCAGAAATCGCGGCGGGCGGAGCCGAATAAGGCGGAAAGGCTTTGCGGCTGAGCGGAAGTCCCGGGTTCGTGCTATAATGGTAAAGTCAGCCGGGCGAGGCCTAGCCCCGCCGTTAATTCCCGAATTGGAGATAAAATGATAGAGATCAGCCACCTGTCTAAGACATTCGAAACAGCCGCCGGCCGGGTCGAAGCCTTGAAGGACATTAATATTAGAGTAAATGACGGAGATATATTCGGCATAATCGGCATGAGCGGCGCCGGGAAATCCACCCTGGTGCGCTGCATAAACATGATCGAGCGGCCGACAGAGGGCGCGGTCATCATAGACGGCGTCGACATCGGGACACTCCCGCCGAAGGAGCTCAGAAACCTGCGCCGCGACGTGACCATGATATTCCAGAGCTTCAACCTTCTCATGCAGAGGACCTGCCTGAAGAACGTCTGCTTCCCGATGGAGATTTCCGGCGTGGATAAGGCGAAGGCGCGGAAGCGGGCACTCGAACTGCTCGACATAGTCGGACTTAAGAGTAAGGCGGACGCGTATCCGGCTCAGCTTTCCGGTGGCCAGCAGCAAAGAGTAGCCATAGCTCGCGCTCTGGCGACTGACCCGAAGGTCCTTCTCTGCGATGAGGCGACCAGCGCCCTGGACCCGAAGACGACCAACCAGATCCTGGACTTGATAAAGAAGATAAACACGGAGATGGGCATCACGGTCATCATCATAACTCACCAGATGTCGGTAGTTGAGAGGATCTGTAACCGTGTCGCCATCATAGATAAGGGCGAAGTGAAGGAGCAAGGCGATATGTCGGCTATTTTCGAGAATCCTCAGTCTGAGGCGGCGAAGAGGCTGGTGAACCCGGACAGCGATGAGACCCAGCTCACGGTGGGCGAAGGCATGAAGTGCGTCTCAGTTTCCTTCAATGATTCCGAGACCACGGATTCGCCGCTGATAGCTGACCTTGCTCTTAAGAAAGGTATAGCGGCGAACATCCTCTACGCCTCCACCCGTAATGTCGGTGGCAAGGCCTATGGTAAGATGCTGCTTTCTATTCCTGACGAGGGTGATAGTGTGGAGCAGACGCTCGACTTCATGAACGGCCGCCAGGGCATCACCGCCCGGGTCATAGAGCTGAAGCCGGCGTCGGATGATGATGAGGACGAGGACGCCGACGAAGCTGGTTCTGGCTTTGCGGCGTCTGAGGCTGATACCAGAGTTGAGGCAGACGCCGAAGCTGGTTCCGGCTTTGCTGCGTCCGAAGTTGTTGCGTCCGAAATTGCTGTGGATACAGGCGTTGCGGCGTCTGATGTTGCGAAATCTGAAGTTGAAAAGGGGGATAAATAATGGTTCTGGCTAGTATGTTCGATCCTGAGAAGGTCGAGGAGGCCATCTACGTTCTGCAGAACGAGATCCCTCTGGCGACCTGGGAAACTGTTTACGTTACTATTATCGCGACGGCTCTGTCGCTGCTGATTGGTCTGCCACTGGGTGTCATCCTGGTGACCGGCGAGAAGAACGGTGTGCTGCCGCTTCCTAAGGCGCTTATGGCAGTGATAAACGTTATCATAAATTTACTGAGGTCCATTCCGTTCCTGATCCTGATGATCGTGGTGTTCCCGCTGACCAGGGCCATCGTCGGCACAGTAGTTGGAACGGTCGCGTCTATCGTGCCTCTCGTCATCGCGTCCTTCCCGTTCGTGGCAAGGCTGGTTGAGAGTTCGCTGCGCGATGTGGATGGTAATGTCATCGAGGCGGCGGTCAGCATGGGCGCGTCACCGATGCAGATAATAATGAAGGTCATGATTCCGGAAAGCGTTCCGTCGCTGATCTCTAACATCACGATCGCCATCACGACGATTCTCGGCTACTCGGCTATGTCCGGCATCATCGGCGGCGGCGGTCTGGGTAAGATCGCCATAAACTATGGCTACTACCGCTACCAGTACTTGATCATGATCATAGCCGTGATCCTGCTTATCGTTCTGGTGCAAATCTTCCAGTCGGTGGGCACCCACTGGGCTATTAAGTCGGATAAGCGACTGAAGCGCTAGCCCGCTTCGTCCGCCTCCGCGCTGTCCTCGGGGCAGCATAAGTCACTCACAAAGAACAGAACCCGTGGAAAACTCGCGCCTAAGGCGCTCGGACAATTCCACGGGTTTTTCTGTTCTTTACGTTCCTTCCTAAGTCGCCCCTGCGGAGGCGCGTCGCCGGACGCTTGCAGTCCTTGGGGTGCGGCCGCTGGCCGAGCAGGGGGATTTGAGTTGATGGGACTGGCTGACGCAGGGGCTTTGTAATCAAATCTTGTAGTTAGGCATGTTAATTTTACATTTCGTAAACTAATCCGATTTCTCAGTGAAAAATATTACAATAATCCCTCAAATATCTAAATTTGTTACTAAACGTAAATTTCCAAACACGCCGGCTCATATTTGTTACAATCTTAATTCGCGTCGTGGCCGTGTTCAATAATCCTATAATGCGCTGGGCTCCCTCATTTCATCCATATCGACCTTCCTGCCGGAAGCCCACATCTAACTATATAACGTCCGCGACCCGGGCGGGGCCCGGCAGGGCTATTTCGATTTACTGAGGCCGAGGAGACTTCTTTGCTGCTGGACTAGAGGCAGCTTGAACCAGAAGGTCGAGCCCTTACCGACCTCGCTCACCACGCCGTAATCAGCGTCGTGCAGTTTCAGGAGTTCCTTACAGATCGAGAGGCCGATGCCGCTTCCCTTAGTCTCGCGGACGTGGTGGGTGCTGGACTTATAGTACCTGTCCCAAACGTGAGGCAGTTCCTCAGGCTTTATGCCCTGGCCGTGATCCGTCACTGAGAAACGGATGGCCTTATTATTATCTTCCTTAACAGTCTCTATGATCACCTGCTTATCCTCGCCGCAATACTTGATCGCGTTAGATAGAAGGTTATTCATGATCTGATCTATCCTGGCCGGATCGGCAGAAATCACAGATGGGCCTTTGCACTTCTTAAATGAGATGGAATAGCCCTCGCTCTCCTGCATCAGCTTATATGTCGACAGCATGTTATCCACGGCCTCGTTCAGGTCGAAATCCTTCTTCTCCAGCTCTATCTTATGCGACTGGAGGCGGGACAGGTTAAGAAGGTCGCTCACCATGTTATTCAGCCTGTCGGACTCCTCTATGATGACGCCCAGGTGCCGATTACGCTTCTCCGGGAAATCACCGGACAGGTCGCGGATCATCTCAGCGTAGGACTTTATCATGGTCAGAGGCGTGCGCAGGTCGTGTGAGACGTTAGCGATGAGGTCGCGGTGGTACTCGTCCGTCTTCTTCATCTCGTTCTCAGCCACGGTCAGGGTGTGAGCCAGTTCCATGGTCTCATCGTACGGCTGGCCCTCGAACTTCACGTCGTAATCCCCGTGCGAAAGCTTGGCCGCCGACTTCGTGATCTTATCTATAGGCCTGGAGATGCGGTTCGATATGATCATGGCTATCGCGAGAGCCATGAGCAAAGCTATGAATAGCGTAGTTCCCAGAACTTTTGATAGTATCCTCAGCGTCGACGTGGCAGGGTAGAGCGGCGCGAATATGTAAAGCACCGTGCTCGTGTCCTGGAGCATGTCGTCTCTGCTGGTTATTTCTGTCGCGTAAGCTAAAACGCTCATGCCGTTTCCGACTGTGGTAGTGATGCGGGCGGATGAGGATTTAAGCCCGCGGATGGACGGCCGGTCTGATTCCTCTGGCTCCGCCGCTGAAATAACAGGGCGGGAATTATCGGAAGGGTCTTGGCTGTCTTCCTGGTTATCTACATTGTCATTGGTCTGGCCGTCCGTCTGGTTTTCCACATCGTTAGTCGTCTGTTCATCGGACTCATCTGCAGATTCGTCAGATATCCGGCTGCCGGAGTGGGCGGTAGCTCCCGTCGTATCAGCTGAGCTTTGCTCGGAGCTGTTATTCGAACTGCCAGAACTGCCAGAACTGTCAGAACTGCTTGATCTGCCGCTGCTGTCCGAACTCTTGGAATCGCTCGAATCGCCGCTGCTCGTCGAGTCCTTATAAGCCTTCCTCTTCAACCTGTTATTAAGAGTCAGCTTATTGGACAGCCTGTCTATGATGGAACTCTCGTTCAAGAGCTGGCTGTACATAGGGTTCATGCCCTTAAACTGGCCTGTCCATTCCGATGAGCTGGTCTTACGGGTTATATATATGTTTACGTCGTTCGCCGAAGCTATGGCGTAGAGCTGGGAAGCGAAGCCGGTGCTGCTGCCGGAGTCGCGATATAGCTGCTTTATTTCCGCGGACATGCGCTCCGTATCCTTCTCCTTCAGGTCGCCATAGTAATTCGTGATCATGAAGTAGAGCAGGCCGCCGATCAGCGCCACTACCAGTACGGCGAAAAGCGTGAAATACATCCACAGGTGGAAGTTTATGCTGTGAAAACTGAATTTATTGTTTTTTTCACTCATGTCTTATTCTTCGTTATATTCGAACTTATATCCCACGCCTCTCAGTGTCACGATATAGTCTCTGTAAGGCCCGAGAGCGACTCTCAGATTCTTAATGTGCGTGTCTATGGTCCTGTCGTCTCCGAAGAAGTCATAGCCCCAGATGTCCTGCAGCAGCCTGTCGCGGGAGAGAGCCACGCCCCTGTTCTCTATGAGATAGAACAGCAGCTCATATTCCTTAGGGGTCAGGTCGACGCGCTTACCGTCCACGCTCACCGTTCTGGCCGGGATGTTTATCTCCAAGCCTCCGAACTTCATGACGCTCTTCTTAGCTGGCTCGCCGGCGTTACGGCGGTTCAGGACAGCGCGCACCCTGGCCATGAGCTCCTTAGGGCTGAAAGGCTTCACTATGTAGTCGTCGATCCCGAGCTCGAAACCGAACAGCTTATCGTACTCCTCGCCGCGCGCAGAAAGCATGATGATAGGCACGTCCTTATGTATCTTCTTAATTTCTTTACATGTAGAGTAGCCGTCCAGCTTCGGCATCATGATATCCAGAATGATGATATCGAACTCTTTATCTTTGCAAAGGCTGACAGCTTCCATGCCGTCGGCCGCCTCTGTGACCTCGTAACCGTTAAACTCCGCGTACTCCCTAATGACCTCGCGGATCTTCTGTTCGTCATCTACGATGAGCATCCTATACATAAGCGCACCTCCATATCATGCCTGTCCCATACAGCAAAGCCACCCCGGCCGTTCCTCCCTCTGGGCTTCACAGCCAGTCCGGGCGCCGGGTTCCTCCGGGCCAGACCGCCAAAACCGATCAATGTATAATAAATTACATTTATCAAGGAAATATTACCATAATTCCCTTGAAAAAGGAATGAAGACCTAGTGGTGAACAGGTGCGTTTTTATGTTAAGTTAAATAAATTTCAGAAATGTATTTTTGGAGCATCGGAAAGTGATGGAACTTTTGTAAAATATTTGTAAAATCATATTAAAATATCGAAAATTCGAAATATTAAGATTTGGTTTTGCTAAATTAACGAAAGTTCGGATAGTTTAATAGTGTTTACTATGACCCGAAAAGATGATAAAATTTACAAAAATATTACAAACAGGATTCACATTCAGTCACTAAACGCTCGCGTCTTATATATGGCGGTGCCGGACGAGCACCGGGGTCTGAATGAATTTCAGAATGAATGACGCAGGCGGTAAGTACAGCGCGGGATGAATCTCGATGAAAGGAGCATGAAAATAATGTTCGGAAAGAAATTCGCGGCGGTCACACTGTCAGCTGCTATGGTTTTCGGAACTATGGCTATGCCTATGACGACTTTCGCTAAGACTAAGAAAGCTAAGAAGCCTAAACGTACTGTAGTTAAGATGACTTCCTGGAACACAGATTCTAAGAAGGCTATCAACTCCCTCGTTTCTACATACGGTAAGGGAACGAAGAACGCTAAGAAGAAGGCGTATAAGAATTCATACGCTGTATTCGATTTCGATAACACATCCTCTATCTTCGACGTAGAGGAGCAGCTGGCTATCTATCAGCTGCAGCACATGGCATTCGCCTTCAAGCCTGATCAGATCAAGGGTATCCTCGAAACAGGAATCGAAGATAACGTAAACGATAAGGGTGGAACAGACTACAGCGCTAATGACGCTACATTCGCTGACTGGGCTGACGACATCTACACAGCATACGATGCCCTCTACACTAAGTATGGTCCATTCACAGCTAAGGGTATAACAGACGCTGATACGCTCGCTAAACTCCAGGCAGATCCTGAGTGGAAGGAATTCTCCACTAAGATGAGAGCTATGTATGACCTCATCGGTGATAACTTCTCCGCTGCTACATCATACCCGTGGATCCTCTACTGGTTCACAGGCATGACACCTACAGAGAAGTACAATCTCGCTAAGAAGTCCCACCACGCTAATAAGTCCATTAAGACATCCATTAAGGAATGGAAATCACCTGATAAGGACGAGCTCGGAAGAGAGACTAAGACAGGTCAGGTAACTATAGAGTATAACGACGGTATCCAGGTTACTAAGAATATCGTCGAGCTCTATAAGACACTTAGTAAGAATAATATCAAGGTATGGATTTGCTCAGCCTCCGATATCGACGTAGTAAGGGCAGCCGTAGATGAGTTCGGACTCCATAAATATGTAACAGGCGTTATGGCTATGACGAACCAGGTAGGAGCTGATGGTAAGTACATCAACGCTTACGACTATAAGAAGGGCTATGCCGCTTACGCTAAGGATAAGGGTAAATGGTCTAAGGGTAAGGTAGCTACTAAGGCTCAGACACAGGGAGCAGGTAAGGTTACAGCTATCAATAACGTACTCGTTAAGAAGTACGGTCATGGACCTATAGCCGCGTTCATGGATTCCACAGGCGACTTCCAGTTCTGCACAGAGTATAAGACTCTGAAGCTCGTCATCTGCTTCAACCGCGCTACACGTAAGGTTACAGACGGCGGCGGACTCATCGCTGAGCTCGCGTACTATCAGAAGTATCATCTTAAGTATGACCTGAAGAAGGCTAATAAGAAGGGCGATACACTGTATGTCCTCCAGGGACGTAATGAGAATGGCACACGCACATTCAGAAACTCCATGATGACCATGAGATGGGGCGCTATAGTTCAGAAGATGTTCAGAGGAACAGATAACTGGACTCAGCTGACATACATGATCGAGAATAAGATGACGACTAAGGATGTCATCAACACATTCGCTGTTAAGACACCTGCTAGTGATACTAACATCCTCGGATTTAAGTACGGATTCACAGATCCTATCACTAAGGCCAGCGCTCTTACTAATAATAACGATCCATCTACTACATTCACAGGATATCATTCACTGAAGTAATTGGGAATGTGATACCGAAAGCGGTCTTGAATGGCTTTCGGAAGTGGTTCCGGCTGTTGGCCCGCACCGGCAGCCCGAACCACGCTCTCTCGATGATTTATCCATGTGATAACACATCAATGTAGTAATTAAGCGATTTATCTCCCGCACTGATAAATAAAATGGCGGCCATGGGCTGCCTGACAACTGAATACACATTGAAAAAGAAGCGTCACGGCCGGCGCCCGAATTTCGGGCGCCTACGGGCGCTTCTTTTATGTTGCTTTTATTCTCCTGAAGAAGCGCCTTCGCGCCTGAGCCTGTGTTTCTTCTTTGCTTTCTTAGCCGCTTTCTGGATGGAAAAGCCGAACTTACCGAGCTCCTCGCCCAGAGCGTAGTATTTCCCATGCGACCAGGCGGCTGGCTCTGCCCAGTCCAGTCGGAAGGCGCCTGACTCATCGAAATAAGCCTCGTCGACGATCACGTTCACGACATCCGCTATGAAGAGGTCGTGCGAGCCTAGCTCTATAACCTGTCTGACTTTGCACTCTATGGAAACAGGTGATTCCAGGATGGATGGGCAGGAGACTTTCTCGCCAGGCGCGGCTGTGAGGCCGGTCTCGCGGAATTTATCTACGTCGCGGCCTGAGCGGACGCCGCAGAAGTCGGCGGCCTTGCAGGTGGCGCGGGTGGTCAGGTTCACGGTGAATTCGCCGGATTCGCGGATCATGTGGTAGGACCAGCGGGATTTTCGTAGGGATATGGACAGCATCGGTGGGTTCGTGCATACGTTTCCGGCCCAGCCCACTGTAACTATGTCGTTTTCGCCGGTCTTAGGGTCGCGGCAGGTCACCATGACTGCCGGCGCCGGGTAGAGGGCGTTTCCGGGCTTCGGGAAGGCGGTCTTCCGATGAGGCTTCAGCGTGGACGCCGCTGGAACTGGCTTGTTGCCCTTGCTGCCCGGCTTGCTGTGGCTTGTTTTGCCGGGCTTTTCGTTAAATGCTTCCTTATTATTATGCGGCTTACCGCGGCGCGGACTTTTCGGGCTGCTCGTTAAATCTTCCGAATTCTTCCGCTGGCTCGGCTTTCTGGCTTTCTTTATCTTAAAATTATGGTTTGATTTGTGATTGGCCATTTTATCCTCCTGTGGCAGGCGCCTGATATTTAGGCGGGCTTTGCATAGAAAACATTTTATGCCGAAAGCCGGTTTCGGTAAATGGTTTTATTCCGGCGGGGGGCTGATTCTGTGTCTCCATCAGTAAAGTGTATTTTTGTTGTTCAGCCACTGGCGGGGCGGTCGATAAAAATTTTAAAAATCGCGATTTTTATCGAATTATTCTACAAAAATAAATTTTTGTCTTGCATAGAGGAGTGGCATTGGGTGGGTTGCCTCGAAGCGAAGCCCTTGTATCGTAGTTAGGCGATGCAGCTAATGGGTTAATGTCGTAAAATCATTGGAATATCGTGCAATTGATTGACCCTGGCTGGCTGATGTATTCCCGCATATGCAATTTGAATATGATCCACCTTAAGGTGGAGATACAATTGTTTTCTATGCAAACGCTTTTTTTATTTTTTATCGATTTTTTCTACAAAAAACGAGAAAATTGAAATTTTTATCGACTTGACATTTATTGGAATTTGTGATTGGTATCTATCGACCACCCGGCCGATAGATTTTACGGTAACGCCGCCTGGTGTATATTCCCCTGTATTCCTGGAGCGCGCCGCCCGCGATAATATCAACTCAGTTTCCGGCGCCCTGTTAACGCGGCGCGGACCGCGGGCTCTGACCTTGACGCTTCAAGCCCTATCGGCTATACTTAAATTTAATGTCTAATTAAATTGGGTTTGTATGCGAATTCGGCGGTAATTAGGTGAAAATCATGCCGATAAGCGGGCTTTGAAGCTGTGAGTGTAAGGCGTGAGCCTGGCACCCCGGAACGCCCAGAGGCACACAGCGCCCGGAGGGCTGAATCGGCCTGGCGCCTGGAACCATCGGAGCTAGCCGGAGGCACACGCAGCGCCCAGAGGGCTAAGCCGGAGGCAGGGTTCGCAGGGACTGATTTGCTGGACATAATATAGAGGAAAGGAGGTTAAATGAAATGCTGAAGAGATTTATGAGGGGAATTTCCGCGCTCATGGGAGCTTTAGCCGGATACGGGATCTACGCTTTGGTCGCTTACATAGGAGCTCTCGCGGGATACGATTTCGATAAATCGCTTCCTAACAGAGAGAGAATGTTGTTCCGGATCCTGGCCATAGTATTATTCGCAATTATATTTTTTATTTCATACCCGGCTTTCGTGAGGAGGACCGCGAAATTCTCGAGCAATGTCAGCCACGACCTGAAGGACGTGTCCATGAGCACCATAGTGTCAGGAACGATAGGACTGGTCGCGGGACTGGCCATAGCGTCACTTCTGACTCAGCTCTTTAAGTCCGTCATTAAGAATCGGTACATTTTCGACATAGTCGTCATCGCCCTCTACCTGGGTTTCGGCTACATAGGGATAGTCGTGGCCTCGGTTAAGGGAAGAGACTACGTGAGCGGCATGAGATCCTTGCTTAGGAGCCAGAATCAGGACGGTCAGGGCGCGGTGCCAAGCGCTTCGGGAAGGACATCCAGAAGGCATAAGGACACGGCCATCCCTAAGGTTCTCGACACCAGCGTCATCATAGACGGCAGGGTCGCCGATATCATGGACGCCGGCTTCCTAGAAGGGCCGATAGTCATCCCGGATTTCGTGCTCGTGGAACTCAGGCACATAGCCGACTCCGCAGACTCGCTTAAGAGAACGCGAGGCAGACGCGGGCTCGACATCTTGAACAGGATCCAGAAGGATTACGGCGTCGAGATATATAACACAGAAGGCGAGAAGGCCCTGAAGGAGATCCCGGAAGTGGACGTGAAACTGCTCCGCCTGGCGCAGATCATGAACGGTAAAGTCGTGACTAACGATTACAACCTGAATAAAGTCGCTGCCATAGACGAAGTGCCGGTCCTGAACATAAACGAGCTGGCTAACTGCCTGAAGCCTGTCGTCATCCCGGGCGAGACCATGAAAGTCCATCCGGTTAAGCAGGGTAAGGGGCACGAACAGTCTATCGGCTACCTGGACGACGGCACGATGATCGTAGTCGAGAACGGCGCCGACGTGATCGGGAAGACCGTGATCATTAAGGTTACCAGCGTGATCCAGACATCCGCCGGGAGGATGATTTTCGGCAGGGTGAACGAGTCCGGAGCCGAGATAGTTGAAGATTAGCAAAAGCCCGTCCGTCGTATTCGTCTCTGACTACGCCGCTGCGCGTCAAAGGCAAGGTGCGATGGCCGCAAAAGCTGATCGCCGCAATCGCCGCGAAAGCAATCACTGTAAGGCTTTTGCCGCGAAGGCCGATCGCCGCGCGGCGCCAATAGCGGAAGGCATTTGCTAGAGTTGTGATTTACTCAGTAACTAAATTTTAAGAGGAATCTGGGAACATTATGGAAGAAAAAGTCAAACAGGTCGCTGTAGATATAAACTGTGAGCATTATGACGCTGAGCCGGCTGTAAGGGTCGGGACCGGCTTCGACGTGCACAGACTGGTAGAGGGCAGGAGGCTCATACTGGGAGGCTGCGAGATCCCATTCGAGATGGGGCTCGAAGGCCACTCAGACGCCGACGTAGCCCTGCACGCTCTTATGGACGCGCTGCTCGGAGCCGCTGCCATGGGAGACATAGGTAAGTATTTCCCGCCTGACGACCCGAACTACGAGGGGGCTGACAGCATGAAGCTCCTGGGTGAAGTCGTGAAGCTCATATCCGACGCGGGTTACATAGTCGGAAACTGCGATCTGACTATAATATGCCAGAAGCCTCGCCTGGCCGACTACATAGACGTCATGAGAGGAAATATAGCTCAGGCTGCAAGCGTGACCCCGTCCAGGGTCAGCGTTAAGGCGACGACCACAGAGAAGCTGGGCTTCACAGGAAGAGGCGAAGGCATAGCAGCCGAAGCCGTCTGCACCTTGATAGCAAAGTAAGATAAAGCTTCCGCGTCCCGCGCCGAAAGCAAAACGCCGAGCATAAGGACCCGCCGCGAGGCAAGGCGCCGGGCAGCTCGGCAGCAAAGCCTGGCCGGCAGAGCCGAAAGTGCCGCGGAGAGAATTTGCTAGATAATAAACATCAGATATTGAAAGGAGAGCCGCATCATGAAGATGTCGCACATGCATTTAAAGACGCTCAGGGAAGTGCCTAACGAGGCTGAGATCCCGTCACACATCCTGCTCCTGAGATCGGGAATGATCGTAAAACTGGTCTCAGGCGTTTACGGCTTCATGCCTATGGGATGGAGATCCGTCAGGAAGATAGAGAACATAGTAAGAGAAGAGATGGACGCTAAGGGCGCCGAAGAGATCCACATGTCAGCCATCCAGCCGGCAGAGCTTTGGGAAGAGTCAGGTAGATGGAACGCCTACGGACCGGAGCTTTGGCGTATTAAGGATAGGAACGGCAGGGACTTCTGTCTCGGACCTACACACGAGGAGATATTCACAGACCTGATCAGGAACAGCATATCCTCATACAGACAGCTCCCGCAGAACCTCTACCAGATCCAGACTAAGTACAGAGATGAGGCCAGACCTCGCTTCGGCCTCATCAGATCCCGCGAGTTCATCATGAAGGACGCTTACTCATTCGATAAGGATCCTGAGGGCCTGGACGAGAGCTATAAGCAGATGTACGACGCTTACACGAAGATATTCAAGCGCTGCGGCCTGGACGCCCGCCCTGTAGAGGCTGACACAGGAGCCATCGGCGGAAGCAACTCACACGAGTTTACGGCCCTGTCAGAAGTCGGCGAGTCAGAGATCGCTTACTGCGACCATTGTAAATACGCGGCTACGACAGAGAGAGCCGAGTGCGTGGACGCTACGCCGCAGGACGAAGTGGCCATGAAGCCTATGGAGAAGATAAACACTCCGGGAACTAAGACCATAGAAGAAGTTTGTAAATACCTGGACCTCGACCCGATCCAGACCATTAAGGCTCTGCTCTTCGTCACATACGACGAGGAATGTAAGGAGAAGACAGGCTTCGTAGCTGCCTTCGTAAGGGGCGACAGGGAGCTTAACATGATAAAGCTCGTTAACGCTCTCGGAATCGGCGAGCACCAGATAGAGTTCGCTGACGAGGCTGAGATGAGCCAGGCCACAGGCTGTGTCGGCGGTTTCACCGGTCCTGTCGGCCTGCATGACTGCACTATAGTAGTGGACTCAGAGCTTCCGGGGCTTAAGAACCTCTGCGCAGGAGCGTGCGAAGAGAATTTCCATTTGCTGAATGTTAACTACGGCAGAGATTATAAGGGAGACATAGTAGCCGACATTAAGACACTGAAAGAAGGAGACCCTTGCCCTGTCTGCGGAGCACCGGTCAAGCACACCCGCGGCATAGAGGTCGGCCAGGTTTTCAAGCTCGGAACTAAGTATTCCGTTCCTATGCACGCTGTCTACGCTGACGAGCAGCAGAAGGAGCACCCGATCTGGATGGGCTGCTATGGTATAGGAGTTACCCGTACACTAGCCGCTGTCGTAGAGCAGAACCACGATGATAACGGCATAATCTGGCCTGTTTCCGTCGCTCCATACCATGTGGAGATTGTCGTCATGAAAGCGAAGGACGAGACGCAGATGGCTCTGGCCCAGAAGATGTATGACGACCTTACGGCTCAGGGCATAGAGGTCATGATGGATGACAGGAACGAGCGCCCGGGCGTTAAATTCAAGGACGCTGACCTTCTCGGCATCCCTGTAAGGATCACTGTCGGCCGTCTGGCAGGTGAAGGTAAGGTAGAGTATAAGCTGCGCCGCGAAGATGAGAAGACAGAGCTTACGGCTGAAGAGGCTGTAAAGCAGGCTGTAGAGCTCATCAACGCTGAGAGAAGAGGCTAAAATTTCGCTTGACCGGCTTGCCCGGATTTGCAAGGTCCAGCATTAAGCAGGCTGGGGCAGAGCCGAATACAAGCAACGGGCTTTGCTGGGCGGAAAACGCGCGCAATATATAAAATCAGGAGAGATATTATGAAATACGTAACTATAGAAATGGTTGACGGCGACGTTATGAAGGGCGAGCTCTACGAGGACGTAGCTCCGATTACAGTCGCTAACTTCGAGAAGCTGGCTAACAGCGAGTTCTACGACGGGCTCACATTCCACAGGGTCATCCCGGGCTTCATGATCCAGGGCGGAGACCCTGAAGGAACGGGCATGGGCGGCTCTGAGGAGACTATAGTCGGCGAGTTCGCTTCCAACGGCTATAAGAACGACCTGAAGCACGCGGACGGCGTTATGTCCATGGCTAGGACCATGTTCCCTAACTCAGCCAGCTCCCAGTTCTTCATCATGGTAGCTGACGCGCCGCACCTCGACGGCCAGTACGCCGCTTTCGGTAAGATCACAGAGGGTCTGGAGGCAGCTCATAAGATCGCTCAGGTAGATAGAGACTATAACGATATGCCGCTCGAGCCTGTAGTTATTAAGTCCATCAGAGTTACAGACGCCGAGTAGCATCTAGCAAAGCCATATGCTCGTGCCTCGCTCCGCGCCCCGGCCGGGGGACATGCCGGAGGGAATCTTCGGATCCGCGGGGCGAAATATGGCGGGGATGCTTTGCGGGGCAGTATTCGTGGTAAAAGGTATTTAAACTATCGCGCCTCGGAAGAGGCTTATTGACCTGTTGATTTTATTTTAGAATGAGGTCACACGGGAGGCAGAAATGAATTTATTGAGTGAGATCCGTGAAGATATAGACGTCGTAGTCCAGAAGGACCCGGCGGCCAGGAACAGACTCGAGGTTTTACTCTGTTACCCTGGCGTTTGGGCTTTGATATGGCATAAACCGGCGCACTGGATGTATAACCACCACATGAAGCTTATGGCGAGAATGCTTTCCCAGCACATAAGGAAGACGACGGGCGTGGAGATCCATCCGGGCGCTAAGATCGGGCGGCGCTGTATGATAGACCACGGCATGGGAATAGTTATCGGCGAGACCACTGAGATCGGCGATGACTGTCTGCTCTACCAGAACGT
Organism: Eubacteriales bacterium; assembly: GCA_029009055.1. Taxonomy (GTDB): domain Bacteria; phylum Bacillota; class Clostridia; order Peptostreptococcales; family Anaerovoracaceae; genus Aminicella. The sequence continues at coordinate 8,190 of JAQXJR010000019.1, read as the reverse complement.
GACCTTAGGCGGAACAGGTAAGGACGTAGGTAAGAGGCATCCGACCCTGGGGAACAGGGTCATCGTCAGCTCCGGAGCTAAGGTTCTGGGACCGTTTAAGGTCGGGGACGATGTTAAGATCGGAGCCGGCTCTGTAGTGCTGAAGGAGATACCGAACGGCTGCACTGTAGTAGGTGTGCCGGGAAGAGTCGTAAGGCGTTACGGTGAGTCCACGGCCGAGGTGAACCAGGTGAACATCCCGGACCCAGTCAGCAACGAGATGGAGTGCCTGAGAAGACGTATAGAAGTCATGGAGAAGAAACTCGAATACATGACGAAGACGCTGGAACACGCGGAGCTGGAGCTGCGTAAAGAAAGAGAGAATGATGAGGACAGCCGCAGGAGGGGTAAGAGGACCCGCCGCAAGCCGGCTGGGTCAGAGAGCGGGGAAGACCGCGGGGGGAGATAATGATTAAGATCTATAATACCTTAACTAGGAAATCTGAAGAATTCAAGCCGATACATGAGGGCGAGGTATTGATGTATGTCTGCGGCCCTACGGTCTATAACTACATCCACTTAGGAAACGCCAGGCCTCTGGTCTTCTTCGACACGTTCAGGAAGTACCTGGAGTACAGGGGCTATAAGGTGAAGTTCGTCCAGAACTTTACGGACGTAGACGATAAGATCATTAACGCCGCGAAGGCAGAAGGGGTGCCGGCTCTGGAGCTTTCGGAGCGCTTCATCGGCGAGTTCTTTAAGGACGCCGAGGCTCTGAACGTTAAGAGGGCTACGGTCCATCCTAAGGTTTCCGAGCACATACCTGATATCATAAACTTCATCCAGACCCTCATAGATAAGGGATACGCTTATGAAGCGGACGGAGACGTGTATTACTCCACCAGGAAGTTCAATGGCTATGGAAAGCTTTCCTGGCAGAACGTGGATGACCTGGAGTCGGGAGCCAGGATCGCTGTAGGCGATGTTAAGAAGGATCCTCTGGACTTCGCGCTCTGGAAGGCTCGTAAGGAAGAGAGCGAGATAGCCTGGGAGTCTCCATGGGGCCTGGGAAGACCTGGCTGGCACATAGAGTGCTCCACCATGTCTAAGAAGCACCTGGGCGAGACCATAGATATCCACGGAGGCGGCCAGGACCTGATATTCCCGCACCACGAGAATGAGATAGCTCAGTCAGAGGCATGCAACGGCGTTCCATTCGCTCACTATTGGATGCATAACGCTTATATTACGGTTAACAAGGAGAAGATGTCTAAGTCTGAGGGCAATTTCTTCACTGTTAGAGAGCTGCTTAAGAAGTACGACGGAGAAGTCTTGAGATTCCTCCTGCTGTCCGGCCAGTACAGAAGCCCTATAGACTTCAGCGACGACCTCCTGGCTTCATCCAGGAACGGCCTGGAGAGGATGAGGAATTGTAAGGAGAACCTCACATACCTTAAGGCTAAGGGCGCTGACGGGGACATGACTGATGCTGAGCAGAAGGCTGTAGACGCTTTCGACACATACAGGCAGAAGTTCATAGATTCTATGGACGATGACGCTAACACGGCTGACGCCATCTCCGCTGTTTTCGAGCTGATCTCTGAGATAAACACGGCTATAGGAAGCGACGCTACTAAGGAATTCGCCGGCAGAGCCATGGACATGCTGATGGAGCTTTGCGATGTGCTGGGACTCCTGCAGAAGGACGCTGAGAACGACATAGAGGAAGACATTAAGAAGCTGGTCGAGGAACGTCAGGAAGCCAGGAAGAATAAGGATTACGCCCGCGCTGACGCGATCAGGGACGAGATCCAGGCTAGGGGCTATATCCTGAAGGATACACCTCAGGGCGTTCAGATCACTAAGGAGCAGGATAAGACGAATGAGTGAGAATAACAGCATAGATCCGAGGACTGCGGACACGACGAAGCTGGCATATATCGGAGATGCTGTGTTCGAGCTATTCATCAGGAAGTTCGTGATTAGAACGAGCCGGAGGGTGAGCGCCGATAAGATAAACAGGGAGGCCATAGGCTACGTCCGGGCCGATTCCCAGGCTCTAGCGGCTAAGGCTCTCATGGACCAGGGCATCCTCACGGAAGAGGAAGAGAGGCTTTTTAAGAGAGCCAGGAACAGGACGAACACGACGAGGCCTCGGGGGACGACGCCTGCCCATTATAAGATGGCGACGGGCTTCGAGGCTCTACTGGGTTGGCTGTATCTCGGTGGGGATACGGACAGGCTGGATATGATAATGGAATTTTCCAGGAAGGCGATCCATGAGGCGCCGAAGGCTGGAAGCGTGAAAGGAGAAGGGGAGCGCCATGAGTAAGGCTGATAAGTTATTCGTGGATATGTGTAATAAGGTCCTAAACGAAGGCTATTCTACAGAAGGACAGGATGTCAGGGCTCACTGGGCTGACGGTTCTCCTGCCTACACTATTAAGACGTTCGGCGTCGTGAACAGGTATGACCTGTCCGAGGAGTTCCCGGCGATAACGCTGAGGCCGACGGCCATTAAGTCCTGCGTGGACGAGCTTCTGTGGATATGGCAGAAGAAGTCGAACAGGGTGGCTGACCTCCATTCCCACATCTGGGACGAGTGGGCTGACGAGAACGGGACCATCGGTAAGGCTTACGGCTACCAGCTGGGTCTGAAGTATAAGTTCGCCCAGGGCGTCATGGACCAGGTCGATAACGTCATCTGGCAGCTGAAGAATAAGCCGTCTTCCAGGAGGATCCTGACGAATATTTATAACTTCGCTGACTTAAGCGAGATGGGGCTGGAGCCTTGCGCTTACAGCATGACCTTCAATGTGACGGGCGATAAACTAAATGCCATCCTGAACCAGAGGTCTCAGGACATACTTACGGCTAACAACTGGAACGTGGTCCAGTATTCTGTCCTCGTCTACATGCTGGCTCAGGTCTGCGGTTATAAGCCGGGCGAGTTGATCCACGTGATCTCGGACGCGCACATCTACGATAAGCACATACCTGTCGTAGAGGAGATGATAAAGCGCCCGCAGTACCCGGCGCCGAAGTTCAGGCTGAATCCGGATGTGAAGGATTTCTATGACTTTACCACCGACGACATCATCATCGAGGATTATAAGACGAATCCGCAGATTAAGAACATACCGGTGGCGATATAAAAATTAATGGAGTGTAATAATGAACGCGATATTATGCGCAGATAACAACTGGGCGATTGGATACAGGGGCAAACTGCTTTGCCATCTTAAAGAGGACATGATCTTCTTCCGCGGCTGCACGCTGGGGAAGACGGTCGTCATGGGGCGTAAGACTCTGGAGAGCCTGCCGGGCGGAAGGCCGCTTAAGGACAGGAGGAACATAGTTCTGACCAGGAATGAGGATTACGAGGCGCCGGAGGGTGTCGAGGTCGTGCATTCCCTGGAGGAGCTCGAGCAGATCGTGGACGTGGAGTCGCCGGATGTTTTCAGCATAGGCGGGGCTGAGATATACGCTCAGCTGTTTAAGTATTATAAAAATGTTTATGTTACGAAGGTCTACAGGGCGTTCGAGGCGGACAGGTATTTCCGCGACTTGGACGTGGATGATGATTTTCGTGTCGTGGAGCAGAGTAAGATCAGGGAGGAGAACGGGCTAAGATACCGTTTCTTGATATATGAGAAGAAAGAGACAGAGCAGCAGTAGCTATCAGCCGGGCCGCAGTGGCTCGGGACGCCGGGAAGCTTCGGACGGGCAGCGCGGAAGGCGTGAAGGATCCGGAAGCTACGGCTACGGGCGAGGCAGCAAAGACAGAAGAGGATATGAGTCAGGGAGCCGCGGCAGCAGGGGCGGACGCGGATACGGTTCCGATAACCGGGACAGGGGTTTCGGACATGGCGAGGGCTCGAGCAGCCGCCAGTCGGGATTCATTCCTGAGAACGTCATAGCCGGCAGGAATCCGGTCATGGAGGCCCTTAAGAGCGGCCGCAATATAGAGAAGATCTACGTGATCCCGGGCGCGACAGGCTCCATCACTAAGATCGCCGCTTTAGCTAAGGACCGCGGCATCGTGGTAGAGAAGGCCGACCGTGAGAAGATAGACAGGCTGACCGGCGACATGAACGACCAAGGGGTCGCCGCTGTGGTTTCGGCCGCTAAGTACGCTGAGGTCGAGGATATCCTGGAGAACGCTAAGTCTAAGGGCGAGGCGCCTTTCGTCATCGTGCTGGATGGCATAGAGGATCCGCAGAACCTGGGCTCTATCATCAGGAGCGCCGAGTGCGTCGGAGCTCACGGAGTCATAATCCCGAAGAACCGCGCGGCAGGCCTGACAGCGGCTGTGGACAGAGCGTCCGTCGGAGCGCTCGAGTACATACCGGTCGCGAAGGTCGTTAATGTGGCTCAGACTCTGGAAAAGCTGAAGGAAGAGGGTCTGTGGATCTACGCCTGCGATTTCGGCGGCGAGAACTACACGGATGTGGACCTGACGTCGCCGGCGACATTCGTCATCGGGGCGGAAGGTAAGGGCGTGAGCCGCCTGGTCCGCGAGAAGTCGGACTTCGTGATCTCCCTCCCGATGCGCGGGAAGATCCAGTCGCTTAACGCGGCGAATGCGGCTACAGCTATTATGTATGAAGTCAGGAGACAGCGTGGCTGATTCTAGCAAATTAAAATCGCATAGCGCTTTCGCGTATGATATGGCGGCGGATGAGGATCTGACGGCTCTAGCCCAGTCGGGCGACACCAGGGCTGAGGAGGTCCTTCTCCGCCGTTTTAAGGGTCTGGTCCTCGCCGCGGCTTCTAATTATTATATAGAAGGCGCCGACAGGGATGATGTGGTCCAGGAGGGCATGATCGGCCTATTCGAGTCTATCCGCGACTACACGCCTGATAGGGGCGCGGCTTTCCGGACTTTCGCGGCTCTATGTATCAATCGGCAGATCCTGAACGCTGTTGAGCGGGCCAGCCGGAAGAAGCATAAGATCCTTAACGATTCTCTATCATTCGATGAGTCTATGGAAGAGGCCGACTCGGATCAAGGTCAGGTTTCCGGTCTGGTTTCTGTCAGCCATGAGGGTGACCCTGAGCTCGCGGCTATAAGTAATGAGGCGCTTTCCCGCCTGCTGGATAGCGAGTCAGGTGTCCTGAGCCCGTTCGAGCGTCAGGTCTGGGAGCTCCTGGCCCTGGGCATGAGCCAGGCCGAAGCCGCCGAGGCTCTCGGTAAGTCCGGGAAGTCCATAGATAACGCCTCTCAGCGCATCCGCCGGAAGATCCGCGGAATACTGAGTAAATGAACATAATCGTATTAGTTTTGGATTTGTTTTGAGAATAATTCTAAATAAGAAAACTCTTCACGTATTTCAGGGGGATGGCGAAAGCTGTCCTCCTTTTTGTTGTTTCGAGCAAGATTTACTGTGCATGTATTACCTAACGAATTTGCCTCACCGTGGACGGTCGCCATCGAAAACTCATTCTGAAAAAATCGGCGATATTTACTGATATTTTCATAGTCTCTGAAAGATTTCGGATAACAGCTGTTATTTTTCTGAATGATACATAGATTCCAGCTCCTTTCCATCAGCAAAGCCGACATGGCCTTGTCATCTCCGTATATATTCGCAGCGACACGCATGTTCATGCACATTCTCCATAGTTTTCGTTTGTATCAAAGTGCATTTCTATATGGGTAAGCAGGCTAACCACGATCCGGCTGGCAATTCTCATCCTTCGTCGGTAGCCGTTAAGAATAAAACAACTCGAATGCTAAAATTTTTCAGACACTTAAAAATTATATTGCAGTTTCGCCGAAATTTTCATAATGCCTCCTTAGATTGTATACGATCTGTCGGATGCTGGTTGAGTGTTGGTGTGTTCGAGGATGTATACACCACTCATACGATTGGTACGGCTCCGTCAGCAGCAGGCGATGGCAATGAAATGCGTGGGGCGAAAAACACTTAAGCGATAAACACAAAAAATAACCAATTAATATGTTGGTAAAACCAAATTAACGGACCATAATTTAGATAAATTCGAAAATTAAGAAAGTTTCGATGAATCGGGATCCGGAAGTGCCCGGTCTCACAGAGCATGAAATGGTAGAGAGGGGAAGTTGGTTTGTATGGGAGCATTTGCTGATGCAGTATCTAAGGTGGACGGGTTTCTATGGGGCCTGCCGCTCATCATCATTCTCGTCGGGACGCATGTTTTCCTGACGTTTCGCACTGGATTTATCCAGCGATATATTTTTAAGGGGATTCGCCTTTCGATCACGAAGGATACGGAGCTGGATGGGGAATCCGGCGAGATCTCCGGATTCGGCGCGCTGACCTCGGCGCTGTCGGCCACTATCGGTACCGGTAATATCGTCGGCGTCGCTACCGCCATCATCTCAGGCGGCCCTGGCGCGGTGTTCTGGATGTGGATCATCGGCGTGTTCGGCATCGCCTCGAAATACTGTGAGTCCCTGATGTCGCTTAGGTACCGCGTCCGGACGAAGGACGGGCGGATGCTGGGCGGCGCGATGTACGCTCTGCAGAGAGGGCTGCACGCGAAATGGCTCGCGGTGCTGTTCGTGTTATTCGCAGCGTTCGCAGCGTTCGGCATCGGCTGCATGACGCAGGCTAACTCCATCGCCGGCGCGTTTAACGCCAACTACGGCGTCCCGACCTGGGTCATCGGCATCATCGTGGCGGCTGCCACGGCGGCAGTTATCATCGGCGGCGTGAAATCCATCGCGAAAGTCGCGGAAAAACTCGTACCGCTCATGGCGATCTTCTATATCGTGGGATGCCTGATCATCCTGGTCATGAACGGAGCCTACGTCGGTAAGGCGCTGGCAGTCATCGTGAAGTCGGCGTTCAGTCCTCAAGCGGGATTCGGCGGCGCGGCGGGATTCGCCGTCAGCCAGGCGCTCCGTTTCGGAGCTGCCCGCGGGCTGTTTTCGAACGAGTCCGGCATGGGCTCCGCTCCGATCGTGGCGGCGGCGGCGCAGACCCGTAACCCGGTACGCCAGGCGCTCATCTCCATGACCGGAACATTCTGGGATACTGTCGTCATCTGCCTGATAACAGGTCTGACCCTCGTGTCCACCGTGCTGAAATACCCGGCGCTTTCCAACTCCATGAATGATAAAGCCGTCCTGACCTACAGCGTATTCTCCTACATACCGGTCATCGGAAAGCCGCTTTTGGTCATCGCGCTTTCCTTGTTCGCGTACACGACGATCCTCGGCTGGTCATATTATGGTGAGCGAGCCGCGGAATATCTGGCCGGCCCGAAGATCATGAAAATATATAAGACGCTGTTCGTCATGTTCGTCTTCATCGGATGTGTGTCGAAGCTAGAGGTGGTCTGGAACCTGGCGGACATCATGAACGGCCTGATGGTCATCCCGAACGTCATCGGTATGATCTTCCTCAGTGGCGAGCTGAAGAGGCTGGGAGATAAATACCTGCCCGATCTCGATCAGTTCGGCGACACCGACGCTCCAGTTATCGAAGACCTGGAAGCCAGTAAGGATCTGACAGACTGACCCGGGGTATCTGAAAGCTTGATAGCATAAAAAGATCCGGTCCCAGTTTACACACTGGGATCGGATCTTTCTGATTTATTTGCGGTTGTTGTTTATTTGTCGCATGTTTCGACGACAGGACCGGACGATTCTGTCTGCTGGATCGGTGCATTGAGATCCACGGGTAGTTGTACATTTACTTAGAAAGTGCTGGACGGGATCGCTTTGCTGGGGGTGAAAAATCAAATTGAAGGGCTTTGCAATTGACATGGGGCGGAAAATATACTAAAATCATAACGATAATTGATTAATTGCGCTGTTGTAGCTCAGTCGGTAGAGCGCATCCTTGGTAAGGATGAGGTTCGGCAGTTCAAGTCTGCTCAGCAGCTCCATTTTTTTATTAAATTTTAATAGATATTGTAAGAGTAAAAGGAGATTTTACTATGGCAAAAGAGCATTTTGATAGGACTAAGCCGCATATCAATATCGGTACTATCGGCCACGTAGACCACGGTAAGACAACACTTACCGCAGCTATCACATACGTTCTGCACGAGAGATATGGACTCGGCGAGGACGTAGCGTTCGATCAGATCGATAAGGCGCCGGAAGAGAAGGCTAGAGGAATAACTATTTCTTCCGCACACGTAGAGTATGAGACACCGAACAGACACTACGCTCATGTAGACTGCCCGGGACACGCTGACTACGTTAAGAACATGATC
>JAQXJR010000018.1 GCA_029009055.1 Eubacteriales bacterium | reverse complement strand
AAGAAGTAAAAGAGCGCCTTTAGGCGCAGCCCGAGGAAGATATGCGGTTGACGGAATCTTTCGGGGCGCCTTGAGACGCTGCTAGTAAAATGCCCTTTTAGGGCTGGTACAAACCACCAGTTTCACTGGTGGTTATGATTTTTCACGTATTTATGGCATGAAAATCTGAACGGATACTAAGTCATATACGTTTGGGTTTGGAATCTTTTTCGCGTCAATCGGCTCTGGATTCCCAATTTGGGATAAATTTTCGAAAATAACCAGATTTTTTTACAAAATCCAGCAAAATCCCGGGCCCGAGGCTGTGCTAACTCTTCATCCGGAGTTCTTCCCCAGTAGTCCCCAGTGATAATGAACATAATGTCTTGGCTTCACGCAGAATAATTGTATACAATCTAAGGGGCCATTAAGAAAATTTCGGCGAAAATACTCCATAAATTCTTAAAGTTAGAAAGATACGAGCTTTCGAACTATTTATTTCTAAATAGCCACCGCCGAAATAATAGAATCTCCAGCCGATCATGGCTGGCCTAGGAACCGCTATAGAAATGTGCTTTGATACAAACGAAAGCTGAATAGGGTGTGCATAAACGTACATGTTGATGCAAACATATACGGAGATAACAACCCCAGGCTGGCTTTACTGGTGAAAAGAAGCGAGGATCTACACAACATTTAGAAAAAACAATGTATGCAGTCCGCATTCCTTCTAAGATTAAGAAAATATCAACCAATTTCGCCGATTTATTCTGAATGAGTTATCGACGACTTTCTCACCTTGACACATATATTTTACCGTGATAAACTTATAGCGATTTAACGAAATAAAGCGTTAACGTATGGCTGCGCGGAGCGGGCCGCTTCGGATAAGCTTTGCTGTATAAACGCTTTATGGTTAGTAAATTGGTGTAGTTGGTTATTTATGAGGGATATGATATGAAGAGAAGAACTATAGCTCTTCTGCTGGCTGCTGTATGCGCTATGACTATGGCCCTGGCAGGCTGCGGAAGTAAGAAGGAAGCCACGACAACTAAGGAAGAGCTTAAGGACTGGGATTACATTCAGGATAAGGGTGTCCTGACCATAGGACTCGATGACACGTTCGCTCCTATGGGATTCAGAGATAAAGACGATAAACTGGTAGGATTCGATATAGACCTGGCTAAGGCTGTTGGTAAAGAACTGGACGTTAAGGTTAAGTTCCAGCCTATAGACTGGACGGCTAAGGAAGCCGAGATGAAGTCTAAGAGAATAGACTGCATCTGGAACGGAATGTCAGCCACTCCGGACAGAGCTAAGGCTATGTCACTTTCTAAGTGCTACCTGGAGAATAAGATCCTGATCATGACACTCGATAAGAGTCTGAACATTAAGGATTCCAGCGAGCTTAAGAACATTAAGATCGGAACACAGGGCGATTCCTCAGCTCTCGAAGCTATTCAGGCGGATAAGAACTACGATAAGTTTAAGGATAACGTTAAAGAGTATAAGACATACGATGAAGCCATCCTCGACCTGAAGGCAGGCAGGATAAAGTGCATCGCTATAGATGAAGTTTACGCCATCTATAATAATAAAAATAAGACTAAGCTCTACACGAGCGACTACAACTTCGGCGCTGACCTCTACGCTATCGGTTTCAGAAAGGAAGATACCGAGACTACAGAGAAGGTGAACGAGGCTCTGAAGAAGGTCATAGATGACGGAACAGCTAAGAAGATCTCTAAGAAGTGGTTCGGAACCAACCTGGTCATCTATAAAGACTATAAATAATATTGTCGGTTGAAAACTCGCGGGCGTCTTAGCTGATGCCCGCTTGTATTTTTGTATTGGAGAATTATGGACTATCTCATGGAAACGGTGCCTCTCCTTCTTATGGGACTTAAGGTATCCGTAGAACTTTTCGTCGTTACACTGGTGCTGTCGCTGCCGCTCGGCCTGCCTCTGGCGCTGGGGGAGAGAAGCAGGATCTATCCTATACAGTGGATCTGTAAGGTTTACGTGTTCGTATTCAGGGGAACGCCGCTCATGTTGCAGCTGTTCTTCTTCTATTATTTCTTCCCGATCGCTCTAAACATAACGCTAGACGCTATGCCGACAGCCATGCTGACATTCGTTCTGAACTACGCGGCATACTTCGCCGAGATATTCAGGGGTGGAATAAACAGCATAGACAGAGGACAGTACGAGGCCGCTTACTCTCTGGGACTCACCCGCTGGCAGACCACTAAGGATATAGTCATACCGCAGATGATGAAGGTCGTCATCCCGCCTGTATCCAACGAGGCGATAGTCCTTATTAAGGATACGGCTCTGGCTTCTGTAATAGCTCTGCCTGAAATGATGAAAGTCGCGACAGGAATGGTAAACAGGACAGGATCCCTGATTCCGTATGTCCTGGCAGGCGCTATATACCTGGCATTCACATTCCTGCTGACAGTTCTGATCCACTTTATAGAACTGCACTATTCTAAGTACGACGCTAAGGAGGAGTAGAGATGACAGAAGTTCTATCCATGGAGCACATAGTTAAGAAATATAAGAACGTCACGGCTCTGAATGATGTTTCTCTGAGCGTCGATGAGGGTGAGACTGTAGCCATAATCGGTCCATCCGGCTCCGGTAAGAGCACGCTGCTAAGGTGTGTGAACTGCCTGACTAAAGTGACGTCCGGTAAGATAACTCTGAACGGGACCACGTTCGTAGATGGAAAGCCTGGAGAGGAGAACCGCCACATGGTGGCCCAGTACCCTTCCGAGAGCGTATTAAGATCAGTCTGCTGCGAGACAGGAATGGTCTTCCAGCACTTCAACCTCTTCCCGCACATGACCTGCCTCAGGAACATAACGTACGCCCCTATTAAGGTGAAAGGCGTTCCTAAGGATCAGGCAGAGAAGAGAGCCAGGGAGCTCCTGGACCTGGTCGGCCTGTCCGATAAGGCTGACGAGTACCCTGAGGACCTGTCCGGCGGCCAGAAGCAAAGAGTAGCCATAGAGAGGGGTCTGGCCATGGAGCCGAAAATCATGCTGTTCGACGAGCCTACGTCGGCGCTCGACCCTGAGATAACCGGCGAGGTGCTGGCAGTAATGAAGAAGCTCTCCAGCCAGCATATAACCATGCTGGTCGTGACCCACGAGATGGGCTTCGCTAAGGGTGTGGCAGACCGGGTCGTATTCATGAACCAGGGGAAGATAGTCGAGGAGGGCACGCCGGAGAAGATATTCGACCATCCGGAGACAGACCGTCTTAAGACATTCCTGAACGCCATGATAGGCGGCGGAGATTGATAAGCAAAATCCACCCGGCGGCTACAGCCTCCGGCTCACGCAGGGTGTGCTTATAACATTTTCTCTTAAAAATATTTATTAGCTGATTTAGACAAAGGCGTCTCAATAGTGAATGACTTCACTTTTTGGGGCGTTTTTTTATTTATATAGCAAGTTACGCGGTGCGGGGAGCGCGCCGTGGCTTATTTGCTAAGTGTATAGGAAAATGATAAAATTAATAAATCATCTTGATTTTAGTTGATCGTTCCGGGAGGTGATCTTTTGAAAACTGAAATGGAAGAATACTTGGATTACGCGGCGGTCGTCGAGAAGGAGAGTCGTGAGAATGACGTTATCTCGGACGAGCTGTTTAGAAAATATGACGTTAAGAGGGGCCTTAGAGACCTTAATGGTAAGGGTGTGCTGACGGGGCTCACCAATATCTCTGAGGTGAACGCCTTTCATACACACGACGGAGTTAGGGATGGAGATGACGGAGAGCTCTGGTACAGGGGCTACAGGATAAATTCCCTCATAGATTCCTTAGGTCATGACGAGATGGGATATGAGAAGATAGCCTACCTGCTCATGTTCGGTAAGTTGCCTAACGATAAGGAGTATAAGGAGTTCTTCGATATCATCGGGAACCTCAGGACGCTTCCTACCAACTTCACCAGGGACGTTATAATGAAGGCGCCTACCGGGGACATCATGAACTCCATGACTAAGAGCATACTGACCCTGGCTTCTTATGATGACACGATCATGGACACCAGCCTGACTAACAATATCAGACAGTGCATATCGCTCATATCTGTTTTCCCTATGCTGGCTGTCTACGCCTATAACGCGGACCAGCACTATAACCACGATAAGAGCATGTACATACACAGGCCTGACCCTCAGCTTTCCACGGCAGCGAACTTCCTGCGCATGCTGAGACCTGATAATCAGTTCACAGAGCTCGAGGCTAAGTCATTGGACGCCGCTCTCATCCTTCACATGGAGCACGGCGGAGGAAATAACTCAACGTTCACTACCAGGGTCGTAACGTCATCCGGCACAGACACTTACTCGGCGATAGCAGCTGCCATGTGTTCCCTTAAGGGACCTAAGCACGGCGGCGCTAACATTAAGGTCATGGACATGATGGCTAACATTAAGGATAATCTGGGCATGGACCCTGATAAGGGGAAGCTCACGGATTACCTGGCTGACATGCTGGACGGTAAAGTATTCGATCATAAGGGCCTGATATACGGTATGGGCCACGCCATCTACGCTAAGTCCGACCCGAGGGAGAAGATCCTGAAGACGTTCTGCGAGAAGCTGTCAGACGAGAAGGGCATGCATGAGGAGATGGACCTCTACGAATCCATAGAGACCATAGCGCCTGAAGTCATCAGTGAGAAGAGGCACATGTTTAAGGGCGTATGCCCGAACGTCGACTTCTACAGCGGCTTCGTATATAAGATGCTGGGCATCCCTGTGGAGCTCTACACACCTTTGTTCGCCATAGCCAGGATAGTCGGCTGGAGTTCGCACAGAATAGAGGAGCTTATCGGAAACGGTAAGATCATAAGACCTGCTTACATGAGCGTCATGGAACATAAAGAGCCATAAGCGGGGGAGCGGATCTTGGATAGAGAGTTTCACACGCATGGTTTCGGTCCGGTCATAGATAAAGATTCTGAGATACTGATCCTCGGGAGTTTCCCATCAGTTAAGTCCCGGGAAGAGGGCTTCTTCTACGGCCATCCCAGGAACAGGTTCTGGCTGGTCTTAGCTGAGCTTTTCCAGCAAAGCCTCCCCGTATCTGTCTCTGACAAGCGTGATTTTCTTCTGAGAAATCACGTGGCTGTCTATGATGTCATAGAGTCCTGCAGCGTGGTAGGTTCAAGCGACAGCAGCATATCTGACGTCGAGCCCGCCGATATAGCAGGCATGATACGGGGCACTAATATTAAAGGTAAGATCTACACGAACGGCGCTAAAGCCTGGCAGCTTTACCATAAGTATATAGAGCCTGAGACCGGGATCCCGGCCGTGAAGCTTCCTTCCACCAGCCCGGCTAACGCTGCCTTCTCTTTAGAGCGGCTCGTGGACGAGTGGCGGCTTGCCATTGATTTACCCGTGCCTGAAAGGGTATAATGTCCATGTCGTGTTTTTGCTGAATTAGACCGCGCGGGGCCAGAAAGCCCGGCGGAGGAGATTTATTATGGTACCTAAGAGGAAAGTTATTATCATTTATAACATGGGCGATCCTAACTACGAGCAGCTGAACCAGGCCATTAAGGACGTGGCGGCTGAGAAGCCTAAGGAGTGGGATCCGAGGGAGTTTCAACGTGTGGAGACCACCATCCTGCCTGAAGTCGCTTCCAGATATGAGTATGAGCAGCTTCCTGCCATGTATTTCAATGGCGAGAAGATATATGAGTATCACGAAGGCGTGACGGATGATGAGATTAAGGACCTGCTCCGCGATACGTATAGGGAGCTAGCTTCTATAGCGGCTAAGCTATAGTTTTAGATATTTCGGCGTCTCCTAGCGGGGCGCCTTTTTTATTTTTTGCAAAGCTGAGTCGGCTCCGGGCTCCCGCGTCATCATAGCCTCCGCAAATATGAGATTCTATCTATAAATATGATTCTGCTTGTGTTAAAATGTGACATGTGAGAATCGGGAATGGCGTAAGGAGAAGCGCCTGTATACGGAGGACGAAAGCGACGGCTTTTTAGGTTTTTCGGACCGTTTTTCTCATAGTTTCAGCTTATTTAACAGAAAGGTGGAATACATAAGGCTGTGGGTAATGTATTTTTGCAAAGAACACGACGCTAACTGCGCCCTGGCTGATAAGGCTATTAAAGAGCTGGTAGAGGAAAACCCTAACTACCATGCTGTAGAGTTCAGGAAGATTCCTGAGGAAGTATCAGGTGAGCTCTCATCCAGATATCCTCATCAGAACGTTCCTTGCTTCTATCTAGGTAAGAACGATACTTACGAGTATAAGGACGGGGATGATTACGATGAGATTAAGAGACAGATTAAGAGAGTTATGGACTTGTTCCTGAATTCATCTATTCTGTAAATAAAGAATGATCGGTCGGATAACCGGCCGCGAGCCTCCTTCGGGAGGCTTTTTTATTTTTTGTGGGCGAAGCCTGAAGGCGCGGGGCGGCTTTGCTGAAATCTTAAAATTGTATACAGAGTAATTAAACTGTAGAACAATAGGTTTCTAAGTGATAAAATAACCATAAGTATGTATAGCTTAATTACGGAGGTTCGAATATGAAAGAATATAAGCCTATTAAAGAAGGTAAGGTACGTGAGATCTATGACACAGAAGCTGGCCTCATCATGGTCGCTACAGACAGGATCTCTGCTTTCGACCACATTCTGAAGAATAGGGTCGATGATAAGGGTAAGATCCTGACTCAGATGTCTAAGTTCTGGTTCGAATACACAGGACACATCGTAGATAACCACATGATCTCTACAGACGTTAATGATATGCCTGAGTACTTCCGTAATGAGGAGTTCGAGGGAAGGAGCATGCTCTGTAAGAAGCTGACTATGCTGCCGATCGAGTGCATCGTAAGGGGATACATCACGGGAACAGGCTGGAAGAGCTATCAGCAGACAGGTAAGGTATGCGGCATCCAGCTCGAGGAAGGACTCCAGCAGTGCCAGAAGCTTCCTGAGCCTATCTACACACCGAGCACTAAGGCTGAGCTCGGAGACCACGATGAGAACATCTCTTACGAGCAGAGCATAGACGTTATCGAGAAGCAGTTCCCGGGAAGAGGTAAGACATACGCTACCATGATCAGAGATTTCACACTCTCTATCTATAAGAAGTGCGCCGCTTACGCTCTGGACAGGGGTATCATCATCGCTGACACTAAGTTCGAGTTCGGCGTAGACGAGAATGGTAACGTCATCCTGGCTGATGAGATGCTGACACCGGATAGCTCCAGATTCTGGCCTCTGGAAGGATATAAGGTAGGACAGGATCAGCCTTCATACGATAAGCAGTTCGTAAGGAACTGGCTGCTGGCTAATCCGGACAGCGATTACGAGCTTCCTGACGAGATCATAGAGAAGACTATAGCTAAGTATAAGGAAGCTTATAAGCTCCTCACAGATAAAGAGCTGTAATGAGGTAGACGACAGAGGTCGTTTTTAGGTTCCCGCCCGGGAGGGAGGTGAAGCGGAGTGAGTTTCGCTGGCTTACCGGACGGGAATCGTTATTTTTAGATAAATACTATTTATAAATAAGAACTGAGGCATAAAATGGCGATGAGAATTTCAACTAAGGGCCGTTACGCGCTTCGGATTCTGGCTGACCTGGCGGAGCATGATAACGGTACGTTCATTCCGCTGAAACAGATAGCTGAGCGCCAGGAAATATCTGAGAAGTACCTGGAGGGGATAATCGTCGTATTCTCGAAGGCAGGCTATCTGGAAGGGCAGCGCGGTAAGAAGGGCGGGTACAGGTTCTTAAGAAGCCCTGAACTCATAACTGTCTGGGACGTTTTGAATATGATAGAGGGCGACATGGCGCCGGTAGAGTGTATAGGCGATCATCCGACCCAGTGCCCGAGGATGAGCAGTTGTAAGACATATGAGATGTGGCGCGGGTTTTACGATATGACTAAGCGCTACTTTAAAGGATTCACGATCGCGGACCTGGCTAATTCACCGGCATCCGGCGATGACTACATGATCTGATCCTGAGAATTTCTAGCGGACCGCCCGCCAGGTGGGACCACCTGTGAGCTGAATGATATGGTCCTGCCCGGTAAATCAGGCGCCGGACGCGTTAATTAAGGAGAACGAATTTAATGGCATTCGAACATTACGTCCGCAGCGGGCAGAAGATGCTGCGCTGCGGATATACTACGGGAACCTGCGCGGCGCTGGCGGCAGAGGCCGCTGTTTACCTTTTGATAAAGGGCGAAGTGCCGGATCAGGTATCCGTTATGACACCTAAGGGCTGGGATGTCACGGTCCCTGTGGATGATTACGGGACGGAGGCAGGTAAAGCCTGGTGTGGTATAAAGAAGGATTCCGGAGATGATATAGACGCTACTAGGGGACTTCTCGTGGTGGCTGAAGTATCACGCTCCGAAGAGAGCGGCGTCCATATAGACGGCGGTAAGGGAGTCGGGAGAGTAACTACACCCGGCCTGGATCAGCCTGTCGGAAACGCCGCTATTAATCGTGTTCCGAGACGTATGATCGAGGAGTCTGTCCTGGCTATGTGCGACGAGGTCGGTTACGACGGCGGGATAGACGTGGTCATATCCATTCCTGAAGGCGAAGCCACAGCGGCTAAGACCTTCAACCCATTAATGGGCATAGTAGGCGGCATATCTGTGCTGGGAACGACCGGCATAGTCGATCCTATGAGCGAGAAGGGCCTCGTGGATTCCATAGAAGCCGAAATGAAGCAGAAAGCCGCAATTTCTAAAGATCTGATCTTAACTCCGGGCAATTACGGGGAAACATTCATGCGGGAAACAGGAGAGTTCGACTACGGGGTTCCTTATGTCATGTTTTCGAATTTCTTAGGAGACATGCTGGATATAGCTGTGCAGCAGAAGTTCGAGAACGTCCTTATAGTGTCTCACGTCGGTAAGCTGGTTAAGGTGGCGGGAGGCGTCATGAACACTCATTCCAGGTACGCTGACTGCAGGACGGAGATATTCACGGCCCACGCCGCTGTGAACGGAGCCGACACCGAGACCTGCCGGAAGCTCATGAATGCCTCAACTACAGACGCCTGTATAGACATACTGGATGAGGCAGGCATGAGAGATATAGTCATGGGTGATATTTTCCGCGCCATTCAGTTCCACTTAGACCACAGGGCGGGCGGAGCCTATAACGTAGGCGCTGTGATGTTCTCCAATAAGTTTGGCTTACTCGGGGAGACAGATGGAGCTAGAAAGATAAGAGAAACATGGAAGAGAAGAATAGAGGAAAACTCATAGGAGTAAGTATTGGCCCGGGAGATCCGGAGCTCATGACACTTAAGGCTGTAAGAGCGATAGAGAGCGCGTCTGTCATAGCGACGCCCAGGACTAAGTCAGGCCAGATGCTGGCCTTCGATATAGCGAAGCAAGCCGTAGATATGTCTTCTAAGACGGTCCTGCCTATATATTTCACCATGTCTAGGGATCCTGAGGTCCTTAAGAAGGCACATGAAGAGGCAGCTGATAAAATAGAGGAATACCTGAAGCAGGGCTTGGACGTCGCCATGCTGAACCTGGGCGACCAGAGCGTTTTCGGGACCTACTGTTATGTTCAGGACGTCATCAGGGATAGGGGCTATGAGACAGAGATGGTAGCTGGAGTGACCAGCTTCTGCGCCATAGCTTCGTTGCTCGGCATCAGTCTCACCGATATGAACAGGCCGCTTATCATAACTCCGGGTAACGTGACATCCGAGGTCATAGATAACGACGGCACGAAGGTGATAATGAAGTCAGGCAAAAAGCTAGAGGAAGTTATTTCTTTGCTTAAAGAAAAAGGTCTGCTGGCTAGGAGCGCTATGGTGGCTGACGCCGGACTCCCGAGCCAGAAGATATATAAGTCCCTGGAAGAGTACGAAGAAGGGGACGACCTGGGCTACTTCGCGACTATTATTGTGAAATAGACTTAAATAATGTTTTGACGGTAAATATCCGGGCATGAAGACCTGGGTATCCGAATATATTAAAATCATAAAGGAGAACGATTATGGTACATTTCGTAGGAGCAGGATCCGGAGCGCCGGATCTCATTACTGTAAGAGGATCCAAGCTTCTCTCAGAAGCCGACTACATCATTTACGCGGGAAGTCTCGTAAACCCGGCGCTTCTCGACTATAAGAAGGACTCTTGCGTCGTTTACGACTCAGCTAAGATGACACTGGAAGAGGTCATCGAAGTCATGAAGAAGGCAGAGGCTGAGGGTAAGGACGTCGTAAGGCTGCACACAGGAGACATGAGCCTGTATGGAGCTATAAGAGAACAGATGGACCAGTTAGATGAGCTGGGAATAAAATACGATGACACGCCGGGAGTATCAGCGTTCTCAGGAGCCGCGGCTGCTCTTTGCGCTGAGTACACCCTGCCTAACGTAACACAGAGCGTCATCATCACGAGAGAAGCGGGAAGGACACCTGTGCCTGACAGAGAGTCTCTCTCTAAGATGGCGTCACATGGATGCACCATGGTCCTCTTCCTGTCCACTGGGCTGCTGGATAAGGTTCAGGAAGACCTGCTGGCCGGAGGAGCTTACACGCCTGACACGCCGGCCGCTATCGTCTATAAGGCTACATGGCCTGACCAGAAAGTCATGAGATGTACAGTCTCCACACTGGCTGAAACGGCAGAGAAGAACGACGTTCATAACCTGGCCCTCATCCTGGTAGGAAACTTCCTCGGAAACGAATACGACAGGAGTAAGCTCTACGACCCTGAATTCACTACAGGCTTCAGGAAGGCGAGCAAATAATGAACATAGAGTACCTGTCTTTCACAGATAAGGGGCAGGCTCTCGCTGAGTACCTGGCTTCCTGCCTGGGCGGTAAGGCCTGGCGCAGCGGCGCCCCATATAAGCTGAAAGAATGGACTGACAGGGCATTCCCTGATGATGACGCATTGGTATATGTCGGAGCCTGCGGCATAGCTGTAAGAGCTATAGCCCCTCATGTGGTCAGCAAAGCGTCCGACCCGGCTGTGGTCGTCATAGACGAGTGCGGGGACTTCGTCATCCCTGTCTTATCCGGACACCTGGGAGGCGCTAATAACCTGGCGAGGAAGATAGCGGAGCTCACAGGGGCTGTACCTGTAGTGACTACAGCTACGGACAGAAATGGGAAGTTCGCTGTCGATGAGTGGTCTAAGAAGCAAGGCGCCTGGATAATAGAGCCTCACAGGATAAAGCTCATATCATCCGCTGTCCTTAAGGGGGATGACGTGACTGTCGAGAGCCCTTGGGATTTAGCTGGGGACATGCCTGAAGGCTTGAAGAGATTCTCTCCGAAAGCCGAGGGGGCTTCTGATGGAGCCGAGAGACCTGACATAGAGCTAGATGTATTTGATAAGTATTCGGACGCTATACATGTAGTTCCAAGGATCGCTGTATTAGGGATAGGCTGCAGGAAGAACACTCCGGAGGAAAATATAGAGGAGTGCTTTGCTAAATTCTTAGAAGAGAACCATGTCTTCGAGAAGGCGATCACAGAAGCGGCGACCATAGATATAAAGAAGAACGAGCCGGGCCTTCTGGCTTTCTGTGGGAAACACAGCTGGCACTTAACGGATTACACAGCTGAGGAACTTAACGCTCTCGATGGGGATTTCACGGGCTCGGACTTCGTGAAGAAGATAACCGGAGTGGACAGCGTCTGCGAGAGGAGCGCCGCTAAGAAGGCAGGAGCAGGCTATAAGATCGTAGTTAGAAAATTCGCGCGCGAAGGAGTCACCATGGCTCTGGCGCTTAGAGATTATCGACCTGATTGGAGTTGGAAATATGAGTAAATTATACGCGGTAGGTCTGGGACCTGGAAACGAAGAATTTATGACGGGAGAGGCTAAGAACGCCCTGGCGGCTGCTGACCTCATCTGCGGCTACACGGTCTATGTAGACCTGGTAAAGCCGCTTTTCCCTGAGAAGGAATATTTTACGACGGCTATGAAGAAGGAGATCGACAGATGCCGTTTCGCCCTGGAGAAGGCAGCCGAGGGTAAGAATGTCGCCATGGTATGCAGCGGAGATTCCGGTGTTTACGGCATGGCAGGCCTTCTGATCCAGCTGGCTCCGGAATATAAGGACGTGGAAGTCGTAGTAGTATGCGGGGTAACAGCAGCTATCTCAGGCTCAGCAGTCCTGGGAGCTCCTCTGGGACATGATTTCTGTACAGTATCGCTTTCAGACCTGCTCACGCCTTGGGAAGTCATAGAGAAGAGGCTGGAGGGAGCCGCTATGGGAGATTTCAATATCTGCCTCTATAACCCTCGCTCTCATAAGCGCGTGACCCACCTTAACAGGGCTTGCGAGATCATGATGAAGTATAAGTCGCCTGACACGGTCTGCGGCTGGGTGAAGAACATAGGAAGAGATGGCCAGGAAGCTCATATAACTACGCTGGATAAGCTGGCTGACGAGCCTATAGACATGTTCACGACAGTATTTATCGGGAGCGCCAACACTAAGGTCTACGGAAACCAGATCGTGACGCCTAGGGGCTACGAGAAAAGGCTGGATAAGTAACATGAACGCTCTTATATTCAGCGGCACGGTGGATGGGCGTGAGCTTTCCTGGAAAATGGCTGACATGGGCATAAATGTCACTGTCTCCGTAGCTACGGATTATGGGGCTGAGGAAGAGGGCGAGCACGAGGGAGTGACGGTGCTCTCGGGTAAGAGACCTCCTGAGGAGATCGTGAAACTGCTCGACGGCATGGATATCTGCGTGGACGCTACACACCCCTTCGCCACTCATATCAGTCAGAGCATCATATACGCCTGCGATAAGGCCGGTGTGAAGAGAATGAGGCTTGGGCGTCCTGAATCCGTTCTGGCGGAAGGCGAGCACGTGATCTACGTTAATTCCATAGACGAGGCGTGCGACTGGCTCATGGATAAGGAAGGTAATGTCCTCCTCACTACAGGAGCAAAGGAACTTCCTCTGTATTCCCGTCTGGGAACGGACAGGCTGTTCCCGCGTGTCCTGCCTTTCATATCCAGCTTGGAATCATGTGAGAAGGCCGGCATACCGAGACATAATATCATAGCCATGCAGGGACCTTTCGGCCAGGAAATAAACATAGCCCTCATGCACCAGTTCCACATAAAATACATGGTCACTAAAGACAGCGGTAAAGCCGGAGGCTTCGATGATAAAGCCAAGGCGGCTGAGAAGGCGGATGTGGTCATGCTGGTCATAAGGCGGCCGGAAGAGGTCACCGAGACAGAGGAAGAAATAATGGCATACTGCGAATCTGTCATGAATGAGACGGACGATAAGCTTTAAGATCTATTTTAAGATTAATAATAGAGAAAGGACGATTTATGGTAACATTGGTCGGACTTGGCGGCGGAGACAGGAGTACCCTGACATTCGGCGCTTATGACGCCATGATGGGCGCTGATGTGATAGTAGGCGCTAAGAGGCTCCTCGAAGCAGTACCTGAGGGAGCGAATGGCGAGAAGAAGGACGCGATCCTGGCTAAGGACATCCTGGAAATAATAAAGGAAGCAGGTGATAAGGACGTCTGTGTCGTCTACAGCGGCGACACGGGATTCTATTCCGGTACCAGGAGCCTGGTGCCTCTTCTGGATAAGGAAGGCATAATTTTCTGGGTAGAACCGGGAATCTCCAGCATCCAGTGCCTGGCTTCCAGGCTGGGGAGCCCATGGCAGAACTGGAACCTTTTCTCGGCTCACGGAAAGCAGTGCGATGCCGTAACGGCAGTAATGGAAGGTAAACCTGCCTTCTTCCTCACCGGAGGCGACCTGGGCCCGGCTGACCTTTGCAGGCAGCTGTTCGACGCCGGCCTCGGAGACTTGAGGGTATGCGTAGGCGAGAACCTTTCATACGAGAATGAGAATATATCTGTAGGCCTGGCGGGAGAGATGATGAATAAGGAGTTCGCCACACTGTCGGTGATGCTGGCATGGCCTGCTCCTAAGCCTGAGTGCCCTGCCCACGCCCCGGGAATAAAAGACGACTATTTCATCAGGGGTAAAGTCCCTATGACTAAGCAGGACGTAAGGGCAGCCATAATAGGCCGTCTGTCCCTGGATAAGACCGATACTGTCTGGGACGTAGGCGCGGGAACGGGAAGCGTTTCCGTAGAAATGGCCCAGATGGCCTGCCATGGAAGGACGTACGCCGTAGAGGTGAACCCTGAAGGCTGCATGCTTATAGAAGCAAATAAGAGGAAATTCGGCGCCTGGAACCTCACGACTATTCCGGGTAAGGCCCCTGAAGCTCTGGCTGATCTCCCGGCTCCTGACGCTGTTTTCCTCGGCGGAACTAAGGGGAATATGGCGCCGATCCTCGATATAGTTAAGGAGAAGAACCCTAAGGCTAAGGTCTGCATATCCGCCATAGTAGTAGAGACGCTTAACAGCGCCATAAACGAGCTTTCCAGCCGCGGCTGGGACGTAGAGGTCGCTCAGATCTCCTCAAGCTACGGGAAGAAAGTCGCGAATATGCATATGATGATGGCTAATAACCCGATATTCATAATAACGGGCATGCCTCATGACGAAGGTGAAGAGAATGCTTAAGTTCCTGGTGACAGCCCCGTCATCTAATACGGGGAAGACAGCCGTCACATGCGGCCTGCTATCTTTGCTGGCTAAGAAGGGCTATGACCCCTGCTCGTTCAAGTGCGGGCCGGATTACATAGACCCTATGTTCCACAGGTCTGTACTGGGAGTCGACAGCTGCAACCTGGATCTCTTCCTGGCTGACAGGGAGACCGTGAAAACCATATACGAAAGAAATATCCAGGGGCACGGCGCCGCTGTCTGCGAGGGCGTAATGGGCTTCTACGACGGGATGAAGCCGGGCTCCGTAGAGGCGTCCGCTTACGACGTGGCTGAAACTCTGGGCTTCCCTGCCATACTGGTCTTAAGGCCTAAGGGGGCTGCCCTGACTTTGGCGGCAGTTATTAAGGGCATGGCGGAGTTCAGAAAACCGAACCCTATTAAGGGAGTCATCCTGAACGACTGCTCGGAGATGTTCTTTAAGACCTACGCGCCTTCCATAGAGCGGGAAACAGGCATACCTATGCTGGGCTACCTTCCTCACATGGATGAAGCAGTCTTCGAAAGCAGGCATCTGGGCTTATACACGGCTCAGGAGATAGACGACCTGACCGAGAGAATAGGCAGGATAGCCGATCAGCTCGATAAGAGAGTAGATTTCGAGAAGCTGCAAAGCATAGCCGATGACGGTAGGACTACGTCCGGTCAGGCTTTGCGTGATAATGAGAGCGGCGCTGCCACTAAGGTCAGGATAGCGGTGGCGGATGACGAAGCCTTCTGCTTCACATACGCCGAATCGCTGGCGACGCTGGAAGAGAAGGGCGCTGAGCTCGTGAGGTTCAGACCGATAAGGGATAAGGTCCTGCCGGAAGAAATATCCGCCATGTATCTGCCGGGCGGCTATCCGGAGCTTTACGCGAAGGAGCTAGCTGCTAACGAGACCATGCGTGAGAGCGTGAAGAAGGCCATAGAAGCGGGACTTCCTACTGTAGCTGAGTGTGGCGGATTCCTGTATCTGGGGCAGAAGCTTCAGGGCTCTGACGGCGAGTATTACGACATGGCGGGCGTTCTTCCGGGAACCGGAAATAAGGGGAAGAGGCTGGTCAGGTTCGGCTACGCGACATTAGCGCCTGAAGAAGACAGCATGCTCTTCAGGGCCGGTGAGAAGATACCGGAACACGAATTCCACTACTGGGATTCCACAGAGAACGGAAGCGCTATGACCGCGTCCAAGCTTTCCGGAAGGAAGTGGGACTGCTGCTTCGTTTCCGACACTATGTTCGCGGGATTCCCTCATCTCTATATGGCCGGGAGCCCGGCTCTGGCTGACAGGTTCATAGCCGCTGCCAGGAAATACGAAGATAAAGATAAATAAACTATTAAAATGGAAATATTGATACAATCGAAGTTTTTGTTGATAGAGCTGGCTATACTCTGCGGTTTTATCCTGGATCTGATCCTGGGTGACCCGAGGTGGATGCCTCACCCTGTCGTAATGATGGGTAAGTGCATATCATTCCTGGAGAAGCATCTGAGGAACATATTCCCGAAAACGGATAAGGGCGAGTTTTGGGCCGGCCTGGTCATGGCGGTCATCATCACAGCCGGGACCGGAGCCATTACATGGCTTATTTGCTTCATAGCCTGGGAAATAAACAGCTGGCTCTTCTTCGCCGTTCAGACTCTCTGGTGCTGGCAGTGCGTAGCTATTAAGGACCTGAAGGCGGAAAGCATGGAAGTCTATAGGCGTCTTAAGGATCATGATCTGGAGGCCGCCAGGAAGTACGTGTCCAGGATAGTAGGACGCGATACGCAGGCTCTCACTGATATCGGTGTCACGAAGGCCGCGGTCGAGACGATCGCTGAGGGCTTCTCGGATGGAGTCATGGCGCCGGTCCTCTATATGATGATAGGCGGAGCTCCTCTGGCCATGACCTATAAGGCTATAAACACTATGGACTCCATGGTGGGCTATAAGAATGAGCGCTACCTCTATTTCGGTAGGATCGGAGCCCATTTCGACGATGTTGTGGGCTATATCCCTGCCAGACTTTCGGCGATCGTCTGGATAATAACAGCTTTCCTCACGGGTAACGACGCTAAGAACGCCTGGAAGATATGGAGGCGCGACCACATGAAGCACGCCAGCCCTAACTCAGCCCACACGGAGACTGCCTGTGCCGGAGCCTTAAGGATCCAGCTGGCGGGGCCGGCGTATTACTTCGGCGAATACTACGATAAGCCGTATCTGGGCGACCCTCTGAGACCTGTGGAAGACGATGACATAAAGAGGGCGAATAAGATGCTCTACGTTTCCAGCATATTGACATATGTCATAGGTCTTACGATCAGATTTCTGATATGGAGGTTCATATGAGCGGTAAACTTTTACATGGCGGCGATTGGGCCGGTTTCGAGAGGGAGTACGGCTACGAGCCTCTGGATTTCTCGGCTAATGTGAGTCCCTTAGGCGTGCCGGAAGGTGTGCAAAGGGCCATCGCGGATTCCGCGGTCTACGCGGACAGGTATCCTGACCCTCTGTGTAGGTCTTTGAGAGAAGCCATAGCGGGCTACGAGGGTGTGAAGAGTGACTGGATATTCTGCGGTAACGGGGCGGCTGATATCATATTCAGGCTGGCTATATATGAACACGGCAAGCATGCCCTGGTGACAGCCCCTACGTTCGCTGAATACGAGGAATCCCTCGTTAAGTGCGGATGTACGGTGGATAGATATATTCTGAAAGAAGAAAATAACTTTATGGTAGATGACGGCATACTGGATGAGATCCGGGAAGGAACAGACCTGGTATTTCTTTGCCAGCCAAACAATCCGACGGGCATAACCATAGACAGGGACTTCCTGCTCAGAGTATTGAGAAAGTGCGAGGAAGTCGGGGCTATCCTGGTCATAGATGAGTGTTTCGCTGACTTCATAGACGATCCGGATTCTAAGACCATGAAGAGATCTCTGGGAGACACTAAGAACCTGCTGATACTTAAAGCTTATACTAAAGTGTTCGCTATGGCGGGAGTAAGGCTCGGTTACTGCATGAGTTCTAATGAGGAGCTGCTGGATGGACTCAGGCTGAGTGGTCAGCCATGGCCTGTTTCTGAGATAGCCCAGCAGGCTGGCGTGGCCGCCTTAAGAGAGACGGAGTACGTTAAGAGGTTGAATAAGATGATCCGGACCGAGAGACCGGTGATGATAGAGGCGTTAGAGTCATCAGGCCTTAAGGTCATTCATGGGGAAGCGAATTACCTGCTGTTCAAGGGACCGGAAGACCTGGATGACAGGCTGAGAAAGCGCGGCGTGCTCATAAGGAGCTGCGCTAATTACCCGGGTCTCGGTCAGGGCTGGTTCAGGTGCGCCGTCAGGAAACATGATGAGAATACCAGATTCATAGAGGTATTGAGGGAGGAACTGGAATGCCCGAGAGAAAACATGTGAAATGCATAATGGTCCAGGGAACCATGTCCGACGCCGGTAAGAGCATCCTGTGCACAGCTCTGTGCCGGATATTCAAGCAGGATGGCCTGAGACCGGTCCCGTTCAAGGCTCAGAATATGGCTCTTAACAGCTATATAACTAAGGACGGCTTGGAGATGGGCAGGGCTCAGGTAGCACAGGCGGAAGCCGCCGGGCTGGAACCGGACGTGAGGATGAATCCTGTCCTTCTTAAGCCTTCCAGCGATACGGGAAGTCAGGTCATAGTCTGCGGCGAGATCCGCGGCACCATGTCGGCTGTGGATTATTATAAATATAAAGATAACATAGTCCCGGACATACTGGACGCCTATTATGGCTTGGCTGAAAATGCCGATGTCATGGTAATAGAAGGCGCCGGCAGCCCGGCTGAGATAAACTTAAGAGAAGACGACATAGTGAACATGGGCTTTGCCCACATGGTAGACGCTCCTGTCCTCCTGGCGGGAGATATAGACAGAGGCGGCGTGTTCGCCCAGCTTTACGGGACTGTGGCTTTGCTGAACGATGAAGAGAGAGCCAGAGTGAAAGGCCTCGTGATAAATAAGTTCCGCGGCGACATAAACATACTGAAGCCGGGACTTACAGAACTGGAAGAGAAGGCTGGCGTCCCTGTCCTGGGCGTGGTGCCTTTCCTGAATGTGGATATAGATGACGAGGATTCCCTATCCGCTAGGCTGAAGGTCGAGAAGGCCGTAAAGCCTATAGACGTGGCTGTGATCAGGCTGCCTAGGCTTTCGAACTTCACGGATTTCTCGCCACTCGAGGCGCATCCGGCGCTGGGAGTCAGATACGTCAGGGAGGCTAAGAAACTCGGAGAACCTGACCTGATAATAATACCGGGGACTAAGAACACCATGGACGACCTGGTATGGATGAGGGAGAGCGGTCTGGAGAACCAGATACTGAAGCTCCACGCTAAGGGCACGCCTGTGCTGGGTGTCTGCGGCGGCTACCAGATGCTGGGGCGCGAGCTCCATAATCCTGACCACACGGAAGGTAATAGGGAAGAGCTGCACGGCATGGGACTTCTTCCAACTGAGACGACATTCACG
The DNA here is from genome assembly GCA_029009055.1 of Eubacteriales bacterium. Lineage (GTDB taxonomy): Bacteria > Bacillota > Clostridia > Peptostreptococcales > Anaerovoracaceae > Aminicella. The sequence goes on along the minus strand of JAQXJR010000018.1, from coordinate 14,934 downwards.
CCGAAGAAGACCAGGACCCGCTTCCACGCTGACGTTACGGCTGAGCCATTCGCCGGCGCTGAGCTCGATGGCTACGAGATCCACATGGGCGTGACCACAGTTGATGGAAAGCCATTCGATACATTGGAGAATGGCGAGCCTGAGGGCTGCATAGATGGCGATGTGTTCGGCACATACCTGCATGGCCTCTTCGACACAGGCGAGCTCACGGAGAAGCTGGCTGATTACCTAGCAAAGAGAAAGGGGCTGGATATCTCCGATATAAAGCCTGTTTCCCACGCCGAATATAAGGAGCAGCAGTACGACCTCCTGGCCGAGGGCGTGCGCCAGGCTTTGGACATGGATAAGATATACGAGATCTTAGATAAACAGTAATTTTAGTATTATTAATTTAAGATTAAGAATAAGGAGAATAAATGGAATTCAAACATGTTTTACCTGCCGATATCGAGCGCACCAGCATGAAGATAATCGGCGGAGAGCTGGAAGAGAGAGGAATAACTGTTCCACCCGAGAACGAAGCAGTAGTAAAGCGCGTCATCCACACGACAGCTGATTTCGATTACGCTGAGAACATGAGGTTCACGGAGGATGCTTGCAGGAAGGGTATAGAGATATTCCAGAAGGGCGGAGTCACGATCGTAACAGATACGAACATGGCTTATTCCGGTATCAGCAAGCCTTCCCTTAAGAAGCTGGGCGACGACGCCCACTGCTACATGGCAGACCCTGAGATCATGGAGGCTGCTAAGAAGGCGGGGACTACGAGGGCTGTGGCTTCCATGGAGCAGGCGGCTAAGGACTATCCGGATTCTCTGGTCTACGCTGTAGGAAACGCGCCGACGGCTCTTATAAAAATCGCGGAGATGATAGAAGCGGGGCTCAGGCCTCTCATGGTCATCGCCGTTCCTGTCGGCTTCGTTAACGTGGTAGAGAGTAAGGAATACCTCATGGACACATGCGAGAAGTATGGTATCCCTGCCATAGCGGCTATGGGAAGAAAAGGCGGAAGCAATGTAGCAGCCTGCATCTGCAACGCTCTGCTCTACCAGGCCAGCAACACGTTAGACCCATCCGCCAGGGGTTGGAAGGGCTGACATTAGGGCATCATGCCGCTTACCGAGCAAATATTTATTATGCCGTGGGGTCTCTGACTTCCTTACCAGCGGCTGCCATATATATTGATTTTATAGCGAGCCATCAGGTTTTGTGCCTGGGGCTCGTTTTTTTTGATTTTTTCCACAACTTTTTATTGACATCCTACATGGAAGGAATTACACTATAAACACAGGAGGTAAGTAGGTAATTAAAGCCTCTTGAAATAATGAAAGACATACTGAGGGTATAGGAGGATGATAAATGATTATCCTGGATAGACGATGTGCTAAGTCAGATGTGATATAATTCAGGTTAGGGACCTGGCCCGCTCGGGGGAAGCGGGACCGCATCTGACGTTAAGCTATTGATATTAAACTCATGAGCCGGAGGGGCTCAGAAAAGAAAAGGGCAGAGCCGGACCGGAAGAGGCTGCTTTGCTGAATATGTAATTACTTGGAGGAAATAAAAATGTCAGGAATCAAAACTTCAATCGAGGAACTTATCGGAAATACACCGCTGCTGGAGCTCACTAATTTAGAGAAGGCTGAGGGCCTTAACGCTAAGATCATCGCTAAGCTCGAGTATTTCAACCCAGCCGGATCCATTAAGGACAGGATCGCTAAGGCTATGCTGGACGACGCTGAGAAGACTGGTAAGATCAAGCCGGGAGCTACCATTATAGAGCCGACATCCGGAAACACAGGAATCGGACTCTCCGCTGTAGCTACAGCCAGAGGATACAGAGTCATCATCGTAATGCCTGAGACCATGTCCGTAGAGAGACGTACTCTCATGAAGGCTTATGGCGCTGAACTGGTGCTGACTGAAGGTGCTAAGGGCATGAAGGGCGCTATCGCTAAGGCTAATGAGCTGGCTGAATCAATAGAGAACTCTTTCATTCCGGGACAGTTCGATAACCCGGCTAACCCAGCTATCCATGAAGCTACTACGGGTCCGGAGATCTGGAAGGACACAGAGGGTAAGGTGGACTTCTTCGTAGCCGGCATCGGAACAGGCGGAACTATCACAGGAACAGGTAAGTATCTGAAGGCTCAGAATCCTGAAGTTAAGGTTATCGCTGTAGAGCCTGCGGCTTCTCCTGTCCTCTCCGAGGGTCACGGCGGATCCCATAAGATCCAGGGCATCGGCGCGGGATTCGTTCCTACAGTCCTCGACACAGATATTTACGATGAGATCATCACAGTATCTAACGAGGACGCGTTCGCTACAGGTAAAGAGATCGCGGCTCAGGATTCCGTACTGGTCGGAATTTCGTCAGGAGCGGCTGTTTGGGCAGGCATCCAGATCGCTAAGAGACCTGAGAACGCGGGTAAGAACATCGTAGTCATCCTGCCGGATACAGGAGACAGATACCTGTCTACACCGCTTTTCCAGGACTAAGATGGGCTGAGCTTACGCGGGAGCGGGGCTGAATAGAATAGTTTATTTAGGGGACAGTTTCATTAGAGGCTGTCCTCTTTTTTTACAGCAAAGAGAAGCTGCCGGAGGCCTTTCCCAGGGTCTGCTTTGCTAAAAGCCTGTTACAGTGATATACTTTAAGCCAAATGGATTTATAGGAGAATGTCATGATTTATCTCGATAACGGCGCGACAACTGAAATGGACGAGAAGGCTCTCGTAAGGATGGTGTATTTCCTGAAGTCTAACTACGGGAATCCGCTGTCCCAATACTCTATAGGCGAGGAGGCCAGCCGAGCCGTGGAAGCCGCGAGGATCCAGGTGGCGCAGGCTATAGGGGCCAGCCCTTCTGAGATATATTTCACGTCGGGCGGGAGCGAGTCGGATAACTGGGCGCTTACAGCCATGGCGAATATGTATCAGAAGAAGAGGCATATTATCACGACCGCCATAGAACACCCGGCTGTTATCAATACTTGTAAGTATCTGGAGAAGCAGGGTTTCAGAGTCACGTATCTTCCGGTGTCCGGAGATGGTTTCGTGGATGTAGAGGCGCTGAGGGCCGCTTTAGACGAGGAGACCTGCCTGGTATCTGTCATGACGGCTAATAACGAGATAGGGACCATTCAGCCTATAGAAGAGATAGCCGATATAGTCAGGACTTCCGGCGCCTGGTTCCATACTGACGCTGTCCAGGCTGTGGGCCACATACCGGTAGATGTCGAGAAGATGCACATAGACATGCTGTCGGCCAGCGCTCATAAGTTCGGCGGGGCTAAGGGGTCCGGCTTTTTATACATAAGAAAAGGCCTGGATCTGGAGCCTTTCGTACACGGAGGCGGCCAGGAGCACGGTAAGAGAGCAGGCACCCATAACGTCCCGGCTATAGCGGCCATGGGGCAGGCGATAAAGGACGCCGAGAAGGATATGTCTGTCAGGATGGTCTACGAGCGGAAGCTGAGGGACACGCTCATAGACAGGATACTGGACGAGATCCCGGGTACCAGGCTTAATGGGTCGAGAGATGACAGGCTGCCGGGGAATGTGAATATTACGTTCGACGGCATAGAGAACGAGACCATGCTCTTCAGGCTGGACGCTAAGGGCATATGCGCCTCAGCGGGCTCTGCCTGTTCAGCCGGCGCCATAGAGCCGTCACACGTGCTTAGGGCGATCGGTCTTCCTGACAGCGAGATCAGGGACAGCGTCAGGTTCACCCTGTCTTACAGGAACACCATGGAAGATATCAATAACACAGTCGAGGCGCTGAAGGAGATATGCCGGGACCTGAGGAGCAGGTAAGCGAACGAGTCGGGGATGGTTTTGCAAGGCTATTCCGTTAGGACTCTCTAAGAGGGCGGAGCCTGACGGCGCGGGATGGATTTGCTGGATGATATAAGGAGATATGAATTGGCTAAGAAAGCTATAGTCGCTATGAGCGGGGGAGTGGACAGCAGTGTGGCTCTCTATCTGGTGAAAGAAGCCGGGTATGAAGCTATGGGCGTCACGCTTAAGCTTTATGAAAACGAGACAGTCGGCATTAAGGATAAGACATGCTGCAGCCTGGCTGATATGGAGGACGCCAGGTCAGTGGCATATAAGATGGGGGTCCCGTACAGGGTCTTTAATTTTTCGGATGATTTCGAGCAAGAGGTCATCGATAGGTTCGTAGCGGCTTATGAGAAGGGCTGGACACCGAACCCTTGCATAGACTGCAATAGATATATCAAGTTCAAGAAGCTTTATGAGCGGGCACGGGACATTGGTTACGACTATGTGGCGACGGGACATTACGCCAGGGTCGAGTATGACGAGGCGTCCGGCAGGTATCTGCTGAAGAAGGCGACTGACAACCATAAGGACCAGACATACGTGCTTTATTCATTGACTCAGGACCAGTTGGCGCACACATTATTCCCGCTCGGAGGCATGGTTAAGGACGAGACGCGGGAGATAGCTGAGGACCAGGGTTTCATAAACGCGAGAAAGCGTGACAGCCAGGACATATGCTTCGTCCCGGATGGCGACTACGCGGGCTTCATCGAGAATTTCACTGGCAAAGAATATCCGGAAGGTGACTTCGTCGATCAGGATGGTAATGTGCTGGGCAGGCATAAGGGCATAATCGGCTACACCACAGGTCAGCGTAAGGGCTTGGGCCTGGCTCTGCCGCACCCTATGTACGTTAAGGAGAAAGACGTAGAGCATAATAGGGTGGTCTTAGCGCCGAACGAAGAGCTGTTCACTACAGAGCTTAAGGTCAGTGATTTCAACTGGATCGCTTTCGAGAAGCCGGACGCGCCATTCCGTGGGGAAGTTAAGGTCAGGTACAGTCAGAAAGCGGCGCCTGCTACCATAACCGCCGGAGATGACGGGACTGTCTCTATAGTGTTCGATGAGCCGGAGAGAGCTGTGACTAAGGGACAGGCTGCCGTGGTCTATCAGGGAGATAACGTAGTCGGCGGCGGAACGATAACGGAAGTCTGATTTCTCAGCAAAGGGAAACTAAATATTACCTTTCAGGCAGTCCGCCGCCCCGGGCTGCCTTATTTTTATTTTAAAATAAAAAACCGAAGGGCGGCTTGGTATGCTGCCCCTCGGTCTAAATGCGAATCAAATACGTTCAGGCTTTGCTAAAGCGCTTAGATCCCCAGAGAAACCATGTGCTTCAGCGTTCTGATCAGCTGGCTGGTGTAGCCGTTCTCGTTATCATACCAGGCGACTACTCTTACCTCGTAGATATGAGTTCCACACTTCTGTGCCAGTGTCTGTGTGGCGTCGAATACAGAGCCGTATGTCGTGCCGACTATATCTGAAGAAACGATCTCCTCGTCGTTATAGCCGAAAGACTCTGTCTGAGCCGCCTTCATGGCTTCATTTATACCCTCTACGGAAACGGAATCAGTCATGTCCTTAAGAGTAGCGTCCAGGATGGTGATGGAACCTGATGTTACAGGAACGCGCTGAGCGGAGCCTATGAGCTTACCGTCCAGTTCAGGAATAACGAGGCCTATAGCCTTAGCTGCGCCGGTGTTAGCCGGAACGATATTTACAGCCGCGGCTCTGGACCTTCTGAACACGCCCTTCCTCTGCGGTCCGTCCAGAAGCATCTGGTCGCCCGTGTAAGCGTGGATAGTAGTCATGAAGCCTGTCCTCAGTTCCCTGTACTCGTTCAAGGCCTTAGCCATAGGAGCCAGGCAGTTCGTGGTGCATGAAGCGCCGGAAACGATCCTGTCGTCCTTAGTCAGGATGTCATGGTTCACTCCGTAAACGATAGTCGGAACGTCGCTTCCGGCTGGGGCTGAGATCAGGACCTTCTTAGCGCCGGCATCCAGGTGGGCCTGTGCCTTCGTCTTAGATGTGTAGAAGCCTGTGCACTCGAGGACTATATCTACGTCCAGGTCACCCCAAGGGAGGTTGTGAGCGTCCGGCTCCTTATAGATGGTGATCCTTCTGCCATCCACTGTGATGCTGTCATCATCGTACTCTATGGAATACTTATCGTATTTACCCTGGCTGCTGTCGTATTTCAGCAGGTAAGCCAGCATTTCCGGCTTGGTCAGGTCGTTTATCGCGACTATGTCGATGTCCTTATCCTCGAATACCTGACGGAAAGCCAGGCGTCCGATCCTTCCGAATCCATTGATAGCTAATTTAATACTCATCGGAAATTCCCCCTTTTACCTGCCTGTCCCGCGTATCGGGCAGGCTGCTTAAAAGCGTGATGTAAAGTTATCGTTTCTATATTTTTCATCTTAACAGAAATCTGAAGTTAAAGGAAGATTAGCGGGCTCGGTTTTTCGTATGCATGATTTTATGTGCATCACATCCGGGTGGGCGGATCATGTACGGATATGTTAGAATATTCATATATTTCACCCAGCAAAGCATATACGCCGGCGTTTTCGGCTCTGCCATCTTTATTAGGCAGGCTGAGGAGCGGCGCGGGAGGTAGTATGAAAACAGCTTTAGTAAGTGGCGGCTCCAGGGGAATAGGGGCAGCCTGCGTCAGAGATCTTACAGAGTCAGGATATAAGGTTATTTTTATATATAAGTCCAGCGATGAGGAGGCTTCGGCTCTAGCGGCGGAAACGGGCGCCATCCCGGTAAAATGCGATGTTACAGACAGCCAGGCTCTGGCTTCATGTGTTAAAAGAGCCATGGATAAGAATGGTATCCGCCACATAGAAGGCCTAGTCTGCTCAGCCGGGATCAGCGTTACCGGGCTCTTTACAGATATGAGCGCGGACGACTGGAGTAAAATAAGCAGCGTCAATATAGAAGGATATATGAACGTCCTTCGCTTCGTTATACCGCTGATGGTGAGTGATATGAAGGGGAGCATCGTGCTCGTCTCATCCATGTGGGGAAGGACCGGAGCGTCATGCGAGTCATATTACTCAGCGACTAAGGGGGCTGTTACGGCTTTAGGTAAAAGCCTGGCTAAGGAGCTTGGTCCTTCTGGCATCAGGGTAAATATAGTATCGCCTGGCGTCATAAAGACAGAGATGAATTCCATATACAGCGAGGAAACTATGGAGGAGCTCGCGGAAGAGACTCCGCTCATGAGAAACGGCGAAGCCTATGAGGTCGCGAAGCCTGTGACGTTCCTGTTATCAGACGGGGCGTCTTTCATAACAGGCCAGGAGATTGGTATAGATGGGGGCTTTGTGATATAATCTTCTGATGGTATTTTACCGAAAACGGAGAAAAGTATGGATATCATAAACAATATAATAAACGGGACCGGGAGCTTCTTCGGCGGCATGTTCGAAGGACTTTCCAGCGCCGCCGGATCGGGGGACGCCGGTCAGGTCCTGTACACCATGATAGCCAGATGGGTCTTCATAGGACTGGCAGCTTTCATATTGCTGAGAGCCATATTCTCTTTGCTTAAGAGCAGCAGTCCGGCGGAAGTCTGGGCTTTCATGCACACTGAAGATGGTAAGAACATCCCTGTTACCCACTGGGAGAACGCCATCGGAAGATCTAAGAGAAGCGACATAATAATAAGTGGGCCGGGAGTATCCAGGAGTCACGGCACTCTCACCAGGGATGGCGAGGGTAACTGGGCCTATATGGACCTGGGCTCTAAGAACGGAGCCTACATAAATGGCGAGAGGACAGAGCCTTATGTTCAGGTCCCTGTTAAGACGGGGGACCAGATGGATATAGGAGGCGTGGAATGCATGCTTTATCCTATGTCCATAGAAGAGAGGATGAATAACAGAAAGATCCGCGAGAATAAGACGGAACTCATGATGCCATGGTCATCCATAATAGCGCTCACGGTCTTCCAGCTCATGACCATGTTCCAGCTGATGATCTCGCTGGGGGACAGGTATTCTCACGGCATAACGGTGTCTTTCATAGGTATGGTAGTCCTGATGTGGGCTTATACGCTGGCCGTGAGGTCTATGAAGAGGAAGGGCTTCGAGATAGAGACCATAGCCTTTTTCCTTTCGACGTTGAGCCTGGCGGCTATGGCTACCACATATCCTAATTCTGTTCTGAAGCAGTTCATGGCCATAGTTCTGGGCGTAGTGCTCTTCCTGTTTATGTGCGCTGTAATGAGAGACCTGGACCTGTCTGAGCGGATAAAGATAGTCATCATGATATTGGCAGGGGCTTTGCTCTTAGTGAATGTGTTCTTCGGAACTAACTTGAACGGGCAGTCCAACTGGGTAGTGCTTCCGGGAGGCTTGACCATACAGCCTTCGGAGCTTGCTAAACTGGCCTTCATATGGGTCGGCGCTTCTACCATGAATCAGCTGTTTAAGAGGAACGACTCTATAAGATTCACTATATTCTCGGGCTTCTGTTTCCTCTGCCTGGCTAAGATGGGAGATTTCGGAACAGCGCTCATATTCTTCGTGACGTTCATCGTGATCTCATTCTTAAGGAGCGGCGACTTCACGAAACTGATAATGATAATAGGAGTCGCTTTCGTAGGCGGCCTCATGGTCCTGAGATTTAAGAGCTATGTAGCTCAGAGATTCAGCGTATGGGGTCATGTCTGGGAGAATTCAGCGGGATTCGGCTATCAGCAGACCCGGACCATGTCGGCAGCGGCCAGCGGCGGATTGGTGGGAGTAGGAGCCGGAAACGGATGGCTGCACACGCTCTGGGCTTCGCAGACAGACCTGGTTTTCGGAATGATAACTGAGGAATGGGGCCTCATCATATCTATAATGGCGATCCTGGCTATAGTGACGCTTACGGTATTCGCCTATAGATCCATATGGGGAGGCAGGTCGACTTTCTATACTATAGCTGCCTGCGCGGCTACGACGCTTTTCCTGTTCCAGACTATATTGAACGTGTTTGGGTCTGTGGACCTGCTGCCGCTTACCGGCGTAACGTTCCCGTTCGTGTCTGCCGGAGGTACGTCCATGATTTCATCATGGGGACTCCTGGCCTTCCTGAAGGCAGCCGATACCAGACAGGGAGCCAGCCTGGCTGTATCGAACTCCAATAAAGATCTGAAGATAAAGAAGCCTGGATTCTTAGACTGGACGAAAGACGTACAGGAGGGAGGTAAGCACGGAGCATGAAGATCATAGAGAAGAGAGCGGTCGTCTGTCTGATCATGGCAGGTGTGCTGATATTCGGGCTAGCCGTGTTCGTCCTCAGATTCGGCGTGAACGGAAGGAAATGGGCTACATCTCAGGTTAACGGGTCGTTATACGCTAACGGGAGACTAGCGGTCGGTAAATTGGTAGACCGTAATGGAAAGCTCCTGGCTAAGAATACGGCTAAGAAGACCCGCTACAGTAAGAACCAGACTACTAGGCTTTCCACGGCACAGACTGTAGGTGACGATAAGGGTAACGTATCTACAGCTGCTGAATCGGCATTTAAGGATAAGTTCGTCCATTATAACCTTTTGACCGGGACATACAGCGCCGGTAAGAAGGGCGAGACAGTGAAACTCACTATAGACAGTGAGCTTTGCAATACAGCGTACACAGCGATGGCAGGCCGTAAAGGCTTTGCGGCTGTATATAACTACGAGACAGGTGAGATACTCTGCATGGTCAGCCTTCCGACTTACGACCCGTCGAACCCACCTAAGGCTTCGCAGGCTCAGTCGGGGACATTCATGAATAAGTTCCTGTCCGGGAAATTCACGCCGGGATCGACATTCAAGCTGGTCACGACAGGGGCGGCGCTGGAATATGACTCGGATTATGTCAGCAGCTTCAGCTATACCTGTACCGGTTCCAGGAGCTTTGGGTCGAGAAGCATTACATGCCACGACGGAGCTCACGGTAAGGAAAACTTCAGCCAGGCATTAGCTAATTCTTGCAACTGCGCTTTCTCGGTCATAGCGGACCATGTGGGCGCTAAGGATCTTAAAAGCTTTACAGAGAAGGCAGGGCTTACATCTGTATACGATATAGACGGCGTATCTAACGCTAAGGGATCGTTCGAATTCCCGTCCGGCGCCACAATGAGCCTGGGATGGGCCGGCATAGGGCAGTGGAAGGACATGGTGAACCCGGCTTCCATGATGGTATACCTGGGCGCCATAGCTAACGGGGGCCAGGGAAGAACGCCTAAGCTGGTTAAATCAGGCCTCAGCCTGGGTAAAAAAACAGAGAAGATCATGAGCACCGATACGGCGGATAATCTTAAGAGGATGATGAGAAATAACGTGAAGAGCGAGTACGGGCAGGCGAGGTTCCCGGGACTCAAGCTTTGCGCTAAGACGGGAACTGCGGAAGCAGGCGGCAGCGGGTATAACTCTTGGTTCGTCGGTTTCCTGGATGACAGCAGCCATCCGTACGCTTTCGAGGTCTGCCTGGAGAACAGTTCTTCCGGCATAACCGGAGCGGCTCCTGTAGCTAACACTATACTTCAGAAGGCAGTAAAGCTTGATTTATAAGTGAATGAGGTAAATAATGGCAGAAATTATCGAGAATCAGAATAATATCGACGGCGAGAAGTATCAGAAGAAGGTTTTCGTGGAGGATATCCAGGTAGACCAGGAGGTGACGGATTACTTCATGGTGAAGAATCCTGCCCTCAGAGTAGGGTCCAACGGGAAACAGTACTTCGACGTCACGCTTTGCGATAAGACGGGGGAAGTCTCATCGAAGAAGTGGGACGTTAACGGCAGCGACTCTGATAACCTCAGCATGCTGAAGGACGGAGACGTCATCCGCATTAAGGCCAGAGTGAACGAGTGGCAGGGAGCTAAACAGTTCAGGCTGCAGAAGATCAGAAGGTTGGAATCCGTCGACCATATAAACATGCAGGATTACATTAAGGCGGCGCCGGAAGACCCGAAAGTGATGTACGACTACATCCATTCTGTGGCGGAATCTTTCGAGGATCAGGATCTGAAGAAGCTCTGCCTGAGGGTGCTGGATGATAATAAGGATAAGTGGATGTATTATCCTGCCGCTTCTAGGAACCACCACGCTGAGTTCGCCGGTCTGCTCTGGCATGTGAAGAGGATGCTGATGAACGGTCAGAAGGTCTGCGAGGTCTATACTGACCTTAAGAGAGACCTGGTCTGCGCCGGTGTCATAGTCCACGACATAGCTAAGATCTGGGAGATAAAATCGAACGAGTTCGGTGTTTCCCCGGGCTACTCTGTGGAAGGAAATCTGCTCGGACATATCGTTATGGGCATAAAGTACCTGGATGGGCTCATGGATGAGCTTGATTTCCCACAGGAGAAGAAGCTCATGGTGGAGCATATGGTATTATCCCACCATTACGAGCCTGAGTACGGCAGCCCTAAGAGGCCTATGTTCCCTGAGGCTGAAGTGCTTCATTACCTGGACATACTGGACGCCAGGCTGTTCGATATGTTCGACGCCCTGTCAGGGGCGGAGAAGGGCGGCTTCTCAGAAAAGGTGTGGACCCTGGATAACAGGAAGATATATAAGCCTGAAGAAGAATAATATGTATCTAAGCGTAGAGCCGCCGGCTATGTCGGCGGCTTTCGTGGTATCAGCGGTAAATACTTATAGCGTTCAATTATAGCGTTCAATGTTTGGAAGGCAGAGATGGAACAGAAGACCGGCGTCATCACAGATATAATTTTTCACAACGATACAAACGGTTATCTCGTGGCTGAGATGGAGACTGAGAATGAACTCCTCACAGTAGTTGGTAACGTTTTCGGTGTGAAAGAGGGCATGAAATATACTCTGACCGGAGAGTTCACGACACATCCTAGGTATGGCGAGCAGTTTAAGTTCAGCCAGGCTGAGCTGCAGGAGCCGACTTCGGCGGACGAGATCCTTAAATTCCTGTCATCCGGCGTCATAAGCGGCATAAGGAATAAGATGGCTCAGGCTCTGGTGGATGAGTTCGGCGACAGGACCCTCATGGTCATAGCCAACGATCCGGAACTTCTTACCAAGGTCCCGGGCGTAGGTCCTAAGACAGCAAAGAAAATAGCTGATTCCTACGCTGAGAACATGGGATACGCTTCTGTAGCTTTGACTTTAGCTAAATTCGGCATAGATTCGTCCACAGCCATGAAGATATACGGCGAGTATGGGGCTGAATCCGTTAAGGCTGTTGAAGAGAATCCATACAGGCTCATAGACACTTTAAGAGGCTTCGGTTTCAAGAAAGCTGACCAGATAGCTTCTAAGATGGGCTTCGCGGGGGACGACCCATTCAGGGTGAAGAGCGGCATCCGCTACTGCCTATACTATTACGCCGATATGGGGAGCACATACGTTCCCCGGGACTCTTTACTGGAGAAAACAGCTGCTCTCCTTGATTTGACCAGGGAGCAGGTGGCGGAGAATCTGCTTGCCATGGCGTTCGAGGGCGATGTTAAGATAGAAGATATGGATGGGACGGACGTAGTCTATCTGGATTTCTATTATGAGGCTGAGAGGGACGTCGTCCGCAACATCATGAACATATCCGGGTCGGAGCTTAAGACGTTCCCAATGGATATAGACAGCATAATAGGCGAGCAGGAGGCAGTTCAGGGCATAGAGCTCAGCGACGAGCAAAGAGATGTCGTCAGGTCTTCCGTATCCTACGGTCTCATGGTGATAACAGGCGGTCCGGGCACAGGAAAGACGACTATCATAAAAAACATGATCGGAGCTTTCGAGTCAGCTGGTATGGAAGTGGCTCTGGCTGCCCCTACGGGAAGAGCGGCTAAGAGGATGGAGGAAGCGACAGGCCACAGAGCGTCTACGATCCACAGACTGCTGGATTATTATGGCAGTGACGCTGATGATCAGGCGGCAGGCTTCGCGAGGAACTCTGAAAACCCAGTCGAGTGTGACGTCGTCATAGTGGATGAGGCGTCCATGATAGATCTCCTGCTCATGAGAGCCCTGACTGAGGCACTGGCTCCGGGGACCAGGCTCATATTGGTCGGAGACGCTGACCAGCTTCCTGCCGTGGGCGCGGGGAATGTCCTGAGAGACCTCATAGGAAGCGGCTTCGTTAAGACGTTCAGGCTGAATGAGATATTCAGGCAGGCGTCGGGGAGCGGCATAATAACGAACGCGCACAGCATAGACAGGGGAGACTACCCTGACTGCGGTAATAAGAGCGGGGATTTCTTCATGATGAGGAAGGCTGGGGATGATAAGATCCTGGACCTCATAGTATCCTTAGTCTCTGTCAGGCTGCCGAACTACTATAAGTTCGACCCTATGAACGACATACAGGTCCTGACGCCGACCCATAAGGGGCTGCTGGGAACAGTGTCGCTGAATAACGCTTTGCAGCAGGCTCTGAATCCGGGATCAGAGGATAAAGCCGAGAAAAGCATGGGAAACACGGTCTTTCGCGAGGGCGATAAGGTCATGCAGACGAAAAACAGGTATTCGCTGGAATGGCGGATACCGGATGAGGGGACCGTGGGGAACGGTGTTTTCAACGGCGATATAGGCCTGATAGACAGCATAGATACTGAGGAGAATGTCGTAACTGTATGCTTCGACGGGAACAGGTATGTGGATTATGAGCAGGCGGATCTTAAGGACCTGGAGCTGGCTTATGCCATGACCGTCCATAAGAGTCAGGGTAATGAGTTCCCGGCTGTGGTCATGCCATCTTCGTTCTTCCCGCCGCTCCTCGCGACCCGAAATCTGCTCTACACAGCCGTCACCAGGGCTGAGAAGCTGGTCGTCATCTGTGGCAGCGAGCAAAGGCTGGACGCTATGGTGGATAATAACCGCACGGCTCTTCGCTATTCCGGCCTTCGCGAGAGGCTGGGGAATATGGTGGAGTTCGCCGGCTGATTTATGTCGGAAACATTTCGTGTTGCGCTTGACCGGGCATTTGGGGAAATGGTAAAATCTGGATATTCACAGACGAAGTTTTCTCGAGGCACAGAAAGGGGTCAGCAGCCATGAATGGATTTCGCAGCCATAGCAAAGAACTACCAAGCTATTTAGGCTCTGCCTCTGAGAGGCGCGGAGCGGACAGCGCTCATGGCTTTGCGGTAATCTCTGGAGCTTTCATGAATAAGGCGAAGATATATGCCGGTAAGGCGGCCGACCTGCTATACCCACCTTCAATATACTGCGTCTGCTGCGGAAACATGATAGACAGGTCCAGGACATACAGCCTCTGCGATCACTGCGTAAGACATATCATGTGGGACATGGAAGGCGTGAGGAAGCTCAGGGACATAGATATAATAGCCTGCGCCCAATATGGCATATATGAGAGGACCATCATATTCTCGCTTAAATACAGGAAGCACAGGTTCGTAGCCAGGAGCGTGGCTGAGATGATGCGGGATAAGCTGGCCTCAGCCGGCATAGATACGAGAGGGAAATATCTGGTCTATGTACCAACCAGCGGGTCGCGTAAGAAGGAGAGGGGCTTCGACCATATGGAGCTCATAGCCAGACACTTGGCGGGGATGACGGAGCTCACGCTGCTGCCGGACGCCATAGTAAGAGTCAGGGAGACGAGGTCCATGAAGGGACTCAGTCCTCAGGAGAGGGCGGAAAACGTGAGAGGCGCCTTCAAGCTCAGGGAGGGTATGGCGGAAATCATCTCAGGTAAGGACGTCATATTGACTGACGACTTTTTCACGACGGGAGCTACAGCCGCAGCCTGCGTGGAAGCCTTAGAAACGGCAGCTCCGAGAGGAGTACTGTTCTTAGCCTTTGCGGGGAAATTCCGGGGCAGGTCGGCGGAATTGAAATGATTTTACAGTGAATTTATCATGTTAAAATGTTCGCATTATTTACCGACTATTCATTGAGTTATGACCCGGCTTTTGATAAAATTTAATTACAGCCAGTAGGTCTGTGAATGAAAATCCATGCCAGGTGCGGGCGAAAGGATCCACGTAAGCCGCGAGCAGAGAGCCGCGGTGAGCACGGCGCACTCTAGATGTAAGTCCTCGGGGAAACTCCGGTTAAGGCAGCTGTGGGGTCAAAAGTCAGGTCAGCTGCTGGTTGTATTA
>JAQXJR010000017.1 GCA_029009055.1 Eubacteriales bacterium | reverse complement strand
CTCTAAGACCTCACAGATCTTAACGAAGCTCTTATATGCGTCTGGCAGCTGTTCCGCCATCTCTGTTATGCGCTCAGGCGTTCTGGACCCGGAAACGACATCCTGACCCTGAGAATTCAGCAGAAACTCACCGTAAATGTTTTTATCCCCGTTCACCGGGCTTCTGGAGAACGCGACCCCACTTCCGGACCTATCGCCCATATTCCCGTAAACCATGGCCTGTACATTTACCGCCGTGCCCAGGTCATCAGATATATTATTGATTTTCCTGTAAAGGACCGCCCTGTCGCTGGTCCAGGAATCCAGGACACTTTCTATGGCGCCGATAAGCTGGTCCTGAGGATCATCCGGGAGCGGCTTGCCCGTCTCGGCAAGTATGAGCTCCTTATACTCACTTACGATAGCCTCTAAATCACCGGCTTCCAGCCCTGCCTCCGTGCCACAGCCTTTCACGCCCACAACAGCGGACAGGATCTCCCTGAAATCCGCTTCTGGTATATTCAGGACGACGTTCCCGTACATTTCTATAAACCTTCTGTAGCTGTCGAAGGCGAATCTTCTGTTACCTGTGAGTTCAGCCAAAGCCCGGGCTATTCTGTCGTTCATGCCCAGATCCAAGATAGAATCCATCATTCCAGGCATAGAAACAGGAGCTCCTGAGCGTACTGATACCAGGAGAGGAGCGGACTGGTCTCCGAACCTCTTCCCTGTCACAGCCTCCAGCTCATGTAGCTTATTCTCTATATCTATGACTATCTCATCGCTGAGCTTCCTGCCCTGCCTGTAATAATCCCTGCATGCCTCAGTCGTCACCGTGAACCCAAAAGGAACAGGGAGCCCGATCTTCGTCATTTCGGCCAGATCTGCTCCCTTCCCTCCAAGCAGGGCACGCATGTCTTTAGATCCCTCATTAAAGGAATAGACAAAATTTCCTGCCATAATATTTACGCTTATACCTGTTATCCAGCTAAATTAGAAGGTAAGCCTCTCCTCTATGTAATCTCTTACTTCAGCCATAGGGATCCTTACCTGCTCCATGCTGTCTCTGTCTCTTACTGTTACGCATCCGTCCTCAGCTGACTGGAAGTCATAGCAAATGGAGTACGGTGTGCCGATCTCATCCTGTCTTCTGTAACGCTTACCGATGGATCCGGTAACGTCGAAGTCTACGTTAAAGTGCTTAGAAAGTTCCTGATAGAACGGCTTTGCCTGGTCAGAGAGCTTCTTAGCCAGCGGCAGAACGGCGCACTTAAACGGCGCGAGAGCCGGATGCAGGTGGAGCACTACTCTGGTGTCTTCCTTACCCTTAGCGTCCGTAACTGTCTCTTCGTCATAGGCGTTGCAAAGGAATGCCAGCGCTACACGATCTACGCCGAGGGATGGCTCTATTACATACGGAACGTATGTCTCTCTGTCAGCGCCCTCTCCTTCGCTGTATGACATGTCCTGACCGGAGAACTTCTGGTGCTGTGACAGGTCGTAGTCTGTTCTGTCAGCGATTCCCCAGAGCTCGCCCCAGCCGAATGGGAACATGAACTCTATATCTGTAGTTCCTACGCTATAGAATGCCAGCTCTTCCTTAGCGTGGTCTCTCATGCGGATCTTATCATCAGGCATACCCAGTGAGATGAGCCAGTCGTGGCAGAACTGCTTCCAGTACTTAAACCATTCGAGGTCTGTTCCCGGCTTGCAGAAGAACTCCAGCTCCATCTGCTCGAACTCTCTCGTACGGAATGTGAACTGACCCGGAGTGATCTCGTTTCTGAATGACTTACCGATCTGTCCTATTCCGAGAGGGAGCTTCCTTCTCGTCGTACGCTGAACGTTCTTAAAGTTTACGAATATACCCTGGGCTGTCTCAGGTCTCAGGTAAAGCTGAGATGAGCTGTCCTCGGTAACACCCTGGAATGTCTTAAACATCAGGTTGAACTGTCTGATGGATGTGAATTCTGTGGATCCGCACTCCGGGCACTTAATGCCGTGCTCCTTAATGTATTCTTCCAGCTGCTCGTTAGACCATCCGTCGCAGCAGATGTCGCCCAGGTCGTTTTCAGCTACATAATCTTCAATAAGCTTATCAGCGCGGAAACGCGAGTTACATTTCTTACAGTCGATCAGAGGATCGGAGAATCCGCCTACATGTCCTGAAGCTACCCATGTCTGAGGGTTCATGAGGATAGCGGCGTCCAGACCTACGTTCGTGTCAGATTCCTGTACGAATTTCTGCCACCATGCTTTCTTAACGTTATTCTTGAATTCCACACCCAGAGGGCCGTAATCCCATGTGTTAGCCAGACCTCCGTAGATCTCGGAACCCGGGAATATGTATCCCCTGTTCTTAGCCAGTGCTGCGATTTTCTCCATTGTGACTTCGTTGCTCATCTTAATAAAACCAACTTTCTTAAATTACATATTGTCCAGGCGTCGGGGCCTTTCGATCCTTCGTTTCTGAACTGGCGTTAATTTATAAAATGCCGGGACAGATCTTATCGGTCATCCCGGCAATATTATCACTTAATATTTCAATCTATATTATCTTAAAATCATATGATTTTAAGATATTACTCTTCGTCCTTATCGGCGTTCTCGATGTCCAGATCAGACTCATCCAGATCTATGGAATCCTCGATAGTAATGTCTCCATCCTCGTCTTCGGAAACGACATCCATATCATCTTCAGAGTCCTTCTCAGGCTCCTCAGCGGCATCATCGGACTTTCTGAACTTACCTACAGCGTCCTTAGCGGCATCCTTAGCGGCGTCAGCGAAGCTCTGAGCCTTATCTACGGCAGCGTCTGTCATATCCTTAACGCTGTCGAGCTTCTCTGTGCTCTTCTCCTTAACACCGTTATAGATGTCCTCACCCTTAGAAACAGCAGTATCATAGAGGTTTCCGGCCTTATCTGTAATATCGATGACAGCTCCGTCGTCCTTAACGACTTCTACCTTACACTTAAATCCGAAAGCGGCGATAACGCCCATAACTACGCCCCAAGGCGCAACCAGAGCTCCTAAAATGCCGGCGTTAAGAGGCAGGTTCATGATCTTCTCATCGCCTCTGGAAACTATGATCCTGGAAACGTTACCCTTATTAACGACTTCCTTAATCCTGTCAGCGATCTGCTCGCCCTTAGCTCCCAGATCAGCTCCGGCAGCCTGTTTATCTGTGATCTCCTCTATGTCTATGATAGCGTCTACTACGTTACCGTCAGCTCTCTCCAGGGCTTCCTTAGCTTCCTTATAAGTAACTCCTGTCCTGTCTTTAACGAGCTCGATCTTCTCCAGTGTGATTTCCATGATTTATCATCCTCCAAATCAACTAACCCCGGGCATTCCTATCAGCTTTCCTGACCCACTCCCGGGTCGTTCGCCGTTTCGAAATGCTGCATAGATTCACTCTTCAGGTTCTCGATTCCCAGGTGATACGCGAAATACTCCTTAAGCATCCTGTCGATAAGAGCTGCCTTATCGCTGTTGAGCGCGACCTTCCCGAAGGTCTTAAACGGCGTCTCCTGAAAATACCTGACTATTCTTACTATATCAAAGTCTATATTAAAAATCAAACTGTGACGCCTGTCCCGCTTAATTTTCGAGGCGCAGTCAGAGCAGAGCATGCCTCCGTCCTCGACGCTGAAACACGAGAGATCATGCTCCCTACCGCAGCTCACACATCTGTCGATTTCCGGAAACACGCCGAGCATGCTCAGTATTCTTATCTCATAAGCCAAGCAAAGCGTGATCGTCTTATCACTCCTGTGCTCTGTCAGCTCCAGGAACTCCCTGAGCAGGTCGAATATCTCCGGCTGAGCCACGTCTTCCGGCAGCAGCTTATCCGTCAGCTCCATAATATATGAAGCGTTAACGAACCTGTCCAGCTTCTCCCCTATGCCGTAGAAACTGGATATCACCTCAGCCTTCTCCAGGTCGTAGAAGTCCCTCTTCTTGTTTATATAGTATTCTCCGTAAGTGAAAGGCTGCACAGCCAGGGACGACTTCGTCTTCTTCCTGTTTACCGGGAAGCTGCCGACACCTATCTTCCCCAGCTCCCTGGTGAATATCTCCAGCATGAGCCTGTTCCCCGCTGTTTTAGTCTGTCTCAGCACTATGCCTTCAGTTTCCGTCCGCATGTCAGTCTTTATCGTCCAGATATCCGAAATTCCTCAGCTGCGAGCTGGAATCACGCCAGTTCTCCCTGACCTTCACCCAGAGCTCCAGGTATATCTTCGTTCCCAGGAGAGCCTCCAGCTCCTCTCTGGCCGCCTTACCGATGCCCTTAAGCTTCCTACCGCCTTTACCGATGATTATTCCCTTATGGGATTTCTTCTCGCAGTAAATGACGGCGCTGATCCTGTCCATGTTCTCAGCCTCTTCGAAAGACTCTATCTCGACCGCTATGCCGTGTGGTATCTCATCATTAAGATACAGTAAAGCCTTCTCGCGAATGACTTCGCTCACTATGAACCTTTCAGGCACGTCTGTCACCATGTCCTCCGGGAAGAACTGCGGTCCCTCATCCAGCAGGCTCTCTATCCTCTTCGTGAGATCCTTAACGTTCGTTCCTTCCAGGCCTGATGTTCCATAGATATCATCGAATATACCTGTTTCATTATACTTATTATAAAGTTCCAGGTATTCTTCCGGCTGCATCTGGTCTATCTTACTGATGACGAGGATCTTCGGCGTCTTAAGCTTGCGTACAGCGTCGAATATGGCGTCGTTGCCTTTGCTCTTAGCGGCGTGTGTGTCTACGACGAACAGTATGACATCTACTTCGCTCAGTGTGCTGTAAGCCATGTCTGTCATGACTTCGCTGAGCTTATTCTTACCGTGGTGGATTCCCGGCGTGTCTATGAATATCATCTGCGCGCCTTCGTCATCAGGCCCTTCAGTGCCCTCCGGCCTCGTGTATATCCCGCGGATATTATTTCTCGTAGTCTGCGGCTTATCTGTCGTTATAGCGATCTTCTCACCAATCATGGCGTTAAGAAGTGTAGACTTACCGACATTAGGCCTGCCGATTATGCTTACGAATCCTGATTTCAATTCACTATCTCCATATCCGGCCCCGGAGGGACCATCACATAAGCGGCTTTGCGTGAAAACCGCGAACAATCATCTATTCCATGCTCTCTCGGCTGAAGTCATCGGGAAGGAGCTGGGAAAGGCTCGTAACTTTAAGGTTGTCTCTATCAGGACCCGTGATGACGTCCAGATCCCGGGAAAACTCTGCCAGGAACTGCCTGCATATGCCGCACATGGAAACATCTCCATTGGATGAGGCTATAGCTATGGCCTTGAAATTCCTGAATCCCGCGGCGACAGCGGTCACAGCGGCCGTCCTCTCCGCACATATGGCAGCACCATAAGAAGCGTTTTCAACATTAACGCCCTTAAATATCCTGCCTTCTTCTGTCAGGAGAGCAGCCCCGACGCGGAAGCCTGAATAAGGGGCGTAAGCGTTCTCCATGGCGTCCTGGGCTAAATCGTAGAGACCGGCGTAGTTAGAAGTCTCAGCCGTAGCCAGCTTGAACCTGCCTACGCTCTGAAAGTGATTCTCCCACTCGCCGTCGAAGTCATCAGAATGATCCGTCCATGGTGAGTCGTCCCTCGCCACGCCGAGCTCATCCATCACGGCTTCCTCCCGCTCTCTCATGACAGCACGCTCATCCTCTTCTATATGGTCATATCCCAGTAAGTGGAGGACGCTGTGCGTGAACAGGTAGAGAAGCTCGCGCTCGAAGCTGTGGCCGAACTCCTCAGCCTGCTCCTTCACCCTGTCCAGATTTATGAGCACATCGCCCAACTCAGCCGGAAAAGGCGTCCCGCAGGCGTCTATGATCTCGTCTATGTCCTCGAACTGCGGGAAAGACAGGACGTCCGTCACCTTATCGACGCCCCTATAGTCCCTGTTCATCTGGTGGATCTGCTCCGGGCTCACGAAACTCACGCTTATGACGCAGTTATCTCCATCTATACCCTCATTCCTCAGACAGCAAATAGCTGCCTGCTCCATCTCTTCGAGCAGCCCTTCATCCAGGGTCTCTTCGTTCTTGATCTCCAGTTCCATCACTGTTCCTCGCTCTTCACCGGGCGTTTCTTACTCGCTGCCCTTCTCTTCTCTACTTCATCGTAAGCCGCTATGATCCTCTTCACCATCTCATGCCTTACGACATCCACCTGCTTCAGGTAGCAGAAATCTATACCCTTAACGTTCTTCAGGACATACTGGGCGTCCTTAAGTCCGCTCTTACGCCCGTCCGGCAGGTCTATCTGTGTCACATCTCCTGTCACGACCACTTTCGAGCCGAAGCCCATCCTGGTCAGGAACATCTTCATCTGCTCCCTGGTTGCGTTCTGCGCCTCGTCCAAAATGATATAGGCGTTATCCAGCGTCCTTCCCCTCATATAAGCGAGAGGGACTATCTCTATGATTTCCTTCTCCTTCATGGCCAGGACTTTATCCCTTCCCATGATATCGTACAGGGCATCGTATAATGGTCTGAGATAAGGGTCCACCTTCTCTTGGAGGTCTCCCGGCAGGAAGCCCAAGTTCTCGCCCGCTTCCACGGCTGGCCTCGCCAGAATGATCTTCTCAACTTCTTTATCTCGCAAAGCCTTAACGGCCATAGCTACCGCCAGGTATGTCTTACCTGTTCCCGCAGGGCCTATGGCAAAGACCACGTCCTTAGTTTCCAGACTCTTAATATAATTTTTCTGGCCTATGGTCCTCGGCCTTATAGGCTTACCCTTCACAGTGAAGCAGATGATGCCTGACTGGACGTTATTCTCCTTATATGAGACACCGCCCTTCTTAAGAGATATGACATAGTTCACCTTCTGGTCGTCCAGGCTCTCGCCGTTCTTCACCATGGCTACGAGCTCATCCAGTATTCCGGCTGCCAGTTCCTCGTCCTCGCCCTTAACCAGCAGGTCTCTGTTCCTCTGGACTATTTCCACACCCGCTATGTCCTCTATCTCATCCAGGTACTTATCCATGCTGCCGAATATCTCCGCTCTCTCTATATCGTCAGGAATGTCTATCTTCCTGAAACCCCCGTTTCCTGTATCCTTAGCCAAATATTCCTCTCCGGTACGTAAATTTTATAAAAAAAAGCCGAGCACGGAACCATACCATGCTCAGCCCATCGATTCTTATTCCGAAAGAAATTCCGTCACTACTTCTCTGACAGAGTTTCCATCAGCCAATCCCTTCATTTCCTTCATCGCCATTCCCATGAGTTTCCCCATGTTCTGCTTGGTCTTCTCTATGCCGGCCTTATCGGCGAGTTCGGAAACCTTAGCTCTTATTTCATCTTTCGAAAGCTGCTTAGGTAAATACTTATTCAGTACAGCTATTTCTGCGTTATAGGAATCTACCAGATCCGTCCTTCCGGCTTTTTCAAAATCAGCGAGAGCATCTTTACGCATCTTCACCTGTTTCTGCAGAATAGCGATGACATCGCTGTCATCCAGATCAATTCTCTTATCTACCTCGACCTGCTTTATAGCCGCGCGGGCCAGCGAGATCGTTTCTTTCGCCACATTATCATGTGATTTAAGAGCCTGTTTGAAATCAGCCATCAAATCGTCTTTTAAGCTCATTTAATCACCTCGATCGTATGATTTAACTTAAAAGATTAATACTTTCTAGCCTTTTTTCTAGCAGCCTCAGACTTCTTCTTTCTTCTGACGCTTGGCTTCTCGTAATGCTCTCTCTTTCTGACTTCTGCCATGACGCCGTCTCTAGCGCATGATCTCTTAAATCTCTTAAGAGCACTTTCAAGACTTTCGTTTTCTCTAACAACTACCTGTGCCATCTACCCTGACTCACCTCCCGCCTTTGAAATTAGCCTATTAGAACGGATTTATTCCTAACGTGCTAATTATACTATCTTTTCTCAGGGATAGCAAGCATTTATTCTCTTACTTTATCAGCCTGGAGGCCATGTCATCTTTCTCTTCCCGAGTACGTGGAAGTGCAGGTGTTTCACGGTCTGGAACGCGTCGTCTCCGTTATTTATGACTACGCGGTAGCCCGTGGTGATCCCTAGCGACTTCGCGATTTCAGGTATCTTAAGCATGATATGAGCTATGAGCTCCTTATCTTCCTCTGTGCACTCGTCCAAGCAAGGTATGTGCTTCTTAGGAACTACCAGGAAGTGTACAGGCGCCTGAGGCTCCATGTCTCTGAAAGCCACGACCTGATCATCTTCATATACGAAGTCCGAGTCTATCTCGTGGTTCGCTATCTTACAGAAAATGCAGTCAGCCATCTCTTCTCCTCTCTTTTCTATGTATTTCAAGGCTTAGCCTTGATGATGTTTCTCCTATTATATCACATGTATGCATGATCTAGCAAAGCGATCGCTTGTCATTCTCCCTCCGGGCCCGAAGGGAGGCACGACCGGGTCGGCTTTGCTGGCTAGAGAGAAGCAGTCATGCCGTCCGCGAATGAGTCAGAAAGGGTAACATCCCTGAAGAGCCCCTTGCCCTCTGTTATGTCCGCCGCTTCAGCCTCAGTGAACTCGCCCGACGGCACGTAGACCCTGATGTAATTATCCGTGAAGCCTGTCGCGTAGCCGGACCCGTCCACATCCTCTATCTCCTCGAACAGGACACGCCTGCCCTCGCCGCGGCACTCCTCGAACAAGGCTCTGGCCGCCTTATTACCCTCAGCGATCAGGTACTCGCTCCTCGCCTTCTTTATCTGGGCCGGAATCTGGTCGGTCCTCTCTGCCGCCACGGTCCCCTTACGCTTGGAATACCTAAATATGTGGGCCTTACAGCATTTCATGTAGTGGAGCAGGTCGGCGCTGTCATTAACGTCCTCCTCAGTCTCGCCAGGGAAGCCGGCGATTATATCCGTGGATATGCCATAATGTGGGTCGAACTCGCGCAGAGTGTCTACGATAGCCTTAAACTCTGCTGAGTCGTACTGGCGATGCATGGCCTTAAGCACGTGGTCGGACCCACTCTGAGCGGCCAGGTGGAGGTGATGGCAAAGTTTCTTTATCGGGAACAGCTTCTTCACGTATTCCGGGCTTATGACCATAGGCTCGAGCGAACTCAGCCTGATCCTGAAATCACCCGGTATCTTATCAAGCATTTCCAGGAGCGGCGCTATGCCGTCCATGCCGAGATCTGACCCGTAGAGAGCCGTGTTTATCCCGGTCAGAGTGATCTCCTTATAGCCGTTTCCCACCAGCAAAGCCGCTTCTTCTACTATCTCCTCCGGTTTCCTACTCCTGACGCTGCCCCTGGCATAAGGTATTATGCAGTAGGAGCAGAACCTGTTGCAGCCGTCTTCTATCTTCATGAAAGCTCTGCACCTGTCTTCCATGGTGGAGATGACGCCGAGCTCCTCGTATGTCTCGCGCTCGCTGTATGGCTTCATTTCCACGGCGTTTCTAGTCTTCTTATTCTTAGAGCGGACCATTTCGTCTACCAGGCTGAATACCTTACTCTTATCGTCAGCTCCGATCACCAGAGAGACGCCTTCTATCTCAGCGACTTCATCAGCTGATGTCTGGGCGTAGCAGCCTGTTACAGCTATGACAGCGTCCGGAGCCTCAGTGTGCGCCCTCCTGATGAACTGCCGGGATTTCCTGTCAGCCATGTTGGTCACGGTGCAAGTATTTATTATATAGGCGTCAGCTGGCTGGTCCTCGCCAACTATGTCCCAGCCAGCCCTCTCGAACTGCTCCCTTATGGCTTCTGTTTCGTACTGGTTAACTCTGCATCCGAGTGTGTGGAATGCTGCCTTCATGTAAAATGCCGCTCCTTATATTTTAAAAGCAGAAAAAAGCGGTGAGCCCAGCCCACCGTTTTATAAAATTCATGTTTAACAATACAATCATCGACAGAATTAGTCAATGCTTTAATTAATGCTTCACCGCTTCTTCGCCGCCGATCCTGTTCTTAATATAATCGCCGACCTCGTCTCTATCTATATTAAGAGCCGCGGCTATCTCGCCGAACAGCAGATCCTCAGCCCTCTTCATGTAGCGCTTATCTATCTGGCCCAGCCTGCCGTTCCTCTTATCCACTGCTTCTTTCTTCTTATGGATGGATTTAGTGAGCTTAATAAGGTCCACACACTCGTGTGTATCTATGACAGCCTGGTAATGCTTAGAGAGCTGCTGGATGCTGGTAGTCCTGAATACATCGCTCTGTATATCAGGAATCTGATCTATCAATCTATTAGCCTCCTCAGGGCTAATGACCTTCCTCATGAAAACCTTCTCATTATCCACCGGCGCATATATAGTGCCTGTCTGGTATAACGGCTGCAGTACATAATAAAGGGGATCATCCTCGAACTCATTAAAATTAGGACGCGTTATCTCTTCAACTCTGCAGACGCCGGTAGTGCCGTAAACGATCAAATCACCAACGTTAAACATTTATCACGTTCCCTTCTTCATTGACTCGAAAATAAAAATAAACCATTGCACAAATGCCTGTATTTATTATATACTATTTAGTTAATTTTTGTAAGTCTAATTTAACACTTATGGAGGTGTATACATACATGAAATTTTTGATCCAGGTGGTCGATGAGGCAGAGGTAAAGTCGGAAGGCAGGGTCTTAGGCTCTATCAGCAAAGGTTTCCTGGTCTTTATCGGCGTAGCCGCAGGCGATACATACGAAATCGCTGATAAAATGACGGATAAACTGTTAAAGCTTCGCATACTCCAGGACGAAAACGGTAAAACGTCTCTGTCCCTGGACCAGGTCTCAGGTTCTCTCCTCCTGGTGTCTCAGTTCACCCTGGCCGCTGACTGCAGGAAGGGAAACCGCCCGAGCTTCACGAGAGCCATGGCGCCTGCTGAAGCTGAGAAGATGTACGACTACATAGTTGAAAGGTGCCGTAAGTCTGTGGAACACGTTGAAACCGGCTCTTTTGGCGCTGATATGAAAGTAAGTCTCGTAAACGACGGACCTTTCACCATCATCCTGGACTCAGACGAAATCGTCCGCTGATATCACCCACATGCCAGCGCGGAGAGCGCGCTCGCAGGTACGTAATCTCGGCCTTCAGCTCGAAACCGGAGCAAAATAAAAACCGCCCGGACCCGAGAGGGTCTGAGCGGAGCTTAAATTACGGTATTTGGCTTTGCTAGAGAATATTAAACACTCTGAAGAAGAATGAAACGAGTCCGCAAGCCAGAACCAGGTATGACATCCACATACCGAACGATCTTAAAATGGTATCATAATCCCTGTATTTCGCCATGGAGGACGCTATGATTCCAGCCAGGCCCATGAGGGCGACTAAGATTGCGCCGGCGCTGAATACCCAGGCTATGAAGCCTCCCACGGAAATTATCAGGGAGAACACAGCGAAGCCTTCGCCGTAGTTAACGTTCCTGGCGCGCTTTCTGGCGGCGCCCTTAGCGGCTTCGACTTCAGGATCCTTACTCTTCTTATGGACTCCGGCTTCCTTAAGTATCTTAGGAACAGCCTTCTCCCTCAGCTTATCTATGGACTTAGTCTCCACGACCGTCGAGTCGCTGAATTTAACGTTAGCCAGCCCGCTGACGCCGACCGTCGGCTTCTTAGCTTGCTTCGCCTCAGCCGCTTCTTCCCTCGCGCGGGCTTCTTCCTCAGCCTTCTTCTCTGTTTCCGCCTCTTTCATCAGATCTGAAATATTATCTGACGCTATGTTCTTATCTTCTGTTACTGCCATGCTCTATACTATATTTCTTCAGTTCTAACTAATATTCCCACAGTAAGATTTCCGCGTAGGACTTTATTCCTCTTTGCCTTCTTCATCCGATTCGTCTTCGCCGTAAACATCGGAATCATCATCGTAGACAGCCCTGTCTTCAGCTTCCAACCTAGCCAGTTCAGCCTCCTCAGCGGCTATCCTAGCTTCGGCTCTGGCATCGCCCTCAGCCCTTATCCTATCGAATTCAGCCATGAGCTCAGCGGAGACCTCGTCCAGCCTGGCCTTATCCATGACTTCCTTAGTCTTATCCTTACGGGCAGCCTTATACCAAGCCACCAGCTCGTCCACTTCTTCATGGTCGTCCGGTCCCAGGTCGCGGAAAACGACTCTCAGATTCACCAGTCCAACCACGATCTGGCTCCTGGAAAGTTTTCCGGTGCCGCCCGCGTTTATAGTTTCTATGATTTTTTTAGCTTTACTGTCGTCAAACATAGTCTGCTCCGTTATGTGTCAAGCTTTATAAGCTCGCGCGTTGGTTATCGTTAATTATTTTCAGATTCTATCACGGAATCTAGAGCTCTGGCAAGCTGGTCGACGCAGGAAGTCCCTCTTCCGCGGCAGTCATTACCTCTCAGGATATCAGCTATCTTATGGATGTCCTGCCCCTCGACCAATTTACCGACTGCCTTAAGATTTCCATCGCAGCCGCCCACGAAACTAAGATCGTGGATCTTATCATCTTCAACACCGAACGTTATCTGCCTGGAGCAGACGCCCTGCGGCGTATAAACGTACTTATCCATTATTTATCTCCATTAATGAAGTTTTCCCATTCGCCTATGATTTTATCGCCGTTGAAATAATCTATCTTCATGGCTGACCTTACCTCTTCCAGGGTCTCGGCCGCTTCAGCGGCAGCGCGCTCTGTGCCGGTCTTAAGTATGTCATAGACAGCAGGTATGTCAGCTTCCCACTTAGCCCTGTTCTCACGGATAGGCTGCAGCATCTCTTCTACGACCTTAATGAGGAACTTCTTACACTTAACGTCGCCGAGGCCTCCATGAGTATAATGGTCCTTCATCTCGTCCAGGTTCTTATAATCAGGAAGATATTCAGCGAACTGATCCTCTCTGGAGAAAGCGTCCAGGTATGTGAACACGCAGTTACCTTCCAGGTGACCAGGGTCAGCGATATTAATATGCTGAGGGTCCGTGTACATACCCATGATCTTCTTCTTCACTGTCTTCGCGTCATCGGAGAGATATATGCAGTTTCCGAGAGACTTAGACATCTTAGCGTTACCATCCGTTCCCGGAAGGCGGCGCTGGGTCTTATTCTCAGGCAGCAGGATCTCAGGCTCTACCAGGATATCTCCATATATCTGATTGAATCTGCGGACTATCTCTCTAGTCTGCTCCAGCATCGGTTCCTGATCCTCGCCTGTAGGAACCGTAGTAGCCTTAAAAGCTGTGATATCAGCTGCCTGGCTCACAGGATATGTGAAGAATCCGGCAGGAAGTCCGGCTTCGTTATCTGAAGACTCGCTGTCATTAAAGCCCCTGAGCTTCATCTCTGACTTAACGGTCGGGTTCCTGGAAAGCCTCTGTGTAGTTACCAGATTCATATAATAGAAAGTCAGAGCGTGAAGAGCAGGTATGCCGGACTGGACGCAGATAGTGGCCTTAGCCGGGTCTATGCCTACTGACAGGTAGTCTAAAGCTACTTCTATGATGTTATCTCTGATTTTCTTAGGGTTATCGGCGTTATCTGTCAAGGCCTGATCATCGGCTATGAGGATGTTCACCTCATCGAATTCGCCCGAATTCTGCAGTTTAACCCTTCCCTGAAGCGAGCCGACATAATGGCCCAGATGAAGCTTACCTGTCGGCCTGTCACCTGTCAGGATTATTTTCTTACCGGAATCTTTCGCTAGCATACTTCCTCCAAAATACTTTATTTCTCTACGACAGCTACTGTCTCTACGTTATTCTTCCTGTTCTCCATGATCTTCTCTATGGAAACTATCCTCGTGCAAATGCTGAGCAGCTTCGCTGCTTCCTTAAGATCCTCTATAGATGGGAAGGAAGGCGCGATCCTGATGTACTGGTCCTTAGGGTCTATACCATACGGCCATGTAGCTCCCGCCTTAGTAAGCGTTACTCCCGCTTTCTTACACTGGTCTACGATCTTCTTCGCTGTTCCTTCCAGGCCCTTAAAGCAGATGAAGTATCCACCGAGCGGCTTGGTCCAGTAGCCGATCTCCTTACCAGTGAGCTCTTCAGCCAGGATGTCCTCTACGGCTTCGAACTTAGGTCTCAGTATATCAGCGTGCAGCTTCATGTGCTCTACCATTCCGTGTATGTCTCCGAAGAAACGAACGTGACGGAGCTGGTTTACCTTATCATAACCGATAGTCTGATGCTTCAGCTGTTCTTCTATATCCTCCATGTTATTAGGAGACGTAGCTATGGCTGAAATGCCGCTTCCCGGGAACGTGATCTTAGATGTGGAAGCGAATTTATATACCATATCAGGGTTTCCGGCACGCTTACACTCAGCTATGATCTCGATTATGTGATCCTGTTTATCCTCATAGAGGTGGTGGATGCAGTAAGCGTTATCCCAGAAGATCCTGAAGTCGTGAGCCGCCGGCTTCAGACGGGCGAATCTCATGACTGTCTCGTCAGAGTATGAGTAACCCTGAGGATTGGAATATTTAGGAACGCACCAGATTCCCTTAATGGACGGATCTGAAGATACCAGGTCTTCTATCATGTCCATATCCGGCCCTGTGTGGAACATAGGAACAGGGATCATCTTAATGCCGAAATATTCCGTGATGCCGAAATGGCGGTCATAGCCAGGAACCGGGCAGAGGAATTTAACCTCAGGCAACTGGATCCAAGGCGTAGACCCCATGACTCCGTGTGTCATGGATCTGGAGATCGTGTCGTACATGATGCTCAGCGATGAGTTTCCGTAGATGAGAACGTCCTTAGGGTTATTCTCCATCATGTCGCCCATGAGCTCTCTGGCCTCATCTATGCCGCCGAGCACGCCGTAGTTTCTGCAGTCCGTGCCGTCAGCGCAGCAAAGGTCTGAGCTGGAGTTCAGCACGTCCATCATGCCCATGGATATGTCGAGCTGCTCCTTACAAGGCTTCCCCCTAGCCATATTAAGGTTGAGTCCTCTTCTCTGGTATTTCTTATATATAGTTCTAAGCTGCTCCAGTTCTGACTGAAGTTCTTCGTCTGTCATCTTAAGGTATGACTTATTCGTCTCGTCACACATGAGCTTCTCCCTTTCCTTTCTCCTGCCTCCCCGGCAGGGATCACCCCTCTTATATTTCCGGAATAAATTAATATTCTTTTGTATTTTACCACAAAACACCCCTTTCCTGAAATAGTATGCCTGTTTATATCAAAAAAGTTGCCGGCTTCCCGGGCGGTTGATTTTTCTCAGGCGGCGCGGAGCGGGCTATGCGGGATTTCTTTGCTATATTCGAATAATTTCTTAGCAAAGACGCCCCTTTCAGCGTGATTTCTAACTTTCGGGTATTTACCGATAAATGTTGAATTAATATCTAGCAAGCGTTAAAATATATGCAGAAAAGTTTGTTTTGAAGAGGACTTTTTATGGCTACTAATAAATACAATCCGGCTGATTTCAGGAGGACGAAGATCGTCTGCACTATCGGGCCGGCATGCGATAATGAAGAAACACTGACTAAGATGTTTAAGGCGGGGATGAGCGTCGGGCGTTTCAACTTCTCCCATGGGACACACGCTGAGCACGCGAAGACCATGGAGATGTTCCGCAGCGTCCGTGACAGCCTGGGTACATCTGCCGCTCTTATGCTGGACACCAGAGGTCCTGAGATCCGCTTGAAGGATTTTAAGAACGGCGGCTGCGAGCTGAGAGACGGAGCCTCATTCACCCTGACCACTAAACTGGTCGAGGGCACTGAACTGGCGGCTTCCATCACCTACCCTAAGCTTCCGAACGATGTTAAGATCGGAGACTATATCTTAGTCGATGACGGGAAGATCATCCTGCAGGTCGAGGCAACTACAGCTACGGACATCCGCACTAAGGTCATCCACGGAGGATTCGTTAAAGATCATAAGGGAATCAACGTCCCTGAGGTCACATTCTCCATGCCTTACCTGTCAGAGCAGGATAAGAGCGACCTTCTGTTCGGCATAGAGCAGGATGTAGATTACGTCGCCGCGTCATTCGCGTCCACAGCCCAGGACATGATAGACCTGAGAAATTTCCTGGACGAGCACGGCGGTAATGATATTAAGATAATAGCGAAGATAGAGAGCAGCTCCGGCATCCAGAACTTCAATAAGATCCTGGAAGTCGTGGACGGCATCATGATCGCCAGAGGAGACATGGGCGTAGAGATCGCTTACGAGCGTCTCCCTTGGGTACAGAAGAACATTACAGAGAAGTGCATGGCAGAGGGTAAGATAGTCATCACGGCTACTCAGATGCTGGAATCCATGGTGACGAGCCCTATCCCGACCCGCGCTGAGGTTACAGACGTAGCTAACGCCGTATTCAACGGTTCATCCGCGGTCATGCTTTCAGAAGAGACGGCAGCCGGTAACTATCCGGTCGAGGCTGTCGCGGCTATGGCTAAGATCGCTACTCAGGCTGAGTTCGATATGATGGACGATCCTGAAGTGATAAACTTCTCCAGACCTACTGACGATGATGTTTCAACAGCTGTAGGCCACGCTGCCTGCACTCTGGCTGAGGACATACACGCTGCCGCTATCGTAGCTGTCACTAAGAATGGTGTGACAGCCGCCCGCACAGCTAAGTTCCATCCGGAAGTCCCTATCATCGGCATCACTCCGAACGAGAAGACATACCAGCAGCTCTCATTAGTTTGGGGAGTTAAGCCTATGATGTCTGTTGAGGAAACTAAGGTACTGGAGATATTTAGGAAGTGCGCTGATAACATCGTTAACGAGAACCTGGCGCCGGCGGGTAGCAAGCTGGTGATTCTGGCAGGACCTATGATGCTCTGCGTATAATCAATCAATAAATGCCTTATACACATACAGCCCCCGGGAAACCGGAGGCTGTTTTTTATATATATTTGCTCCCCTCTCTTATGCTGAGGGCGCTGAGTTCACCGCGGTTTTCATCAATAAAGCCGGCGACCCATTCCGGATCAGTTTTCGAATAATCCCTGAGCGCCCAGCCGATAGCCTTATTTATAAAAAACTCATCGGAGCCTGTGTTTAGTAAAATTATCTTGGCGAGGTTCTCCGCTCGAGTCTCGCCTTTCAAGCCGAGCTGGTACTCTATGGCAGCCCGGCGGACCCAGATGCTGTCGTCACACGCCCAATTAAGCATGAGCTCATCCACCTCCGGATAAGATTTGCTGATCGTCCCCGCCACCTTACAGAGTGAGTCGACAGTGTCCCACCATGATTTAGTCAGGATATATTCCCGCACCTTCGCAAGATCCTGGGCAGCGAGTTTCGGTGCCAAAGCTCTGAGGTAATCGCAGGCCAGATATTGAAATTCTCGGTGCTCATCTTCATAACAATGATCTAAAAACTCCCAGTCCGGGCACCCGGCCTTCTTCTCAGCTTTCAGAAATTCCTTATATATCCCCTTTCGCTCGACAGATTGAATCCCGTAGAATTCGAACTGGTTCAGCATGTATTTCTCCATGCCCGCCGCGCGCTCGGTGTTCGCTCGCTTTTCAAAAGCTTCATTTATATATTCATATTTCGCTAAAGAATCGTCCATATCGGCTCCTATATTGAATTTTCAATGCTGTCAGCGGTAGGTTTCAGGGCCACGCACGTTAGTTTGCGATATATTATTTATTGTCATTATCGTGAAAATTGCCTTTTATACTAAAATAGGCAGGGCGATCAGCCCTGCCTTCCTTCTGGCGGAGACGGTGGGATTCGAACCCACGTGCCGGAAGCCGGCTAACGCATTTCGAGTGCGCCCCGTTATGACCACTTCGATACGTCTCCATAGGTTTTAATAATAACATAAAGCCATATTTCGCGCAAGAACGCAAATGAAATATGGCTTTTAATGCTTTATTTGACTGAGCAGCCGGCAGCTTCCATTGCCAACCTGTAGCCAACTACCGCTGCCTCGACGCAGTCGGCTGGGAACTGCTTCTTAAGGTGATCCGCTTTATCGTCCAGATCCCAGGAATCAGCCACATACTTACTGTAATCATCGAACTGATAAGTATTACAGCAGTTAACGACCTTCGGCGCGTAGCCGAACACCATCTTCACATACTTCTCGAGCGTCACCAGATTCCTCGGGTACTCGAACCGCTCCATATCCTCTTTCGTCACGTTCATAGTATAGATGAAAGCGGCGCGAAGCTTCTTAGGAGGCTCAGGCCTGCAGAACGAACCCTTCCGCTCTGTCGCCTGCTTATCGAACACGAGGAACGGATACAGGAGCCTCTCCATGAAAGCCTGCATCATTCCCGAGATACTGCCCAAGAATATCGGCGTTCCGAACGCTACGACGTCAGCCGAAGCCGTTTCTTCCAGGATCTCATGCAGGTCGTCAGGGTAGCCACACTGCTCATAAGAGCCGCTATCCATCATTTTGCAAAGAAAACACTCACGGCACCCTGTGAAATCGTAGTCATATAAGTCAAAGCGCCTTACTTCCACGTCATCGCCGGCACGCTTCGCGCCCTCGCCGAAATAATTCAGCATGGTCGCGGTATTGAAATCCTTCCTCGGACTCGCGTTTATTAAAACGATCTTTTTCATCGCAGTACTCCTTTATATCATTTCTATTATAGCCCCGGTCACTTGAAATAACAAACCATTTTACTCCATCTTGAACCTGGCTATCTGCTCTTCGATCGTATTATAATCGCGCTGAAATAATTCCTCGGAGACCTGCGGCCTACCGATGACCACTTCCTCCAGGATGCGGATTCTGCCGTAATTTCCCTCCAAGAACAGGAACAGCGGCTCCCTTATCGTATCATCATGCGAAGCAAGCGTATCTCCCAAAACCTTTCACTCTCTTTCATTACCATTTACTATATTTTACCAGCCCTTTTTACTAGCGCTACCTTACTACATTTACTCGGGAGTCACGTTCACCTTCGTGCCCTTCGGCACCGCCGCCGATATCAGCTCGCGCACATTCTTCTCAGCATTCTCCCCGGCGCTTTCGAGCAAGCCCTTATCCTCAGCCTCCTGAAGCATGACCTTCTTCTGCTTCGACTCGAACT
Source organism: Eubacteriales bacterium (assembly GCA_029009055.1). Lineage (GTDB taxonomy): Bacteria > Bacillota > Clostridia > Peptostreptococcales > Anaerovoracaceae > Aminicella. The sequence continues at coordinate 10,046 of JAQXJR010000017.1, read as the reverse complement.
CCTTGAAATCAGACACTTCCAGACGGTTGAAAATATTCTTATCCTCATCCAGGACCTTAATACTGTTCTGGTCTATAGTGTTCGAAGCCACCTCAGCCTTCGGCAGCTTGATATTCACCGTATTCCCACTCACATTCACATCAGCCCGGCTCATGTCCACGCCAGCCTTTATTTCGCCGCTATATGTCACGACGAAGCCCTTCTCAGTAAACGGGATCTTAAAGTTCTTAAACATCCATTGGTCGTGATATGACCCTGAGCTCGTGTACACATAATCCTTAGAAACCAGGAAATCCATGTCCCTAAGCCTCTCCCGCAAAGCCTTTACGTCTATAGACTTCGTCTGATCGAAGCCTAGGTAGTCCACGAAGCCCGCCTGCAGCGCTCCTCCGAAAATCAAAAATCCAACTATTATCCCGACTATGAACCCCAGAAAGGTATGACCTTTCTTAATGATGGTTACTTCTCCGTTCCTTCTCATTTATCTCACCCGATCTTGTAAAATGGCATTATTACATTGAATCAGCTAATTACGGCCAAGCGGTGCATTGGTCTATCCGCCCACCGCGTGCTATAATTTTATCACAATTACTTAATGAGCGATAAAGAGAGGTGCGTAATGGATAAAGTCATAGGATTTCACAGGCCTGAAGAGGCTTACGGCTTCCTCAGCAACTGGTATATAGCAAGCTTCGAAATAGACGGAAGAACGTTCAATTCCATAGAGCAGTACATGATGTATAAGAAGGCTGTCGTCTTCGGAGATCTGGCGCACGCCGAGGAAGTGCTGAGGCTCTCAGACGCTGAAGAGATAAAGGCTATAGGCCGCAAGGTCACAGGTTATAATGACACTGTCTGGAATGGCATACGGCAAATAATAGTCTATGAAGGGCTTCTAGCTAAGTTCGGCCAAAATCCGGACCTCAAAAAACAGCTGCTCGCTACCGGTGGCGCCGTGCTCGCCGAGTGCAACCCTGACGACCCTGTCTGGGGAATAGCCCTCCCGGTCGATGACGACAGAAGGCTCGACATGAAGACCTGGCAGGGAACGAACTATCTGGGCTTCCTGCTCATGCTGGTAAGGGATAAGCTGGCAAAATAACAGATCCAGACATGCAAGTATCCCGCAGCAATATCATTGATAAATAGCACTCATCAACTGAAAAAGGCATCTACCCCGGGTTTTAATAAGCCCGTAGCGGCAGATGCCTCTATTTATAATGTAATGATTTCCGTCGACTCGGGGCGCCGCAGCCAACAGCAGACTACTTAAAAGCCTCGCCCAGCCTTAAGAAAGCGTCCTTAGAGCGCAGGATCATATCCTTAGAGACGCAGTATGACAGCCTCACATATCCCGGCCCCGCGAACGAAGAGCCCGGAACCATGAGGATATGCTCCTTCTTACCTGCCTGCACGAACTCCTTATCATCATCCACCGGCGACTTCACCCAGAGATAGAAAGCCCCTTCCGGCTTCACATACTCGAAACCCGCCAGATCCATGATCTCTAAAAGCAGGTCCCTATTCTTTCTGTAGAAATCCACATCCACCTTAGCGTCCAGGCACCTGGCGACAGCAAGCTGGATCAGCGACGGAGCGTTAACATCCCCGCTCACACGATTTGCTATAGTAGCAGCCGCGATAAACTCATCAGCCCCCTCTATCTGAGACGGAACCAGGACATAACCAATTCTCTCGCCCGGAAGCGAAAGCGACTTACTGAACGAATAGCCGATGATCGTATTCTGGTAGAAATCAGGCAGCCAAGGCACCCTAGCCCCATCGTAGGCTATCTCGCGGTAAGGCTCGTCGGAGATCAGATATATGCTGTGACCTATTTCCTTCTCCTTAGCGAGCAAGACCCCCGCCAGCTTAGCGATGACATCAGCCGGATATATGACGCCTGTCGGGTTGTTCGGGTTGTTTATGATCACGGCCTTAGTCCGCTCGTTTATGAGGCTTGCCAGCTTATCCGGATCAGGCATGAATCCCTCATCCCCTGTAGTTTCAAGCTCCACGGTCTTACCATAATAGTTGGAGATGTAGCTCCTATACTCGACGAAATACGGCGCGAACACTATGACCTCATCGTCCGGGTCCAGGATGGTCTTCAGCATGACATTAAGAGCCGAGCCCGCGCCCACGGTCATGATCACGTTCTCAGCCGTGTAATCCGTCCCATACCGCCCATTCAGGTTATCCGCCACAGCCTTCCTCACCTCAGGATGACCCGCGTTCGGCATATAGCCATGCACCTTATGGCTGTCCTCATTCTCGATGATGTCCACTATAGCCTCATTCACTTCCTTAGGCGCCGGCACATTCGGATTACCCAGGCTGAAGTCATACACGTTCTCAGCTCCGAACTCCCCGGCCATCCGCCGCCCCTCTTCGAACATGGCGCGAATCGCCGAATTCCCCGCGACCAACGGTTTCATATGTTCTGAAATCATTTTCTAACCTCCTGCTTATCCCTTTCGATCATTATCTAGCAAAGCCATCCCTAAATGTATCCCTCCGGGCTCCCAGGCGAGGCTTGCGGCTTAACTCGCGGCAAAACGCCGCGCCAGGCAAAACCCCCTAGGCCCAGTTCCCCGGCAGGTTTTACGAATCGTATATCTTAACTATCTCCGACTGTATGAACTGGCCGGCAGCCCCCGCCAGCTCGTCCAGCTTATGGATGCGAATGAAATTATCGCCATAGATCTCCTTCGCTGACGACATTATATCATCCTCGCTGAAAATTATGGCGTCTACCGTGATATCATCAGCCTGAGCCGCCCTGACCTCCTGGGCCGTGTCGTGAACGGCATCCTTACCCGTGTACTGGCGCGCCTGGAAACCCACGCCCGAGTAAGGCACAGAAGCGTCATCATTCGGACAGGCGTCCGTCAGCACCAGCATCAGGTTATAGCGGTACTTCCTGTCATCTATGAGCTTCCTCGCCGCCCGAAGCGCCAAGCCATCACGGCTGCAGCCCATGGCGGTATAGCCGAACACACCTTGGTCCTTCTTAGAATCGCCCCTATTGACCGTCCCTTCAGGCTTCTCCTTCAGCATATTTATGATCGTGAAGCCCTCGAGGCTGGAATAACTCAGGATCTGAGTATCTATCCCGTTCATGCGCAAAGCCTCAGCTATTATGTAGGCTTCCGCCGCTATTACCTCCTGGTGGTCTTTCTGCGACGCCGAAGCGTCAAGGAGGAATGTCACGCAGAGGTCGCCCCCGGCTTTAATATCCTTCCTGAGAAAGATCTTCTCATCGCTGAGGATGCCGCCCCGCCAGGCCTTCACAGAGTCTATAGAGCCAGCCCGGCTAACGAAGAACTCGTCTGCCTGCCTGGTCAGTATGGCGTTACTTATCAGCATGGACAGGCGCTTCATGGCGTTATTGAACCTCGGCCTATTGGCTATGTAGAAGTTCCGGTTATGCGCTACGTGCCTGCTCCTCTCCTCAGCGAAGTTATCGCTGCTTATGTTTACACCGGCGAAGTATAGCTTAACGCCCCTGTGGCCTCCCGTGCAGATCTCCCGCTCGTAGAATTCCGTCATCTGCCTGGAAAATACAGGATCTCCGAAATATTCTCTTATGGTCTCCCGACTCTCTTCCTCTGTCTTCTTCTTTCTTTTAAATATGCCGCCGCTTCCTCCGAGCCCGGAGAGCCTGTTTCCCTTCTCTTCAGCCTCTTCCTCCGCCTTCTTCTCCATATATTCAGGATCTCTTATCATAGCGAAGGCGTTCTGTTTCTTCACATGCCAGATGGTAAAATTCCACTTCTTAAGTTGTTTCTTCTCTTTAATGCCGATATTATCAGGCAGGCGGTAATACGTGAATATAGAGCGGCGAATATGCTCAGTCACAACACCAGGTTCGGTGATTTCAACGGGAGCACCGTTTTCATCCTCTAAATTAAGTCCTCTTATGAGCGCCCGCTCCCTGCCGCCTACGGAAGGAAGCTTCTTCTCCCCGAGCATGCTCTTATATAAAACGGTGAGCACCAAGACGAGACCGGCTTCGGACACATTAGCCCTGAGCCTTCCCAGCTCTTCATTAGCGTAGTTCTCCCTCAGCTCAGAGAGAGCCGGCCGAGACTCTATTTCTTTGCTATATACTATCTTCTCTAAGGCGCACCATGCCAATGCCTCGCAGGCCGCCTGGTCTTCCAAGCCTATGAACCTGTCGAATAGCCCGTTAACGTTATCCTCGCCCAGCCATTTATATGTGAAGCCTATGACGTTATTTAGGTAGAAATCTATGTCGTCGTTCCCCGAACAGGCTAGAAATGCGGTGCTTACGCCGTAATCCCCGGCCGCGTTCCAGATAACGTTCCTAGCTCTCTTTACAGCTATACCAAATTCCGACATTATAGCATCACCTGCCGAAGATACTGTCCGAGGTCACTTTCTTAGGTACGCGGCTCCTGATGACATCTCTCACGATCTGCCTTTCGTATTCCTCCGATGACTTATCTACTATGCCCATGTCCAGGGCGCTGTTAAGCTCCAAGCCAGAGTGGCTCATGTCAATGGCGTCCATCATGCCGCGGAGGTCGAGTGGCTTCTCCGAAATCTCAGAATGGTCCGCCTTATTCTTAATATCATAGAAAAGCTCGGCGAACATGTCAGCGTATTTTTCTTTCATGTCAGGGAATGTATCCCGGAACAGCTTAGCCAGGCTCTTCTTAGAGATGAAAGGCATCTGGATGACGACGAATCTGGACTGGAGGGCTTCATTTATCTCTCTGGTGCCGGCGTATCCGTAGTTCATCGTCGCTATGAATCTGGCGTCCGGACGTACAGTTATGAGGTCATAGCCAGGTATATCTATGATCCGGCGGTAGTCCAGCATGCTGTGTAAGACAGCCAGCGCCTCGTTCTTAGCCATATTTATCTCATCGAGCACAGCGAAGCCGCCCTCCTTAGCGCACCTGGTGACCGGTCCTTCCCTGAATTCGACCTGGCCGTTCCTGAACGTGTCGGCGCCTATAAGCGATGCCGCGTCCACGTTAACGTGAAATGAGATGTAATAAGCCGGCTTCATGAAGAGGGCAGCCAGGTTCTCTGAGAGGACGTTCTTACCTGTGGCCTTAGAACCGGTGAGTAAAAGGTTCTTCCCGGTCAGCATAGCCATGATGGCCTTCTCCCAGATTTCTTTGCCATAATACTTAAATTTCGGCCGAGGCACTCTGGCGTCTTCCGAGATCCCGTATTTCTCGCGGAAATCCCTGACTCCATCTATAAGTCCCTCATCTATATCCTGTTCGCGCAGAAAATCAAGTAAATCTTCCATCTATTTCCGGCCTCCAATTCTCTGTCTATCTATATCCAATTATAGCTTTCGACCATAATATTGTCTATAACATATAAAAAACCCGCCCCACAATTGTGGAACGGGTCTAAATAACACCCCTTATGACCGATTATCTCTCAGGCTCAGCAAAGCCGCCCCTGCAGCTTCTGCCTCCGGCAGTCGGGTGATTAGCCCTCGATCTGGATGTATTTATTCTCTTCTACTTCCGGCTGAGCTTCCTTCTTAGGAACTGTTACCTTAAGGACTCCGTTCTCGAACTGAGCCTTAATGTCTTCCGGCTTAAGCTCCTTACCTACATAGAAGCTTCTCTGGCATGTGCCCTGGAATCTCTCGCGTCTGATATATTTACCATCCTTATCCTTCTCGTCGTTATTCTGGCTGGTGGAAGCGGAGATGTTCAGAACTCCGTTCTTCAGCTGCATCTTAACGTCATCCTTATTAAAGCCAGGCAGATCCATGTCGAGTTCATAAGCGTGGTCGAGCTCCTTAACGTCGCTCTTCATCAGGTAATCTGTTCCGGTCGCTACCGGGAAATCCATGAAATCATCATCGTCATCGAAGAAACTGTCTCTGAAAATGCTAGGGAATAACATAGTAAGTACCTCCTTATATATCTTGCGGTTCCTGCTCACGAGGCTCATGACCTCTTTCTGAACCGTCGATTTTATTAATTGACTGTCATTCGGTCGACCCTTTCTGATCTCTTCCTCCTGACAATTCTTATTATAGTCACTTTGTTAGCACTGTCAATAGATGAGTGCTAATTTTTTCAAAATTTTATTTCTCATAAAAAAGCCCGAAGCCATCCGGCTCCGAGCTCTTCTTAACATGCCATTATTGAATTTATTACAGGAGATTCTCTCCCTGGCCCATGACCTGGATGTCCACAGCCGTCGCGTCTTCCAGGTGGAATGTCATCATCTTATAGCCCGTCTCATCGTTATATATGCTTTCCAGGTGGCCGGCCTCAATCATCATCTTAGCGTAATCATCGTTATGATCGAAGACAGCCTTACCCGTGTAGCGGAGCCAGTGTCCCTCAGCCTTAAGCGCCACGATCTCTACCTTCGGGTTCTTAACCATCTCCTTATAAACATCCTTAAAATCTCCGACGCCGAAGATGACCTTACCATCGACCTCCATGTGAGCACCGAGCGGTCTCAGCTTAGGCTGATCTCCGTCCTCAGTCGCCATGAAGAACACGCCCGCTTCTGTCAGAAAATCATTTACCTTACTCATTATTATGTCTCCTTTCCCTGTACATCTATTAATATGATATACATGACCGGCTTGCCGGCTCTATTTCTTAGCGTTCTTTCTCCTCTTAGCCTCAGCAAAGGCTCTTTCCATGGCTGTCATGTCTCTGGCTTCTCTTCTGTCATCGCTTCTGCTCTGCCTCTTCCCGCTGCCGCCGCTCTTACGGCTATCCCTGCGGGAATCAGCAGACCTTCCGCTTTGCTCCTTAGGCTCGCCATTCTTCATGGATAAGGAGATACGGCCGCGCTTCTCATCTACCGAGAGAACTGTCACATCGACTATATCACCGACTTTAACCAGGTCTAGAGGGTGATTTATCCTGCGGTTCGACATTTCTGATATGTGGACCAGGCCGTCCTGGTGAACGCCGATATCCACGAAGGCGCCGAAATCGACTATGTTTCTCACTGTGCCCTTAAGCTTCATGCCCGGCTTCAGGTCGTTCATGTCCATGACGTCTGACCTCAGGATAGGAGCCTGGACATCCTCACGAGGGTCGCGGCCCGGCTTCTCAACTTCCTTAAGTATGTCTGTAAGCGTGTAAGTATCAGTGCCGGCGGATTCAGCGAGCTCCTTAAGCTGAGCCTTCGTGTCTGCCGTGAGGACGTTCTTCGCAGCGTCCCTGGCAGCTCCTGATATAAGGTCAGCCTCAGTTACGCCCAGGAATCTTAAGACATTCCTCGCGGCTTCGTAGCTCTCAGGATGGACGGCTGTCATATCGAGAGGCTCCTCGCCGCCCCTGATGCGGAGGAAGCCGGCGCACTGCTCGTAAGCCTTAGGTCCCAGGCGGGACACCTTCAGGAGTTCCCGGCGGCTCTTAAAGCGGCCGTTCTCCTCGCGGTATTTAACTATGTTATTAGCTACAGGCTTGCTGACGCCGGAAACGTACTGGAGGAGCGGAGCTGAAGCCGTGTTAAGGTCGACTCCGACATGGTTTACAGCGTCCTCTACCACTGTCCCCAGGGCCTCGCCTAGCTTCTTCTGATCCATGTCGTGCTGGTACTGACCGACTCCTATAGAGCGCGGGTCTATCTTCACCAGCTCCGCTAGAGGATCCTGGACGCGGCGTGCTATGGAAGCGGATGACCTTCCTTCTACATCGAGGTCCGGGAGCTCTTCAGCCGCAAGCTTAGACGCGGAATATACAGAAGCCCCTGCCTCGTTCGTGATCACATAATAGAGGTCCAGGCCAGACTCCCTGATGAAGTCAGCTACTATCTTCTCAGACTCGCGGGAAGCAGTGCCGTTACCGATAGAAATGACATCGACATGATACTTCCTGACCCAGTTCATGAAGACCCGTTTAGCCTGGTCTACCCTGTTATATGGCTCCGTCGGGTAAACGACAGTCGTATCGAGGATCTTTCCCGTCTCATCGCATACAGCTAGCTTACAGCCGTTCCTGTAGCCCGGGTCCCAGCCCAGCACTGTCTTACCGGCGAGTGGCGGCTGCATGAGGAGCTGCTTTAAGTTATCAGCGAACACCTTAATAGCCCCTTCCTGAGCCTTATCAGTGAGCTCGCCTCTTACTTCCTTCTCTATAGAAGGCGCGATCAGCCTCTTATATGCGTCCTCAGCCGCCTCGCGGATATATTTATCCGTAAACTGGTTCCTGCCGGCGCCTGCTTCCTTAGCTAACCTCTGTGTGATAGGCTCCTCAGCCAGCTCTATCTTAACGCTCAGGACCTTCTCGGCTTCGCCCCTGTTCACAGCCAGGACTCTGTGGCCAGGTACGGCGCGGACAGGCTCCCGGCGGTCGAAATACATTTCGTATACCTGTTTCTTCGGGTCGTCATCCTCGTTCTTCCCGGATGTGACTAAGATGCCGTGGTCTTCAGTCTCCTTACGAATCCAGGCACGGGTATCGGCGTCGTCAGACAGGTCTCCTGCAATAATATCCTCGGCGTACTGGATAGCGGCTTCAGCAGACTCCACCTCTTTCTCCGGGTCCACATATTTCCCAGCCTCTTCCTCGACGCTGTGGTCAGCACCATCAGATAAAATATACTCGGCGAGCGGCCTCAGCCCCTTAGCCTCAGCGACAGAAGCCCGGGTCTTCCTCTTAGGTCTGTATGGGCGGTAGAGGTCCTCCACTTCCACGGCTGTCATGGCCTCATCTATCTTCGCCTTAAGCTCATCCGTCAGCTTCCCCTGCTCTTCTATGGAGGCGAGCACCGTATCCTTCCTGTCCTGGAGGTTCCTCAGGTACTTAAGTCTCTCCTCGAAGGCGCGGAGCACGTCGTCGTCCAGACCGCCCGTCTGCTCCTTCCTGTATCTGGCAATGAACGGGATAGTGTTCCCCTCGTCGTAGAGCTTTATGACAGCTTCAGTCTGAGCCTCCCTGATCCCGAGTTCTTTCGTTATTATCCGGCTTATATCCATAAATGTTTATCCTTCCTTATATATTGGCGCCAAGGGCGGCGCATGTTATTTATTTTACTACCGAGGCTTATATATTTGCAAATCATTTACGGCTTATGCCGCCGGGCCCAAACCGCAAAGCGCACCTGCCAGGGTCCGCTTTGCGTAATCTTTAAATAATAGAACTATTTTACTTATCTGTTATATGATAGACTATCGGTAGATATTTATCACCATCACATGGAGGTAATCATGAGCGATAACAGAATGAATTACAGCATAGATAAGGGCCAATTCCCTCTGGTCCAGGTCCAGCTGGAGCAGGGCGAGCATGTCTTCATCCAGCGCGGGAGCATGGTGTACCACTCTACGGGGATCCAGCTGAACACGCATCTTAACGGTAAGGGATCGGGATTCGGTAAGCTGATTGGAGCCATCGGAAGGTCCATGACCAGCGGTGAGAGCATGTTCATAACGGAAGCCATATCTAATTCGGATAACGGACTTCTGGCTCTGGCTCCTAATATGCCGGGCGAGATCATAGCCCTGGAACTGGGAGCGAACCAGTACCGCCTGAACGACGGAGCTTTCCTGGCTATGGACGGATCAGCTAATTACACTATGGAGCGCCAGTCACTGGGACGCGCTGTTTTCTCTGGAACAGGCGGACTCTTCGTCATGACGACAGGAGGCGAGGGCGTCCTGCTATGCAACACGTTCGGGTCCGTTAAGAGGCTGGACCTTAACGGCTCTGAGGTCACCATAGATAATAACCACGTAGTCGCCTGGTCCAGGGATCTCGACTATGACATCCACATGGAGAACGGCTTCTTCCAGTCCATTGGTACTGGTGAGGGCATAGTTAACACGTTCCGCGGCACAGGATCTGTTTACATCCAGTCACTTAACGTGGAATCATTCGCCGGCGTGCTGAGCAGATATATAGCGACAAGCGATTAAAGATTCTTAGCCGCTCTGTGGGCGAATTATAATAATAAAGGTTCTTCACGGATTTCTGGGGGATGAAAAATAAGAGAAGAGAAAATTAGACATTGAAAAAGAGCATCGGTTGTTCCATTCTAAGTAATAACCACAAAACCACGAAAGGAATGTGAAC
>JAQXJR010000016.1 GCA_029009055.1 Eubacteriales bacterium | reverse complement strand
TTATTGTCTGTTTGACTATTTTCCTCGTCTATGGAGTTTTCAATGTTCCGCGGCTCAAGGCCGCCGTCCGCTCGCAGCGAACAAGCAATATATTATCACTCGCTCACGCACCTGTCAAGCACTTTTTTCATTCTTTCGAATTTATTTACCTGACATTTAAACGCTATAGACATAAGTCATGTTTCGTTTATCGCGAACTATGATATAGTATCATCCAGCATTATAACTGTCAAGCACTTTTTTCGATATCTTTCGAAATGATTTTCAGCTGATCCGGGGGATCTGCTGTAAGCGCCTGTTTAGCGGGTTGCTAGTATGTTAACATTTAAACATAGTCTTTGACAAGACTTTTTTACATTTTATTGATATTTTTTTAACACGAACCGACGCCCGCTTATTCCAACACTTGCGGGATTCCTCACAGGGTTCACGGATGTGGCCTCCCCCACTCTTCGGCTTTGCTGTGTGAACTACCATATATGGGTATGTATGCTTGCCTTATATATAAATGTAGTTTTTCGCGGCGCGGACGGATGGCAGAGCCGAATACGACGGAAAGGCTTTGCGGGGTGTATTTATAATTATGCATAGAAATTCACAATAATGCATTGACAGACCCCCGAAGCATGTTATAATGCATTTATATTAAATTTTATGAATTGATATGAAAGGGTTGATTATATCATGAAAAAGTCAGTATTTAAGACCATCGGCGTACTGGCGCTCTGTGTCAGCATGATCGCCGGATTCACAGCATGTGGCTCCGCTAAGGAGGAGAAGAAGGAAGTTCCTACATATAAGGTAGTATTCGAGAACACATTCCCACCGTTCGACACTACTGATAAGGACGGTAACAACGCCGGATTCGACGTAGACCTGATGGAAGCCATCGGCGAGAAGGAAGGATTTAAGGTAAAGTTCACATCCATGGGATTCGACGCTTTGATCCCGGCTATTAAGGCTGGAAACGCTGACATCATCGCTTCCGGAATGAACGGAGACCCTGAAGACCGCCGTAAGAAGGTAGACTTCTCTGATCCGTACTATGAAGCTGGTGTAGTAGTTCTCGTTAAGAAGGATAACACCACTATTAAGAGCGTTAACGACCTTAAGTCTAACATGAAGGTTGCCAGCCAGACAGCTACTACAGGCGCTGATAAGGTCCAGGAGCTGGAGAAAGACGGTAAGATCGCTAAGGCTGTCGTACTCGACGGATTCGACACATGCGTGCTGCAGCTGCAGAACGGAGACGTAAACGCTGTTCTTATCGATAAGCCGGTAGCTGAGCAGTACATGGCTAAGCATAAGAATAAGTTTAAGATCGTCGGCGACGTTCTCGATAAGGAGCACTACGCTATAGCTGTTAAGAAGGGTAATAAGGAGCTGCTCGATCAGATAAACGAGGGGCTCGCGGCTATCATTAAGGACGGCACATACGCTGACATCTGCGAGAAGTGGGGTCTGGAGCCAACTTATAAATAGTTGATTTCCCGATATCATCAGCCTGCGATCGGGGCCGGGTCAAGCCGGTTCCTGACGGCAGGCTGTTTTTCAGTTATTTTAAGATCAATATAGAAACGGAAAACCATATGATAGAATTTTTTCAGCAATTAGGCGTAGGAATCGTTATGGCCTTTAAGGGCGCGCCTACCACGCTGGGCGTCAGCGCCCTGGCCGTAGTAGTCGGCTTGGTCCTAGGTTTCCTGCTAGCCTTCATGCGTATGTCTAAGATAAAGGTCCTGCGCGGCCTTTCGACATTCTACGTGGACGTAGTCAGGGGAACACCGCTGGTCGTTCAGGTATTCATAGCGGCTTACGGCATCCCGACACTGATCCAGAATAACGGCGGAGACTTCAGGTGGTCATCTCTTATGATTCCTGCCCTGATCATGTGCGGCTGCAACAGCGCGGCTTACATGGCCGAGATAGTCCGCGGAGGACTACAGGCCGTAGACCCGGGTCAGCTGGAAGCGGCAGCTTCCCTCGGCATGACTCATTCTCAGGCTATGAGGCTCGTAGTAGTTCCTCAGGCTATCAGGATCATAATGCCTGCCCTGGGTAACGAATTCATAACCATGATAAAGGAAACGGCAGTCCTGTCATTCGCCGGCGTAGTAGAGATAATGAGACGCGGCGCACTCTATTCCGCTGCCACATTCAATACGTTCCCTGCTTACCTGGGCGTAGCGATCGTATACCTCGTATTCACGATCCCACTCTCTAAGCTCGTGCTCGTAATGGAAAAGAAGATGTCCGACAACTGATCGGCCCGGAAAGGATAGACAGAAATGATAGAGATCAAGAATCTGAAGAAGTCCTTCGGCGACCTCGAGGTACTGAAGGGCATCAGCCAGACCATAAATGATAAAGAAGTGCTGAGCATAATCGGCCCGTCCGGCGGCGGTAAATCCACATTCCTCCGCTGCATAAACAGGTTGGAAGTGCCTGACGACGGCGAAGTTTACATAGACGGAACACTCATCACAGAAGAAAATATAACGAAAGTCCGCGAGAAGATGGGCATGTTATTCCAGTTCTTCAACCTCTTCGCCAACATGACCGTAATGGGTAACATCATCGCTGCCCCGGTGCACGTTAAGGGCATCCCTAAGCCTGAAGCCGAGAAGAAAGCCTTGGAACTGCTGCAGATGGTAGGCCTCGAGGATAAGAAGGACGCTTACCCGCGTTCGCTTTCCGGAGGTCAGAAGCAAAGGGTAGCCATAGCGAGGGCTCTGGCCATGGATCCTGAGATCCTGCTCTTCGACGAGCCGACATCAGCCCTGGACCCTGAGATGGTAGGCGAAGTTCTGGACGTAATGAGAAAGCTGGCAGAAAACGGAATGACCATGATCGTGGTAACGCACGAGATGCGCTTCGCCCAGGAGGTTTCCGATAAGGTCATGTTCATAGATCAGGGCGTGATCGCCGAGCAGGGCACGCCTGATGAGATATTCAACCATCCTAAACTCGCGAGAACGAGAGACTTCATCGGCCTGGGTAAGGCTAAGGAGCTGGAAACAGAGGAAGAAAGCGGCGCGGCGGCTGAAACGGCGAGCCAGAACTGATTTAGACCCTTTTATATTTATACATATTTAACTCATGCTTTATGCATGAAAATACGGATGATCTCCGAGCTGAATACAGCCCGGAAGGTCATCCGTTTTTATTTGGTTCTTCACGGATTTCTGGGGGATGAAAAATAAGAGAAGAGAAAATTAGACATTGAAAAAGAGCATCGGTTGTTCCATTCTAAGTAATAACCACAAAACCACGAAAGGAATGTGAACCAAATGCTCTCTATGTC